>CAZEHM010000093.1:0-2728 GCA_964512025.1 uncultured Nitrospira sp. | reverse complement strand
GCACAATGCAAAATAGGCGTCAACCTTACCTGATGCGTTCACTTCCTCAAGCGCCCCACTGCATGAGAGAGATCAAATCCGACGCCCAGTCGCACCGTCGTCAGCCGGTTCGGCGCGCTGTATGCAAATCGCAGACTCAGCGTCACGTCGGCATGGGGTGACCAGGAGGTCCATCCAGATGGGCCGTAGTCTGAAGCATCTCGTCCGGCTACCGTCGCTATCGTGGTGTGATGGCCAACGGGCATTCCCGCACCCATGCCGGGATGCCCTGGCATTCCGCTCATGCCAGGTACCCCGCCCAGCCCGGCTCCGGGCGCGCTCATGGATAGCATGTTCGACATCTGGCTGATCACGGTCTGAGTTCCTACGGCCAGGAGACCGAACCCTCCAACTCCAGCCGTCAGTCGGCGCCCGATCCGGTAGTCGAGACCAGCGGATGAATAGAAGGCATTGCCGTTGCTGATGAAGGGCCGCTGGTATCCAACGTTGTTGAACGTAGAGTTCGTATAGCCGACGCCGAAGAACGGGCGCAACGACTCGAAGTGGCGTCGAACCGTGCCATTGAGATCGACTGACACTCGGCCCGCCCCTAGCCCTTTTTCCTTCGATCCCGTCGGTACGCCGAGAGTGAACCCCGTGGCGACTTCGTACTGGCGAGCAGGGCGTCTCAGGAACGCTGAGACGTAAGCGTCACCGATTCCGGTAGACCTGCGTTGGGGGGATGATACCCGATAGACGGGTAGTCCGGCGACAAGTCCGAACGAGCGGAGATCCAGGCCGACCTCGGGATTCAGCGTAACGACTGTCCCGATCGAGTTGTGATCCATGGATGAGCCGAGATAGGCGATCGGACGGGCGGCCTCGAGGCCACGGGCGCGCCCAGCTTCCTTCTCAGCCCTCCGCGCGACCATCTGTAGACGTCGAGCGATTTCCGTTTCGGTCAAACCGCGCTTCCGCAACTCTTCCGAGTAGATGTCCGCGAACGAGAGGCCGGTTTCTTTCCTCAAGAGGACCAACCGATTTCGGTGCGTGCCCAGGTCAGACCCGATGAGGTTGAGCACGCCGAATTTCGTTTCCGGATCAGCGGTAAGTGCGTTTATCTCGGCCCGAGGGTCCCACGCTTGACCTGTGAGCACGAAGGTCAAAGAGACAAATGCCAAACATCGAAGAGCTATTCGCATCGGTTTCTCAGTGCGGATTCGTCCGAGCACTCATCGCTCCCATCCCGCGCGAGCCCGTCATGGTGTCCATCTGTTGGATCCCGGCGGCCTCTCGGCCCCGGCCGATTCCCCGCGCCAAGTCGGCACGTTCTGAGGGCCCTCGAAACGCCCTCGCCTGCTGCGGAAGTTGCCCAGGCCTAACCCACGTTCGCTGGCCCGCGCGCAGGACTACTTCCTGCCCGGGCAGTTGGGTGTTCGCAACAGCGACTTCTCCTTCCTCGACTGCGACCAGCGTGGAATCGGTATCGTCGACGAAGACGCTGAAGGTCGTTCCTCTGACGGCGATCACCGCCGTTGGAGTTGTCATCTTATGAGGATTGGGCCGGCCGCTAATCCTCTCGATGTGAACCTTTATCGAACCGAGGAAGAGATGCAGCAGTTCGCGCACGTCGGCGGATCGCTCATTGAACACCAGCCGTGAATCCGGATACACCACGACGGTACTGCCATCCGCCGACCGTAGGACCGCCTGCGAGTTTTCTCCTGTTGCCAACTCGTCTCCCGACTGGACCGCGTCGTGGAGCCGGAGTAGCCGTGGATCTTGCCGCAACCGCGTCACGGTGAGTGTGCCGGTTAGCGACACAACACGGGTTAATCCCGGTTCCGGAATGGGCTGAGCGGTCGCAATGGATGCTAGGATCGCAAGCGCCGCCATGAGGCAGGTGGTCCTTCGTACCGACCTTCCTCTCATAGGCACACCTCCGAGGAAAGACAAAGCAAGCACAGGGCCACTTCTAGCAGTCCTTGTGTTTTCAGTTCCTTGGACCGAGACGGCGAAGTGCCTTGAAGCACGAGGGGCACGGCGCTGTGCCCTATTCGCCTGCCCCGGCGTCAGCGCGCTCCATTCGGGCGAGCTTCTTGTAAAGCGTACGGCGCTGGATTCCCAGAATCTCTGCCGCTTTGGTCTTGTTGCCTTCCGTTTGCTCCAGGACTCTCTGAATATGCTGGCGCTCGACAGCGTCAAGACCGGTTGCCTCGTCTTCTGCCTCACCAGCTTCCAGTTCCCGCCTAACTACTTCCTCCGGGATGGCTCCGGGAGGCTCCATCGCCACCAGGCGGCGGATCACGTTCTGCAACTGACGGACATTCCCGGGCCACTCGTATTGAGCCAACGCATCGCTGGCACCACCAACCAGCCACAGCTTCTTGCCGACCTTTCCAGAGGCCTCGTCAAGGATCCGCTTGACGAGGAATGGAACGTCTGAGCGCCTTGATCGCAGAGGTGGCACTTCGATGCGCAATACATTCAGCCGGTAGAGCAGATCCGCACGAAAGCTCTCGCGTCGTACCATCTCTTCCAGGTCACGATTGGTCGCAGCCAGGACTCGGATGTCAGCATGCTTGGCTCGGCTTGATCCTACCGGCCGGTACTCCTTCTCTTGAAGGAAGCGTAAAAGCTTGGCTTGGAACTCAAGGGGAATCTCCCCAATTTCGTCAAAGAAGACGGTTCCGCCTTGCGCCCCATCAATGACTCCGGGGCGATCACGGTCCGCTCCGGTGAACGCGCC
>CAZEHM010000092.1:0-2776 GCA_964512025.1 uncultured Nitrospira sp. | reverse complement strand
CTCATTGACCTCTCTTTCTCCTCCCAAGTATCCTGCCTCAATAACATTTGAGGTAACCATGCAATTCGATGCAGCCCTTGCCGCACAGGCGGCGTTTGAAGAAGCAGAATCCGAACTTGGTCCCGACTGGGACACCGCCGTTGAGTTGGAAGACATTTTTTCCTCCAATGCCGGATCGACGGCGCGGGAAGCGTACGAGGGATTGCTCTCCTTGGCGACCCGCTACCCGCAGGCCCATGCCTTTCAAGCCTTCTGCATCTACATCACCTGGCAACAGGTGACGGAACAAACCATCGCACACCATTTCGAAACCGGCATGCGGCTATCCGAAGCGTACCTGGCTGCGCGCGAGGGAAAAGATCCGCAGCACCTCGACTACGTCACCGAACTCCTGGAATCGTTTCGCGCAGGACTCGGCTTGGACGAGGAAGACGAGATTGTCGTGGAATTCAGAAAAGATACCCCCAAAGGCGGCGACTAGCAGGAGAGTGCTGATCGCCGACAGCTGAACGCGCATGTCCGACGACGATAAACACCGCGCCAGGATTTTTCTTCACCGCGGGCAACTGGCTCAAGCCAGAGCCGCCTGCGAACAGGCCGTCGCTGACGATCGCCTCGCCGACAATCCCGGCGTGCTCTCCGCCTCACTCGGCAATCTCGGCAACGTCTGCGCCCTGTCCGGGGACCTGGAACAAGCGGAGGCCTGCTACCGCGAAGTGCTCACGATCCAGCGAACCGAGCAAAACCCGCAGGCGATCGCGCACACCCTGGTGAATCTAGGCAATCTCCACATCGGCGCCGGCCGCCCTGAGAAAGCCCGCCCCTACTATCTGGAAGCGCTCGATCTCCTGAAGCCGCTCAATGACGACCGCGCACTCGGCATCCTCTATCACAACCTCGGCATGGAGGAGGCGCGGCAATCGCATTGGGAGCAGGCCATCGCCCATTTCACCGAGGCGCTGGAATGTCATCGCCGCATCGGGAACGAAGAAGGGCTCGCGCTCACCTACAGCCAGCTGGGCAAAACCTTCCTCGAATCCGGCTCCTTGAGTCAGGCGGAAAAATGCCTGAACAATGCATCCGAGCACTTCATCAAGCTGGGCAATCCGGCCGGCGAAGCGGCGGTCTTGCGACTGCTGGCCACACTGTATATCCGCGAGCAGAATTCCGCCTCGGCGATTCGCTGTCTCGAACGAACGGTCTCGCTCGACCAGCACTACCGGCTTCCCGAGCTCGCCGGAGACACCGGACTCCTGGCCGAGCTTCGGCAATCTATTTCACATCCGTAGTATCGCACTCCGTCCTGCCCCACCTGATAGTTCTCATATCTTTCTGGACAGATACGAATCCTCTGCTACCGTAAGACCGTCACATCGGTTGCATCAAGTTTCACCCTCGCACAACCGACAAGAGACTGACATCTACATGTTGCCCAAGGTGGAATGTTGCGCTTACGTGTGCTCTGGTCGCTGTTGCTGGTGAGTGCGATAACCGCTCCTGTTCAAGCAGCTGACTCCGTCGTCCCCCATATTACTGTGGGCACGCAGGAAGTCGGACTCTCGGCAGGCTATCTGCTCCCCCACCGGCTGACGGTCGATCACACGACCAAGCAGCAGGGTGTCGCCATGATGCCCTCCTGGATGATGACGGTCACAGACCCCATGGGGGACAGCTGGTACCGCGGACAGATTTCTCTGGGCGCCGAAGTCGTCTACATCCAGTTTCAAGAACCCTTTCTCACTCACGGCGTGGGCTTCACGCCTAAAATCAAATACACCATGGTCGCCCTCGACCGGTTTCGACCCTATGCCGAATTCGCCGGCGGCCCCTTCTGGACCGACCTGGCAGGAAAGATTCCTGAAGAATCCTCCCGGTTCAATTTCATTCTGACCGCGGGCTTCGGCTGCTCCTATTTCATCACGCCCCAGTTGGCATTCAATGTCGGCTATCGGGTAGTAATTACCAGCTTCGATACGGCCACGGACAAACTGCTGATCGCCTGGCCCCGCGATGTCCGCTCCGATCTTGAAGAAATAGCCGTCGGTCGGGTCGAGCCTGTTGTCGCGTTGATCATAAAGCAGGTCTTGGCCGAACTCGTTCAGGAACGAGCTGGCCGCCTGCTCCTGAATGAATGTCGCGGCGTTGGAATTGATATTGTTGATGTCCTGCTCCTGGATCGTCAAATGAAGCTGCTGGCTCCACGGCTCGACAATCTCGTAGCCCATGCGGATCTTGCCGCCCGTATCCTTTTCATTGAACGAGCTCTGCGATTCGCGGTCGCGCGTGATACGGAACAGGTCGAGGCCCGCGGATAGGTTACGATCCAGGAAGTAAGGCTCGAAAATACCAAGGTCGATTTCACTCGTTCTCTGGGACAAGAGGAACGTCGCTCGAACTTCCTGCCCACTTCCCAGAAAATTCTTTTCCTTCAAGCCCAAGCTACCGATGGCGCCTTCCGTGGTCGAGAAGCCGGCGCCCAACGACAATTCGCCGGTCGATTTTTCCTTCACTTGCACGTCGACAACGGTTTTATCCGGCGCCGATCCAGGCGCATTCGTCACATCCACCGTCTCAAAGAAGTTCAAGTTGCGCAGGCGTTTCTGCGAACGCCGCATTTTTGCCGTATTGAAGGCATCACCTTCGACGATCTGAAACTCGCGACGGATAACCTTGTCCATCGTGCGGGTGTTGCCGGAAATATTGATCCGCTCGACGAATACGCGCGGACCCTCGCGCACGTCGAACGTGACGGAAATCGTCTTTTTCTCGCGGTCGC
>CAZEHM010000091.1:0-3331 GCA_964512025.1 uncultured Nitrospira sp. | reverse complement strand
CGTCCTCTGAAAGACCGAGGAGTTCGCGATAGTCATAATCGTTGTCTTCGGCGAAGCCAGGTGCGGCCTTGGTTATCGGCACGGGCGTGCCCGAGAGCTTGAAAGCGACGCGTGGATAGGGCGTTGGCCCAACACCCGGGACATCGACGTACTCGAACCCCTGACGTGCGCGAACCTGCTCATCCTCGAGTAGCTCGAGGGCGTTGAGTACAGCGGCGGCCGGAATTCCGGCACCCTGACACTGGGCCTCAACCTCCCGGTGGTAGAGAAGGCTGGTGTACTCGGCGATGTAGCCATCAGCCTCTTTGCGATTTCTCCAGCGTTGCAGCTGACCGGCAAAGCGGGCATCGGATTTCAGCTCGGGCCGTCCCAGCACCTCGCAGAGTGCCGCCCACTGGGCATCGTTCTCAACTGCAATGGCAACCCATGAGTCCGCCCCACGACAGGGATAAACGTTGTGAGGCGCCATCCAGGGGTGATCGTTCCCTGTCCGCGTCCGTTCACGTTTGTTCATCCAGTAATCGATGTACGCGTCACCGAGGACCTGGAATTCGCCGTCGATCATGGGCATTTCGATGTGCTGGCCCTGACCTGTCCTGTTCCTGTGGCGGAGCGCCGACATGCAGGCCAGGGCGGTGAGCAGGCCAGCATTCTGGTCGCAAAAGAAGTTCCCGGGCTTCATGGGCGTACTATCCTCGTAGCCGGTTAGGTGCGAGAGCCCGCTCATCGCATCAACTCCGGGGCCATAGGACACTCGTTCGCGGTAAGGCCCTGAAAGGCCGAAGGCCGGCATGGAGATGCAGATGATGCGAGGGTTAACCACCTTGAGGTGGTCGTAATCGAGCCGAAGGTTCGGCATAACGCGTGGCGCGAAGTTGTCGACTACAACGTCGGCCCCCGCAACAAGCTTCAGGAAAACCTGACGGCCCTGTTCCGTTGACACGTTGAGGCTGATTCCGCGCTTCCCGTGGTTCAGCTCGTTGAAGACCATGATCCGGTTGTAGGAAAGATCCGGTGCGCCGGGCAGCAGTGGGGCGGTGCCGACCGCGTGCAGAGGCCTGCCAGACGGTTCCTCGACTTTGATGACTTCCGCGCCAAGGTCTCCGAGAATGAACGTTGAGATGGGCCCAGCGACGGCGTTGGTGAAATCGATGACGCGGATTCCTTCGAGCGGCCGAACCACCTTAGACAACCCCCACTGCGTAGGCCCGGGCCAGGTCTTCGGCCGCGAAATCCAGTAAGTCGAAAATGTCGGGGCCGGCCTCGCCAAGGAGCGGCGCGGGGCGAGTTACCCAGGGGGAGGCACTCATCCGGAACGGAGCTCCTGGTTGCTGAACGGGGCCGGCCCCGGGATGGGAGACGAGCACGAAGCTCTCGCGTTCCTTATGGTGCGGGTCAGCCATAACTTCACCGGGAGTCATGACTTCGGTGAATGGCAGGCGGAGCTCCTGAGCCGCGGCAACCACCTCCCTTCGGTTTTTATCGGCGAGCCACTCATCCATGATCGCGTCGATCTCGTCGGCGTGACCCATGAGGCTGCCAAGGACCTCAGGTTCGAGAAGGCGAGGATTAGGGATCAGCACACCGAGCAGATCGAGGTGCCGGTTATTGGAATGACAATGGACGAAGCCATCGCCGCACGGCCGGATCGTCGATGGGTACGAGTGCTGCGGCGCGAAGCCGAGGAGCCGGGTGCCGTTTCGCCGAATGACCACTCCATTGAAGTGTGCGGCCTGTTCTACGCCGCCAAGTAGAAACGTGCCAGCTTCCATTTCGGAAACGTCGACTAGCTGTCCCTCTCCGGTGAGATCCCGCGCGAAGAGCGCGGCCAGCGCACCGAGTGCGGCGTGGGCGCCTGCCTGATACTGCACAAGGGACCCGTAGGCCTTGATGGGCTCGCGATCCGCGGCGCCGGTGAGAGACATGTAGCCGCTTGCCGCGTAGGCGGTCAGCTCCGTGCCGAGCCAATGGCTTTTCGGGCCAGTAAGCCCAAATGGAGAAACATTAACCACGATGAGCGCGGGATGGTCGCGCCTCAGCGCGTCGAGATCCAATCCGAATACATCAAGTTCCTGGCGGCGATGACCGAGAATGAGAATGTCAGTCTTCGCCTTGTCGATGAGGCGAGTGAGGACAGCCCTGCCATCCTCACTCGCCAGGTTCAGGGCAAACGAACGCTTTCCTGTATTGAGATGAAGAAAGAGCCCGCTCTTTTCACGATCGGGTATGTCCCCCGGGAACGGACCTTCCCGCCGGGAGCGATCGCCGGCAGGGGGCTCAAGCTTCAGCACTTCTGCGCCCATACCTGCTAGCAGTTTGCCGCAGTAAGGGCCTGAAACTCCTTCCGCCAGCTCCAGGACGCGCGTTCCTTCCAGAGCTCCGGCCTGAGCCATCCTAAAGCCGCCCGTCCCACGCCGATTCGACCTGGGGAAGGTCGTAGCCCAGAGTCGCACCCCAACCTTCTAGCCACGAACTCCAAAATGAGTATGCGTTCCCGGTTGTCCGGCCTACGTAGTACTGCTGTTCAGCGACGATTTTCTGGATCTGCCCGATGATTTCGAGGCGGGCCGGTTCATCGAAGGTTTGCCGTTGCTTCTCCAGCAGGGGCAGGAGTGAAGGGTCGTTGATTCGGCTCTGGTTCGAGATGCCCTGCGCTTTGTCGGGGTGCAGCCAATACCAGAGGTAAGGATCTACATCCGTGTAGTACCGGCGGGGACCCCAAAGGATACCGTCGAACCCGAACGGAGGGCGATAGAGACTGCCAATCCACTCATTGTACTGGATCGACTTTGGGTTGACCTTGATACCCACGGCGGCGAAGTCCTGGATAGCTCGCTCTGCGGAAGTCTGGTATGCCGAGCCGTACTGGGGGGTATAAACCATATTTGTCTCGAAACCGTTGGCGAATCCGGCCTCAGCAAGCAACTGCTTCGCTGCCGCTGGATCGTACTTCCAGTACTTGGCGGCATCCCCGAGTTTATCAATCGGGAGTGCCTTGCCGTAGGCGCCGGTCGGGATGATCTGGTCTGGTTTGCCGGCTCCGCACTCGAGTGCCCCGATTTCCGCGTCACGGTTGAATGCCATAGATATGGCCCGCCTGACGCGGGCGTCGTTGAACGGTGGCTTGGTGGAGTCCATGGCGATGTATCCGCCAGGTTCGGCCGACAGCATCTGCTGGAACTGGGCAGACTTTTGCTGGGAACGCAACTGCTCCGCGTTGATGCAGTCTAGGCCTCCGAGCGTGTCCACCTGGCCGGTCTGAAACGCGGACATCGCCGAGGCAAGCTCCGGGACGATCGCAAGCGTGACCTTGTCGAGGTAAGGTTTGTTC
>CAZEHM010000090.1:0-3459 GCA_964512025.1 uncultured Nitrospira sp. | reverse complement strand
TCGCGATCTCGCCCGGGCGCCGGCGCGCCATGGGCGCGCTGAAGATGGCGGCGGAGCAGGGGTCGCAGGTGATGGTTCCGCTGGCCGGGGTGTTCCTGGTCCGCTCGGTCTTCCGCCACGACTATGAGATGGACGGCCGCGGCTTCTGGGAGTCCATGGGGCTGTCGCTGCTCTGGATGACCGGCTTCATCTTCGCCGGCCAGATCGCCGTGCGGTCCGTGCCGCCGACCTCGTGGCTGATCCGCGACCTGCGCCAGGCCGGCAAGGACGTCTGGAAGGAACGGCTGGGTCGCCTGATCGGAAGGCGCGCCTGATGGAGCCGCAATGCGACATCGACGCCCTGATCGAAGCCCACAACGCGGCCTGGAACCGGCACGACGTGGCGGCCTTCGTCGAGACGCTGAGCCCCGACGTCGAAATCTACGAGCACCCCGGCAAGCTGCAGCTGAAGGGGCATGACGCCATCCGCGCGCACTTCCTCCAGCTGTGGGCCAAGCTGCCCGAGCTGTCGGTGACGGTGACGCGCCACACCAAACTCGAACACCACGTCGTCGACGAAGAGAGCCTCCGCATCAACGGCCAGGAGATCGCCCGCGACGTGGCGGTCTACGAAGTCGCGGGCTGCCGCATCACCCGCGTCGACACGATCGAATAGAGCAAGACCCAGCATGTCCGTCCGCAGACTCGCCAAGGAACAGCCCGCAAGCTTCAGCTTCTCCAGGAAGACCATGGAGAGCGTGAACTGGTGGCTGACCAAGTACCCCGTCGACCGCCGCCGCTCGGCGGTGATCCCGATCCTGTGGCTGGTCCAGAAGCAGGACGGCTGGGTCTCGGAGCCCGCCATCCGCGCGATCGCGGACCTGCTGGGCATGGCCTACATCCGCGTGCTCGAGGTCGCGACCTTTTACACCATGTTCCAGCTGGAGCCGGTCGGTAAGGTCCTGGTCCAGGTCTGCGGCACGACCCCCTGCATGCTGCGCGGCTCGGAATCCCTGATGAAGGTCTGCAAGGAGAAGATCGGCCACAAGGATCGCATGAGCGCCGACGGCTGGTTCACCTGGCAGGAAGTCGAGTGCCTGGGCGCCTGTTCCAACGCCCCGATGGCCCAGATCAACGACTACTACTACGAGGACCTGACGCCCGAGAGCCTGGGCAAGATCCTCGACGACTTCCGCGCCGGCAAGAAGCCCAAGCCGGGCTCCTACGTCGGCCGCACGACCTCCGAGCCTGAGGGCGGGGCGATGACCCTGCTGGATCCCAAGCTCTACGACGGCTCGGCGGCGAAGAAGATCAAGTTGCCGAACCTGCCCGGGAAGACGGCATGACCGCGCCCGACCTGACCAATCCCGAGGAAAAGGCCGCCTACAAGCGCGAGCTGCGCGGCGTCGCGCGCTGGCAGCGGGGCGTGGGCTTCGGCTTCATCGGCATCGGCGCCCTGATGGTGCTGGCCCGCGCCGCCGGCTGGGCCTTCTGGGCCAGCGAAGGGCCGGACCTTTTCGCGCTCGCTATCCTGGCCGTGGGCTGGGGCTTTCTCGTCTGGGCGATGCTGATCCGCACCGCCTACCACCGTCGTCGGATGTCGGAGACTGAGGCATGATCGGCATCCTGGAAGACAAGGACCGCATCTTCACCAACCTCTACGGGTTCCATGACTGGGGCCTGGAGGGTGCGAAGAGCCGCGGCTGCTGGAACGCCACGCGCGATATGATCGCCCAGCCGCGCACCTGGATCATCGACCAGATCAAGAACTCCGGCTTGCGCGGCCGTGGCGGCGCCGGTTTCGGCACCGGCCTGAAGTGGTCCTTCATGCCGAAGGAAGTGGGGGCGCGACCGCACTACCTGGTCGTCAACGCCGACGAGTCCGAGCCCGGCACCTGCAAGGACCGCGAGATCATGCGCAATGATCCGCACCTGCTGATCGAAGGTTGCCTGATCGCCAGCTACGCCATGCAGGCGCACGCTTGCTACATCTACCTGCGCGGCGAGTACGTGCAGGAGCGCGAGCGCATGGAAGCCGCGGTCAAGCAGGCCTACGAGGCCAAGCTGATCGGCAAGAACAACGTCCACGGCTGGGACTTCGACGTCTACATCCACCACGGCGCGGGCGCCTATATCTGCGGCGAAGAGACGGCCCTGCTGGAGAGCCTGGAGGGCAAGAAGGGCCAGCCGCGCCTGAAGCCGCCGTTCCCGGCCGGCGCGGGCCTCTACGGCTGCCCGACCACGGTCAACAACGTCGAGTCGATCGCGGTGGTGGGCACCATCCTTCGCCGAGGCGCGGAGTGGTTCGCGGGCTTCGGCCGGCCCAACAACACCGGCACCAAGCTGATGTGCGTCTCCGGCCACGTGAACAAGCCGTGCAACGTTGAAGAGGCCATGTCGATCCCGCTGAAGCAGCTGCTGGAAGAGCACTGCGGCGGCGTCACCGGCGGCTGGGGCAACCTGAAGGCCGTCATCCCCGGCGGCTCGTCGGTCGGCATGATCCCGATCGAGCAGTGCGAGACCGCGCTGATGGACTTCGACAGCCTGCGCGACGTGAAGTCGGGCCTCGGCACCGCCGCCGTCATCGTCATGGACAAGTCCACCGACCTGGTGAAGGCCATCGCCCGCATCGCCTATTTCTACAAGCACGAGAGCTGCGGCCAGTGCACGCCGTGCCGCGAGGGCACGGGCTGGATGTGGCGGGTCATGGAGCGCATGGCCGCGGGCGAGGCCGAGCCCAAGGAGATCGACACCCTGCTGGACGTCGCCTCCCAGGTCGAAGGCCACACCATCTGCGCGCTCGGCGACGCGGCGGCCTGGCCCATCCAGGGCCTGTTCCGCCACTTCCGCCCCGAGATCGAGGCGCGCCTTTCCAACTACCGGTCCCGCCGCGGCAACTTCGCCGGCGTGACCCTGGCGGCGGAGTAATCGGGATGCCTATCGCCAAGGTCAACGGCGTCGAGGTCGAGTTCGAGCCCGGGATGACGGTGCTGCAGGTCGCTGAGCGCGCCGGGCATGAGATTCCGCGCTTCTGCTACCACGAGCGCCTGTCCATCGCCGGCAACTGCCGCATGTGCCTGGTCGAGGTGAAGCCCGGCCCGCCGAAGCCGCAGGCCAGCTGCGCGCTGCCGGCCGCCGAGGGCCAGGAGATCTTCACGGACACGCCGATGGTGCGCAAGGCGCGTCACGGGGTGATGGAATTCCTGCTGATCAACCACCCGCTGGATTGCCCGATCTGCGACCAGGGCGGCGAGTGCGACCTGCAGGACCAGGCCATGGGCTATGGCCGCGACGACAGCCGCTATGCCGACAACAAGCGGGCCGTCGAAGAGAAGTACATGGGGCCGTTGATCAAGACGGTCATGACCCGCTGCATCCAGTGCACCCGCTGCGTCCGCTTCATCACCGAAGTGACCGGCGTGCCGGACATCGGTCTCATCTCCCGCGGCGAAGACGTTGAAATCACGACCTATCTCGACA
>CAZEHM010000089.1:0-3468 GCA_964512025.1 uncultured Nitrospira sp. | reverse complement strand
GGCAAGGGCGACCGCATCCGGCCCCACATCCCGGCCCTGGCCGAGAGCAAGCTGAAGGTCATGCAGGCCATTGGCCGCACCCTGGCGAGCCTGGCCGACCACAACTCCCGCCGCGCCGACGGCGAGGCCCGCATGAAGGCGGCGGCGGCGAAGGCCCAGGCCTAGCGGGCGGAAGCGTCCGCCCAGCTCACCAGTTCACCCACCGCCTGGCTGTTGGCGGCGTCGATCGCCTGGACGATGGCGCCCACGCGATTGTCGCTGGCCGGCTGGCGCGCCTCGAAGGTGCGCTGGGCGACCACCGAGCGGTCCGGGTAGCGCACGATCTTGGCGTCAAACGACACCACCGCCACCGGCGCGGCGCCGCGCCCGTTTTCGTAGCGGACCTCAAAGGCGCTGACGTCGATGTTCAGCAGCAGGTTCGAGGCGCGCATCTCGCTGCGGTCGATCAGGCTGACCACCCGCGACCCGCGGCCGAACGACTGGCGCAGGGATTCCGAGAACATGGTCCGCGCCGGCGTGGCCCAGCGGGCGCCGGCGATGTAGGCCACTTCCTGGCCGGTGACGGTCAGGATGCGGTCCCCGCTGGCGGCGGCCGCGAAGTCGATCGTCGCCAGTCCAAGCGGCACCGTGCCCTGCCCCGCCACGCCGGCGGTCGCCGCCGTGGGGCCGAAGCGATAGAGCTGCGCCGGTTCGGACTTGGGGAACAGCGACACGCATCCGCCCAGGGCGACGGCGGCCACGACCGCCGCGCCCGCGGCGAGGCTTTGAGGGGTCAGTCTCACGGTTGCACCTCGAGTTCCTTGGCGGGCGGCTTGGCGACCAGGCCCTGCGGATTGCTCCGCGCGTCCTCGATCAGCCGGTTCAGGTTTTCAGACGTCTCTTCCAGCGAATCGATCGCCTCGGTCAGCTGCGGCAGGCCGGTGGTGGCGAAGTCGTTGGTCGGGCCATTGAGGTTGTGGAGCACCTCCTTGGCTTCCTTGGCGGTGGCCTCCAGCTCGGCCGACGCGCGCTCGAGGTTGCGCAGGGCGCGGGCGCCGTCGCCCTCCAGCATGTTGCGGCCGGCGCGGGACAGGGCCTCGAACTCGGCGGCGGCCTTGCCGGCGTTCTCGATCGCGACCTCCATCTTGGTGAAGAGCGCCTTGCGGGCCTTCAGCTCGGCGGTGATCTCGTCGACGTTCTTCACGGTGTTGGAGAAGTTGGTGATGTTCTCGTCGGACAGCACGCGGTTGACGCGATTGAGCGCCTCGACCGCCGAGGCCAGGACGGTGCCTGACCCCTGCAATAGCTCCGAGAAGGGACTGGGCTGGCTCATGATCACAGGCACGGCGTCTTCGGGCAGGCCCGCGCGCAGCAGCGCGGCCTTGGGGCTGCCGGCGGTGATCTGGATGTAGTTCACGCCGGTGATGCCTTGCGGCTCGAGCATGGCGCGGCTGTCGGTCTTGATCGGCACGTCGGCGGTCAGTCGGGCGCGGGCGATCACCTTGTTGGGGTTCGCGCGGTCGAGCTGCAGGTCGGTGACCTCGCCCACCTTGATGCCGTTGAAGTGCACCTCCCCGCCTTCGGAGAGGCCCCGGACCGGGCCGTAGAAGACGATGTCGTAGACATCGTACTCCTTGGCGAACTGGAACCGGGCCAGCCAGACGACGAACAGGATCAGGCCCAGGAAGAGGACCAGGGTCGCAAGTCCGATCGCCGCGTAATGGGCGTTTCTTTCCATCAGTGCGTTCCTCGCGTCGCGGCGCGGCCGCGCGGGCCCAGGAAGTACTCCTGGATCCAGGGATGAGTTGACCTCTCGAGCTCGGCCAGGGGCGCCTTGGCGACCACCTTCTTGTCCGCCAGCACCGCGACTTCGTCACAGATGGCGTACAGGCTGTCGAGATCGTGGGTGATCATGAAGACCGTCAGGCCCAGGTTGTCGGCCAGGCTGCGGATCAATTCGTCGAAGGCGGCCGCGCCGATCGGGTCGAGGCCGGCGGTGGGCTCGTCCAGGAACAGCAGGTCGGGGTCCAGCGCCAGGGCGCGGGCCAGGCCGACGCGCTTGCGCATCCCGCCCGACAGTTCGGCGGGCTTGAGGTCGCCGGCCACGTTGGGCAGGCCGACGAGGGCGATCTTCAGGTCCGCGATCTGGTCGGCCATGGCCGGCGGAATGCGGGTATGTTCGATCAGCGGCGAGGCGACGTTCTCGCGCACCGTCAGCGATGAGAACAGCGCGCCCTGCTGGAACAGCACGCCCCAGCGGCGCTCGACCGCGGCGCGGTCCTCCTCGGTCATGTCGTTGGTGGCCTTGCCGAACAGCTTGATCACCCCGGCGTCCGGATCGCGCAGCCCGATGATCGAGTTCAGCAGCACCGACTTGCCGGTGCCCGACCCGCCGACCACGCCCAGCACCTTGCCGCGCTCGACGGTGAGGTCGAGGTTCTCGTGGATCATGCGGCCGTCAAAGCCGTTGTAGACGCCCTTCACCTCGATCGGCGGGACGGTTCTGTCGTCCTCGACCTCGGTCACAGGTTCAGCTCCAGATAGACCATCGCGAAGATGGCATCGATGACGATGATGGCGAAGATGGCCTGCACCACCGCCGAGGTCACGCGCTCGCCCAGGCTCTCGACGTCCCCGCCCACGGCCATGCCCTGACGGGCGCCGATGGCGGCGATGACGACGGCGAAGACGGGCGCCTTGGACATCCCGACCCAGAACTGCTGGGCCCCGACGTTCTCCTGAATCCGCTGCAGGAAGAAGGCCGGCGAAAGGTCGAGCTTGGCCCACGCCACCAGGGCGCCGCCGAACAGGCCCGACAGATCCGCGACCAGGGTCAGGGCCGGCAGCATGATGAGCAGCGCCGCCAGCCTGGGCACCACCAGGGCGTCGAAGGGATCGACGCCCATGACCTTCATGGCGTCGACTTCCTGGTTCATCTTCATCGCGCCGATCTCGGCGGCGAAGGATGAGGCGGACCGGCCGGCCAGGAGCACGGCGGTAAGGACCACGGCGAACTCGCGCAGCACCGAGATGCCGATCAGCTCGACGGCGAAGACCGCGGCGCCGAACTGCTGCAGCATGTCGGCGGCCAGGAAGGCCACGACCGCGCCGATGAAGAAGGTGGTGATGGCCACGATGGGCAGGGCGTCGAGGCCCGCGCGGTCGATCTGGCTGAACCAGGCCGCCCAGCGGATGCGCTTGGGCTGGGCCAGGGCGCGGCCGGCGGCGGCGAGCAGGTGACCGTTGAATGCCAGGGTGCGGTAGAGCTCGGCCCCGAACTCGGCGACGCCGCGGCCGGTCTTCTCGAGGGTGCGCACGATTGGGTCGACGCGCACGATCTTGCGCTCGGCCCGCTCGTCCACCGAATCGACGAGGGCCACGATGCGCGCCGTTTCCGGCCGCGCGGCGAACACTTCGGCGGGGATCTTGCCGCCCCCGGCCTTCAGCAGAATGAAGGCGCCGGCCGTGTCCATGCGGCCCAGATCGACG
>CAZEHM010000088.1:0-3494 GCA_964512025.1 uncultured Nitrospira sp. | reverse complement strand
GCCTTGCATGTCAGACTGTCAATCAATGAACGACGAATGAAGCAGGATGCGTATCGGAATTGCGGATCTATTGAACAACCGAGGCAGAGAAGAGTAAAAAGATCTGAAGCTTTCAGCCCATTCCGACCTATGAGTTTACATAATGATTCTTATCAGACTCTATATAGCTAAACCCTATGCGCTTTGATTTCCTTAATCGGCTGCAAAAAGAACTCTCGATTACGGGCACGGCTCTGCATGAAACGATTCTCGCCGTTTCAGAGCGCGTGAACCGCAAAGTGCAAATTCTCCGGCTCCACTGGCAGTCCTCCAGCCTGCTCGAACGCATCGACGAAGTGGCGCAGGAACTAGGACAGCACCTCGTCGCCCAGGTCGGACGCCGCCACTCCGAACGGCCGCTCTCCGACGCCGACCTCTCCGAAGTCGACAACTCCGTCAACCGCGCAACCGCGCGCATACAGGCGCTGAAACACTCGCTGGTTGAAATCGATGTTCAGATCAGACAGTTGAAGATGGAAACCATTCACGAGGATCTGTTGCGGCTTCAGCAAGACCTGAGCCAACGTTCAGCCGGGATTGAACGAATCATGATTCCGCGAGGATCCGGCGCGATCGGGCAACGCCTGAGCGAGGTCCCGCGTTCGTCGTCGATTCACATCGCCACGGTGATGCGCGGACCGTTTTTGTTAGCTCCGGTTGAAGATCTGACCTTCCGTCCCGGCGATATCGTCGTGCTGATGGGCGCACAAACGGAACTGGATCATCTGACGGTTTGGTTTACACGCCGTCGGCTCTCTGCCACGACCGCAACTCGGTCGGCCTGAGGCAGTAGGCACGGCCCCGTCCCTTCCGGTAAGATATGACTACGATGCGTCACTATGGAATTCTCATACCGGCTGTTCTTTTCTGCGTGATCGTGTCCGCCTGGGAATGCCGGGTCGCCGACGCCGCGCTCACCGACTCCGCCGGCATTCGGATGCTCGAAGAAATTCAAACCGTCATCACCGATCTTGCGGAACAGGCCAAGCCGTCCGTCGTGAACTTGTTTCCGATCGTCGGCGCCGGACGGCCTCGCGAATCAGCTGGAGACCGCGCGCCCAGCGCGTCCGGTTCCGGATCCGGCCTGATCGTGGACAACGAGGGACATATCGTCACGAACAACCATGTGGTCGGCGATGCGCTTGAAGTTGAAGTCCGCTTGTTCGACAAGACCAAACTGATCGCGCAAGTCGTGGGAAAAGATCCGGACACGGACCTTGCGCTGCTGAAGGTCACGGCGGATCGCCCTCTCCCCTATGCGCGCTTCGGCGACTCCGGAGCCGTTCGAGTCGGCCAGTGGGTGCTGGCCGTGGGCAATCCATTCGGGCTCGATCGCACCGTCACGCTTGGCGTGGTGAGCGGCATCGGACGCGAAAACGTGAATCTCTCCCGCTACGAAAACTTTATTCAAACCGACGCATCGATCAACCCCGGAAACTCCGGCGGCCCGCTCTTCAATCTGCGCGGGGAAGTCATCGGCATCAATACGGCGATCATCAACTTTGCGCAGGGGATCGGATTCGCCATCCCCTCGAATATGACCAAACAGGTCATCCAGCAGCTCATCGCGCGCGGCAAAGTCGTGCGCGGGTGGCTGGGTGTCGGCATTCAGCCGCTGACGCCCGAGCTCGCGAAGAAGTTCGGCGTGACCGAAGGCGAAGGGGTACTGGTCAACGAAGTCTTCGAAAAGGATCCGGCCGCTGAAGCCGGGATCAAGCCCGGCGACATCATCCTCACGATCGACGGAAGCGTGGTGGACTCTCCGAATAAGCTGTCCCGACTGATCGGAGCGCTCCCGCCCGGCGCCGCCCCGAAAATCGAGGTCGTCCGCGATTTCACACGTCAGGTGCTCACCGTCCCCCTAAGCGAGCGGCGGGACACGGCCGTCACGGCCTCGCTCCCCCAATCCCGAACCGAGGTGAAGCTGGGACTCGACCTTCAGGATCTTTCGGCCGGGCTGGCGGAGAAATTCAAACTCCGCGAAACACGCGGCGTGCTGATTACCAAAGTCGATCCGGGCAGCCTGGCGCACGCGGAAGGTCTCCGTGAAGGCGATTTGATCAAGGAGGTCAACCGCGCGGATGTCGCCACGGTCGGCGAATTCACTGCCGCCATTACGAAAGTCCGGCGCGGCGATACCGTGCTGCTCCGCGTGCTTCGTGAAAATCGCGCGTTCTACGTCGTCCTGAAATCCACCGATTGAACGGCGTCAGTGCGCGGCGACAGGATGCCGCTCCACCTTGTGCTCATCGATGATTTTTCCGGCCAGTTCCCGCGGCACCTCTTCGTACCGGACAAACTCCATGGCATAGCTGCCCCGCCCGCCCGTCAACGCGTTCAGCACCGGCGCATACTTCAGTAACTCCGCGAGCGGCACGTGCGCGTGAATCTGTTCGGTATGATCGCTTGCCCTCACGGTCACGATACGTCCCCGGCGCGCATTCAGGTCCCCCATGACGGCGCCGACGGTGTCCGTAGGAGCTTCGATCTCGACCAACATCAGCGGTTCAAGCAGGACGGGATGCGCCGCCTCCATCGCCTTCTTGAACGCCATCGATCCGGCGATCTTAAATGCCATCTCCGATGAGTCGACCACGTGGAACGAACCGTCGTACACTGCCGCGCGCACATCCACCACGGGAAATCCTCCCAACCCGCCCTCCTGCATCGCCTCGACCACGCCTTTCTCGACAGCCGGAATGAAGTTGCGCGGAATCGCTCCCCCGACCACACGATTTTCAAACACAAATCCTTCGCCCCTCGCCAGCGGTGAAATTTCCACCCGGCAATCGCCATACTGACCGTGGCCGCCCGTTTGCTTCTTATACTTTCCCTGCGCCTGAGCCGTAGCTTTGACCGTTTCCCGATAAGGAACCTTTGGCGTATGCACCGTGACCTCTGCGCCGAATTTCCGGCGGAGTTTTTCCAGCGCCAGGTCGATATGCAGTTGCCCCATTCCGCTCAATACCATGTCTTTAGTCTCCTGATTGCGAACAAATTCCAGCGTCGGATCTTCCTCAATCAGCTTATGCAGGCCGAGACTCACCTTGTCGACCTCCGATTTGGATTTCGCCTCAATCGCGAACGACAACACCGGACGAGGCAACGCCAGGGCCGGATAACAGATCGGCGCACTGTCATGACAGAGCGTGTCGCCTGTCTGCGTATCTTTCAGCTTCCCGATTGCCACAATCTCTCCCGCCTTCGCTGAACCGACGGCGACATGCTTTTTACCGAATATCCGATAAAAATGGCCGAGCTTCTCACGGACATGTTGTGTCCCGTTGAGCACGGTCGAATCCGCCTGAATCGCCCCCGACAGGACTCGGCAATAGGACAGTCTCCCCACGAACGGGTCGATGATCGTCTTGAAGATAAGGCCTGAAAACGGCTCTTCCACGCTCCCCTTCCGTTCACACGAGAGCCCGGATTCAGGATGGTGCCCTGCCGCAGGA
>CAZEHM010000087.1:0-3640 GCA_964512025.1 uncultured Nitrospira sp. | reverse complement strand
GTCAGCGTTAAAACTCGGCAGCACTTTCTTGATTTCAGCCTCAAGACCTTTCAGCTTGGACTGGGCGGTCTTATTGATATAGGTGACGACGAGGTTCCGATCGCACATCAATACATTTGTTTGCGAGTTATCCAGAGCGCTCATGCACAGAGTTCCCATATCTACTCCGGTAGCCGCACCTTTCTTTTTGCCCTTGCTCATCGTCGTTCCTCCTTGTGTGTACTGCGCCCGCTGAGCTCCAGCGAGCATGATCGTCTTAATGGCGCCATAGGCATCCGTCCAGGCTTGTTTGACGGCGGGAGTCCAGGCAGCTCCGGCAAATTCTCCGAGCACCGCGAGCAGGTTCTCGCCGACCGCGTCATAATGGGCCGGCTTGGTTCCGTATGCGATGTGCCGAGCTCCAAGCTGCTGGAGTGCCGCGGTCAGCTTGTCGGGGTGGCGAAGGTTCTGGATGACGAGGACCAAAGAGGCGAGGAGCTTCTTCTTCTGTTCCTTCATTGACGCATTCTTGAACATCGGCTTGACCGAGGGATATTTCTTGAACAGCCGCTCATAGAAACGGGTGACCAAGGCCTCGGCTTTCGGCGCCACCAGATTGAAGCTCGATTCCAGCAATTCTACATTCAGTCCCATGCGTCAAACTCCTTTAGGTCAATAACAGTGTTAGGCAGCGACCGCGCTGTCTTGCAGGTCACTGTCGGACAACAGCCGGTCCATATCCAGCAAAGCGACCAGTTTGTCCCCTGATTTTCCGATGCCGTTCAAAAAACTCACGTCCACTTTGGCGCCGAACTGCGGAGCCGGCTGAATATCTTTCCTGTCGATATTGAGGACATCGGAGACGGCGTCGACCACGAGTCCCATAATTTTCTCGCGGACGACCACCACGACGATCACGGTGAACATGGTGTAGTCGATCGTCGGCATCCCGAACTTGGTGCGGAGTTCCACGATCGGCACGATGGTGCCGCGAAGATTCAGCACCCCCTTGATATGGGGAGGGGTATTGGGGATGCGAGTCACGGCCGTGTACCCTTTGATTTCCTGGACGCGAAGGATGTCTACGCCGTAGAGCTCTTCGCCGAGCTGGAATGTCAGAAACTGGCTGCCGTCCGTCGTCAGTCCGATCTGCTGGTTGATCTCTTTCGCGGCCGCTTCAATTGCTGCTGCCATGGCACCCTCCTCAATCAATCACGGTCAGTCATGCGATGGTCTGTCGAGTAAACGGGGTACATCCAAAGGCACACGTCTCCCCTTGTGCGCCGGGCGATGCTCTATCGGACTGCTCCTCAAAGACTTGAGGACGTAATCCGTTCTCGTTCGGTTCACCTAGGCCGCCAGGGCCGGCCCTCGTCGTGCAATATCGAGCAGCCCTCGCACATCCAGAATGAATCCCACGGTCCCGTCTCCCAGGATGGTGGCGCCGGCGACGCCGTCGACCTTGCGGAAATTCTGCTCCATGCTTTTGATGACGACTTGCTGCTGGCCCAGAATTTCATCCACCATGACGGCGACCCGCTCCCCTTCCGTTTCGAGAATCAGGAGAATCGCTTTGGTGGGTTCCGTATGTTCGGGTTTCAGGGAGAAGACGTCGTACATGCGGATCATGGGCAGGTAGGTTCCGCGCACGTTCACCAGTTCGCCTTTCCCCACCAAGGTCTTGACGCAGTCCTGCTTGGGTTGAATGGATTCGAGGATGGACAGCAGCGGGACGATGTACGTGTCCCGGCCGACCCGCACGGTCATGCCTTCGATGATGGCCAGGGTCAGCGGCAGCTTCAAAGTAAAGGTTGTGCCCTTCCCTGACGCTGTTTTGATGCTGACAGTTCCGCCGAGTGCTTCGATGTTTTTTTTCACTACGTCCATGCCGACGCCGCGTCCGGACACATCGGTGACTTTGTCAGCGGTGGAGAAGCCGGGCCTGAAAATCAGCGGCCAGATTTGGTCGTCGGAGAGTTTTTCCGTTTCCTGGATCAACCCCTGTGAAACGGCTTTGGCCAGGATTTTGTCACGATTGAGGCCGCGGCCATCGTCTTCGACCGTAATGCAGATGCTTCCGCCCTCATGGAAAGCGTTGAGGCGGATGGTACCCTGCTCGTTTTTGCCGTTCGCAAGCCGTTCCTCAGGGCCTTCCAGTCCGTGGTCGGCCGAGTTCCGGACTAAATGAGTCAGCGGGTCTCCGATCGATTCGATGACGGTCTTGTCGAGTTCCGTTTCTTCGCCGGATAAAATGAGCTGAATCTTCTTGCCGGCCTTGCCGGACAGATCCCTGACCAACCGGGGAAAGCGGCTGAAGGCGGTGCCGATGGGCAACATGCGGATGCCCATGACCCGCTCCTGGATTTCACGGGTATTGCGTTCCAGCTGAGCCATGCGCTCGAGCAAGACGGGAAGCTGGGCCATTTCGAAACGGGAACCGAGGTCGCTCAACATCGATTGGGTGATGACGAGTTCTCCAACGAGATTGATCAGCTTGTCGATCTTGCCGGTATCGACACGGATTGAGGCCGCGTCGCCGGACTTCTTCGCCTGAGACGCCGTTTCCTGTTGCTTTTGCAGGGCCAGAGAAATCTGCTGAGGGGTCGCCGCTTTCTGTTCCACCAGAATGTCGCCCAGGCGTTTCTGAGTCGAAAGCGCTTTGTTCAACACTTCCGGTGTGACGACGCCGCTTTCGACCAGGATTTCTCCGAGCGGCTGTTGGCCGCCTGGTTGAATCGTCGCGGTGGACGGCACCAGAGCAGGCGTGACGGACGGAGCGACGGGTTCGGTGCAGGCTTCGATGAGCAGTTGACCTTCATCGCGGACGAAGTCGAAGACGCTTTCAACGACGGCTTTTTCCTTGATGGTGGTCAATTCGATTACCCAGCTGAGATAGCAGACTTCCGGATCCAGCTGGCTCAGCGGCGGCATGTGGCTGGTATCCAGGGTACGGGACTGGATGGTTCCGAGGTCTTCAAGCTCACTGAGCATGCGGGCGGGATCCAGACCTCGCTGGAATAACCATCCCGGCGGCGTCCAATTGATCAGGAATCGGTTCAGGGCCGGTCCTGCCTGTGCCGCAGGTCGTGCAGGAGCCGTGCGGGCGTCGCCTGGTCCTGCCTGCTGTCGTCCGGCCGACGAAGCAAGTTCCTGTTCTAATCCTTGCAGGGTCCCTGGGTCCGGGGCCGTTCCTCCCCGAGCGGCTTCAATGAGTTGCTTAAGGCAATCGGTGGAACGCAGGAGGACATCCGTAATGGGAACCGTAACGGACAATTCGCTGTTGCGAAGCTTGTCCAGTAGCGTCTCCATCTTGTGGGTGAACTGTCCGACGGCCGTGAATCCGAACATGCCGCTGTTGCCCTTGATCGAGTGAGCCGCGCGGAAGATGCGGTTCAACAGGTCGAGATCTTGCGGGCGCTGCTCGAGCTGGAGCAACCCGTCCTCGATGGTAGACAGATGTTCGGCGGATTCTTCGAAGAAGGATTCTTGAAACTGGGATAGATCAGTCGACATGGAGTTCCCTCACCAAACTCGGGGCAAAGAGGTGACGGACAATCGGATGCCCGTCTCCCCCGCCGTCATGGGCTGCATCAGCGTGATCATCCGGGCAGAACTTTTTGAATGACTTTCAGCATCTGCTCCGGGTTGAACGGTTTCACGA
>CAZEHM010000086.1:0-3651 GCA_964512025.1 uncultured Nitrospira sp. | reverse complement strand
CTCCTGAGTGAGGTAGGGAATAGGTTTCCGGTCCCGGATTCCGTTTAGGAACCCGCGGAGCAGCCAGATCGGGCGGCGAAGGCCGAGCGGTCGGCGACGCCGAATCAGGTTAAGTGTCAGCAGCCTGGATTCCTGGTGGATGCAGTACAGGAACTGCACGATCGCCGAAAACTGACCGTTCCGCAGGTACCACCCGAGCACATGACCGGTGGAACCGAAGTCTGCTTTCAGGCTGGCGCGGACATCGGGCCAGGCGACGACGCCATGGTGCAGGACTTCTGGCTGGTCAAGCTCCCAAACGGCGCCGCCGCGCAAGCAGAGGCGAAGAGCGAATTCTCCCTCTTCGCAGGCTGACAGTTCGCCGCCGCGGCCGAGCCGGGTGTTGAAGGGACCGTTGAGGGCAATGGCTTCGATGTTCATCGCCATGTTTCCCCCGAACCCGCCGAGGCAATACTCCCGCCACGAGTCTTTGTGGCGGCCGCCATCTTTGGCGCTCCAGGACGGGACCATTCCCCGCTCGGCAAGATCCGGGTTCGGGCTCAAACGCCCGAAGAGAATGGCGGGCTCGTTCACCACTTTTGCCGCTTCGGCCATCTGGGAGAGCCAGTCTTCGGCGGGTTCGCAGTCATCGTCCGTGAATGCGATCCATCGCGAGCGATTGGCCAGGAGGGCCTCGTTCCGCGCCGCGGAAAGCCCGCGAGACGCCGTCTTGATGTATCGCAGACGGGAGCGGCCGTCGATGCCCTGGATCGCGGTTCGGGTCGCGTCGTCGTCGCTCTGGTCGATGACCACGATTTCGATGTCCTGGAACGACCCTCTGAGAATTGCGTCAATCGTCCCGAGCAGGGCGGCTCCCCTGTCGCGGGTGCAGATGGCCACCGTGAAAGCCGGGGGAGCTTCCGCCGAACCGCCGCGTGCCACCGACGGGTCTTCGTGGATCACATCTGCTTCCGCATCCGCCTGCCTCGGCCCGCCCAACATCAGCTGCTCGCTCGATCTGCTGGAGTTTCGTCGTCGCGCCCGTAATCGTCATCGTAGCGCCGCGTGACACCCCGCTCGGGGGTTGAGGCCTCCATCACCAGGCTTTCAGCGATGGCCCGGATGCGGTGCCGGCGACCGAGCGGCACGGTATACCCCACCCCGGGCTCCATCAGGAACTCATTCATGCGCCCGGCGCCATCTTCGAGTTCAAGGCGGGCATGGCCGGTCACAAGGGTCAGTGTCTCCACCTTTTCGTCGTGCGATTGGAGGCTCAAGCGGCTACCCGCGAGGATCGATAGGAGCTTCCCGGTATAAGGAAGGTCAGGTGCGGTGGTGATGAGTTCGTATCCCCAGGGCTTGGAAACCCGCCGGCAGAATGCGGTCTCGGCAACGGTGAGAGGCGTGGTCAAGTTTTCTCTCCTCTCGCAGAAAGTATTTGGGGCAGACCGCGCAGTCGTTGAGAGAATGTCCCTGTAGTGACGTCACGATCCCTCGACCGAGCGCAAACGTACGATCCCTACAACAAGAGCTGGCAGGAAAGTCCGTCCGCTGCCAAAGGGCCGGGCGCCGCTCCCCGGCGTCCGGCCCGTTCACCGCTCGGTTGGCCGGCGGCCACCGGGAACGAGCAGCAACCAGCTGACGATGATTCCCACGAGCAGCACCTCCACCGCGGAACCAAGCGTGAGGCTGCCGCTGACCTTCGAATAGAGATACCCGTCTACCTGGTGCAGGGAGATGGTGCGGACGGCGATAAAGCCGGCGAGCACGACAAGCAGCAACACCAGCCCCCGCACGCTCATCGCCTGGAAGCGCGTGAGCCAGACCGCGGCGGCCGCGGCGAACAGGCTGACCCCACCGATGAGGAGGATGACTGCGGCCTGCACTGGCCGCCGACCCTGGTACCAGCCCTCGTCCGAAGCAAGTGACCTCCCGAACTGGGCGACATGCTCGCCGAGGCTTACTCGCTCCGCGACGGCTGCGGCGATAGCCAGGCAGCCCACCGCGAACAAGATGCGGCGCTCGAGCCGCGGCCGGGCATGGTCCGCCGCGCCTGCCCAGCTCGCGGCCAACAGGGCGAGGTACGCAATGGGACGGACGAGCGCATCCAGGCGGCGATCTCCTCGGGCGGCTCCGATCTAGTCGGGCCTGTGAAAACCATAACTATCGGGGAAGGGAATGTTCCAGAAAGCAAGCGGCGCACGGTCACCAGGTCAACGTTTGTTACACGATCGCAATGATTCGTGTTTCCCGAATGTGCACCGCAAAACGGTGGATCCGAGTGTCCATGGCGGCATCTTTTTCAGCGATCTTGAATCTGCAGACTGAATGAACGGGCGTCATATAGTCCAAATGGACTAGTCCACCAATTAGACGGGCTGGACTAGGAAAAATCGTCGCATCGTCTGATACGAATGCAAGGGTTTCCCCCGATAGGATGCTTACTGACGGAAACATTTCGGTACTGGACGGTAGATTTTCGGTGAATGCGGTTGTAACCGACCCTGTGACCATCGCGTATCACGAACTGCGGAGCCCGTTGGGCCTCGTCGCGACTGCTGCGCGGAGTGTCGCGGCCGATTGCGCCGACGAAGAACTCCGGGCGCGCTGCCTCTCCATCGTGCGGGCGGCCGAACGCATGCTCCGCACCGCCGGCCGTTTGCTGGAAGTCGCTGAGACCTCCAAGGGCCAGGACGTGCGGGATTTCGAACCTGCGGCCGTGCTGTTCGACGTGCTCGCCGATTACCGGGCGCTGGGCGTGCCGGTCTCTGTTGAAGTCGAAGAACCGCTCCGCGCCGGTGTCCGAGGGGTCCCCGAGCACTTCGAAGCTCTGCTCTGCTCCATTCTAGGAAACGCCACGGACCACGGCGCGGACGGCGAGCCGATTCTCGTTTCGATCAGCGCCGATGAGCGCTGCTTCCGGGCCACGATCGTGAACTCAGTCGCCGCGGCGCGCAGCCACATGGGCATCGGTCTCGGCAGCTACATCGGGGAGCGGTTGGCGAACCACCTCTCCGCCTCCCTCCGGGTCGAACGGTCAGGCGACCGTTTCATCGCGGAACTCGCGCTGCCCCTGGCGAGTTAATCCGCTTGGGTGAAAGCCTAGGCCTTCAGCAGATATCCAACGCCCCGGACGGAGATGAGGCGCTCGGCATCGCCCCCCAGGCGTTCGACTTTTCGGCGGATGCGCAGGACGACGGTCTTGAGGTAGGCATCAGACGCGGGCGTGCTGTCTCCACCGAGCTGGCGGCACAGTTCCACCTTACTCACCATCGATCCGCGGCCGGCCAGGAGCGCATTGAGGACTCCGTGTTCGGTAGCCGAAAGCGCAACGATCTCTTCGCCCGCTCGCAGCCACGGCTGAGCTGCCGAGTAGATGAGCCCGCCGAAGAGGATATCCGTGGTTTCCCTGGGGGTTTCGGAAACTGGGCCCCGCCTGCGTGCCCATTGGCCCGCCGCGGCGACCGCTGCCTGAAGCCCCTCGAAGTCCTCGTCGCCCCGGACGACGGCGAACGCTCCCAGCTCTTCCAGCCATCGGGAGGGGCAATCAGACGGGGTCACGGCGATCAATGGGGCGCCAGCGAGAACGAGCCTCTCGGCGAGGTCCCGATGTTCTTCTTCGCTACCCAGGCAGGCCACGATAAGCGGCGCGCTCCAGATAGAACCGGGAAC
>CAZEHM010000085.1:0-4263 GCA_964512025.1 uncultured Nitrospira sp. | reverse complement strand
GGCGCGAACGGTAGGGCGGGATGTGTTGGACCTCAATCGTAATGGGAGTACTCTTGATACAATTCCCGCAGGTGCCTATGTTGCAGGGACTGAAGTCATCGGGCTCCTGCCTCAGGCAGTTATCTCACGATGATCCGATCTGAAGTTCTGCGATCGCTAAGAGAAAACTCATCTCTAGTCCCCAGCCCTCCCCTTAACGGAGAGGGCTGGGCCTAAGTTCAACTATCGTATCTGGAGCCCTGTCGGTATCGAAGGTGGGGTGATATCGCTGCTGCTGCTGCCGGATATATCTACTCCGACTGGTTCGCTTCCGCCGTATGCACCGATTTCCCCACCTGTGGTGGATGCTGTTTTCAGCGCATGTCCTGCGGTGATCCTGAAGTTATTATTTGCGCGATCCACAAACGGGCTGGATGGTAACTCTTGGCTGTTGGCATCTCGTCCACTTATTGCCGCTACCCATGAGCTAAATGCGTTGTACTGGGCGCCGTTAAATACGTAGGATTCTGCTCCGCCGTTTTTGTAGTAGGCGTTGTTACTCATTGCTGTGGGAAGCGTGCTCCTGAGTGACACTTGATGTCCAAACGTCCCGCTGTTGTTATCCACCAGATTGTTTGTGATGGTGACGTTTGACGCGATTCCATTATTCCGCGTGATGATCCCGCCCTCAGTATTGATGCTCGCCGCGTCAACCTTTGCTACGGTC
Organism: uncultured Nitrospira sp.; assembly: GCA_964512025.1. Taxonomy (GTDB): domain Bacteria; phylum Nitrospirota; class Nitrospiria; order Nitrospirales; family Nitrospiraceae; genus Nitrospira_D. The sequence goes on along the minus strand of CAZEHM010000085.1, from coordinate 3,557 downwards.
ACATGATCGATAATGAGATTCCTTGCCGGGCTGGTTTCGCTCGACATGACCACCCCACCACCCTGTGCGGTGTTGTAACATAAGCTATATTGCACGGTCGTTATGCTTGCTGGGTCGAGATCGTTGAACTGATAGCACGAAGAAACATCCGACACAATACCGTAACGAATTGTGCCGGAGTTAAATACCGGCCCTGGCGTAGTGCCCTTCAGGAAGATACCACGTTGCGTATTTCTGATTTCAAAGTGCTCGATCAGAAAATTTTGATCCCCGTATTGATCGCTGAAGAGGGCAGCCTGAGGTGTTGCTGAGCCAGTGGGATTGTTGATGAAGTCGTATGCCCGGAAATTGCTGAGTACTGTATCTACGGCGTTATGTGGTCGATAAATAACCGCGTTGCTCGCCACGGTGAGAGTTGCTCCTTTGATGACGAAATTCCTAAAGTGAATTCCCCTCGAGTTTTCCGGGCGTATTACTCCAGAGTCTTCCCTCATGTAGGCTTGCGCCATGTCAACATAGAATCCGTCGAAAGTAATGTAGTTGAGTCCGTAGGCGCCATACATAGGGGCGCCATTGCCTGCTCCCACCCCACTCGCTGTAATATAAGGTGCGCCGCCGTCATGTCGCAGCTCCGTGCGAAGCGGATTTGTTTCCACGCCTGTAAGGGCTACGGCTGCGTGCTTAGTGACATAGATGATTCGGCGAGTGGCAGTGCCGGAGTTAGATGGATTAAAAGCGGGAATGCGTGAGCTATTGGTCGTAGGCAGACGTACGCTGATGCCGGGCAGTATTCCGACGACATCACCAGCCACAGGCTGAGTCGCGCATTGAGACATATTCCAGGGGTCAGCCAAGGTGCCCGAACCGGCGCTAGCCAATGACCTGGCTGGATCGCAATAGTGATTTGGCGGGCCGTAGGTGTTTTGGCGGTACTCGCTTGGATCGAATGCCATTGCGGGTGAGGCGTAGATGGCCAATCCCGATATGAGTACGAGTGTGAGTAGCTTTTGCATCAGAATTACCTCCGAGTGTTTACTGAAAACGGCGCCTGAAGCCATGAGGGAAATATCCCGGATGAGGGTCAGGGTATGTGGATCTCCATGTTTCGCCCACGGAGAAATGCAAGACGGGTGCCTGGGTGAAGATTGAGAAAAATCAATCAAAATACCTGTTTAAATTATCATATTTTCCTCTTCGCGACCAATTTTGAATGGTGACGCTACGGCATTGTAGGGCTATCCCTTCGGCTGGGTTTTCGTACTGAGGGTAGAAATTGTGATGATAAAAGGTCATTGGGGCAGTGTTGGCCTGTTGGGTGGCCAGCCTTTTTCTGGAAGAGGCACCTTTCTAGAGCGCCTATGCTGGATTTAATCAGGACTCATTAGTCATAACTCTTCTCAATCAAACTACTCCTGTGAAGGCCTCTGTATGGCTCATCCTTACAGTGTACCCCCCCCTAAAGATGTGTTTCAGTATCATGGAGTTTTAGTGCAGAATGCACCCGCTTGAATTTCCAACACTGACAATAAATTCGCAATTCAGCAACCGTAGAGCATTCTCTGATGCATGCCCTCGAAAGGAATTATTGTATGAAGGCAACACCATCGCTTCCCGTTATGCCTAGTGATCGCACTGTGACAAACTCTGTCGGGTCCAATCTCATCTCAAGGCTTGGGCTTGTGTCATTGTGCATTGCAAACCTTATTTTGGCAGGCTGTGGAAGCGGTGGTGATGGTGGAACATCTGCCTCGGTCGCGTCAGTCACAACGGGAGGAACTCTTGGCTCAGGTGCGCCGACCGGTACAGACGCGCCGCGGTTTGCGTATGTGACGAACACGGACGAGAACACGATTTCGATGTATGCGGTGAATGCGGCCAGCGGGCAGCTGCGGTCGCTGGGCTACGTCATCTCCGGGCACTATCCCTTCGCCATGACGGTGGACCCGACCGGACGGTTTGCGTACGTCGCGAATCAGAGCGACAGCTTGTCGACGTTTGCGATTAACAGCACGACCGGGACGTTAACGCCGGTGGGCGGGCCGTTGCCGGCTGGACCGCTGCCGATGTCGGTGGTTGTGGATCCGACCGGGCGGTTTGCGTATGTGGCGAATCGGATTGCCAGTAACGTGGCGGCCTATGCGATCAATCAAACGACGGGGGCGTTGACGGCGGTGGGGACGGTGCCGGCCGGGACCGCGCCCATGATGGTGACGGTGGACCCGAGCGGCCGGTTTGTCTATGCGGTGAATCTCTATTCCGACAACGTGTCGGCCTATACCATTAATCAAACGACGGGGGCGTTAACGGCCGTGGTGGGCAGTCCGTTTGCGGCGGGCTCGCTCCCGCGCGGCATTACGGTGGACCCGAGCGGTCAGCGGGTCTATGTGGCGAACCGTGGCGGCAACAACATCTCGATGTTCACGATCAATACGACGACGGGCGCGCTGACCGCAGCCGGGACGGTCCCGGCCGGTGATGCGCCGTATGTGATCACGGTGGATCCGAGCGGCCGGTTTGCCTACGCGGCGAACTTCGGGAGCAACAGTGTATCGGCGTATGCCATTAACAGTACAACGGGTGCCTTGACGGCGATCGGGAGTCCGATGGCCACGGGGGCGGGGCCGATTTCTGTCGCGGTGGATCCGAATCAGCAATATGTGTATGTGGTCAACGAGTCCGCGAATACCGTGTCGTCCTTTACGATGAACAGCACGACAGGGGCCTTGACTCCGTTGACAGCGTCGGGAACTGTGGCGGCGCGGATGTTGCCGAGTTCGATCACGCTGGTTCGTGGCACGACGCCGGTGCAGGTGACCCCGAAGTTTGCCTATGTGGCGAACCAGGCCTCGAACAATGTGTCGGCGTTTACGATCAATAGCACGACGGGGGCGTTAACGGCGGTGGCGGGCGGACCGTTTGCCGCTGGCACTGCTCCGCAGGCCGTAGCCATGGACTCGAATAGTCGCTGGGCTTATGTGGCGAACTCCGGGTCTAACAGCGTGTCGGCCTATACGATTGACGGCAGCACTGGGGGCTTGACGCCGGTAGGGGCGCCAGTGGCGACGGGAACGACGCCTGCGGCGGTGACGGTGGATCCGAGCAGCCGGTTCGTCTATGTGGCCAATCAAGGATCGAACAATGTGTCGGGGTTCACGATCAATCCGGCCAATGGCGCACTGGCGTCGGTAGGCGGGCCGGTTGCTGCGGGCACGTCGCCGCGGTCGGTGACGGTGGATCCGAGCGGGCAGTGGGCCTATGTCGTGAATCAGGGGAGCAACACGGTGTCGGTGTTTGGGATCAATCGGGGGAGCGGTGGATTGACGGCCGTTGGAGCCCCGGTGGCGGTCGGCACAGCGCCGCGAGCGGTGACGGTAGATCCGAGCGGGCGGTTCGTCTATGTGGCGAATGAAACATCGAATAACGTGTCGGTCTTCCGGATCAATAACCTCACCGGCGCATTGACGGCGGTAAGTGGGCCGGTCACCGTCGGGACGAATCCTGTGTCGGTGACGGTGGATCCGAGCGGCCGGTTTGCCTATGTGGTGAATCAGGGCGCC
>CAZEHM010000084.1:0-4367 GCA_964512025.1 uncultured Nitrospira sp. | reverse complement strand
GACTGCTCCCAAACCAAGCCGGTGTTATTGTCTAAGACAGCTTGATTTTGGAATGCTGCCAGGACTGTAAAGCGGCTGCCTGCCGGAAGGTTCTGGTCCCATCGCTGTGTGTAATTGGCTGCTCCCGTTCCCCCGCTATTCATCTTGGCAAGAATCTGGTCGAGCTTGGCTAAGATTTGAGTGAACGGGTGACCAGAGTCATCCTTCGCGCCCACGACACTTGTACCCAGTAACCCAACTACCAGCACAAACGCACTGACTCTCCATCCCAATCTCCAGCCATCTCTCATAATGCCCTCCAATAATAAGTGCTGCGGCGTGAAACAATGAAACAGTGAGCGATGCTATGAGATTGAGGGGAAATGTACTACACCTCTTAGGTAGGGGATTGTCAGCAATGCGCAGTTATCAATCGAGGATCATTTTAGAAACTGCTACGATACCATCTTGCAATGGCAGACAACGCTAGGAAATTATCGAGCCAAGATATGCGGTGTCAGATTCATTTATTCCTCCACCGTGAGTAAGTCTCGACTGTGTGACGGCCGATAGCTGATCGATATGGTGTATCGCGTCGGTGCGGATCTGGTATTGTTCGCCCACTTTCTCTTTGCTGCGTTTGCAGTCTTTGGGGGAGTGTTGGCGTATTTCGATCCCGCATGGGCCTGGGTGCACTTTCCAGTCGTCCTCTGGTCGTCGGTGGTGAATCTCATGAGCTGGACCTGTCCGTTAACCCCGATTGAGAATGCGTTCCGCACTCGTGCAGGCCAGCTCGGCTACACGGGTGGTTTTGTGCAACACTATATCGGACCTGTAGTTTACCCGCGCGGCATGCCGCGTCAGTTGGAGCTTGTGGCCGGTGTGTCCATTGTGGCGGGCAATGCGCTGGTCTACGTGATCATATTTGCGTGGGCTGTACGAAATAATTAGCGGCGAGTATTCTCCGTAGCAGGAAGCTGGGGTTTTGGAGCCGGAGCAGTCGGTTGATCGCGGACATTGGTAAATAGGCAAAGGTTTCTTTTTCTGGTCCCGTTCCGATATTTCACAGGTAGGCCGCGATGAATTCCTTCAGCCTGCTGGTGCGTCGATCAGCTGTGGCATTCGCCCTGATGGTTCTGGTGTTGGGAAGCGCGGCCTGCCAGCATGGGATTCAGCAGGCGGTCTGGACGCCGCTCTTCAACGGGCAGGATCTCACCGGGTGGGAACATGTCGGCCCCGGCGAGTTTGTGGTTCAGGAGGGGATGCTCAAGACGGTCGGCGGGATGGGGCTGCTGTGGTACAGCGGCGAGCCGTTCGGCGATGTGGTGATTCGGGTGGTCTATCGCAATCCGGCCGGCGCCAATTCCGGAGTGTTCGTCCGAATCCCGGAGCGGCCGACCGAGCCACGGATGCCGATCAACCGCGGGTATGAAGTCCAGATCGACGACCGGGCCGATGACTACCATACGACCGGTGTGCTCTATGCGCTCACGCGAGCGACTGTCAGACCGGTGCGCCCCGACGAGTGGAACACGATGGACATTACGCTCGATCAGGACCGCACGGTTGTGGTGCTCAACGGCGTGCTGGTGACGGATTATCGCGAAGGTGATCCGGTCCCGCCGAAGGAAGAGACGCGGGGAGGCGATCGCGGGCCGAGGCCGCTCAGCGGGTACATCGGCCTTCAGAACCATGGCGACAGCGATACGGTGTTTTTCCGGGAGGTCAGTATTCGGCCGCTGCGGCAACGTGCACAATGATGTGACTGTGCTGAGTTTCTCCGTGACAGTGATCGACAGGTCCGATATCGGCAGATTCCCATTCAACTCGTGAGGCGCCAGACCATGCCCATTCCCGATTTCATCAAGTCCCTCCGCTCCAAGATCGGCACGGAACTGCTGCAAGTGCCGACCGCCATGGTCTTTGCGTACGACGACAAGGGCCGGCTTCTGCTGGTGCAGGACAAGAGTTCCGGCCGCTGGGGCGCGCCGAGCGGCATTATCGATCCGCATGAGTTGCCGTCCGATGCGGCGGTGCGGGAGACCTGGGAGGAAGCCGGTGTGTTTGTGGAGCTGACGCGCATCCTGGGGGTCTTCGCGGGGGAGCACTTTTCCGGTGTCTATTCGAACGGCGACCAACTTGCGGTCGTTGCGACGGTCTTTGCCGCGCGGGTGATTCGCGGGACGCCTCGACCGGACCACGAGGAGACGTCCGATGCACGCTTCTTCTTCCCGGGCGAGATCGACCAGCTGACCTGCGCTCCGCATTTCCAGGTGATCCGCCGATCCACGAGCTATGGTCAATCTCAGGCCTACTTCAAACCCGCCACCTGGCAGCCGTCAGGTCTGTAATCATCTGTCCATCGAGCTCCAATCTTGACAAGTGGTACCTTAAGAGGTAACACTTCTTCATGGGTAAAGTTCGTCGGGGAGGTTACGTGTTCGTTGCCTGGAAGGGCGATCACTCTCCCCGGCATGTCCATGTCTATCGGGATGGTGTCCTTATCGTGAAATGGGATCTGGAGCGTGGGCAGCCGATGATCGGCAAGGTTACGAGACGAATACGTCTGTTGCTCGAAGAATTAGAACGCGAGGGGGCGCTATGAAGATCCAAGCCGTGAGCGTGAACAATCGCAAGAAGGCATTCCAAATCAAGACGGCGAAGCAGACGTTCCAGCTTCCGTACTCGAAGGCGGATCTGAAACCTAGTGCTGCCGATCCGATTGTTCAGGTCTATGTCGATAAAGAATTGGGGAATGAGGGGTTCACGTATGTTCTGAAATCAGGCAAGGAAGGCACGGTGCTTGGCGAGCAGGTATTGTCCTACAATCAGGACCCTCATTATTTGCGGAATGCCCTGTTGTATAAGCTGACAGTCGAGGCCCAGAAGCGGGTCGAGTCGAGTGCATTGTCGAAGCGCGAGATCATTCGGCGGTTGGGGACTTCAGCCACTCAGTTCTATCGGCTGCTCGATCAAACGAACTATAGCAAGTCAGTGGACCAGCTGCTGTCGTTGCTGCATGTGCTGGATTGCGATGTCGAACTCTTAGTGCGTGCAAAGCGGGCACCGGGGAAAGCGGCCTAGCTCAATCGTGCTCCCATTCTGACGGCGCTTTTCTCCGTCACTCTATCATTCCATCGATCGTCAGCCCTTCCTGTCTGTCTGCGTATCTCCCCCAGTCACCTATTACACGATCCGTTGCAGGCCCGGTACCCGTTGCATGAGGGCGACGAGTCCGAATGTGATGGCGCAGGTGATGAGAAAGGTGACGGGCACGTAATAGGGAGGACGGAGGAGGATCGGCATAGCCAGGAAGTATCCGTAGCGCAGCAGCTCCACCACGATGGGGTGAGCCAGGTAGACGCCGAGCGTCAGTGGCGCGAGTGTCCTGGCGAGGGATTCTATTCGCGGCGAGATCGTTCCCTGCAACGTCAGGAGAAAGAGGCCCACAGCCATGACCATGACGGTGGGACTGAAATCTTCATAGAAATAGAAGGCCCAGCGGTCGTCGAATCCTCTGGTCGAGACCAGCAGGGCGGTCAGTCCGGTGATGAGGCCGGCGGCGAGGCCGATGGCCAGGGCGGAGGTGCCGGGACGATCGTGCAACAGCCGCGCGCAATACCAGCCGGCGAGGTAATAGGTCAGATAGGGCACGAACATGGTGAAGGCGCTGGACGCGAGAAAGTCGAACAGGTTGGCCCCGATGGCCAGCCCGGCCATGATCAGGATCAGCTGCCGCAGCTGTGACAGGCTGAGTGTGCCGAGCGCTTTCGCGAGAAACGGGGTGACCAGGTAGAGCCCGGCGATGAGAAATAGAAAGTAGAGATGGACGTAAGGCCGGCCGATGACCAGGTCGTGCGCGATGGTGCCGGGCGAGAGCGGCTCATGCCAATAGAAGGCGCGCCAGGCGAAATAGATTGCGGGCCAGGCGAGCATCACCGGCAGCAGCCGGCCTATGCGTTTCGTCCAGAACTCCCGCGGGCTGGCGTGCTTCTGCGGATCGAGCAGGAGCGCGCCGCTCAGCATGACGAACACCGGGACGCACCAGCGGGTCGCGGCGTCGATGGCATTGGAGAGGTGCCAGTGGATACTGCCCAGGAGTTCGCGTTCCATCACGATGGTCGCGGCCAGGTGCAACAGGATGACGGCCAGGCAGGCGCCGACCCGCATGACATCAAACCGGGCCGAATGTGAGGCGGTCGCAGGGATGCCAGGGAGCGGCTCAGCCGGGGAACGCGATGTGTTGGCGGTTGTCATAGGGCATCGTCGCAGGTGGGCGGAAGACCGGCCGTGACCGGCAGTCTCACACTCGCGCCGGGCTAGTCGTCTGCGCGCGCGAACCGGGCGAGCACATTTCTGGTGATCTGTTGGACCGCCGGATTCAGGAC
>CAZEHM010000083.1:0-4761 GCA_964512025.1 uncultured Nitrospira sp. | reverse complement strand
GCATGCATGGTATTTGCCCATGTCAAAACAAGAGCAACGACTAATACCGATAGTCTCAAATATGACGGGGGAACCATGCGCACAAAACTTTTATGGCACGACAATGGTATCCCCTGATAATAGTCTGAAGTTACCCACCGCTCCCGTTCCCGCCACCAGATCATCATATCGAACCGGGATTCGCACTTGGCGCTCTTCTCCATTTGCGCCATGAACAGATCTCACGACAGCCATCCTGTTCTTCGAGGCATATTGCGTAAAGCCCCCGGCAAGCGATACGCCCTGCAAGACCGTGGCATAAGATTTCAGGGGGAACTTCCCCGGACGCACGACCTCTCCCATGACATAAATGACGTAGCTGTTAATCTCCTTCACACTCACCGACACAGAAGGGTTCTCTTTGAACTCTGCAAGGCGCTTCGAAATCCTCTCACCCACTTGCGTAGCGGTAAGACCGCTTGCCTGTACATCCCCGATCAACGGAAGGGAGATCATTCCGTCCGGACGAACAACCGCAGTGCGCGAAAGATCCTGATTCCGCCACACATTTACCTCGACCACATCTTCGGGTCCCAAAAGAAAATCTTTCGCCAGAGGCTTGTTTGCCTCTTGAATAACTTCCTGGGAAACCGGACCGCAAGAAGTGGACACCAACACAAATACCCACGCGGTCATACTTATCAAGCGAGCCAGAGTTGCGGGAATTACCGATCGGGAAAAACTCATTGCAGCACTCCTCATGGTCATGGGATCAACACCATATTCTCTGAGGGAACGACGATAGTATCGCCGGGCTTAAGCAAGACGTTTTGCCCGCCCGCCTCACGCAACACAATGTCGTCGTAGCTCGCCTTGATCTTCACATCCTTCTCGCCGCTTTCAGCAAACCGAAATACCACGATCTTATTTCTGGCAGCGACAGGCGTAAAGCCTCCGGCGATTGTCACAGCCTGCAACAAAGTTGTCTTACTTTTCAGCGGGAATTTCCCCGGATGAGCGACTTCCCCCAACACATAGATGACGTAACTATGCACTTCCTTCACTACAATCGAGACCTGAGGGTTCTTTTTGTAATCTTTCAGCTTTGCAGAAATTGTGTCGGCAAGTTGCGAAGCCGTCCTTCCGACCGCCGTCACGTCACCAATAAGAGGAAGAGAGATACGTCCATCTGGACGAACTTCCACAATTTTGGAGAGATCAGCATTACGCCAGACACTTATTTCCAGAATATCTTCCGGCCCAATGGTGTAGTCCGACGTCACGATCAGCGAAGACTTCTCCTGAGCCGGCTCATGGGACGGATTAATCGCAGCCGGCTTCGACTGCGCCAAGGCAGCGGTCGTTGTCATGCCCGCCATAATTCCAACGACTGCGAACACACGTACCATCATGTTCATAATATTCATCCTCGTAAGGGGAACTGATACGCCTGCGCTTTTGACATATAGGGAACAAACCGCTCCCTGCCCAACTCATCTTCCTAATGTCGTTAACTCAGAACATAAACTTGAGGCCGACAAAGTAGGGCGCTGCGCTACTGTTTTGACTAAAGGGCAACTTGCGAGTCCACCGTACTTCCGCTAGCGTCGGAGTCTCTGCTGCAGTGATCGGCGTCGGCACATAGATCTTCATCACCTGGTCGATAGCCGGAGGTTTGTCCATCAACACCAACATCCCCCCTCTACTGATGTTCAGCGAGAGCGCTCTCCCGCTTTGGCTCGGTGCAGCCGGACCTTCTACCGGCACAGTCATCTCATACTGTATCGGCCTCAACAACGCCGCCCGCTCACTGTGATTCTCCTGACAGTCGGTCATCGGCCATTCCCATTGTGTCTGTCCCACCTCGCGCCTCCTCATTGGTAAGTCCCGCCTTATTACTGAATAACCTTCGAAGTGACTGCAGTCCTGACTGCCTCATTCATGAGTGGACAAATAAAACACCCAACCCACCCTGACTGATTGACCGCTTCACTTCTTCGAGCACTATAGGCGGCGCGAATCATGCGAACAATACCGACTACGTAGGCCTGCTATCTCCAACGTATGTGTTGACTCCCTCGAAAGGGTTAGGTACTCTTTCTAGTGTCGCAGCTTTGGATGCACTCTATCAGAGTTTAATTGATTGTCTAGCATAACCGTTCCGACCAACTCACTTAACCCTCTATCTCATGACAGACCCGATGCAACATACCGATCAATCTGATGGCCTCGCCGACCAACGCGCCGGTTCGGGAATAGTAGTGTTGACGGCCGCAATGCAATTGCTCCATATGAATCGTCAAGCAACTGAACTGGCCAAGAAGATCAATGCAGCGGAACAAACAGGCAATGCCGCGCGGTCTGCACACGGCGTTCTTCCGACGGCTCTCACGGAGCTCTGCGGGGAAATTATCAAGGCACTCCATGTTCGGACTGAAGCAAAAGACTGGGAACAATTTGAGCTCAAGCGAATAAGCGGAGATCCTAACCAACCTGTTCTCCTTCGAGGCTTTGGTCTTCCCGATCGGGGAGGAGTCGAACATGCCCGCCTGGTTGTCACGATGGAGGAACTGGGGAGAAGACAGAACCTCAATACGGACCATGCTCGGGAAAAGTTTCAACTGACTAATCGTGAGCAAGCCGTGGTAGAGCATTTGGCCAAAGGATGGACGAATAAAGAAATAGCAAACGCGCTCCTCATTACCGAGCAAACGGTCAAAGAGCACATCAAACATATTATGCGAAAAACAACGGCAACCACCCGCACAGGTATTCTCGTCCAGATTTTTAACTCTTAACTACCCTCCCAGCCTGTTGCAAAGACATCACACTGAGCGATCTTCACAACACTTCACTCTCATACAGCTCTACTAACATCAATAATAACAACTGCTTGAGATAGGCTAAATACGGTCTATTGATTGCAATCTACCCTCGGTATGTACACTTCGCTTCGCAATATCCGAGGAGCCAAGACTTGAAACAATCCATCTTCACACAGACTGTCGGTGGCCTTTTTAGCCTGACGCTCCTTATCTCAGGGTGTCAGACTGCTACACCCATTAAAACTGCAGGCTTAGACAATCCAGGATTCATGAACCTCTGGGGTACATATACTCACTGCAAGTCCACTTCTGACCTTGATGCAACTCAGCTGGATATGGGGAAACTTACAAATGCCGCCTTGGCCCGCCAGGGAGACGAAGGATTTGTACTGCCGATGCCACAACAGCTTGAGCGACTCGTTGCAACCCCGGCCAATCGACTTTCCGTAGATGTTCAAGCAATGGCAGCTTCCTGCTCCCTACACGCAGGGCAAGTCGCATTCGGTCATGGGAGGATTGACTTAGCCCGTGAGGCACTGACCGGCGTAATCACACTTCACAAGCAGAACAACGAACCAACCTACTATCTCGCACAGGCCCACAAGCTATTGAATGAAATCGAAACGGGCGTCCAGATCTCCCTTCAAAGGCCGTAACTTACTCCCCAGACCGCAACCGCCTGAACACTTCTACGTATTGCCGGGCCGACCGCTCCCAAGAACAATCCACCGCCATCGCAGCTTGCTGGATCGACCTCCACACACTCTGATCCGCATAAACCTTGAGGGCCAGCAATATTGCCGCCAATAAAGAATCCTCTGAAACATCAGAAAAAAGAAAGCCGGTAGCTTTTCCCGCTAGTGCCGTCGACGGCCGATATGGAACAACCGTATCGGCAAGCCCGCCCGTCCTTCGGACAATCGGAATGGTTCCGTACCGCAGACTGTAGAGCTGAGTCAGCCCGCAGGGCTCATACCTTGATGGCATGACCAGCATATCCGCACCAGCCTCAATTCGATGTGCCCGGGCCTCGTCGAATTGCAGCGACAAACCAATTTGCTGCGGGTACTGCTCTTTTACCGATTGAAACCGAGCTTCGAGGCTCCGATCACCCGTACCGAGAATGGCCATCTGAACATCAACGGCCATGAGCTCCGGAACGATCTCTGCCAGCAGATCGAAGCCTTTCTGCGACGTCAACCGTCCAATCACTCCGATGAGCGGCACATCGCGATTCGGCAGACCCAGTTCGCGTTGAAGAGCAGCCTTACACGGTGGCTTTCCTGACAGATCGGCCCGTGAGTAGTTAGCCGCAAGATAGCGATCGGTCTCTGGATCCCAGGACTCGACATCAATGCCGTTCGTGATTCCGATGACGCCATCGCGGCGGTCGGCCAACACCCCCTCCAACCCAAACCCGCCGTCAGGAGTCATGATCTCTTTCGCATAGGTTGGACTGACGGTCGACACCGCATCAGCAAACACAATCCCGCCCTTGAGGAGATTCACCGACCCGTAAAATTCCAGACCGGAAGGCGCAAACAAGCCAACCGGCAAACCGGTTTCAGAAAATTGCTGTCCGGGGAAAATGCCTTGATACCCGACGTTGTGAAGAGTCAGAAGTGTTCGCACATCACGGAGAAGCGCTCGATCACGTTCCGCGATCTTCAGATAGACCGCGGCAAGCGCAGTCTGCCAGTCATGCAAATGTAAGATATGGACCGGCTCACCAGCACTCTTTCCCAAAAACGCAACCACTTCAACAATCGCACGACTGAAAAATGCGAAGCGGTCGAGATTATCTTTGAAATCTCCCTCTGGCCCTTGATACAGCCCAACCCGATCAAAATAAGGGTCATACCGAACCGCCACCACCCGAACGGATCGTCCGCCCCCCCCGACCGGAATCAGATCTTGGTGGGGTTCGGGGTGAAGGTATGCCCGGGGCGGCGGAGTG
>CAZEHM010000082.1:0-4814 GCA_964512025.1 uncultured Nitrospira sp. | reverse complement strand
TGGTAGAGTTATTGCAGACACTCTGGACAAGGAGGACATTGCCTTGCGCAAGAGCCGGTAAATCAGCCGTGAGTCAGGCCTCTCTCGTGGACGTGTATTTCCGCTCTTCGCTCACCAAGACAATGCCATCCTCTCACAAGGAGGTGTAGGCATGGCGTCAAAAATCTACGTCAGCGGGTTCCCTCCCTCGTACACTCAGAGACAGCTCCGCCAGATCTTCATTCCCTTCGGCGATGTGAAATCCGTGCAAGTCCAACGGGATAAGCATGGCTATTTCATCGGGGTGGTGCAGATGTCCTCGCCAGAAGAAGTGGAACATATCTTCGGCGCACAGCAGGTTTTCCGGGTGGAAGGCAAGCATCTGGATATCTGGGAACCCCCGGACGCCGAAGCCGCGCAGAACTGACCGGGCATGACTCACATCACGCGCCGGTCAGGTCTGCCCGCTTGCAGGATTGCCGGAAGATGACCGCACTGTAGGAGAAACAGGTCAGAAGCGCACAGTTCCGAATGTAGGAACGGCCCGTCGACTGCAGACATCTCCCTCGACTCAGCGGCGGAGGCAAGAAAGAGGCGCGGCCCAACCACAATCATCTGCCGAAGCTGCGGCACAGTCGCGAGGGCAATACGTGACAACAGCAACCGCCTTGAAGGACATGAGTACGGACTATCCTGCCAGCTCATCAATACAACCAATTCCTCTGCTTCAGACACACTCGTCTTTGCATTTTAAGTTGGCCCGGTCTATATAGACACGCATGAATGCCGAGCAGATGGAAGAAATCAAACGTCATTTTAGCGTGGTTGCCGAATCACTCAGGAGCGATATCCGACAAGTCGCTGAAGGCCACGCCACGATCCGTCATGAGTTACAGGAGCATCGCGGCGAGATACGAGATGAATTCAAAGAGATGCGGGCACTGATGCGACTGTCCTTCTCTCAAATCGACCAGCGCATTCGACCTCTCGAATCGGATCTGACGACACTCAAAGCCCGAGTTGATCGTATCGAAACCAGCCGAGCATAGCCCTCCTCAATGTCATTTCCCCGCTTTGCGAATCCGGCATTACCGGACGCAAGTGGACTTTCTATGCACCTACCGGCTCTGGAAGAAAATAAACGCCGCGACGGCGGCAAAGATCAGCGCGACAATCAGCCCTCGCTTCAGTTTCCGCCACGCCTCCGCTTGCGCCTGTTCCAGCTTCAGCCGCAAGGACGGTTGGGAACGGATGTAGGCATCCACCAGATCCTTGGCCTCTTTCAGGCCAAGCTTCCGCTCCACCCGCACAACCTTGATCGCCCCGATCACATCTCCCCGCCACAGCGACTCGACTGCCGCGTTGGAAAGAGTGGAAGACTGAGCCGGATCTTGCATCATAAGAATGGTCCTCCAGCCATGCGGATCTGACAGTGTGAGAAGCGTGCCCTATCGCCTTCGTAAAGCCGTATCGGTCTGATCACTCAACCTGACAGGACCCGGGGGCTCCAAAGATGAGCCCGTAGATGAACGAGGGAATGCAGAAGCCCGTCGTCACGTTCACGAGCGCCGCGCCTACCAGCCCCCAGCCGAACAACTGCCCGGTAAGAATCCATCCCGATTGAAAACTCCAGGCCGCTCCGACGATCATCAGTGTCGCCAGAAGGCAGGCGAACCGCCGCGGCAGCGGATAGCGCGGAAGCGCCGGCCCGCCGGTCAGTCGCCTAATGCCGAATGTGTAGAGGAGATCAAACGGATGGCCTGGCAACAGCGCGCCCAGTAACGCAAACGGAGCCAGGGCCCAGAGCACCGGGGCGGATTGCAGCGCGGTCCCGCAGGCCGCCCAGGTCATGCAGATCGCGGGCGACAGCCGCAACCAGTACTTGATCTGACCGATCTCCCGGTCATTCAATCCGAGAAACCCCTGCGCCTCGACACGACGACGCTCAACCGGCGTCACCGCTCCGATGGGTGGTTCTTGATCTGCGCCCATGCGCGGTAGGCTACTGCCGTCAGAAAAAACTGTCAACGTCGGCCGCAGGCATCAAGGACTCACCAACCAAGATAAGGGATCGGGAGAACTCGACGCCCCCGGTGTGAACTCGGAACATTTACAGTGCTCGCCTGGTCGGCTACGCTGACACTGCGATGCACATCTTCACACCGGCGCTGGTCTACTTTCTCATCGTCTTCGGAACAGGCTTCGTGCTGGGGACGATCCGCGTCTTGTTCATCCTTCCACTGCTCGGCGAGCGGACAGCGGAACTGATGGAAATGCCGCTCATGCTCGCCGTCATCGTCGTGGCAGCCCGGTGGATCACCAGACGGTATCTTCAACAGGCACAATCACGGGAACAGCTCGTGGTTGGACTGACCGCAATGAACTATATGCTGGCAGCTGAGTTTCTGGTTGGGGTTACACTGCGCGGTCTGTCACCGATGGAAGTCTGGTTGAATCGCGACCCGGTTTCAGGAACCGCCTACTATCTGAGCCTGCTGCTCTTCGCGACGATGCCCTGGCTTCTCGCGCACCGTCAGCCGGTCACAACCACCGGCGCACCCGGGCGGCATAGGCAGTAAACTCCGCTCCGAACAAGGAAGCCAGCGCCCGTTCCTCCGGTTCGATCTGATACCGGTTCATGTACCATACAAATCCAGGAAGAAAGAGCAGGGTCAGCACATGGGCCAAATAGATCGCCCAGGAGAGCAGCACCAGGAGCAGCCCCAGATACATCGGGTTGCGGGTGACGGCATAGATGCCTGATTGAACCAATGCCGACGACGATCCCGGCTTCATGGGATTGACCGTCGTGCCGGCCCGGCTGAACGCGACCACACCCGACACAGCGATGATCCCACCTGACGCCGCCACCAAACCGGAAACAACCTCGCGCCCCGGAAAGGGAACTTCAATGCCCGGAACGGCCCGCGCCGCAAACCACATACCGGCGGCAGTAATCAGAACGACCGCCACGGGAGGAATCTTCAGTTCAAGCGTCATCGTATAAAATTACTCCTCTCACACCAGGCAGCACATCATAGACCACGGCAGACATGCACTTACCAGTATAGTTGCAGACACCAATCATCAATTAGAAGTCATCGCAGGCTGTTCAGAAAGGCCGTCCAGCAAGGCCGCAGCAAGCGGAGAGGCGAGGCGTACTCTCTGGAGTACGTTGAGCCTTTACGCGCCGCGAGAACGCCGCTGGCGGCCTTTATCAACAGTCTGCTGGGCGACTGGAACGGCAGAGGCCGATCACCCAAAGCCCCAACACCACATCAAGCGAGCCGCAAAAGCCCGGCCACCAGTCCGGAACGCCGGCATCCTGAATCATCATGTAGTGAACGAGATCGAAAAGACCGTGCGCGACGATCCCCACTCCGACGAGCAGGGGCAGATGCAGCGCCCCCACGATAGCCACGGTAGAAAAGGCGACGGCCGCCGCAAGCTCCCACACCAGCGCCTGGGACGAACCGCCCATCACGGCAAAGACAATATAGTACGTGGGAATAATGACGAGCACGGTGGCGTAGAAGCTACGGTCCCGGTCAAATCGCGTGAACCTGGCCAGCGCGGCAATCGCCACGGCAGAGAGCACACCGATCACGACAGGCAGCATGCAGACCTCTCAACGCAGAGAACCCTACGCGTGTCACGGCCTTGCGTCAAGAAAGGGAACCGGCAATCAGAGAGCAAGACGGTGACCGGTCCTGTTACTACCTACCGCTCTTCTTCACAATGTTCGTCGGAATGTCGTCGAGGCTGAGCTGATTCTTCTCGTTCCAATACTGCCGCAACCCCGCCTCGCCTTTCTTATCAGCCCACTCGTTCAGCAACTCACGGTCGCCGATATAGGACATCAAGGGCACAGCCATGCCGCAGGAGGTTTGCACGAGATCGAGCGTCACGTCGAAGATCTGCCGCGCGCCGGGCAGCGGAGGGAACAGCGAGGCCAGCTCGCGCCAGGCCGCATCGCCCTCATGGACGACGGTCGCCGTACCGTAGAGCCGCAGAATGACCGGCGGTCCCTCGAACGCGCAGAACATTAGCGTCATACGCGGGTTCTGCTGCACATGAGCCGACGTTTCATTCCCGCTCCCGGTCACATTGAGCCACACCACCCGCCGGGGACTGATCACGCGCAACGAATCCATTCCCTTGGGCGACACATTCACCCGGCTCTCTGCCGTCGCGGTGCCGACAAAGAAGATCTTCTGCTTGGCGATGAATTGGATATGCGTGTCAGAAAGTTCGGGATAGCGTTGCGCCATGTCGTGGTTCCGTCCTCAATGGGTGAAATCACTGCCCCCAGTGCTTGAGCTTGTCGAGGAATTCCTGGCCGTACTGTTTCGCAATCGCTTGCTCGACTTCCCAGGTGATCGAGCCGACCCGGAGCAGATCCGCGACTTCGGTGAAGTAGCGTTCGAGTCCCGCAGGCGACAGCACCAGCACCGTCCCGCCGCTCGCGCCGGACTGATATTGATGCCGGACGCCTTTCGGAATGTAGACAAAGTCGCCGGGAGCGGCCTGATAGACTTCCTCGCCGCAATGAATCGTATAGGCCCCCTCCAGCACATAAAACGCTTCCGCCCCGGTCGGGTGAATGTGCAGCGCCGGTCCGACCGTCGGCGGGTGGACCATTTCAATCAGCGAGTACGATTCCCCCACCTGCGCGCCCGGCACCTTCACCGTCATCTTCGTCCCGCGAAAGTCGATCGACCGACCCTCCCCGCGCTTCAGCGCATACCCCTGCGTATCAGGTGGAATCACGACAAACCCTCACGAGTGTTTCAAATTAGCAGACTGAGCGAAATCTGAGTAAGACAGGATTGTGG
>CAZEHM010000081.1:0-4826 GCA_964512025.1 uncultured Nitrospira sp. | reverse complement strand
AGGGCCCATTTGGAGAAATCGGTCGCCAGAAGAATGCGTGGTCTGTCGGTCTCCCCGCTCACACGGCCTCCACGTTCAAGAGAAGAAGTTCCCCGTTCATATTGGGATGGATCGAACACCGGAATTCGTGACGGCCGGGGCGGGACATATTGAACCGCAACGCCGCATCCCGCTTGGCATCGAGGAAGACGCCCCCGACGCCCCGCCCATAGACGACCACCCCGTCTTTTTCAACCTGCGTCGGAATCCCTTCAAACATCGTCGAACCGAAATCATGACGCTCCGCGTCCTCATTCTTGATCCTGATCACCGTCGCCACACCGAGCCGAAGCGTGCTTTGCTTCGTCACAAACTTGAAATCCTTGATCGTAACGTCCACGACCTGTTCGGACTGCGACCAGAGCGGGAGATCCGCTCCGCCCCACAGCGCCCACGTCACACCCAACACGGCCGCCCATCCCCGCACGCGCCCGCTCTGCATCATCATCGTGAATCTCCTCCTTCTCTACAGATCATCGAGATCAACGCGCCTTCACCGGCAACGGCACCGTCAGCACCGGACACCCCGCTGTCCGCACCACCTTCTCCGCCGTGCTGCCAAAAAATATTTTATCGACACTGCCCGAGCGTCCGCCATAACTTCCCATCACGACCAGATCGACTTTCTCGATACGGGCGGTCTTGGCGATCTCCACAAACGGAGCCCCCTCAGTCACCACCCGATTCATCTTAATTCCCTTGGCCGCCTCAGAATCGAGGAGCCGGCGCACATTCAACCGGGCAAAATGCCGGAGGCGGCGCTTCTGGGCCGCTGCGTCTGAGGGCACGGCCAGCACCCCCATTCGATTGAAGGAGGCCAACGCACTCGTATCGATGACATGCACGACCAACACGTCGGCATGGCACAGGCGCGCCAGATCGCACGCGACCCGAAAGGCTTCTTCCGAACAGGGTGAAAAGTCCACGGGGACGAGAATATAGGAAAAAGGCGCTCCTGCCATGATCTCTCCCTCCACAAACTCCACCCTATCTTCCTACTCAGCAAAGCCGATGCCGACCGCGCAAGCGATGTCCATACAGAAAACGGCGTATTAACAGACCATTGGTTTTCCTCCACGGGGATGACAGGGGAACCACGCTACAAAGGGAAAGCTCTCGCTGTCCCAAAAGGCGACAACCCCCATGGCTCACGGATGCCGATATATCTTGAGCAGCAATCGCAACGGGACCAATCACCTTCTCTCATCAGCCGTTACCCGTTGAAGATTTCCCCCTATCTCAGCAACAGACGACGGCACTGGACTTGCTGTTATTTTAGTAGCGAGAGGACGGCCTATGACGCGGACCCACTGGATCTTGATCGGCGCAATCGCACTCGGTGTGGCAGTCGGGCTATACGTACTCTTCTTCTGTCCAACGGATTGTCACTGAGCAACAGAGAGGTCACCGATGAAAATGCTGCTGGCCATCGATGGATCGGATCAATCCTATGAAGCCGTCCGTGCGTTGAAGCACCTGGCCCGTGCTGAAGAGCTACACATCCTGCATGTCCTTGACGTTCCATCGCCGGCATATCCGATGATGGTACCGGAAGTCGCGCACGAACTGTACACGACCATCGAACGGACGATGCGGGAGGACGGCGCCAGGCTGCTTGATCGCATCGTCTCGCTTCTCCCGATGGATTGCGGTCCGGTGACCAAGCATATGGAGATCGGCTCACCGGCCGATCGGATTGTGGAATATGCGGAACAGCATCAGATCGGACTGATTCTCGCCGGAGCGCGCGGGCTCGGACCGATCAAGGAACGGCTGATCGGCAGTGTTTCCCACAGAGTCCTGACCTTTTCCAAGAGCGCCGTCCTGATCCTGCCGAATGTCGTGAAATCCCTGAAGCAGGTGCTGCTGCCGCTGCAAGGCTCACAGGACGCCGAACGGGCGCTGTTGTTTCTCCGGCAACATCCATTCCGCGAAGCAGTCACGATCACGGCATTGACTGTACTCCCGCAAACCAGACCGCCCTGGCCGGTCGACGCCGTAGCGGAGCGGGAAATGGAAAGCCAGTCGCTCCGGAGCGCCGAGACGTTCATCACCTCCGTGGCGGCGGACCTGACGCACATGGGCTACAGCACCCATGCGAAATCGACGCTGGGAGTTCCGGTCGAAGCGATTCTCCAAGAAGCCAAAGCCATCAACGCCGATCTTCTGATGATGGGGTCACGCGGCCGCCATGGATTGAGCCGGATGGTGCTCGGCAGCGTCGCGCACGCCGTGCTCCATCATGCGCACTGTCCGCTCCTGGTCTTCCACTAGCGGAGCCGTCATTAATATGCCAATGTATGATTATAAATGCCTCGACTGCGGCAAGGAATCACTGATCGTGGTGACACTCAAAGAACACGAACGCGGCGAGGTGCAATGTCCGGCGTGCGGGAGCAAGAAGCTGCAACAGCTGTTCACCTCATTCATTGCCCACACCACTAAAAAGAGTTGATGATGCAGAGAATACATCGGGCATTCTCCTTGGTCGCCGGATTGAGCCTGGTCCTGAGCGCGTTGCCGGTTGCCGCCCAGGATCTTCCGGCCGACCTGACCAGGGGCAAGGCGCTCTATCAGACTCACTGCGCAACCTGCCATGGCCTGGCGGGCCTGGGAGACGGTCCGGCGGCCGAGACCCTCAGAGTCGCACCGGCCAACTTTCACCGGTTCCGGTCCTTCCTGAAATCCGATGAAGAACTGTTGCGTACGATCGAACACGGCGTCGTGTTCAGTCCCATGCATGCCTGGACAGGCAGCCTCACCGAGGGGCAAATGGTCGATGTACTCGCCTATGTGCGGCTGTTGTCACAACAGGGCAACTGACAATTCCCGACCCGCCGAAAAAACTTACTATTTAAAACAACCCATCAGAGGAGAAACCGATGACTCATTCCGCAGTACGCCAGGCGCTGCTTCTGCTCGCCGTCGCTATCATCATTACCGCGCCTCCGGCTGTTGCCGCGCGCACCGCCTCTCCGTCGAAACAGGCGCAACGATGCGAACAGCCATACAAAAGAAACACCCTGACTGCGGCCGCCCTCCGCGACGCCCTGCACGCCCATCAGGAATGGCTCGAAGAGCGAGACAGCCCCGGGCATAGACGGGCGGATTTCTGCGGAACCGACCTGCGAAAAGCCCCGCTCGAAGGCGCCAACCTCGAACGCGCCCGCATGGAGAGCGCCAGCCTCAGCCAGGCGAATCTCCGCCAAAGCATTCTGACGCAAGCCAGCCTCGCCGGTGCCGATCTGACGAAAGCCAACCTGGAGGACAGCAATCTGGTCGGGGCGGATCTGCGCCGCGCCAAGCTTACTCAGGCGAATCTCCTCCGCGCGGTCGGCGACGAAGCCGCGCTGTACAATGCCGCGCTGGCCGGCGCTCAATTGCACGATTCCATTTTCGAACGGGCCCATTTCGAGGACGCCGATCTGTCGTCGGCCGACTTTACAAACGCAACACTCGTCGACAGTTACCTGTACGGAGCCAATCTTCGGGGGGCAGTCCTAACCGGAGCCGACTTGATGGGTGCGGATCTCCGCAAGACGGACCTGTCGAAAGCCACCATGTTTCAGACCAACTTGCAGGGGGCGCTGCTCGACGGCGCTCGTTTGAATCAAGCCCGCATGATGGAAGCGGATCTGGAAAGCGCCTATCTGGATGACGCCGATCTGCGTCAGAGCGATCTGCGCGACGCCATTCTCCGCGGGGCGGATCTCCGCCATGCCAATATGGAAAGCTCCCGCCTCGCACAGGCCGATCTCGAAGGCGCCAACCTCGAGGGGGCGCGGCTGATCAAAGCCTCGTTGCAATCGGCTAAAATGCGCATGATCATTCTCTATAAGGCCGCCTTCGATCAGGCTGATTTCCGGGATGCCAACCTGCATCATGCCGTCATGATCGGCGCGCGCGGCGCCGGCGCGAACTTCTCAAAATCCGCCCTGCACGAAATCTATGCGCCGAAAGCTTCGCTGCCCCGGGCGCGATTCCATGAAGCCACGCTCGACTCGGCCAATCTCGTCGCAGCCGATCTGAGTGATGCCGATTTCACCCACGCGAATTTAACCCACGCAAATTTGCAGGAAGCCAACCTGCGCGGAGCAGTCTTTGCCGGAGCAGATCTCAGCGGGACCCGCCTCGATGCGGCGGACCTCCGGCAGGCGAACTTCAACGGAGCCAACCTGGCCTCGGCGACTGGACTGACCCAGACGCAACTAGATATGGCCTGCTTGGATAACCAGACTCAGTTACCCGCAGAGCTTAGCCGGCCGGCGCCCTGCGCCGTGTCAACGAAGAAAGCCACACACCGGTAGCGGATACGAGAAACCGAGCCGACATGATAAGGAACACCGTCAGGGCGTCGATGCCGGGCGAGAGAGGATAGCGAGGGGCGGGAGGGTCTCGAAAGTCACATGCGGCCTGGTGAAAGCAGGCCGGAGACGGTCGTGGCTCAGAATCCACCTGAGAACTCCAGCCGGCACAGTTTCCCATTTCGAGGATGCCGAATGTGCCGGGCCGGAGTTCTAATGCCTACCGTTCAACCGGTTAGGCAGCGGCGGTTTCAACTTCCTTCGCAGCTTTGGCAGCCAGGCTGTTCTTGCGATTATTCGAGATCGTCCGGTCAATGATCGCTCCACAATTGACACATTTCCAGGCATAGAACACCAGGAAGAAGTCTGAGAAGCGTTCCAACATCATCAAGCCTTTGCATTTCGGACAACCCATGATTATTTCCTCCCCAGGTGAAAGTTGACGTATGCCATGGGGGTTGAGCAAGTTGCGATCCAGCATTA
>CAZEHM010000080.1:0-4940 GCA_964512025.1 uncultured Nitrospira sp. | reverse complement strand
CAGCATGGCGGGCCGGATAAGTTGTCGTATGAAGATATGCCGATGCCGGTGATCGGGCCGGATGAGGTGTTGGTCAAGGTCAAAGCCTGCGCGTTAAATCATCTCGATATTTGGATCAGGCAGGGGAATCCGGCTTATCCCATGCCGATGCCGCATGTGTCGGGATCGGATGTCGCGGGCGTGGTCGAGCAGGTGGGGGCGCAGGCTGATCATGTGACGGTCGGGCAGCGCGTCTTCGTGTCGCCGGGAATCAGCTGTTGGAAGTGCGAGCAGTGTCTGGCAGGGCGGGATAATTTCTGCCGCTCCTATAGTCTGCTGGGGGCGATGATGCACGGCGGCTATGCCGAGTATGTGAAGGTGCCGTTCCGTAACGTGTTGCCGATGCCGGAGAATCTCTCGTTCGAGCAGGCGGCGGCGTTCCCCCTCGTGTCGGTGACCGCGTCGCATATGTTGTTTGCCCTGGCTGGTCTCCAACATGGCGAGACGGTGTTGATCATGGGCGGCGGGAGCGGCGTGGGGACCATGGCCATTCAAATGGCGAAGCTTGCCGGCGCCCGTGTGATCACGACGGTCGGATCGGATGACAAGATTCCCAAGGCGGTGGTGCTCGGGGCCGATGCGGTGATCAACCACTCGAAGGAGAAGGTGGCGGATCGGGTCAAGCTCCTGACCGAAGGCCATGGCGTCGATGTCGTCATCGAACATATCGGGCCGGAGGTCTGGGAGAGCTGTCTGGCATCGCTGGCGAAGGGCGGGCGGCTCATTACCTGCGGGGCCACGACCGGCGCCGAGGTGAAGGTGGATCTCCGGTATGTCTATTCCCGGCAGTTCACTATCAAGGGCTCCTACATGGGCACCAGAGCGGAACTGGTGAAGGCGGCGGAGCTGATGGGCCAGAAGCGGCTGATCCCGGTGATCGACCGGACGTATCCGCTGCAGGAGGCGAGGGCGGCGCAGGAGCAGATGCTCTCTCGCAAGTTCTTCGGGAAGATTGTGCTCGTCTGTTGAAAATGCCCTCCAGCTTCGTTCTCCCCTCGTCAAAATCCTCAACGTACCCCTGAGGGTACGCCTCCGGTTTTGACTCGGCTGCGGCCTTGCTGGAAGGCCATTTTGAACAGACATAGATTTTGAGCGTTAGAAACAAATCCTCCCCTCAGGCGCGTAGCTCTCGGCGTCTCGTCGAACGGTTTTGAGTGCCTCCTTCCAACTGTGGTACGCTGAATCAACGCTACATGAGCGCGGCCGGCGTTCTTCTCATCGATCACGTTCGCGACGAAAGGAGTCCACCATGTCCACCGTTGCACAGATCATGACGAAACGTCCGAAAGCCATCGGGCCGAAGACGTCCATTGTCAGCGCCGCCAAGACGATGCGCACGGCGCGGGTGGGCTCGTTGCTGGTGAAGAAGGGCAAACAGCTCGTCGGTATCGTGACGGACACCGACATCGTCCGCCGTGCCGTGGCGACCGGCAAGCCGCTGGGAAAGCTCACGGTCGACAAAGTCATGACGACGCCCCTGTGCACGATCGAGGGGAGTCAGCCGGTGGATGATGCCCAGGCAATGATGGGCGACCTCGGTGTGCGCCACCTCGCCGTGACCAAAGGCGGCGCGATTGTCGGAGTGGTCTCAGTGCGGGATGTGATGCTCTCCTACCGGAAGTACGCGCAGACGAAGGTGCCGGTCGAAGTCAGTTATTCCGAGCCGAAGATCGGCCAGGATTAGGGGAAGTGCTGAGCGTTGGGTGCTGAGTTCTGAGTGGGCTTATGGAAAGCCCCCGCTTAACTCAGCACTCAGGACTTAGCTCTCAGCACTGTTTAGTGTAAGCACCGCTGGTTGTCCAACTCATCTATATTGTCCTTGATGGCCTTTTGAGCTTTGCCCTGATTCCCCAATAGTCGATGTTGCATAGCGGTAGGGTTTTCCTTCCTCGAACTCCTGCGTCAACTCCCTGCGTTGATCGGTTCAGGTCTGAGAGTTTTCTGCAGGCATTCCTGGCGAGGAGCAGGATCTGCGAATAATCGGGGAGATTTAAGGGACAGCAGGAGGAGGATTGGTGGCGGTGTCCCGGATTGAACGGGAGACCCGCGGCTTATGAGTCCGCTGCTCTACCAACTGAGCTACACCGCCACTTGGATGTGTTTGCTGAAGGAGTGAGAGAGGGATGATAGCCGAACCGCGGTGGAAATGTCTACCTGTGGAAGTGCCTGAACTGGAAGAAGAATTTCTGTGCAGCAGCGGCCATTCCGGCTCCTTCCTGCGAGTTCACCCCGGTGCTTCAGTCAGAAATTTCAGCCGAATGCCGCCAGGTATCGAGCCACGCTTCCCCCTACTTTTGAGGTAACCTTCCTGAGGAATGCGCGATTTCAATAATTTCGGTACTCTTTCGTTGTTAGCGGTTACTATCGACTGCTACACAACAGGGAGGAACCACAGATGGACGGTCAGGTCGTTGGGCACGAGCAGGGGAATGGTCAACAGGTTGATGCGCAGACGTCAGTGCGAGAGTTTCTCCGTCAGTTGTCATCCCGTGAATTGATGGATGCGCTGATGGCTGCCGATATGCCGATGGGTGGAACGAACGAACAGCGAATCGAACGGCTCTTGTCCGCGATGCAGCCGCGCGATCTTGCCCACTATCTTCCGGTGTCGGTGTTGAAACGAGTCTCGCCTGCCACAGGGTTCTTGTCCGTTCCATAGCAGAGAGACTAGGGTCTCACGGCAGCGGGAGTCGGTAGGCCGCTCATCCGCCGGCGAACACCGGGCGGAATCCTGCCTCCGTCAACAGACGGGCGATCGTCTCCCGCTGATCGCCCTGAATCTCGATCCGGCCTTCCTTGACCGTGCCGCCTGCTCCGCAGGCTGTCTGCATGTTCTTCGCGAGCTGTTCCTTTTCGGCCTGGCTGATTCCGACAAACCCCGTGACGACTGTGACCGTCTTTCCGCCCCGATGGGCGGTCTGCCTGATGATATCCACCCGGCCGCGCTGTTTCTTCGTTGCCGGCGGCGGGCTGGCCGGGCGGGCTGCTGCAGGGGAGTCTGTTGCGGCCGGGGGAAGGGCGACGTTTTTCAACGCTGCGAATGGGCTCTTCCACTGAATCGCTTCGCCATCCGTGGGAATTCGTTTCTTTTCCTTCATCGGGTCGACTCCGTCATGGTCTTCCGTCCGCGCAGCGATTGCCGGCACCGGAAACCTGCGTGGATTGTAAATTTGTGTTGTCGTGGAAGCAATCGAACGACGGCATCCCGGTCAGCGAGTGTTCAGGGCGTCGATGAATTGACGAAGAAGGGCGTCCTGGTCTGATTCAAGCTGCTGTTGTGAGCGCGGTGTGACGACCGCAATCGCTTCCCGCAGCCAGGTATCGCTCCAGATTGATACCCGCCGGTTCCGTCCGACTTGAACCTGTTCGACCAGATAGAGGCCGGACTCGTAGAGCACCTTGCTGGGGCAGCGGTCCTCCAGCGTCCGTTGAGTCAGTTCTATTCCGAGAGTGACATGGTCGTTGCGCCCGTGGCCTGGCTTGAGGGGGCGTCCGGCCTCGTTGAATTGCTGCATTGCTCGGGTCGTCAGCGGTTGACTGAATCGTCCGGCCGAGACGGAGAGCCGGAGCTGATCGACGCGCAACTTCTTCAATCCGGCGTCAAAACGTGTCTTGTGTTGCCCAGCCGTGACAGAAACCGTGGCCGTAGGATCGGTCCGTGACACCATTGGGGCGCCGTCGGAGGGGGAAGGGCGAACTCCGGCGTTTGCCGCGCGGTAGTCTGCGATGAATTGTTCGATGAAGGTATCGAGGTCCTGTTCGAGCTCCGACACCGTGACCGGTTCCCGAACCTGAGGGCCTGTATGGGCGAGCCAGGTGACATCGTTCATGAGTTCCGCGTTTCTCGTGATCGTCACCGGTTCGGTGAGTGTGAGTGAGGGGGCATAGAGGACATGCCCGGGGCAGGTATCGGTCAGAGGTTGGGAGCTGAGTGAGAGGGTGAGTGTGGCAGTGAACGGCCTGTCCGCGCCGTCGGAGTTTCCTAGCAGAAGCCCGGCGTTGGCAAAGAGGGTGTCGGCGCGCTTGGAAAGTCGGGAGGTTAATTCAGGCGGTGCGGCGACGGCGAAGCGTACGCGCTGCAGATCGAGACCGTCAGTGGTCTGAACATAGGCGGACGAGGCGGCTGTCGCCGGGGCAGGAACGAGTGCCCATAAGAGCGCGATGAAAAGGAATGCCCGGTGTGGATAGATGACCATCGTAAGTGGAGCCTAACATGTATGTGCCGGTTTCACGAGTTTGCAAAAAAGTATTGGTTGGAATACATTTTAAGCCTTAGTTGGAAGTGTCCCTAAATATGTGAAGCCGTAAGGAAATGTTGTGAGGCTTTCTCCTGCGAAGATTGCGGTGGCCTTGTCGCTGATTGTCTGCAGCCTCCTGACGGCGCACCTGACCACTCAGGCGTTGCGGGTGTACGGCGGGTATGATTTTCAGCTGGGGTTGCAACGACAGTTCAACCTCGATTTGGAAAACAATATTCCCTCCTGGTATGCCTCGTCCGCCTTGTTTCTCTGCGCTTTCCTGCTCGGCGTTATCGGCGTCGCAAAGCAGCATGAGCAGGCTCCGCGTTCCCGTCAGTGGTTGGGGCTCGCGGCGATTTTTCTGTATTTATCCTTGGATGAAGCCGCCAGTCTCCATGAGATGGCGATGCCCCTGGGGCGCGCGCTGCTGAATCAGCTAGGAGTATCCAGCGGGTATTTGCATTTTGCCTGGGTGATTTTCGGCATGATCGCGGTTTCGATCGTCGGGTTCTCCTACCTTGGGTTTCTTCGAGCCTTGCCAACAGCGACGAAACGCATGTTTGTCATCGCCGGCATGCTGTATGTCGCGGGAGCCCTGGGGATCGAAATCTTCGGGGGCAAGGTCGCATCTCAGGGTGAAATGGACTCGATGTTCTATGCCGT
>CAZEHM010000079.1:0-5243 GCA_964512025.1 uncultured Nitrospira sp. | reverse complement strand
CGTCCCGAAGACCTGCGTCGAACGTGCATCCCACGCCGCAATAGGCGCAGGTCGTACGAACTGTTTCCACCGGTGCGCCGTGCTGCAGCACGGTCTTCTCGACCAGCGCACCGGTCGGACATTCCTTCACGCAGGCCCCGCACGATACGCAATTTGAGGTCGAAAACCCCGTAGACGCATCCCCATAGAGACTCGCGCCAGCCATCGGCCTGGAGCCGAATCCTCTCCCGGCCATCGTGAGGGCGAACGTGCCTTGGATCTCGTCGCAAGCCCGCACGCAGCGCGCACAGGAAATACAGCCGGCATTGTCGAAGGTAAAAAACGGATTCGAGTTGTCCTGTATTCGCTCGCGGACAGCCGGCTGACGGTACCGGACATGGTCGAGCCCCACCGACTGCGCCAACTCGTGAAGCGCAGCAGGAAGACTCCCGTTTGAGGGCTGCTCGGACAGCAGCAGTTCCGTGACATTTCTCCGCAGCTGAATCAACCGGTCGGTCTGAGTATGAACCACCATCCCCGCCTGGACCGGCGTCGTGCAGGAGGCCGGCGTGCCCTTCAGTCCCTCCACTTCACAGATACAGAGCCGGCACGAACCGAACGGCGCCAGATGGTCGGAGGAGCAGAGGCCGGGAATCGTCAGTCCCGCCCGCTTGGCGGCGGTAAACACGGTATCGCCTGCATGAGCAGCTACCGGTCTGCCGTCGATGGTCATCACCACGTGATTGCTCATGATCGCGCCCGGCTGCGAAATTCCACGGGAAAGCGCTCCAGGGCCGACAGCACCGGATACGGCGCCCGCGCCCCCAGGCCGCACAGACTGGTCGCCTTCATTGTGTCGCCCAACTCGGTCAAGAGCGACAAGTCCGCCTCCGTCGCCTGGCCCCGTTGAATCGTTTCAAGAATCTCGCGCGCCCGCAGGGATCCGATGCGGCAGGGCACGCACTTCCCGCAGGATTCATCCGCTACAAACGCCATCAGATGCCGGGAGAGTTCCAGCATATCCGTCTCATCATCGAACACGACAATCCCGCCATGACCGAGAATCGCGTCCGCCTTGGCAAAGGCATCGAAACAGATCGGGATATCCAACTGCGCGTCCGTGAACAGACTCCCGAGCGGTCCTCCGACTTGCACCGCCTTCAGTCGGGCACCATCCGCCATGCCTTGCCCGAATTGATCGAGCACCTGGCGAAGCGTGAGACCGAATGGAACCTCGATAAGACCCGGCTGCTTCACCCGTCCGCCGAGTTGAAGGATGGCGGTGCCGCGCGACCCCTCTGTCCCCATGGACCCATGCCAGGCACCGCCCCGGGCGAGGATGTTGGGAATGGTCGCGAACGTCAGCACATTGCTGACAATCGTCGGCTGCCCATAGAGGCCGGACTGCGCCGGATGCGGCGGTCGCGCGCGCACCACGCCGCGCCGCCCTTCCAGCGATTCCAGCAGCGCCGTTTCTTCGCCGCACACGTACGAACCCGCTCCGGACACTACTTCAATGACAAATGGTCGCCCGTCAGACTCCAGCCACCCGGCTTCACCCGCCGCCCGAATGGCCGCCTGCACCGTGGCCCTGGCCGCCGGGTACTCCTGACGACAATAGATGAAGCCGGCGCCGGCGCCGATCGCCCTGGCGCAAATCAGCATGCCTTCGATCAGGCGGAACGGATCGCCTTCCATGATCATCCGGTCGCAATAGGTCCCCGCATCGCCTTCATCGGCATTGGCGACCACGTACTTCTGATCAGCCTCAGCCGCGGCAGCCACGTCCCATTTTTTCCACACAGGAAAGGCTGCACCGCCACGACCGCGCAATTGGGACGTCTTGAGTTCCTGGATAATCGCCGGCCGGCTCATCGCTTGCGCCGCCCGGAGACCGGCAAGACCGCCCTGGGCCCGATAGGCCTCCGTCGACAGGGGCTCGGTCACGCCGAATGATGCGAAGGTGTGCCTGGTCTGTCTGGAAAGAAACGGGATCGCAGAAACAGGAATGCCGCCGTCTCCGGCCAGAATCCGGGAAAGATCCTCGGCGGTCACATGGCACCAGGCCACGCGCCCTTCAGAGCTCTCGCGCTCGACCATCGGCTCAAGAAAGAACGCGCCGCGGGAAGACGTCCGCACAAGCTCGACATCGGACCGTTGCCGCCAGGCTGCGGCAAGGCGTTCAGTCCCCACCGCACAGGAAGACGTGTCGCTGGAAAGATAGAGTCTGATGCGGCTCATCGATACCGATCCAAGAGGCCAGGAACATCGCTAGGCCGGACTCGCCCGAGTAGTGCTCCGTTGATACGCACACTCGGCGACAGCGCACAATTGCCGACACAGGACACCGGTTCTATCGTGAACCGACCATCGGACGTAGTCTGGCCGAATGAGATCCCCAGAGCGGATTGAATCGCCTCCACCACCCGATCGCAGTGATTGGCAAAACAGGACTCCCCCAGACACACCTGAATACGATGTCGCCCGGCCGATTGAGTATTCAGTAAAGGATAGTAGGACAAGACACCGGCCACCTCGGCCTCGGTGACTCCTTGCGACTGCGCAATCGCCGGGATGAACTGCGGATCGATGTGTCCGTACACCTCGCAGACGGCGTGGAGGACACAAAGAATGTTCGGCGGCTCCCCGTGCGGTGGACGGGCACGGACCAGCAGGTCATCGAGTCCGTTCGGCAGGGCGATCTTCACGGCGTACCTCATCGATGCCAACATGCCCGCGCAGCACGTTATAGTCAAACGCCGGCCGGCCGAGATGGGACCAGCCGGGATCGTTCTGTTCCATCTCGTCAAGCAACCGGGCCACCTGTTCACGTCCGGTCTGCGTCGTGGCGACGTGACGCGGCGTTTTGCCGCCCAGCACCGGCGCCTCCCGATCGGTCCAATCCAGATAGGCGGTTTCCAGAAATGCCTGCAACAAAGCGGCGTCCTGCTCCGAAGTGACGACAGACCGGACAGGTTGTTCGGCATCGAGTTCTTCGGCGCTCAAGAGATGCGGCGGCGGAGCGGTGGCTTCGCCACGGAAATGGAGCGAAAAGCCTAAGGCCGACGCCAACTGATGCTTCCAAGTATCCAGCCGTTCGCGCGAGTCGGTTTCCACCCACAGTTGCGTGGGCGTCAATGTGAGCCGAGTGACGACCTCCGGCTTGCCCGCCTCAGCCGGGCCATACTGCACCCACCGCAGGCGTGCGTCCGATCCGCCGGATGCGCCAACGGCCGCCGAATCAGGATCCAGACCATTCATCCCGCTCAAGGTCTCGCAAAGAAATTTGAATTCCCGATGCTCGTAGAGTGCAAATGAATAAAGATACGGCTGCCCGTCGGAATGGCAGTAGCGGATTCCGGCCACGATCTGATAGAGCGCTCGCAATCGCATCTGCGAATAGACCCAGAGCAACTCATAGCCGAATCGCTTGGCAAACTCATGCCAGTCGCCGAGTTCGAACGACCCGGCCTCGATTTCCCGTTGGCGACGCAACTCACAGACGGCGTCATACAGGGTCCTGCCCTCTTCGGGGGAAAGCAGCAGCGCGCTCCCGCCGAGCACGACCTCGTTCGTTTCAGGGTCTCCAGGCTGTTGCACAAACCGGGTCAGCAACACCTGACCGGTCCGGAGTCCCCGGCTGAAATCACCGCCTTGAGCCTGATAGAGACGTCCGTTCCCCAACGACCGGCAGGTCCATTTCCCTGTCGCGTCGCTGCCAGGGACGACTTCGACCAGATCCATATACGAATGTTTCAACGGATCCATCCAGGCCCGTTCTTCTTCGGGAATATGCTCGGTCACGACGTCGCGCAGCTGTTCGATCAAGGTCAGCTGCCCGTCCTGGGGATAATAATCGGCATACACGATAAGCGTGGCGAGATCGACCTCCTGCGCAAACGGCGGCAACGGCGCATTCCCGGCAAACTCAAAGTAGGGGCGCAACGCCTGGCGCAAAGCACGATCGCGTTCGGCTGCAAACATCGGCCCGATGGACAATTCCTCCAACCGAGCCACCAGGCCATCCAGCCCCGGCGGCAACGGCGCCCACGGGCCCGCCGTCGTTTCATTCGCGAGCTTCATGAATTTCTTCCATCACAATCGTTTCCGCATCAAGCCAGTCTTCGAGATCTCTCCCCTCTCGACGGCCTCGCTCAGTCCACAATTCATATGCCTTTCTGGCGATGCGCTCCCGCATCCCGTCCGGTAACTCGATCGGGTTAGCCGCGCGGGACGGTCGACCGGCCGGTGCCGTGCGCTGTTTCCTGATGCCTGTCGCCATGATAGCCCCCCTGGTGAAAGAGTGGACGCCTATATCGATCTTGCAGACAACACCCGGCGATGCCCCGGGCCATATTTCGGGCTGCGCACGGTGAGCACCGGGCAACGGGACTGGCGCAACACGGCTTCCGCCACGCTCCCGCACAACGCATGAGACAACCCGCGACGCCCATGCG
Source organism: uncultured Nitrospira sp. (assembly GCA_964512025.1). Taxonomy (GTDB): domain Bacteria; phylum Nitrospirota; class Nitrospiria; order Nitrospirales; family Nitrospiraceae; genus Nitrospira_D. The sequence goes on along the minus strand of CAZEHM010000079.1, from coordinate 807 downwards.
TCCCCATCACGATCAGATCGGCAGGAATTGTCTTGGCGCTGTCGAGAATCGACTCAAACGGCGTACCTCCGCGCACCTGCGAGTCGGCCGGGATACCGGCGTCGGCAAGCGCCCGCGTCAGATCGCCCAGGCGGGCCGTCGACCGCTCCCGCATCTCCTCCCGTTTCCCGCCATGCAACAGCGTAAAGTCCAATCCGTAGGAGACAGGCTCCAACACATGCAGCAGCGTCAGCGATGCGCGATGGCGTTCAGCCATCAGGGCCGCGTACTCCACGGCTTCGAGCGAGCAATCTGAAAAATCGACCGGGACCAGAATTCGGCTGAGACTGATTCCACCGCACGGCCCCGTCTCCGCAGACGATATCTCCTCGGAAACCATACGCACCGTGAGCACCGGACAAGGCACGGTGCGAATGACTCGCTCTGCCGTGCTACCCAGCAGCACATGGGACAGACCGGACTTTCCTTTGGTCCCGACAACCACCAGATCGGAATCTTCCGCCTTCACAGCTGCCAGGACCTCTTCGCATGGAATCCCCGTGGCGATCCGCGTATGCAACGCAATCCCTCGAGCCGATGCCCGCGCCTTCAATTCCACCAACTGCTTGGCCCCTGCCTTCATGAGTTCGCCGAGATAAACCTGGTTGACCGGATACTCGGGATTCATGCCGGGAGGAAACTCGAGCACCGTCAGCACGGTCAGCGTCGCCCGCCATGTCGCGGCCAGACAACAGGCATACTCCTCGGCCCGCAGGGCCCATTTGGAGAAATCGGTCGCCAGAAGAATGCGTGGTCTGTCGGTCTCCC
>CAZEHM010000078.1:316-5424 GCA_964512025.1 uncultured Nitrospira sp. | reverse complement strand
CAGACGGTCACCACCATCGAGCTGACCCCCCACGGCGATGGCGAGACCGAAGTGACCTTGACGGCGGTGGGCTACCGGCCCGGCCCGGCCTACGACGCGCTCTATGCGATGTTCACCATGGGCGACAGCTGGACGCTGCAGAACCTGAAGCGGGCGCTGGAAGCCGCGGCCTGAGCCCGGTTCAGGCTGCCGCCAGGCCGGGACGCCGCGCGGGCTGGCTCCGCGCGGCGATCCAGCCCAGGGCGTAGACCGTCGCGGCGCCCAGGGCGATCTCGGAGATCTCCTGGAAGAAGTGGTGTTGCATCAGCACCCCGGCGCTCAGCGCCAGGGGCGCGGCGAAGCGGCTGTCGCGCAGGACCGCCAGGGGTGCGAAGCTGAAGCCCGGGCGGCGGAAGCGCATCCACAGGCTGACGGCGATAATCCCCCAGCCGGCCGTCGAATAGGCGCCTTCCCAGAAGCCCGGCGGCAGGAAGTTGTGCAGGTTGGTCTCGTGCTGGAGGTTGCCGGCGTAGAGGTCGGTCGGCGTCGCCCAGTGAAACAGCCATTGCCCCCAGCTCATTTCCTCGCCCGCGATGAAGCCGCAGCCCAGGGCGCCGAGGGCGTAGACGATGCGGCCGAAGGAGGGCCCGCGCACCGCCAGCACGGCGGCAAACGCGGCCGCGGCGGCGAACAGCAACACGGTGGCGTACTCGACGACCCCGGTGTCCTGGGCCTCGCGGCCGAAGATCCAGACCATCGGCTCGCCCAAGGCATGGTTGGCGACGTTCAGCGGGGCGAGCACGAACCAGATCAGGGCGAGCGCCGACAGGGCGAAGGCGGCCAGCGGGCCTGACGCCGGCTCGGCCGATCTCCCCGCGGCGACCAGCCCCAGCGGCCCGGCGACGGCCAGGGCGAGGGCCAGCAGGACCATGGCCAGGGGGTTAGCGATCGAGCCGTCGAACATGGGGACCTCGTCAGGCGTAATGGCTTGGCGCCGCGCGCGGCGGGATGGATCGGGGCGCCTCGTGGAAGGCGATCAGGCGATCAAGGCGGCGCAGGGCGCGGTGGGGGGCGGAGGCGAAGCGGCCGAAGGGCAGGGTCTCGATCCCCCGGGCCAGGGCGCCGGCCCTGTGGGCGGCGCCGGCCAGCAGGGTGCGGCCCCGGATGACCCCAGCGCCCAGCGGCGTGCGCAGGTCGGCGAACTCCTGCTTGAAGCGATAGTCGCCGCCGCCGAGGTCGATGCGCGTGACGCCTTCGGCGGCCACGGCCTCGGCGACGCGCTGGAGCAGCGCAACGCCCGGCGATACTTCGGCGAAGGCCAGGTCGTAGACGGTGAACCAGTAGTGCAGGACGCCCGCGGCCTCGAGGCCGAAGTGCCCCGCCGCCAGGCGGCCGTCCACGCGCAGGGTGGACAGCCGACCGCGCAGGGCGCCGCCGGCGGGCCTGGCGAACAGGTCCTGGGCCAGGCGCCGCGTCCAGGCCGGACGGAAGACGTCGATCTGGCGCGTGCGGCGGTACTGTTCGCGCTTGAGCGCGATCAGCCCGGCGAAAGAGGCCGGGTCGCGATCGTCGGCGACGAAGTCAACCGCGCGCCCCTCGAGCCGGCGCTGGCGGGAGCGGAGGTTGCGGAAGGCCTTCGGCTCGGCCGCCGTCCTGCGCGCCAGGTAGGCCTCGTAGCCGCCCGAAAGGTCCAGCGAGAAGCCGTCGTCGGGGGTGGCGGCGAAGGCCAGGCCGGGGTCATCGGCGGGGGCGCCGGTGAAGCGGAAGGTGCGGGCGCCGAGGGCGGCGACGAAGCTGTCCGGATCGATGCGGGCGCTGGGGCCGCAGACGAAGCCGTGGACGTCCGACATCGGCCCGCCTACAGGCCGCAGGGCGCCGAGGCGGCCGTGATGGTAGGGCAGGAAGGCCTGGAACAGGCCGGCGTGGCCCAGGCGCGCCACCCGTACGTCGCCGCGCGCGGCCTGGACCGCATCGCCCCACTCGAGGCTGAAATAGGGACTGGAAAGCGAGGGCCGGGCGCGCCGGAAGGCCTCCCAGACCGCCCGGTCGGAGGCGGACAGGCCGGGCCAGTCGAGTGTCTCGTACTGATACGCGCCGCTGATCATGCGCTGGACGGTGCAACCGGCGGTCCATCGGCGCCGGCGGTTCGCGCGGCGCTGACACGACCCTGCGTGACGGCTAGGCTGGAGCGGCAAGCAGGAGGCGACGATGGTCCGGTTCAAGGTCGTGGCGGCGGCGGCCGCCGTGTCGGTGCTGACGGCGTCCTGCGCCCATCTTGAGAGCCTCGGCTTGGCGGCGACGGGACCCGGGGCCATGGCAGGAACCTGGGAGGGGACCGGCATCCAGTCTCCGGCCGAGCAGGACCCGGCGTGGCCGATGCGGGTGGTGCTCAACGCCCAGGGCGACGGCGCCGTCGCCTATCCCACCCTGGACTGCGGCGGGGCGTTGACCCGGGTGGGACCGGGGCGCGGCGGCGTGGTCTATCGCGAGGTGATCACCTACGGCGCGGACAACTGCATCAAGGGCGGCACGGTCACCCTGGTCCCCGCCAACGGCAAGCTGTTCTGGTACTGGACCGGCGAGCATTCAGAGGATCCCGAGGTCAACGCCTCGGCGGTGCTGACCCGGACGGGCGACTGAGCGGGGCAGGGGCGGTGAAACCCCTCGGCATCGCGCTCGTCGTCATCGGCCTGGCCGTGGTCTTCGGTTTCATGGGCAAGGCGCTGTGGGATATCGGGGGGCTGCGCGGCCTGACCGGCGGTCATCCGCAGCTGGGCGTCGCCCTCGCCATCGCGGTGGTCGGGACCGGGGCCCTGGCGGCGGTCCTGATGCGGCTGGCCTTCTATTCCTCCCGCAAGGGCTATGACGAGACCGTCGAGTTCGAGCAACGCGACGCAGACGGCGAGGACGAGGCCTAGGCCCCGAAAATCCTTACGCCGTCCTGACGGCCTGCAGACATTTCCGGAATGGAACGCTGATCCGCATCGGGCGCATGCAGGCCCCCGCGCAGCCGCGGCCTTGGTGAGCGGCGCGCAAGAGGGCGCGTTCCATGGAGTTGATCCACCTGCTGGGCCTGTTCTTCGGGATCGCCCTGATCCTTGGGGCGTCCTGCCGAAGCGTCGTGCGGCTGGTCACCGGCCGCGCGCCCCTGCGCGGCGGCCGCTTCTTCCGGCTCTGAAGGGTCCTTATGCCGTCCTGATACCCGACGGTCCTGTTCGGAATGGATCGTCTATGCGGATGACGCGCAGGCTGCACTTCGGGACGCATTGGTCCCGACATGCCGGGGATCCGGCGCAGGAGTGACGGATGACCGAGGTCATCGAGTTCGTGGCGGTCATGGGTGGGGTCGGCCTTGTGCTGGCCGTTCTGGTGGCGAGCGTCATCAAGGTAGCGGCCGGCTTGCCCGCCGGCCGCGGCAAGGATGCCGTCCGGGACTGAGGCGACCCTTATGCGTCCCTTATGCGGCGCGCCTGCCTTCCGCATCGAACCCTGAGCCCGAACGGCGCGACAACCCCGGCCTGACTTCCTGGCTGGAGTGACGCAAGTGTCCGACATCCTTTTCCTGGCCTTGGGCCTGGGCGCGTTCGCCGCCCTGGTCCTCTACGCCCGCTTTCTGAGGCGCGCGTGATGCTGGTCACCCTGCTCTGGGGCGCCGGCGCGCTCGGCATCGCCGTCTACATGATCGCAGCCCTGCTGCGCCCCGAAAAATTCTAGGATTCTGGAGCCTGCCATGGACCCTCGGGGTTGGGCGGAAATCGCCTTCACATTGATCATCGGCCTCGCCCTGGCCTGGCCTCTGGGCGCCTACATGGCGCGCGTATGGCAGGGTGAGCGCACCTGGCTGGACCCCGTGCTGCGGCCGGTCGAGGGCGTGCTCTACAAGGCGCTGGGGACCGACCCGGCCAAGGGCCAGAACTGGGTCGCCTACGCCACGGCCTTCCTGGCCTTCAGCGCCGCGTCCTTCGCCGCGCTCTACGCCCTGTTGCGCCTGCAGGGCGTGCTGCCGCTGAACCCGCACGGGTTTGACGGCATGACCCCGGACCTGGCCTTCAACACCGCGGTCAGCTTCGTCACCAACACCAACTGGCAGTCGTACGGCGGCGAGACCACCGCCAGCCACCTCAGCCAGATGGCCGGCCTGACCGTGCAGAACTTCCTGTCGGCCGCGGCCGGCATGTCGGTCGCCGCCGCGCTCGCCCGCGCCTTCGCCGCCGACAAGGGCGAAAGCCTGGGCGACTTCTGGTCGGACCTGACGCGCAACACCCTCTACATCCTGCTGCCGATCTCGATCCTGGGCGCGCTGGTGTTCGTCGCCCTCGGTTTCCCTCAGACGCTCGACGCCTGGGCCAACGCCACGACGCTTGAAGGCGCGGCGCAGAAGATCGCGGTGGCTCCGGCCGCCAGCCAGGACTTCATCAAGATGCTGGGCACCAACGGGGGCGGCGTCTTCAACGCCAACGCGGCCCACCCGTTCGAGAACCCGTCGCCGCTGGCCAACACCCTGCAGATCGTCGCCATGATGGTGATCCCCTTCGCCTGCGTCTTCGCCTTCGGCCGCGTGGCCGGGGCGCGCCGGGAAGCCCTGGCGCTGCTCGCCGCCATGGTGGTGCTGCTGACCGCCGGCATCGGCGTGATCTACGCCGCCGAGACGCAAGGCGCGCCCGCCCTGGTCGCCGCCCATGCCGACGCGGCGGTGAACATGGAGGGCAAGGAAGTCCGCTTCGGCGCGGCGTCCACGGCGCTCTTCGCCGCCGTCACCACCGCCATTTCCTGCGGCGCGGTCAACGGCATGCACGCCAGCTTCATGCCCCTGGGCGGCGGCATGGCGATGTTCAATATCCAGCTGGGCGAGATCCTGCCCGGCGGGGTGGGTTCAGGCCTCTACGGCATGGTCGTCATGGCCCTGTTGTCGGTGTTCGTCGCCGGCCTGATGGTCGGGCGCACGCCCGAATACCTGGGCAAGAAGGTCGAGGCGCGGGAGATCAAGTTCGCCATGCTGGCGGTGCTGGTCCTGCCGCTGGCCATCCTCGGCTTCTCGGCCGCCGCCGCAGTGCTGCCCGAGGCGCTGAAGGGCCTGCTCAACAAGGGTCCGCACGGGCTGTCGGAGATCCTCTACGCCTACTCTTCGG
>CAZEHM010000078.1:0-306 GCA_964512025.1 uncultured Nitrospira sp. | reverse complement strand
CGTGGTGGAACACCACCCTTGGCATCTCGATGCTGATGGGCCGGTTCGCCTACGCCATTCCCGTGCTGGCCATCGCCGGCTCGCTGGCGGCCAAGCCCAAGCTCGCGCCCACGGCCGGCACCCTGCCGACCCATGGCCCGCTGTTCGTCGGCCTGCTGATCGGGATCATCCTGATCCTCGGCGGCCTTCAATACTTCCCCGTTCTCGCCCTCGGCCCGATCGTCGAGCACTTCCAGGTGCTCGCGACGGGCGTGGGTCAGTGATCCATGGAGATCGCGACATGTCGCTTCACGCCACCGCAACCGT
>CAZEHM010000077.1:0-5844 GCA_964512025.1 uncultured Nitrospira sp. | reverse complement strand
GCGTATCGAAATAATATTATCTAGTCACCCAACGCTCGCGTAAGCCGATAACTGCAAACGATAATATCAGAAGCTTCCCCCCCCCCACCGAAATGCTGGTGCCCCCATTCAGGATTTGCGTCCATCTCATTTGCACACCGAACAAAAAACTCACTTATAGCCCGAACCTGTTTCGAGTCAGCACATATTGTGACTTCACGAAGCTTAAGAAGCTGCTTATCATCTGTTTCACTGTAACCATATAGGTCTAACTTCTTCATTCATCACTCCTCAGCAGTCGAATACCTCCGCAACTTTTGAGTATCGAATTGCTGGCACTCAGTGGGGAGCCTTCAGGCGGCAGTATTTTGCGGTCCAATTAACCAGTCTTAGACCTGCACGTGTAAGGACTTCAACTCTCGGAGCCGCTCATAGCCGCGGCTCCGAGCACAGCAGACTACGCCGTCACCTGCACGATCAATTCGATTTCGACGGGGGCTTGGCGGGGAAGTTCGGCAGCGCCGACGGCCACGCGGGCGTGTTTGCCGGCTTCGCCGAAAATTTGCACCAGCAGATCGGAGGCGCCGTTGAGAACCTGGGGTTGATCGGTGAAACCGGGAGCGGAAGCGATATGGCCGACCATCTTCACAATGCGTTTTACCTTGTCGAGCGACCCGACTTCGCTGCGGACGATGGCGAGTGCGTTCAGCGCCGCCACCTTGGCCGCTTCCATCCCCTGCTCGACGGTGATGCCCTGCCCGAGCTTGCCGGTCAGAATCAGCTGGCCGTCGCGTGACGGCAGGACACCTGAGAGAAACAGCAGATCTCCCGCCCGCACCACCGGCACATAGTTCGCCACCGGCTTCGGAGCCATCGGCAATTCAATATGAAGCGCTTTCAGTTTGGCATCGAATGACATGATCGTGATCCTTCTCCTGTTTATCCTGCCCGAAGGGCTTCGAAGAAACTCTCTCCGACCGGCAGCCGTTCCGCCTTCAAGGCCTCGACAATGGTCTGGCCCAGATCGGCAGCTGACGCTCTGACTCCGAGATTCACGCCCTGAGATAACTTCGGTCCCGTCACCAGCAAGGGCACATATTCCCGTGTGGCAACTTTGGCCGGTCTGGTGAGGTCACGGCCATGATCGCCGGTGATCACCACGACATCCCCCACGCGCAGCTTTTCGAACAGATCCGGCAAGCGGCGGTCGAAATCCTCCAGCGCCGCAGCGGCCGTCGCCGGTTCATCCGTCAGCAGATCGAGACTCGCATAGAGCAGCCCTCGCGGCATCTTGGCGATCAGCTTGGTGGTTTCCTCCAGCGCGGCGATCGCCGTCGCGGCGGGAAAGGCCCGCGTCAACCCGCGGCCGGCAAAAAGATCATGCACCTTGCCGACGCCCATCACAATCTGGCCAGAGCGGTTCAAGACATCCAACATACTCACGGCGGGTGGTTCAGCAACATAGTCCTTGCGGCCGCCGGTCAATACAAACGCGCCGGCTTCACCCGAGAAGGAATGGGCGACGATCCGCTGCGGCCCCGCCACCCCCTTGAACGATTTACGAATATCGCGGCAACGCTGATAAAAATCCGCGGCCGGCATGGCCGAGGTATGCATCGCGATATGGCAGGTCCAGCCCCCGTCGGTCCAGACGATCGGCGCGCCGCTGGACAGATGCTCGGTGCCATACTCGCCGATGAGCGATTGCGCGTAGCCCGGACGATTACCGATGACTTTCCGCCCGAAGCTTTGTTCCAGCTGCTGAATCACTTCAAAGGGAAACGCCAATTTGAACGGAGAGGCCTGGCGCGATTGGATCACCCCGCCGGTTTCCCAATAGCCGACGACCGAGTCTGCCCCCTGCGACACGAAACCCGCCTTCCCGAACGAACCGTTCGGCTGCGCCATGGCCCGCACGCCGGGGATCGTCGCCAGATGGCCGAAACCCAGCGTCTCCAGATTCGGCAGACTCAACCCGCCGACCGTCTCCGCCACATGGACGATGGTGTTGGCATCGGCATCGCCATAGTCCGCCGCATCGGGCAGGGCTCCGATCCCGAACCCGTCAATGACTAGAAGAACGACTCGATTTATCATGTGCGCAATATAGCAGAAGCCGCCATAGCCGAACAGATCTTGCGCAGATTAGGCAGCAGCGGAAGGAGCGGGACCGGATTCACCGGATGCACGGAGAGCCATTGCCAGAAAACGCTCCAGACGGCTGCGTTCTTTTGGCAAAATCATCAGAAACTCGACACCGAATTCGTGGAGCGTCGCCCAACGAACACGGCCTAATTCAATGGAGACAGGCGGCTTATCTTCCGACGGGGTGAACTGCAGGGTCACCAGCATGTCGTCGAAGACCGGCGTATCGCTGTGAATCGCGCACCCGCCCAGAGAAAGATTCGCCATCGTACCCTGCCCGGTGACCCCATCCTCATGGGTAAATCGAACGGGACATCGCAACAGGACCCGCTGTGGCCGTGAACCAGTCATCGTCTTTCTATCGGAAGCGAGCGGCAGGTTCTTGAACGGTCGCCGCCACTCCCCCTTATCTCCCGGCTGCCTTCCACTCCTCCAGAATCTTCAGACTCGCACTGGTGCCAATCCGGTCAGCGCCTGCCTCCAGCATCGCCAAGGTCGTCCTCCAGTCCCGGATCCCGCCCGAGGCCTTCACCTTGGCCTTGCCGGCCACCGCCTGTTTCATCAACCGCACGTCTTCGACGGTTGCTCCGGCAGCATTGAATCCGGTCGACGTCTTCACATAGTCGGCTCCCGCTTCGACGACGAGATGGCAAGCGGTAATCTTTTCCTGCTGCGTCAGCAGGCAGGTCTCCAGAATTACCTTATGTTCGGCAAAGGGTGTAGCCTTCACCACTTCCGCAATATCCTGCCTGACATAGGCCTGGTCGCCGGACTTCAGGCGGCTGACGTTGATCACCATATCCAGAATCTGCGCACCACGCGCCACGGCTTCCGTCGCCTCCGCCACCTTCGCTGTCGTCGTATGGCCCCCGAGCGGAAAGCCGATCGGAATGCCGACCCTCACGGATGATCCCGCGGTGGCCGCCACGGCTTCATCGACATAACAAGGCGGCACGAAGATCACGACGAAGCCCAGGTCTTTGGCCTCCTGACAGAGCCGCAACACATCGGCCTTGGTGGCTTCCGGCTTGAGCACGGTGTGATCGAGCAATGCGGGCAGATTCCATGACGTCATAACAGCACAGACTCCTTCTACGTTTTGCCGCGATGCGCGCGGGAGAAAAACTGCTTTTGATATTTGTCGACGGCTTTATTGTGCTCGATCAGCGTGGCGGAGAACTGATGAGTCCCGTCATTTTTCGACACAAAATACAGATACGGTGACACGGCCGGATAGAGCGTCGCTCGAATAGCTTGCGCTCCGGGACTGGCGATCGGCCCCGGCGGCAGCCCGGCCCACCGATACGTATTATAGGGACTGGGGTGCGAGAGATCCTTCTTATGGATATTGCCGTCGTAATTCGGTAACCCATAGATCACGGTCGGGTCGCTCTGGAGCGGAATCTTCTTCTGCAATCGGTTGTGGAACACCGACGAGATTTGCGGCCGTTCCTCGCCCGAGCCCGTTTCTTTTTCAATGACCGACGCCAGCGTCAACACTTGATGCATCGTCAAATGAATGTCCTTCGCCCGCGCCTGCCATTCCGGAGTCACCACCTGGTTGAGCTGTTCCACCATTGTCCGGATGACGTCCTTGGCTGAGACCGGTTTGGGAAATCGATAGGTATCAGGATAGAGATAACCTTCCAACGTCTCAGCGGAAATCCCGAGCGTCTTGATGAAGGTTTTGTCCCTCACTAAACGCAGGAACTCCGCGCGATCCGTGATCTGATGCTGCGCCAGGACGTCGGCGATCTGCACCATGGTATAGCCTTCGGGGATCGTGACCGAATGCAGCACCACCCGCCCAGCCATGAGCTTGGAGAGGATGTCGGCCGGAGCCATCGCCGGATTCAGCTCATATTCACCGGGACGAATCTTCCGGTCCGCTTCCATGGCCTTGCCGAGCAAGACAAATGCCGAGCGACTCTTGATGAGCCGTTCGCGCTCAAGCAGACCCGCGACATGCTGGAACGTGGAACCGTCGGCGATCGTGATAACTTTGGAGGGGGGATGCTCGGCTTCAGCAACGACGGGGGCTTCAGCCCATTTCATCATCTGATATGCGGCCGCTCCGGCGAGTGCGACGGCGAGGACGAGCACGATGAGAATCACCCGCAGCTTCATAAGGACGCCCGACGGTTTCGTGGTGCGTAGCGTTCGACTCTACCCCTTCTTCGGTCTCCGTCAGATGACCGTGAACCGGAGAAGGTGACTGAGCCTCCAGATAACTCTGCAACAGGATGGCCGCTGCAATCTGATCGACCAAGCCTTTGCGTTTCTTCCATCCAACATCGGCGGAGATCAGGAGCGATTCCGCATCCTTCGTGGTCAGCCGCTCATCCCAGGTCACGACCGGAACCGGTAAGACCTCGGCGAGCCGCTCCAAAAACTGATGCACCGCCTGCACCGCCAGGCCCTCTTCGCCGTTCAGCCGCAGCGGAAGGCCCAACAACACCTTTCCCACTTCGTGAGTCTTGACCAGGTCCAGAATATGGGCGATGTCCAGATCCAGCGTCCGTCGCTCGTAGGTTTCCAACGGCCGGGCTGTCCAGCCCAGCTCATCGCTCAGCGCGACGCCGATCCGCTTGGTGCCGTGATCCAGTGCAAGAATACGGCTAGGCATGAGTTTACCGCTGAAGGGCAGATTCGACCAGACCAAAGACCTTTTCCAGCGCGGCATCCAGACGAGACACATCCTTGCCGCCGGCCTGGGCCATCTCAGGGCGTCCGCCGCCGGTGCCCCCGACCTCGGCAGCCAACACCTTGATCAGATCTCCAGCTTTCAATTTGCCGGTCAGGTCCTTCGTGACCACCACGAGGAGCGCGACCTTGCCGTCGTCGGTCGGCGCGCCGAGCGCGACGACGCCGCTCTTGAGCTTGTCCCGCAATTGATCGGCCAGCGCCCGCATCCCATTCACATCTAACCCGTCGGTCCGCTGCACATGCACCGGCACACCGGCCACAGTCTTCGCACTGGATGCCACCGCCGACCCGCTGGCCATCTTCAATTTCAGCTCTTCCAACTCGCGTTCTTTATCCTTCAGTTGCGTCAGCACCTTGCGGGTCTTGCTTACCAGTTCGGACTGGCCGACCTTGAGCAGATCAGAGAGTTCCCGCATCTCCGCTTCGGCCTTCTTCAAGAGCGCAAAGGCCCCGCTGCCGGTCTGGGCTTCGATGCGCCGCACGCCGGCCGCAACGCCGGTTTCCGATACGATGCGGAACAACCCGATCTCGCCGGTATGCCGGCAATGAGTGCCGCCGCAGAGTTCCTTGCTGAAGGATTCGACCGTGACCACCCGCACCTGCTCGCCGTATTTATCGCCGAAGAAGGCCAGCGCGCCCTTGGCGACCGCATCCTGGATGCTCATCACTTCAGTCGTGACCGTTTCATTCTTGCGGATCTCGTTGTTCACGACCGTCTCAATTTCATCGATATCGCGGGTCGAGAGCGGGCGGAAATGCGCGAAGTCGAAGCGCAACCGGTTCGGCCCGACCAGCGATCCGTACTGCTTCACATGAGGTCCCAGCATGTCCCGCAGTGCCGCGTGCACCAAATGCGTCGCGGTATGGTTCCGCGCGGCGTCCTGGCGCGTTGTCGCATTGACCGATAGCCGCAACTGCTCGCCTTCCCGGATCCGCCCCTTGGTCACAGTGCCTTTGTGCAAAATCAGCGTCGGCGCAGGTCTGGTCGTCTCCTTGATTTCCAAACGGCCTTCG
>CAZEHM010000076.1:0-6720 GCA_964512025.1 uncultured Nitrospira sp. | reverse complement strand
TACGCCGACGATCTGTCCCTGCCTCGCTTTGGCCAGGAGCTTTTCAACCGTCCCTGAATCAAACACCCCCGCTTCCGAGACTGCGCGGGGGGCGAGCAGCTCCTCCACATACTCAAACAATCTGCCCGACCTTCCTTCTACAAAAAAGCTCTGACTATCGGGGGCACGATACGGCTGTTTGTGCCGGTTTCTGATTGAGAAGGGAATCAGGTCCCCGACAGCCGCCTTCAGCAGATACTTTTCGTTCAGGACCTTCATCTTGAGCTTTGGTGAAAGCCGTGAAGCGAACTCCACGACACGGTAATCAAGAAACGGGTATCGGCCTTCAACGGAATGGGCCATCGCCATCCGATCGCCTTGCGAAGACAAGATATAACCAGGCAGGAGATGCGCCGCTTCCAGGTACTGAGATTGCGAAAAGCTATCCCACTGCCGATATCGTGAGGGCAACTGGCCTTCGATCGAACCCATCGCGTTGGAATTCTTTACGCACTCCCTGGTTTCCCTGGAAAAGAACACTTTTAGCCTGGACGTCATATCCCACCGCGGCAAATGGGAGAAAAACGGGCTTTCGAGATCGTCTTTTCTCACATGGAAAAATGCGCGCAAGTAGGCATCGGGTTGCGACTGCAGATTCTTCATGTAGGGATACAACCTCCTCAGGAGGATCGGGCGTACTTTCGACTCCGGGTATTTCGCCCAGAACCGCCTGATTTTGGCTTCTTTAAAAATATCGTAGCCCCCGAGCATTTCATCCGACCCTTCTCCGGTCAGGACGACTTTATACCCCTGATCGCGAACCAATTTAGACAGCAGGAATAGCGGAGCCGGGGCAGTTCTCAAAACAGGCTTCTCCGCATGCCACATCACGTCAGGAAACACCCGCCCGATATCCTGCGAAGAGCACAAAACCCCTTGATGATCGGTTTTCAGAAACGTGCTGGCCTCATTTTGAAAGCTGCTCTCATCAAACTCTTTATCCTCAAACGCCACCGAAAACGTCCTCAGGTGGGTCGTCCCGAGCTTCTTTACCAGGGCAGCTATGACAGTCGAGTCCAGGCCACCGCTTAGATACGCCCCGACGGGCACATCCGATCGCAGGCGGATACGCGTCGCGTCCAGCAACAACTCGAGCAAACCTTCCCGGGCCTCCTCTTCTGTTCTAGGGCCGGAGGAAGGATTGTAATCCAGCGTCCAGTAAGGCTGAATCCGCACGTCACCGCGATGGAAAACCAAGGAATGGCCGGGAGGAAGCTCTGACACACCCGCAAAAATTGTTCGAGGCGGCAACGTCACCCAGAAAGTAAACAACTCGTCGAGCGCCTCAAGATCCATCGCTCGCGGCACGGAAGGCACAACCAGCAATGACTTAATTTCAGACCCGAACACAAATCCTTCAGAGGTCTTTGCGTAAAAGAGAGGACGGACTCCTACACGATCGCGGGAAAGAAACAGCCGTTCATTCCTGGAATCCCAAATCGCAAAAGCCCACTGCCCGTTCAGATACCGGACACAATCCTCACCCTTCTCTTCATAGAGATGCACGATAACTTCCGTATCCGATTGGGTTTGGAACTTATGTCCTTTCTTGATGAGATCTTCACGCAACTCCACATAATTGAAAATCTCACCGTTGAATGTGATCCAGACAGTCTTATCCTCGTTGTGCATCGGCTGGTGCCCGCCACCAAGGTCGATGATGCTGAGCCTTGCATGGGCAAGTCCGACAGATCCTGAAAGATGAAATCCTGCGGCATCAGGCCCCCGATGATTGACCATGCCGATCATATGCTCGAGCAACAGTCTCTCGACACGCGCACCGTTCTGCTTTACGATTCCTGCAATGCCACACATACTGTTACCCAGCGTTTATCAGGATGACACTCTCTCACGAGGCCGATACGGCCACGGAATATTCAACAGGAAACCGGCAATACAGCAGAAAGGAGGGAAACCGGATAAGCTACCGCCGTCCCGGTGCATGGACCAGATGATTGACTCAGCCGCCACCGTCCGGTCCGCACGGCACTTCTCCGGAGAACACGCATAAGAGAAATAGCCACTTGCCGTCACACAGGACTCAGGATTTCACACTACATATTCCGCAGACATGCTCTCTACGGAACTCACCCTTGCGCTATGATGTTGATCTTATCCGAAAATCACGAATTGACAATTGATTTCAAATCTAGAACGACTCGCACCTGGCAGGCCAGCATTTTCAATAGCAGCATTGCCCGCTGCTGCCCGATCATCTCCCTCTCGAATACCGCTTCCAAACCGCAAAGAGGGCCATCTTGTATTGACACCATATCTCCGGGTGAAAAGTGAGGCGTAGTCCGAGCAACAACTCCGCCCTGAAGCCGATCTCGGATTCCGTCGATGATTTCACGACTTACTACTGCGGGAGCAGATCCGAAAGCGACCAGATTGCGAACGCCACTCGCATACATGACCATTCGCGACCGAGATGAACTGAATCTCGCAAATATATAGCCCGGGAAAAGAGGGCTTATGACCGGCTGCATTCTTCTTCTGATGATCCTCTGCTCTGTAATTCGCGGGCAGAGGACTTCAATGCCGGCTTGAGAAAGGCCTGACTCAACCGAGTATTCTTGGTGCGGTTTCGTCCGCACCACATACCATTCCATTGCCGGCAGTTCAGCCATTCTGACTCTCCGGCACAAGACAGCGCCCCATTCCACCGGACAGGTCGGCTTGCAGATCTTCCTGCGAAGCGCAAGCTCTTCCAACAGCTTCCACAGCCTCCCGGATCGGAGCAAACCTAAAATCCTTCACCAATTGATGTAAGCGAGCTTCCGTTTTCTCCAGATTCAGATAATGGCGGAAGCGGGATACTAAGGACCCCTCCATCCTCGGCTGATGAGGATCAAGCTCCCATGGATGCAAATACATGACGAGAGGATGTCCCTGGTCAGCGGCGCGATTGAGCAATCCCCGCAATAGCGGATAGGGATACAATCGGAAATACCCTCCCCCTGCAATTGGAAGCCGAACGGGCCCCATCTGTATCGTAGAGGGAGGGACTTCCCAGAGAGGACCACTTGCTGTCTCTATCTGATGACACCAGGGATTGGCTCCCGGCATACCATAGCGATCGTGTTGAACGGGGAAAATACTTGAGTCGTAGAGGTAGCCTTCTTCGACCAGGATTGGAAGAGCCCACTGAGTTCGTGGCGTAATTGTAAATGACGGCGCACGATATCCGTGAACACGTTTCCCGATGATACTCTCGAGAATCTGTTTGCTTTTCCTGACATCTTCGCGAAACTGACCCGGCTGTTGGGACGTGATCATTTCATGGCCGAACCCGTGAGACGCAATCTCATGGCCGGCGCCGGCAATGGCCTCCACCAGCTTCGGATGTTTGAGCGCAACCCAGCCAAGAACAAAGAATGTGGCCTGAATCCCATGACGCGAAAGAAGAGAGAGAATTTTGTCGACATTCCGCTCAACCCGGCTCTCGTAATGGTCCCATCCCCGTCGCCGATCCTCTGACCAAAAAGCGGCAACCTGAAAATGCTCTTCTACGTCAAACGACAGCGCATGAATTCTGGCAGAATGCGGATTCATTGTTCCTAGCGGGCCCCCTCGCCCAAGAGAACAACTCTGGCGGTCTCGATAAGAATCCGCACGTCTAATCCGAAGGTCACATTCTTCACATAGTACAAATCGTACTGTAGCTTGGTGTGAGAATCTTCCGCCGAAGAGCCATATCGGAATTTTGTCTGAGCCCACCCGGTCACGCCGGGTCGGACAGTATGCCGAATATCGTAATAGGGAATCGTTTTCCTGAGTTCTTCAACAAAGACCGGTCTTTCCGGACGAGGGCCGACGAGACTCATCTCACCTCTCAATACGTTATAGAGCTGTGGCAATTCATCCAGCCGCAACTTTCTGAGAACACGGCCTACTCGCGACACTCGGGGATCATGATTTTCGGCCCATCGGGGACCGCTCTTCTCAGCATCCTGATACATGGATCGAAATTTCCATATCATGAACGGCTGCCCGCGCAATCCGACACGCATCTGCCGGTAGAACACCGCACCAGGCGAATCCAATTTAATCAGCAGTGCTATCAGGATACAGGGCGGAAATAGAACCACCATTCCCGCCAGAGCGATCACCACATCAATGCCTCTTTTCAGGGCAGTCGTGAGAGCACGCCGTTTAAATCCGGTTGAAAAGATCAGTGCGCTTGGTCTGAGTTGATCGATTGACAATCGCCCGAGCTCATCCTCATACATCTGATGCCCATCAATCACTTCTATTCCAACAGTCTTGCAGTCAAGCAACGCTTGAACCGGCAGCACTTCCCGTCGATCCTCGACACAGACTGCGATCATGCCCACCTGATATCGCTCGACAATTTCCCGCAAATTGTCATACGTTCCTAACACTCTTGGATTCCCGTTCAATCCTCTGTCAAGAAACCCCACCACCTCGACAGTCCTTCGGTTTGAGACAAGCGTTTTGCTCAATTCCATGGCGAGCAAACCTGTTCCCACGATTAAGACTCGCTTCCTCAACCCCTTAAAAAAAGCGGGTTTATCGGAAGATACCGTGACCGTGGTCAGTTCCGTTTGCTGCTGCATCATACTAGGCATGCCTGCTCGTTCCAGTCCCCTGATTGCCATATTGATACATATAGTACGGCGTACTGACTGAATCGACCCCCGTCAACACTATTCCCGCAGGGCAATCAGACCTCAGTGATTTGTAGGCTTTTCCGACCACATCGCGCCCGGTCCTACCTGCCCGTATTACGAGTATCATCAGATCGGCCATGCTCGACAAGACATTGAGATCCGCCAACGGAAGAATTGGCGGGGCATCGATCAAAATATAATCAAACTGCGAGCGCAAATCGTGAATGACTTTGGACAGCTGTTTGATTTTTGACAGCTCCAAAACTCCTCGCCCTGAAGCTCCCGTCGGAAGTATCCACAGAGGAACATCGTCCATTTTCTTGATACACGCTTCAAGCGGCTGCTCGCCCACCAGATAGTCTACAAGTCCTGGAGTCGCAAGTGTATTGGTGTAAGAGTGAACCATCGGGCGCTTTAGATCGCAATCGATTAACAATGTCCTTTTGTCCAACTCCTGAGCCAGAATGTAGCTTAAGTTAACGGCTGTCGACGTTTTCCCTTCGCCGACAAGCGCACTCGTCACCAACACGACCGTGTTTCTTTGTTCGGAGGTCATCAGGCTCAGGCGGGTCGCTGCGACTCTGAACTGTTCGGCAACCATCGACCGTGGGGACCACTTTGAAACCAGATTCCATGACGCGCTTTCGAATTCAGCTTCTCTCTCTACGAGCTGACCGGATGAAGCTGCCGACTGTGAACCCGGCAGCAATTTTCGCTGCTCTCTGTTTCCAAAAGCCGCTCGCCGCATACTTTCACTCCCGCCAAACACCGAAGAAAAAGCAGGGATGGAGGCCAGGACAGGCAATCCCAGCATGGTTTCCGCATCCTCCGATCGGCGGAAAGCAGGACTCAGCATTTCGAGCGCAAAGGCGCCGCCAAAACCAAGCCCGCATCCGATAACCAGCCCGCCGAGCAGGATGAGCGGCTGATTGGGCGACTCAGGACTGGCCGGAAGATTGGCGGGATCGAGCACGCGAAACTGCTCTCCCTTTTGCCGCTTCTCTAAATTCTCAGCAAGACGAGCGTTTAAACGCTTATCGAGAAGAGACTGATAGTTTTTTTGCATATTGTCGTAGTCGCGAACCAGAATCATGAGCTCTTGCTCGCGAGCGGGCGCCCGTTCTACACGCCCTTCATACTCCTTGACTTGCTCCAGCAAACGGCGGAGCCGGTCTTTCAATACTTCCAGTTCGTTCTTCGCTTCATCCCGATGCCGCATCTGGTCTCGGAGCATCGGATCTATCAACTTGGTCGACCCTGGCTTGACTTCATCTTTCGTAACTCCGTACTTGGCAGCCAATTGATCTTTCACCGCTTCGATTTCCTGACGTGTCTGAACAACATCCGGATACGTTTCACGATACTCGGCTGAGAGCGTCGTGAGAGTCCGCTCCAGCTCTGTAAGCCGCGCAAGCAGCGGATCCCCCCCCCGTCCCTGACCTGCGGGTGTCGGGTCCGTTGTCCCCTGAGTCCTTGTACCACTGGCTGCTTCGCTAACCTGTTTTTCAAACAAGGCAACTCGATTCATAGCCGTTTGAATATTTTCACGCGTCGCGTTCACATCCATTTGGAGCCGGTCCAAACTTCTCAGATTCGCCTCCATCTGCTGAGGCAGCTCACCCATATGCTTACGTTTAAAGTCGCTGATCGCCCGCTCCTGATCTTCCAGTCGAGATTCGGCCAGATGCAATTCCTGCTCGAGAAAACTCGATGCGCCTTCAAGCATCTGCTCCCGATATTTCAAGTTCTGCTCAATAAAGTGCGAAGCAAATCTCGCCGTCACTTTCATTGCGGTAACCGGGTCTTTGTCTGCAAAGGAAAGAGAAAACCCTTCTATCGTATCCGGACCTCGCGAATGCCCAACTATCGACTTGGTGACTTTTACTTTTTTCCGCATGCCGTCAATGGCGGCTTCCTGCTCCGCAGGAGAAATATCGGAAGGGAACAACTTAAACTCTTCAGCAATTTCAATCAGTAATGAACGGCTCATGACCACTTGCTGAATGGCACTGATACGTCCCTCGATCGAACCTTCAACACCGGACTT
>CAZEHM010000075.1:0-7193 GCA_964512025.1 uncultured Nitrospira sp. | reverse complement strand
CGCTTCATGTCCTGCATGGGGGCGATGCATTGGGGGCAGATCGATTTTCTGCCCGTCGTCGAACTCTTCAAATCGCTCCTGCCGGGTACCGGGTCGGCGGCGTTTGAGCTGATTCGCGGGCTCTACGATGACCAGAATGAGGGGCAGCCCAGTCCGCGTCCCTTGCGCTATCGCGGCATTCCGACCTATCCATCTGAAGCAGCCTTTCGGCTCTTCAGCAGTTTCTTCGCGCCGCAGGCTGACGCCGGTGGAGATCCGATCGCACTGTTCATGGACCCTTCCCGCTCTCATCGGGTCACGTGGCTCCCGGTGCCGGCGCCTCCGCTGCGTTATTTCGATGAAGCCCGGTCTGTCTGTCTGACGATGCAGGGCGATGTGTTGCTGAAGGCGACCTGCGCCGACGATCCAACGGGTTTATCGTATGTAAATCCCAAAGGCCGCCGGATGGTGCCCTGGGATCGCGCGGTGGTCATCGCCGGGGGACAGCTTCAACTGAGCGATCGTGGACATAAACGGGAGATAGCTCTTGCTCAGGGGCTGGCGAGGCTCACCACAGCTCCGGAGGCGCCGGCGCCCAGTCCGGTCGATTGGCGATCCGTCTTTGTGTCAGGCGTACCGGCGGTCCAGCCTGCAGAGGTGTTCGGGGCGGTGCTCTTGTATCCGCAGGATGAGATGCCGGTCGGAGAATTGGCCGCCCAACCGTTTGTCGCGGATTATCTGCAGGATCTCGCCGAGCAGGATCGCGAGATCGGGCAGATTCTGATGCGAGCGGAGCGCATCCTGATCGAGAACGGGGATGCCGTGATTTCAACCTGTGTGCCGTTCGATCGCCCGCGCGAGGTCGTCGCCCATATCTCGCATCCGCATTTTGCGTACAAGCAGGCACAGCAGCTCTGGGCGGTGTGTGCTGAATTGCAGCGATGGGAGTGGTTGCAGCAAACTCGCTTTATGTTCTCCACCGCAGCGTCCCAATCCGAGTCGTACGATCTCGTTTATGCCTGGCTTCCCTATGCTGAGTTTGAACAGGCGAGTGCTTTGATGGCGAGGGTACGTGCGCTCGGGCAGCGCATCAAGACGGGCGGTAATGCGTTTATCGTAGGGCCGGCGCGGGCGGGCGATGAACTGCGCCGGGCCGGTTTGCAGCTGTGCTGGGAAGAAGCGGTCGAACGGCTGCCCACGTTCGCGATGCATCGGACGATTCTGCCGAAGGCAAAATTGCGCAGCGGGTTGACGCTGTTTCATGTGCGCCGCGCGTAGCTTGTTGCCCCTTGCGCTGATCCGTCTCCATCGATTACTGTCAGACCTATGAGCGAGCCAACGACAGAGCGGGTTCCGGCTGAGGACGGCGGGGACAAAGTCGTCATCTACTGGGAACGGGAATATTCGACCGCGTTCGCGCCGGAGCGATTGAAGCTGGATTTCAATCCGCATCGCCCGATGCTGAACAATATGACGCTCGATGAGCAGCGGGCGCTTGCTGCCGGCGGGTACAAGGTGTTGCCGGACGACTGCGGCCCAGTTCGCACGGTCGGCAGCTATGGCTGGCTCATCCGGTGCCCGGCGGATATCAAGTTGCGCCGGACGGCCGACGGGGTGAGGTGGCAATCGCCGCCGATTCAGCCGGAAGAGCGGCTGCTGGGATACAAATCGTTTTCCGGAACCTACGTCGATCTCATCCTCAACAGCGGGTATCCCAAACTCTGCTGCGGCATTCGCTTTTACTATCCCAAGCACGTCGGGCTGATGATGAAGGATATTCCCAACCACTTCTATCATTACCCTGATCGTACCTATGCCGTCTGGGAAGGCATTAAGACCCAGGAGTATAAGCGAACTCCGAATCAGTACGATTGGTTGCCGGACTACGAGGCTTTCACGGCCAATTTCCTCCTTCAGCTTCACAAGCCGACCACCATCAAGCGCGGCGATCCCATCGGCTTAGTCCTTCCCGTCATGCTGCCCAAGCAGTTTGTGCTTGAAGAAATCAAGCATCCCTAAATCCGTCGCTCCGTAGTCCCTCAAGAGTTTTCCCCTCAAGCCGATACAGGTAGTGGTTCGGCACGCCGGAGGGGAGGAACCATGCGGAAAGTCTTATTCGTGGATGACATGCCGGAAGTCTTGCGCATGTTGAAACGCACGCTCGATCCCATCAAGGGCGAGTGGGACATGCGGTTTGTGGAAAGCGCACCGGAGGCCCTGGCGGCATTAGAGCAGGATGCGTTCGATGTGCTGGCGACCGACATGATCATGCCGGGGATGGACGGCTTTCAACTGTTGAAGGAAGCCAAAGTCCGGTATCCGCAGATGGTGCGCATCGCTTTCTCCGGACAGCAGGGACAGAGCCTGGGGTTGCGGTCGACAGATCTGGCGCATCAGTTTCTTGAAAAACCCATTGATGCGCAGCTCTTGCGGTCGATCATGACCCGCGCCTGCGGGCTCCGGGCGCTGTTGTCGGATGACAACGTGCGCAAGATCGTCACGAATCTCAAGAGCCTCCCCAGCCTCCCGGTGCTCTACAAAGAATTGATGGACGAAATCCATTCCGGCGATGCCTCGCTCAAGAAGATCGCCAGGATCATCTCCAAAGACATGGCGATGGTGACGAAGATTCTCCAGTTGGTGAACTCTGCCTTTTTCGGATTACGCACGACCGTCTCGAATCCCGAGCAGGCGGTGGCGTTGCTCGGTAGCGACACGATCCGGGCGCTGGTGTTGTCCATGCAAGCGTTCTCCCAGTTCGATGCCAAAGCGCTGCCGGGCTTTTCACTCGAGGCCTTGTGGCAACACGGGCTGAAAACCAGCGGCTATGCGAAGGCCATTGCAAAGGAGGAGCGAGCCCCGCAGGCCATGATCGACGATGCCTTCACGGCGGGACTGCTGCACGATATCGGCATGTTGGTGCTGGCGAGCAATATGCCTGAAGCGTACAAGCGGGTGATGGAGCTCCAGAAGGATAAGGGACTGCTCGACTGGCAGGCGGAGCAGGGGGTTTTCGGTGTCACCCATGCCGAAGTCGGCGCCTATCTGTTGGGCTTGTGGGGCGTTGGTGAAGCGATCGTGGAGGCCGTTGCCTATCACCACCGGCCGTCCGCCTGCGGCGAGCTGGCGTTCAGTCCGCTCACCGCGGTGCATGTGGCCAACGTGCTGGCCGAGAGCGAGCAGCTTGCCGAAGGAGAAGCCGCATCGCTTCCTATCGATGAAGCCTACCTGACCAAGTTGGGGAAGCTGGATCAGCTTGCAGCGTGGAAAGAAGCCTGTCTGCCGGAGGAATAGTAAGACGGCCTTTCCTTAGTACGCGCCTGGTTTTGTGACGGCGAGGTGTCAGATCCCAGACGGATTGATGTCGTTGCCTGTTACGCACGCGCGTGAGGTGCCACCGACTCTCGATTGGAATTGCCGAGCTTGACAGCCGGTGCCTGCCCAAGTAAGATCCGGCTGCCTTTAATGCTCATCCTGAGAGGTGAGTAAGGAGCTTCTTATGACAGCGATCTCCGGCTACGGCCGGTCCCCACAACCGAACCTTCTTGCTGAGAACAGCGAGAGGGTTTTTTTATGCCCTCAATTCAGAAATGGCGGGATCTGTAATGAATCGTGAGCAAGAGCGGTTGATTATGGATGCGGGCGATATTGCGCGGGCGTTGACGCGTGTGGCGCATGAGATTCTCGAGCGGAATAAAGGGGTGAAGGATCTGGCGCTGGTCGGAATCCGCACCGGGGGCGTGCACCTCGCGCACCGGCTGGCGAAGCGGATTCAGGAGATCGAGCAGGCGCCGGTGCCGATCGGGGATTTGGACATCACGCTCTATCGCGACGACTTGTCGTTGCGCAAGGAGCAGCCGGTGCTGCGCACGACGTCGATGCCGTTCGATATCTCCGACAAGATTGTGGTCCTGGTCGACGATGTGTTGTTTACGGGCCGGACGATTCGCGCGGCGATGGATGGCTTGATGGATCTGGGGCGTCCGGCGGAAATTCAATTGGCCGTCCTCGTTGATCGTGGACATCGGCAGTTGCCGATTAAGGCGAACTACATCGGGAAAAATCTCCCGACCTCGCGTGAAGAAAACGTCCAAGTGTTGTTGGAAGAAGCGGGCGAAGATGACCGGGTGGTCATTCTCAAGGCGTAAGCGGAGGATGCCATGAGTCTCAAACATAAAAATCTGCTCAGTTTGGCACCCCTGTCGGTGGAGGATATCCAGCTCATTCTGGAGACGGCTGATTCGTTCAAGGAAGTGAGCGGCCGTGAGATCAAGAAGGTGCCGGCGCTGCGCGGGCGGACGGTCGTGAATCTGTTCTTCGAACCGAGCACGAGAACGCGCACGTCATTTGAATTAGCGGCTAAGCGGTTGAGTGCCGATGTCATCAATTTTTCTCCTTCGTCGAGCAGCGTCGTCAAAGGCGAGACGTTGCTGGATACGGCGCGCAATATCGAAGCCATGCAGGCGGATATTATCGTGCTCCGCCATTCGTCGGCGGGAGCGGCCGAAACGCTGGCACGGGGCGTGAAGTCCTCGGTGATCAATGCCGGAGACGGCTGGCACGAACATCCGACCCAGGCGCTGCTCGATCTCTATACGATTCGTGAGCGGGGGATGGCGTTCAAGGGATTGCGCGTGGCGATTGTCGGGGATGTGGCGCATAGCCGGGTGGCGCGGTCCAATATCCTGGCCTTGACGAAGCTGGGGGCTGAAGTCCGTGTCGTCGGGCCGCCGACCATGATTCCGCTGGGCATTGAGAAACTGGGTGTGCAGGTCTTTCACCATCTCGACGAAGGCTTGCGGGATGTGCAGGTCATCATGATGCTGCGGCTACAGCTTGAGCGGCAGGGACGGGCGCTGTTCCCGACCATTCGCGAATATGCCCGGCTGTACGGGCTGACGTCGGAACGCGTGAAGCTGGCGGATGCGAAGGCGATTGTCATGCATCCCGGTCCGATCAATCGCGGGGTCGAGATCGCGCCGGAAGTCGCGGACAGTCTGTCGTCGGTCATCTTGGATCAAGTGGCGAACGGCGTTGCTGTTCGCATGGGAGTTTTATACTTAATGTCGGGAGCCAGCTAAATTTCGTTGCAGCAAAGTGAGTGATTCAGGTCTTCGATCAAGCGGCGAACGGCGTGGCCGCTCGCATGGGTGCTATCTCAAGTCAGGAGCAAGTTAAATCGTGGCGATATTGATTAAGGGCGGACAGGTCATCGATCCGGGGCGCGTCAACGGTGTGGCGGATGTCTTGATCGATCAGGGCAAGATCGCGGCAGTGGGGGCGAATCTGAAGGCTCCTGCGGGTGCGACGATCATCGACGCCAAGGGGCAGCTGGTGTTGCCCGGGTTTGTGGATTTGCATGTGCATTTCCGGGAGCCGGGATTTGAGTACAAGGAAACGATTCAGAGCGGCAGCGCCGCGGCGGTGGCCGGCGGGTTCACCACCGTTTGCGCCATGCCGAACACGAAGCCGGTGAACGACAATCAGGCTGTGACAGAGTTTATGATCGATCGGGCACGTACGGCGGGGTTGGCCAATGTCCTGCCCATCGGCGCCATTACCAAAGGCTCGGAGGGGAAGGAGCTGGCGGAAATCGGCGATCTGCACCGGTCGGGCTGCGTCGCGATTTCCGACGACGGCAAGCCGGTTATGAACAGTCTCGTGATGCGGCGGGCGATGGAATATGCGGTGGCCTTCGACATTCCGGTGGTGGATCACTGCGAAGATCTGCATCTCGCCGAGGGCGGCTGCATGAACGAGGGGTTGATCTCCACGGAGCTGGGCCTGCCCGGGATTCCTGCCGCTGCGGAAGATGTCATGGTCGCGCGCAATCTCTCGCTGTCGGAACTGACCGGCGCGCGGTTGCATCTGGCCCACATCAGCACCGCCGGGTCGGTGCGGATGGTCCGCGAAGCGAAAGCGCGAGGGATCAAGGTGACGGCGGAGGCCTGTCCCCACCACTTCACACTCACGGAGGATGTGGTGCGCGGCTACAACACGCTGGCGAAGATGAATCCTCCGCTCAGAACCGGCGAAGATGTGCAGGCGATCAAAGAGGGATTGCGGGACGGGACGATCGACGTCATCGCGACGGATCATGCGCCGCACGCCACGCAGGAAAAACAGCAGGACTTTACCGAGGCGCCCTTCGGCATCGTCGGATTGGAAACGGCGCTGTCGCTGACACTGGCGCTGGTGGAGGAAGGGGTCCTGACGCTGGAACAGGCGGTGGATAAGCTGGCAACGGCGCCGGCGATCGCCTTCGGACTCAAGAAGGGCACGCTGGCGGTCGGGGCCGATGCGGATGTGGCAATCGTCGATCCGAACGAGCAGTGGCAGGTCGATCCCGGCAAGTTCAAGTCAAAGAGCCGGAACACGCCGTTTGCCGGTTGGAAAGTGAAGGGGCGGGTCAGAACGACCATCGTCGGCGGGCGGGTGGTGTTTGAAGCGACTCCCGCGGAGCGGTAGCGTATGATGGAGTCTCGGGCGTTTCTGTGGATGTCTCGAATCGGTCTGACGCTCGAATGGCTGGCTTTGGGAGTCTGGGTTGGCGGTTTGGTGATTCTTGTGGCAGCCGTGATTCCGGCGGTGTTTAATACGTTCGGCGGGCAGGATTCGGGGGGATTGTTCCTGACGAAAGCGTTTGAAGGATTCAATCGGGCGGTGATGGCGGCGATGGCGGTGATGATCGCCGGGCTGCTCTGGCGCCGGTGGGTTCAGCATCCGGTCATGGCTCCCACGACGTGTGAAATTGTGTTGCTGGGTCTCATGGTGTTCGTTGCGGCGATCATTATCGGCGTGTTGCATCCCCGTGCCGCTACGCTTCAAGCCGAGGCGTTTGCCATCAAAGATGAGGCGGCGCGAAAGGCGGCGTTTGAGGCGTTCTTCAAGCTCCATATGCCGGTGCGGGCGCTCTACATGGTGAACCTCTGTCTGGGTATTGCGCTGATGGGTGTGCGGGTCAATCATACATTGCGAGCGAGTAAGGGGCAGGCATGAAGAAAGCGCTGTTGGCATTGGCCGATGGAACGGTATTCGAGGGGCGCGCCCTCGGCTACGACGGAGAGGCCGTCGGAGAAGTGGTTTTCAACACGGCCATGACCGGGTATCAGGAGGTGTTGACCGATCCTTCCTACAAAGGCCAGATCATCACGATGACGTCTCCCCACATCGGGAACTACGGAGTGACGCCGGAAGATATCGAGTCGCGAAAG
>CAZEHM010000074.1:0-7274 GCA_964512025.1 uncultured Nitrospira sp. | reverse complement strand
TCCACGCCGGCTTCGCGCGCGCGCGCGATCATCGCCTCGCGGTCATCGTTGTAGCGGGCATCGTCGAGATGGGTGTGAGTGTCGATTAGCATGCGGGTAATAGCAGGATGCTGAAAAATGCTGCCAGCTTCGTTCTCGGCCTTGCCTGCGGAACGGTGCGTCTCGGCGCGCCGGGGTTGGGCGGGTAAGAACCGTGGCCTTTTTGAGCATCCTGTGGTTATTGTGATTTCAATACTGTACGAAATGTTCTCGCATATGTTTCGTGCGCACCAACGTCTTTTGCGACCTGAGAGTGGAGAAGATCAGGTTGAAGACAGAGGTCTTGCTACGCCGGTTTGGTGGTGATGGAGTCGGCCAGTTCGTTCAGCAGCGCGGCGGTTTCATCCCAGCCGAGGCAGGCGTCGGTGATGGAGACGCCGTGCGCGAGCGTCACGCCCTGTTTCCAGGACTGTTTGCCGGGGTTGAGATTGCTTTCGAGCATCAAGCCCATAATGGAGTTGCGCCCCTCGCGGAACTGGCGGAGCACGTCACGGGCGACGAGGCTCTGGCGCTTATGGTCCTTGTTGGAGTTGTCGTGCGAGCAGTCGATCATGATCGAGCGGGCGATCCCTTCGCCGGCGACGGCCGCTTCGGCTTTGGCCACGTGCTCCGCTTCGTAATTGGTTTTGCCGCCGCCGCCGCGGAGGACGATGTGCCGGTCGGGGTTGCCGGCGGTCCGGATGATCGCGGTCTGCCCTTCGGCGTTGATGCCGACGAAGTGATGCGGTGCGCGGGCCGAGGTCATGGCGTTCACGGCGACTTGCAGACTGCCTTCCGTGCCGTTTTTGAATCCGACCGGCATGGAGACCCCGCTGGCCAGTTCGCGATGGGTCTGGCTTTCAGTGGTGCGGGCGCCGATAGCGCTCCAGCTGATCAGGTCGGCGATATATTGCGGGCTGATCGGATCGAGCAGCTCGGTCGCGCAGGGCATGCCGGACTGGTTGATCTTCAGGAGAATGGTACGGGCCAGTTCCATGCCCGTGGCGATATCGCAGGTGCCGTCCAGATGGGGGTCGTTGATGAGGCCCTTCCAGCCGACGGTCGTCCGCGGCTTTTCAAAATAGGTGCGCATGACGATCAGCAGGCGGTCGCGGAGGGCATCGGCTACCGGCTTGAGCCTGGCGGCATATTCATAGGCGGCTTCCGGGTCATGGATCGAACAGGGACCGACGATGATGAGGAGCCGTTCGCGATCCTGTCCGTGCAGAATCCGGCGAATGGCCTCACGTGTTTCCACGACCAGCGCGGCCGCCGCGTCGGTGATCGGCAACTTCGTTTTGATGGCGCGCGGCGAGGGGAGTGCGTTGATTTCTAAGACATGTTGGTTGTCGATGGGTCTGTTCATGATACCTGTCCGCGAGCGGATCGCGGCCTTTTCCACTCAGATTGACTGCGCAACATTGCCTTGGAAGTCCTCATGATATGCGAAAATACCCTGAAAAGTCCATCAAGCTTGACAAAAGCGGGAGGCTCTCGCTAGTTTGGCGTGGGTTTTCACGGTTCTATTGGTACGCCGCAAGGGTGTTTACAGGTCGATGTTGATGTTCCGGATGCCTCAATCAGCCTCGCTGTTCCGTCAGATCATCGCCCTGGGGATGATGGTCATTCTGCTTGGACTGGCGCCGTTTGCCGTCGCGCAGGATGTGCACCACGAACTGGCGGCGGCCGACCACGACGGCCACGAGCATTCCGATACCGACCTCTGTCAGTGGGTCCAGCACCATACAGCCGGGTCGCTGGATGTCGACGTTCCTCAACTCGCATTCTGCGAGCTGGTCCGGCATCGAGACCTTCCGGTAGAGTCGGTCTTACTTTCTTCTGAATATTCTTCCGTCGGTCCTTCCCGCGCACCTCCACGTCGCTAAGTTCCCTTCAACGAGTCGTCTCGGGTTCGGCGCAGTCTGTGCCGGGCGCTGAGGTCTATTCATTTTCGATGTTGAACGTGGAGGATCGGTATGCGACGTGCGTGGTGGCATCTCTGTGTCGGTTTGATTGTCGGGATTCTGGCCGGGAACGGCGGAGAGCTGTCTCCGGCTCGTGCGGCGGAGGACGCAGCCAATACGATTCGTGGCTCGGTGCAGAATCAGGACCTCCGGCGGGTCGGGCAGGTGGTGGTGGAGGTGAAGGATCAGGAAGGGAACGTGGTGGCGACGGCGGTGTCGAACGATGCCGGCGAGTTCACCGCTTCCGTGCCTGCGGCGGGCACCTACTCAGTCAGCGCCGTGCAGGACACCTATCGCAGTGAATATGTGGTGTTGCAGATCGGGAGCGAGGCGCCGCGTCCGGTCATGCTGACGTTGACGAAAACCAGAGAGGTCGCGCTGGAAGTCGTCTCGCCGCTGGCGCCCATTCAATACAAGGCATCGAGCGAAACCTACTCGGTGAGCCGCAAGGATATCGAAGCGCTGCCGCGCGGCAACAACAACGAACTGCACGATGTGTTACTGACGATTCCCGGCGCCACCTACGGGTCGCTCAAGCAGGTGCACATCCGTCAAGATCATGCCAACCTGCAATTGCGCATCGACGGGGTGCCAATTCCCGAGACGGTCTCCTCGACATTTTCGGATGTGATTTCGCCCCGTTCCTGGGAACGCGCGGACATCGTGCTGGGCGGCATGGAAGCCAACGTCGGGAACAAGTCCGCCGCACTGATCGATATCACGACCAAGAGCGGCACCAAGCCGGGGTTCGGATCGTTGCAGATGTTCGGGGGATCCAACCGCACGGTGAACCCTTCGTTCGAATACGGCGGGACCGTCGGCGAGAAGTTCCGCTACTACGTGCTCAATAGCTATACGTCAACGAACCGCGGCATCGAGCCGCCGACGCTCGGCCACTCGATTTTCCACGGCCAGAGCGAGCGCAATCAGACGATGTTCCGCGGCGACTACCAGCACGACAACACGAACAACTTCACGCTGCTCTTTTTGAATTCGGTTGCGAAGTACCAGATTCCCACGTTGCCGGGCCAAACGCAGAATGCAACTATTACGGGTCTGCTGCCGGCTGGATTCTCGGCGGCGCCGTCGGAGCGGGTGGACGAGAATCAGAAAGAGCAGAACCAGTACGCGCATCTGGTGTGGCGGCACGACGTCACGTCGAATCAGTTTTTCAGCCTCGCCGGGTATTTCCGGCACACCCGCGCGACGTTCAAGACCGATCCGTTCAACGTGCTGGCCTATGTGCCGGATGAAACGGAACCGTTTTCAGCCGGGAGCCAGGACCGCACGGCCTATTCGGGCGGCCTCCGTCTCGACTACACCTATGTGCATAGCAAGGAGCATTTGATCAAGACAGGCTTCCAGCTCGACCGGACCCAGGCCATCAACAAGACCAGGCTGTCGACGTTTCTGGATGACGGCGCGGGGAACCCGACCGGCGGGGTTGTCGGGCTCAACGCCGACAATCGCCTGATCGGCTACCGGCAGGAATTCTGGATTCAGGATCAGTGGACGCCGAACGACCGGTGGACCTTCAATCTGGGATTGCGCGGGGATGTCGTGCAGTATCAGCGCGACGAGGCGCAGCTGAGTCCGCGCATCGGTGCGACCTACAAGGCCGACCAGTCGAATGTCTTTCACGCCTTCTACGGCCGGATGTTCACGCCGCCCAATCTGGAAGCGATCTCCTTCGCCAAGCTGAACACGGCCGGTACGAAAGCGGCGCCGGAAGATACGACGAACATCACGCCCCGGGCCGAACGGGCGCATTACTTCGAGGTGGGCAGCTACCACGCGCTCTCCAGTTGGGCGACGTTCGAGTTGACGGGGTATTACAAACTGGCCCGTAATCTGTCCGATGCCGGGCAGTTCGGCACGACTCCCCTGTTGAACTACTTCGCGTTCAACTACGGGTGGCAACGCGGCATCGACGGGGCCTTGAAGTTCCAGGTCATGGACAATCTTACGGCCCGGCTGAATACCGCCTGGGGCCAGTGCAAAGGCTACGGCCTTCAGTCGGGGCATTTCCTGCTGGAAGCGAAAGAGATCGGGGATATCAATTCGCCGGGCGGGGTGTTCTGCGATCACACGCAAATGATCACCAGTTCGGCGCTCGTCAGTTACCGGCTGATGGAGCGGACGACGTTCAGCGGGCAGATGCTCTTCGGGTCTGGCTTGCGAACTGCAGCCGATGATCAGGCGAAGACGAATTCGACGCACAGCCAGTCCTATACCGTGTTCAATACGTCCATCACGCATGTGATTCCGCTGCCGTGGGACGGGCAGAAATTCCTGCTCGGGTTCGATGTGGTCAATCTGTTCGATCAGAAGTACTACATCAATCGCGGCGAGGGGAGTATCGGGCTGGGTGTCTCGCATGCGGGGATGCCGAGGTCGTTCTTTTTCCGCGGCCAATGGTTCTTCTAGCCAGATGCCGAACAGGGTCACCAGCATCGTTCTCAGTCGCCCGTCTCCCTGCGACGTACCGCAAGGGTACGCCTCAGTCGGCGGGCTCCTTGCGGCCTTGCTGGATGACCCTGTTGGGCATCTGGTGGAGAATTTTCGAGGCATTATGCGGGGGCGCGCGGATGAGAAGGTATGACCCGTTTGAGCATCCGTTATTTATGAGGTAGGATGCGAGTCACTATGAAACAGATTTTGACACTTTCGATCATGGGTTTGTTGTGTTTTCCGGCTGCCGCGTGGGCGGTGGCCGGCGACGAGGCGACGCATGCCGACGACCATCATGATGATGTGCTGGAGCTGCCGGAAGTCCATGTGCATGGTCTGTCGCTGAACAAGGATCAGCAGCTGGGGCCGGTGGCGAAGTCGACTCCGTGGCCTGGCATTCCGTCATCCCTCGATGGCAAGGAACTCGACGACTGGATGAAGGCCCGGGTGCTGGTGTCCAAAGATGCCAAGGTGACGGTCGTCGTGTTGGAGCCGGCCAGGCATCGTGAGCTGACTGCCGCCGGGATCGTCGCACTGAGCAAGTGGACCTTCGAGCCGCAGATGAAGGGCGACGAAGTGGTGGACGGAGAGTTGACGGTTCGCATTCACTTTAGGACCAGATGAAGATCGCTTGACGCCTGACGGATGACGCTTTATCGTCAGACTCCATGAGCCTCGACGAATCACTCTTTCTCGCCATTAACGGACTGGCTGGCCGTTCTGAATTCTTCGACCATCTGTTTCTGCGTCTGAGCGCGACCAGCACACTCTATCTGCCGGTGGCCTTGGCCGCTGGCTATTGGATCCTGCGGCAGCGCTGGGAGGCGTTGCTCGGCGGTCCGTTTCTAGCGGGCGCCGTCGGGTTGTCTGATTTTCTCGGCGGGCAGCTGAAGTGGGTCTTTGCGCGCGCGCGGCCCTGCCAGGCGCTGCATGAAGCCGTCGTGGTCGGGGGGGGCGCCTGCGGCAGGCTCTTCAGCTTTCCCTCCAACCATGCGATGAACACGGCGGCGGCCGCCGCCTTTCTTCAGGTGCTCTATCCACGAACCGGCTGGATCAGCTGGCCCATCGTCGCGCTGGTGGGATTCTCGCGGGTCTATATCGGGGCGCATTATGTCACCGATGTGTTCGGCGGCTGGGTCTTAGGAGGACTCATCGGCGGCGGCATTGCCTGGGCGCTGCTGCAATGGCCGAGATTTCGCACGACAGTGCAGGTTCCGGTCTCTTCTTCTCGGTAGATCCGTCTCTTCAGTTTCTACGCTTCCATGCAAGCCAGCAGTGCGGCTCGTAATGTCTCGACGTCATAGCCTCGTCCGATGAGGACGATGGCCGGAGCGGGTTCGTCGAGGAGCATGATGGGGGCGATGGTGGGAGATCCGGGTGGAGCGTACTGAAATTCCTGCAGCTCCGGCTCACCGGCGAAACGGAAAAAGCCTTTGGCCCGTTCGAGTTCTTTGGGAAGTGATGTGGTCCAGGCTTCGAAGCGTCGGCGATTCAGCGGTGAGGGAAGCTTCACGGTGGTGGCGATAGGATGATAGTCCGCCCGTTTGTGAGAACTTGAAGGACGAGGTTCACCGAAGACCACGTTCGTCTGTTTAGCCGGCCGCGCCTGGTGCACCGGCGCCAGGAGCGCGGCGGCGTCGATGCGCGCATGGGTGGTTTCCCAGATGCGGGCATAGGGGTTTTGTTTCACGATCCCGCTTTTGAATCCCTCCCAATGTCCCGGCACATAGAGATCCTGCTTATTGAGAATGAGTTCGTCCGCGCAGCGAATCGCCTGCGTAGTGACATACTGGCTGGAGTGGCTCGTCTCGCTGGCGATGGGATGGAGCAAGGCAATCACCCGTTCCAGCGTGGCGAGCCGGGCGGTGTAGAGATCGGTCACGGCATCGATCACTTCGGCCGGATCGGCCAGCCCGGAGCATTCGATGATCACCACGTCGGAGGCGGCATCGTTCACGAGCTGCGCGATGCCCCAGGAGAGATCCTCCTTCGTGTCGCAGCAGACGCAGCCGCCCGCCAGGTTCATGACCTGCTCGGCGATGGTGCCGGCACGCGGGCCGTCGATGCTCACCTCCCCCGCTTCGTTCATCAGCACCCCGGCCCTGAGGCCCTGACTCTTCCAATATTCCAGCAGGCGCATCAGCAGCGTCGTTTTGCCTGCGCCAAGTGAACCGCAAAGGAGATAGAAGGGGACTGGCATGTTCATTCCTGGTTATCGAGAGGATATGTCGAAATTGTAGTTTGTATTCTACCGGTCACAACGGATGTTGAACAACTCAATGGTGGTGGGTGAGGGCTTCGAGTTCGGGATGTTGTGCGGCGAGTTTGGTCAGGTCGCAATGGACGTCGTCGGGATCGCAGCAATGGGTTTCCAGCTGGATCGTCATGTGTTTGATGCCGAAGTCGGCGGTGATCCGGTCGTGGATCGAGCGGAGCAAGGCATTCGTCAGAGTGGCGTCATCGCCGTCCACCAGCACGTGCGCGGTGAGCATGATGAGGCGCGGCTCCACGGCCCAGATATGGAGATCGTGCACGTTCTTTACGCCGGGTAGGGACTCGATGGTCGTGGCGACGTGTGATGCGCTGATCGTGGGCGGGGTGGATTCCAGCAGCACATCGAGCGATTCTTTGAACAGCGGCCAGGCCCCGTGAAGAATCGCGCCGACTACCAGGAGACTGATGAGCGGATCGAGCACGGTCCAGCCCGTCAGCATGATCGCGCCGCCGCTCAACACGACACCGAGCGAGACCCAGGCATCGCCCAGCATGTGCCAAAAGGCGCTGCGGATATTCAGGTCATCCTTTGCGCCGTGCTGGAGTAGCAGCGCGATGGAGAGATTG
>CAZEHM010000073.1:0-8309 GCA_964512025.1 uncultured Nitrospira sp. | reverse complement strand
TTTCGTGCATCGATGAAAAATATTGTCGCGTCCCATTGACAGAGTTTTCTAATGGGCGTAGACCGGAATTGCGGCCTGAGATGTTCGGTAATGCGGGAGATCGGGCAGACCGCGCGGCTGCTATCCAGGTCTCTCGATGAGTTCATCAGAGAGGAGGGTGGACATGAGCGACGCAACGCCACCTGGTCCGTCAGGCCCGTCGATAAGCGGGCGTCTTTCTCGTCGGTCGTTCTAGCCGTTTCTCCACTGGCTGTGCCGTGATGGCAGGAGAGGCCAATTGGATGTCAGCATGACAATCGTGGAGATTGCCGGCTGGGAGGGGGAACTCTCGTACCCGGGATTGAAGATGTCTCCCCCGAGTAGAAAGACATAACCGTGTCGTGCGGGTCTTGCGGGCCGCGACATAAGAAATAATTCTCGGCGTCCCAAGCGCCATTTACGGGCGACCTCCCACCATAGTGCAAGGTCGCCCGTATTTTTCAGCGACTGAAATATTCCGCCTCTGTCGTGCTCACATTCTTTTTCTCCACAACGCACTGACACAATAGCCTCGGGGTGTTACTCATTGCGGGCTTGCCGGTGACGTGTTCAACGTCCAGGCGGGCCGGCTTCACTTGGCTATCGACCTGCGCCAGAGGTAATACAGCGGGATTCCACTCAGAACGGTCGCCGCGCCGTAAAACGATTCTGAAGGCCGTTCGAGCACACTATAGCCAACCAGGACTCCGGCTCCTGCGACGAGCACCGCGGGTAAAACCGGATAAAGGGGAGCGTGATATGGACGGCTTTGCAGGGTGCTGGTCCGGCGAAGGCGAAAGATCGTGGAGAGAGTCAGGGCCATGAACAGCGCGAGGATGAGGCCGCTGTAGACCAGTAATTGCTCAAACGTGCCGCTCAGAATCAGAAGCGAAGCCCAGAGGCTTTGAAAAATGATCGCGCGGGCCGGCGCATTCGTTCGGGGCTGTACATGAGCGAGCCAGGGGCTGATCATCCCGTCACGCGCCATGGCCCAATAGACGCGGGGGCCCGCCCAGGTCATGGCGCTCACCGCTCCGGCGATTGAGAGGCAGAGAATTGCGGCGACCAGCCGGCCGCTTTGAGGTCCCCACAGGGCAGCAGCAGCTTTTTCCGCGACCGGCACGATCGGCTCCCGTGCCAGTTCTGTGATGGACAAGGCCGACAAGTACACCACGTTCAGCAAGAGATAAATCACGGCGACGAATGTCGTTCCTCCGATCATAATTCGGGGCAAGGTTTTTTGGGGATTCGCGATATCGGCCGCGATATAGCCGGCGACGTTCCAGCCGAGATAGCAATAGGTTACGATCACCAGCGCGATGGCGGCTGCTCCAACCGTGGGTTCCTGCGCGGCTGGCGTGCCGAGGAGAGATCGCTCTTGCCCGATCACTGCCGATAGTCCGCCGAGAATGAGTCCCCCGATCGCGACGACTTTCGTCGTCGTGAGCAGCAACTGCAGCCGCCCGCCCGTTCCAACCCCCCGGCAATGGATGACGGTGGCACTCCAGAGGAGAGCGAGTGAGAGGCCTTTCGCAATCCATCCTGATTCATCCTGAATCGGGAAGACGCGCAATGCGTAGGAGGAGAAGCTGATAGTCGAGGCGGCCACGGCGGCGCCGAAGCCAATCGTGAACGACGTCCAGCCGCTGAGAAAAGCCACGAGGGGTCCGTAGGCTTCCCGCAGATAGACATAATCTCCGCCGGCATGGGGCAGACGCGAGCCCAGCTCGCCATAGACCATCGCCCCGCCGACGGCAAACAGCGCGCCCATGAACCACAGGAGGAGAATCAGGAGCGGATCGCCGAGATCGCGGGCCATCAGGCCGGTCGTCGTGAAGATGCCGCCACCGATGATGTTGCTGACGAGGACGCAGCTTGCGGTAAACCAGCCGATGCGCAGGTGCCGGGGTGTCTCAGTCGATGCGGATCCGGATGGCATAGTCGCGGCATGATGCGCGGAATCGGGTTGGGAGGCAAGGCGTGTCGCGACCTCTCTCATTCGATGAGGCTCTTGAGCGTATGACCACGGCGGCGGAACAGTTCGTCCAGACAATATCAAACTGAATGATTTGGCCAAATCGGGCGGGACTCCGGACGACTCCGACTAGCCCGACCCCCGCCTTGTTTCTCCGCTCATGGCCCCTTTACAATACTATGACTTTCACCCAAGGAGGCCGCCATGGGTCTTGCCGACAATCAGTGCATTCCCTGCCGTGGCGGTGTTCCGCCGGTTCCCGCTGATCGTGCGCAGGTGCTGCTGAAAGAATTGGGTCGGGGCTGGTCGTTGAACGCACAGGGCCATCTTGAACGGCTCTACACATTCACAGATTTTGCCCAGGCGTTGGCCTATGTGAATAAAGTGGGGGCGATCGCCGAGGCCGAAGGCCACCATCCGGATCTCTATCTTGCCTGGGGGAAATGCAAGGTGGAGATCTGGACGCACAAGATCAACGGCCTGACGGAGAGCGATTTCTATCTGGCGGCCAAGGCCGATCGAGAATTTGGACCGTTCCGCGTTGTCGCATCCTAACCACGGCGAATGATGACTGTACGAGGCGTCAGATGAGCGAGCAAGCCCGGGTGGCGCTCGTCAACATGCCGTTCAGCTATTCGAAGTATCCCTCCATCCAGCTCGGGACCCTGTCGGCTCTGCTCAAGTCCAAAGGAATTCCTGTCGATTGCCATCATTTGAATGTCCGCTTCGCGCACAAAATCGGCGTGCCGCTCTATGAAATGATCTGCGAGAAGCGCGCGCTGTTCGGTGAGTGGCTCTTTTCCTATCTCCTGTTTCGAGACAATCCGAAGCGCGCGGAATATCCGCGGGTCTTTAAGCCGGTCTTTGAGCAAGTAGCCAGGGAGAGCGGTCAGCCCATCTCATTTTTTGAGGACATGTCGACGAGGACGGCGCCGCAGTTTCTCACCTGGGCGATGACGGCGATCGATTGGGGCCAGTACGCACTCGTCGGCTTCACTTCAACCTTCGACCAGAATGTGGCAAGCCTCACACTGGCCAAATTGATCAAGGATCTCTACCCCCAGGTCAAGATCGTGTTCGGCGGAGCGAACTACGACGGCGAAATGGGGATGGAATATTTCCGGGCGTTTCCCTTCATCGATTATGTCGTCGTGGGGGAGGGCGAGGAGGTCGTTCCTCAATTGGTACGCCACGTGCTTGAGGGAAAGCCGGAAGCGGTACCGAATGGCGTGATCTTCAGGGAGCAGGATCGGATTCGATTTACACCGAACCCGGCGCTGTTTGCCGACTTCGCCAAGACCGGGCCTCCGGACTACGACGATTATTACCATCTGCTGGCCGAACTCGGGGATGCGGCACAGGGGCTGGATCGTATTCTTCTCTACGAAGGTTCCCGCGGCTGCTGGTGGGGGGAAAAGCACCATTGTACGTTTTGCGGTTTGAACGCACAGAGTATGAAGTTTCGCGCGAAGTCGCCGGATCAGGCCGCAGGTGAAATGACGGCGCTCTCCAGCCGGTATGACACGACCCGGTTCAGGCTGGTCGATAACATCATCGACATGAAGTATGTCGAGAATCTGTTCGGCCTGTTTGCCGCCGCGCACTGCGATCTCGACGTGTTCATCGAAACGAAGAGCAACCTTCAGAAAAGTCAGATCCGCACGCTGGCGGTGGGGGGCGTGAAGTGCATGCAGCCGGGGCTCGAAAGCCTGAGTCTGACGCAGCTCAAGGCGATGGACAAGGGCGTGACGCCCATGCAGAACATCGTGTGTCTCAAGTGGAGCAGCTATTACCGTGTTGCGGTGTCCTGGAATATCCTTCTCGGCTTTCCCGGAGAAACGGACGACGACTATCGGCGGCAGATCGATTTGCTGCCCTCGCTCTTCCATTTGCAGGCGCCGGAAGCGACCGGAAAGTTCTGGCTACAGCGGTTCAGTCCCTACTTTACGCGTCCGCATGAATACGGTGTGAAGATTACCGGGCCGGGAATGGCCTATGAGTACGTGTATGATGCCGCCCGCCTTGATCTGCTCAAGATCGCCTATGATTTCGAGTATGAGCTGGATCACTGGCCGGTGGATCCGCATCTCTATCAGGAACTGGTCGGTCTGGTGGAGGAATGGCAGCGACGGGCGCGCGGCAGCGACCGGCCGTTTTTGTATTATTCCAAAGCGATGGATTATGTGACGGTCTATGACGGGCGGGATCCTCAGGCGCCGACCAGGCAACGGTTCGATTGGCCTGCGGCGGAGATCATCGAAGTCTGCAACGAGGCGGCGAAAAGCAGAGATCAGATTCGCGTGTTGCTGAAAGAAGCCAAGAGTGATCTGGTATTATCGGACGATGAACTGAATCAAGCCCTGAGTGTGCTGACGAGCCGTCGTATTCTCTACGAAGAGCGCGGGAAATATTTCACTCTGGCGATCCCCGAAAACCAGTATCTCTGACACGGGCAGATCTGCCGTCCGTCACGACCGTCTTCTCTTACATCGACAATTTCTCGGCGACGTTCCGCATCTGTACGCCGTGCACGAGTGATGCGCCCCCTCGGATGGCACAGGCCACGTGGACTGCTTCCGTCATCTCTTCAATGTTCGATCCCTTTTCCAGCGACGCCTGCGTGTAGGCGTCGATGCAATAGGGACATTGCACGGCATGCGCCACGGCAAGAGCGATGAGGGATTTCTCCCGTTCCGTGAGCGCGCCCTCGGCGAAGACCGCACTGTAGTAACTCATGAACTTGTCCCAGAGTTCTTTGTTCCCCTTGCCCATCTCGCCGAACTTGCCGAGATCATGCGAATGATAATACGAATCCATGCGAGCCTCCTTCTGGGTCAAAGGTTCGGAAGAGATCGTTGAGAGCGGCGCGGGGAGCAGATTCGCTCAGGCATGACCGGGAGGATCGGGTTCAACGTTCTGAAGGACTTCAGAGAAGCGAGTCCCGACAATATCAGTGACTTTGGCCATGAGGTCGGTCACTTCTTTCCATTCTTCCGGGAGCAGGTCCTGTTTCAATTGAGGATGAATCGCCCATTGCGCATCGACCTGAGTCCCCTTTCGACTTACCAGGACGCGCAAAAGCTCCACGTCCCATGTCGCTTTGTCGCTAGGACTCTCTCCTGTTGGTTGGCTGTTCATTGAGCCGGAAGGCGGTATCGACGTTGCCATACAATGTACTCCAGTCAGGGTATCGGACGATTTTAGCGCACGGATTGCCTTGCTGTATACGGGGACCTGAACGGTCTGGAGCTGGGATAAAAAGAGAGCGGCGATTCAACGTGTGGATGGAGGCATGGTATCCAGGGATTCCTGAATCACCGAAATCATGGCATCGTGGATGAGGCCGTTGCTTGAGACCAACTCCTGTCCGAAAAGAGAGTGTGATGCGCCGAACAGGTTCGTCACTTTCCCTCCGGCCTCTCGGAGGATGACCACTCCAGCCGCCATATCCCATGGTTTGAGTTTCACTTCCCAAAATCCGTCGAATCGCCCCGCTGCGACATAACACAAATCGAGTGCTGCTGAGCCGGTGCGTCGGAGTCCCTGAGCGCGAAGCGCAAACCGAGCAAAATGATCGAGGTTGTTGTTCGGAGTCTCGCGGATATCGTAGGCGAAGCCTGTTACCAGGAGCGCTTGATCGAGCTGTGTTGTTCGAGAAACATGGATTGACCGATCATTGACTCGAGCCCCGCCGCCACGTGTGGCACTGAAGAGTTCAGCGCGAGTCGGGTCGTAGACAACGCCGAGTACACACTCCCCCCTGTATTCAAGGCCGATCGATACGCAATAGGCAGGAAAGCCATGTGCAAAGTTTGTGGTGCCGTCCAGTGGGTCGATAATCCATCGATAGGGTGACGGACTCCGATCGATTTCACCCCGTTCCTCAGCGAGAATGCGGTGGTTTGGAAAGTTTGCGAGAATGACATCGATAACACATTGCTCTGCGGCGTGATCTGCTTCTGTGACTAAATCGATCAGGCTCTTATGCTTGATCCGAAAGCCGTCGCGCGCATAGCGTAAAAGAAGCATCCCTGCTTGTGTGGCTGCTTCTGTGGCTGTTTTGAGAAGTGGCGGAAAATTGATTTCGCCGGTATCAAATGGTTCAAGCATGGCGAATGATAGCACAGGACACGCTTATGGCTATCGGTCTGTTTTGCATCATGGGAATGCTTTGATATGAAGGGATCATTTTTCAAGCATGGCGACAGAAGTTTTATAAATATAAGAAAAATATGTGAAAGTAGCATCGCGGCTGATTCAGTAAGCCTTGAGTGCACATTTCTTACAACGGATTCTTATGTGCATATGACTAGTTTTTATGTTCGTATAAATATTATCATGTTCATGCTTGACGGATATTCTATGCAATGCTATAAAGCAAGCATGCTTCTTCTGGGGGTGTTGTGGAAGAGTTAACAGATATTCTTGTAGGTCTTGAGCAGCGGATTCATGCCTACAAAAATAGATTTCAGGAGCTTGAGAAGAAGAAGCGTCGACTCGACGATGAAATTGCGACGATCAAAAAATATCTCGAGCTCGCCGAAACGCTCTATCGCGTAGAAGCCGACAAAGCGAAGCTTGCCAGTCTCTCCAGTCAAATCATTCCCGATGATAGCAAAGGCGTGCGGACTCTTCCGGTCATGGATGTGACAGACCAATCGCGTGAAATTCTCTTGGGTCGCAGCAAGTATGTCGGCAAGAGCGTCCCTGAAGCGACATATGAAATTCTTCGTGAGTCCAATCGGGCCATGCACGCGAAAGAATTGGTGCAGCGACTTGCGGAAGGCGGACTGCAGATCAAAGGGAAAACGCCGTTGACGTCTGTCGCGACCTCCTTGAAGCGCGACAAGCGGTTTAGGAAGGTTGGTCCGAATACGTTTGAGGCCCTCGAAGATGTATTGATTCAGGCCGTGTAGTTTCGTGCTCGCAACTATTTTTTAAGGCGAAGGGGGGTGAGACTCTTGGCAACGAAGAAAGCAGCAGCAAAGAAGAAGAAGAAGTAACCCGCCGAGTATTACACGCCGAGGGTGAGGCCACTCACTCTCGGCGTTAATTTGTGATCTCACCTCATCGCCGCGGATCGTGCGGCAATCAGTGCTCTCACCATACTAGATCAGTGTCGTGGATAGCCGAGAGCGGAGCCCGGCTTATGAGGCCTGAAGGGCGATGGCCGGCTGTGGTCTGCTGTGAGACAGCGACGGTCTTGCTTCGACTGAAGCTGGTTCCGTGTTCAGTAGCACCCACTTCTCCGGCTGCTCAAGAATCTGCTCGACCAGGCGAGTGTGCAGCGCATGTCCGGACCGTTCGGCAATCAGGTGGCCGATGAAGGGCATGCCCAGGAGTGAAAAATCTCCAATGAGGTCAAGAACTTTGTGGCGAACAAATTCATTGGAATAACGCAGCCCGGATTCGTTGATGACCCCACTTTCTGAGAGCACGACGGTGTTCTCAAGGTTTCCACCTTGGCCGAGTCCTCGTGCCCAGAGGGCTTGAACTTCATGCAAAAATCCGAATGTGCGGGCTTCTGCAATATGCTGTTCAAAAGTTTCAGCAGAGCAGTCGTGTGTATAGACCTGCGTCTTGATCATCGGATGATTGTAGTGAATGGTGTATGTAATTTTTGGCGTGGAGGATGGTTCGATACGGACGCGCTTTTGGCCGTCGCACACTTCGATCGGCGCCATGATTTTTAAATAGGGCTGGCGACGGGATTGTGACACGACGCCTACGGATTGAATCAACCGGACAAACGGTGCAGCGCTGCCATCCATGACGGGGATTTCGCCGGCCGTGACATCGATGAACACATTGTCAATTCCAAGCCCGGAGAGAGCGGCCAGTACATGTTCAATCGTCTTGACCTGGAAGCCGTTGCCGTTGATTGCGGTGCAGAGCTCGGTCGGCACCAGATGTTCGATGGAGGCAGGAAGAGAGGCTCCTGACTTGCCGTTCCGGTTCACGAACACCACACCGGTGTTAACAGGTGCCGGTCTCAGTGTAATAGTTACCGGCTGCCCCGAGTGAAGCCCGACGCCAGAGCAGGTAATTGGTGCGGCTAGGGTTTGCTGATTCCTCACGAGAGCCTCCAGGTTCAAAAGACATCATGTCTTTTAGCAAGAGGCTTGCCATAAATGAATATATTCAAGTTATTGAAATATATAATTAAAAAGCAACATTCTTGCTTTCGCGCGTGTTGTATAAAAAATACAACTGTGTTGTTTCTAGAAAAACAGATCAGATCATGTCACGTTCGGTTGCCGTGTAGTATTCAGGGCCGTGGATCTAGCTCGATCAACCCTTTCCTGATTGCGAGGAT
>CAZEHM010000072.1:0-8660 GCA_964512025.1 uncultured Nitrospira sp. | reverse complement strand
GCGCACCCAAGGCGACGGTCGGCGGATATGTCGATGTCATGTACAACAATTTGTCGCGTCCGAATCTGGACAATCCCAGCCGCAACAGTTTTGGCCAGCAGCGGATGGTGCCCTTCATCTATGCCGACATCACCGACCACATCAAATTCGCCACAGAAATTGAAATCGAGAGAGGCGGTGTCAATGCCCCACAGGGCACTGACGGCTCTATGCAGATTGAGTTTGCTCAGCTGGACTATTTAATTCATGAAGCGATCAATCTCCGTGCCGGTGTTCTGTTGATGCCGGTCGGCAAGTTCAACTTGCTGCACGATTCGCCGCTGAACGACCTGGTGGATCGTCCGATGGTTTCGAGAATCATCATTCCCAGCACCTGGTTTGAATCCGGGGCTGGTATCTACGGCACCCTATATCCGAGTTCCCTGTCGAAGATTGACTACGAACTCTACGCCGTCAACGGCATGAGTGCGACAGCGGGGGCCGTTAACGACCTCGGCGTCCGCAGCGCGCGCGGCAGCATCTCCCGAGATCGAGATCAAAGCAAAGCTATTGTAGGCCGCGTCGCGTTTAGCCCGATGCTGGGCATCGAATTGGCCGGGTCAGGCTATCATGGACAACTCAACCCCGGCGGGCAAACCAACAATGGGATCACCGGCGTCAGCAACATTACCCTTGCAGCCTTCGACTGGACCCTGCAACGAGGCCCGTTCGAAATCATCGGGGAGGCCGCCTGGACAACCATTACGAACCCAGGCACCGGCCCGGGAAAGATGAACGGCTACTACGTTCAAGGAAACTACCACTTCATGCCGGACTTCCTGAAGAAATGGGCACCGAGCCACTTCACCGATGCCTCGACATTCACGGCAGTCGTCCGTTGGGAGCAGGTCGATACCGACTCGGACAACCGCACCCTTAACAACGCAGGAGGAGGCAACCGGCGGGAACTTGACCGGCTGACCCTCGGCCTCAACTTCCGGCCGATTGAAGATACGGTCATTAAATTCGACTGGCAGCTCAATACTCAGAACAACGCAAGAGGGCTCGTTCCGGCCGGCGATCTGGCAACGGGGACCAGTCTCTTAAACGGCAACGGCTTCCTGATTCAGGCAGCCACGTATTTCTAGCAAAACCCGGGAGACCGCTCCGCTCAGGGGCGGTCTCTCACACAAAGACACAACCGAGCTCTTATGTTACGACGATCCGTTCTTGTTCTCCTCCTAGCAACTATGCTGACCGCTTGCGCCTCCATGAGCGGGATGCAACAGCGCTTTGCCGTCTGCAGTTACGACCATGCCTGGGAGGCGGCCCTCGATGCCGCCAAGGATCGCGCGATCGTGACACAGGAGAAGGATAGCGGCTTGATCGTCACGAACTGGCTTGAAATTCCCATGCCGGGACGGACCTTTGGTGCCCTCCAGCGAGACTTGGGGGATAGCAGAGATCGGTCCCGCATCACCCTGACCGTCAAACGTCTCGACGATGTCATTAAAGTCAGCTTTGTCGAAGAGCGACAGCGATGGGCCTTTCGCGGCGGCTCGCGCCTCTTCGGCTGGGCCTCCACCGACCCCTCGGCGGAAGTCATGAACGATGTACAACGCCGCTTGGATAAGAAACTAAAGGAGCACGGATGTTCTCTCAATTGAGTGCGTTCCGCACCATGACCGCAGCTGTATTACTTTTGGCCTCGACACTCCCGGCCCTGGCCAGCG
Organism: uncultured Nitrospira sp.; assembly: GCA_964512025.1. GTDB lineage: Bacteria > Nitrospirota > Nitrospiria > Nitrospirales > Nitrospiraceae > Nitrospira_D. The sequence goes on along the minus strand of CAZEHM010000072.1, from coordinate 6,948 downwards.
AAAAAGTCTGGGATGCAGAGCTGCGCCGGTATCTGAAGGACGACGATTTCAAGTATGAAGAATTTATGACGGAAGAAGAGGCGGTAAAAACGATTCTCCCGAAGTCGCAACGCGTGCGCAAGGAGCTGATCCGCCTGACACCGGAGAAGAAAGCACTCATTGAAGAGCGAATCGGCTGGAAGTTCCCGGAAGAGTCGTTCGAACTCTATGTCGGCGAAACCGGAGACAAGATCGACGGCTATGCCATGATCCACAACACCATCGGCAAATATAAGCACATGACCTATATGGTCGGAGTCGATCCGAAGGGCGCCTGCACCGACGTAGAGTTGCTGGTGTTTCGCGATGCCAAAGGAAGCGAGGTCGGGAAAAAGCGGTTCAACTCACAATACGACGGAAGAACCGTATCTGATCCGATCCGGATCAACAAGGACATCATCAACATCAGCGGCGCCACCATGTCGGTGCGCTCGATGAGCGCCGGCGTCAAGCGTGTGCTGGTCCTCGTGGACGAATTTTACTTGAAGCCGGCGGGAATGGGAAGCGATACGGTCGCATCCCGCAAGACCGATAAAGGCATCTTTACATCTATTTTCGGCAACTAAACAAAGCGGACCGAGCGTCCCCCTATGAAAAACTTTAATCAACGATTCAAACTCCGGGACTCCGATCGCCATATCAGACTGCTGTACACACAGTTTTTGTTCTTGATGCTGATTGGATTTCTGTTTTCGTTTTTTTGGGCTCACAGCATGACCAGCTTGTCGCCACAGGGCATTGCAGAACACTATCGGGGATCGGATGCCACGTTCGGCGAGCCGATGTCATTCCGGGAACTGGCGGAAGTCACGCACTTTCACCTGTTCACCATGCCGGTGGTGTTCATGATTCTGGTCCACGTGCTGTATTTGACGAGCGCCAGCCAGGCCATGAAGGTCTGGATGACCTGGCTCTCGTTCGCCGGTGTCGGTTTGGATTTACTATCGCCCTGGCTGATCAGCTATGTGTCGCCCGTCTTCGTCCTGACGATGTTGACCGGCGATACGCTAATGATGGTGACATTTTTGATCATGATGTGGATTCCACTGCACGAGATGTGGATTCTCAGGCAGCCTTTGATGGGCGGGAAGCGTCCCGAAGAGACCTAGCAATACCCAGCGCGGTCCCGACAATCTAGAGCGGCCAGAGGTTTTTCACCCAGAGCCCAAGATCACGCAAGTGGTCTTGGGCTTTTTATTTCACTTCACGCCTCTCGTGAGAGGAGAGCGAACAGTCGCGTCATCTACTAGGCCAGAGGCCTCAGCGCCCCGAGTCTTACATCATTCGCTTCGTAAAGGAGAACCGTCATGAAGACTGCATTTCGACTTGGTGTGCTTATCATCGCATTCTGGCCGGGCCTTCCCGCATTCGCCGAAGACAAGACCCTTGAAAACCGACTCCAGCAGGTGGAAGAGGAGCTGCGCCAATATCGAGCCACCATTAAACAATACCAGGAGCATGAACATCGCGAAGGAGCTTCTGAGCGGCGGGACGGGAGCTCAAACCTGTCGAATGAACCAGGAATCGGTTCCCTTCCAGAGATCGGCAAAGACCTTCGTACGCAGACGCAGGCACCCCTGTCATTCGGATCGAGTGGATCTGGCCGCTTGGTCTATGCGAAGCCGTTTGTAGCAGCCCCGAAAGCCATTGTGGGAGGCTACATGGACATTCAGTATCGGAGCCATCGAAACGGCGTCATGGAAACGGGCGACTATAACGCCATCCGAAACAACCAGGGAGTCACGAACGGATTCGACCAGCAGCGTTTCGTTCCGTTCATTTATGCGGACATTACAGAGCATGTGAAGTTTGCCTCTGAACTTGAGATCGAACACGGGATTCGAGGGGCCGGAGAAACAGAAATCAGCCTGGAATTTGCTCATTTGGACTATCTCATCAGCGAACCATTCAATATTCGCGCGGGTATTCTCTTGGTCCCGATCGGCAAGTTCAACTTACTTCACGACTCTCCGTTGAACGACTTGACGGACCGCCCGCTTGTCAGCCAGTTCATCATTCCCTCGACAATGTCCGAGACGGGAGCGGGCGTCTATGGCACTTTCTATCCTGGTCCAACCAGCAAACTCGACTACGAACTCTATATGACAACCGGCCCTTGCGGAAATGATCCTAACGGCACTCCGCGCATTAACGAGGAAACCGGTACAAAAAACTCCCGCCAGCGAAAATGCGAAAGCACCGCTGACGGACTTGACATCAATAATGGCAAAGCGGTCTCCGGCCGTGTGGCCTTTAGCCCGATCCTCGGCATAGAGGTCGCCGGATCCGGTTATTTCGGCAACTCCTCCCCGAGCAGCTACAACCCCCTAAGCATTACGGCAGTTGATTGGACACTCCAAAAGGGACCGTTTGAGATCATCGGTGAAGCGGCCTGGGCCTATGCAAGAGGAAACTCTCGTGCCATTCCCGGCAATACCATTGGTTTTGCTCCAGGCACAACACTGACGGGAATCAATACGTTTAATCCCCTGGCCGCTCCGCCTCAACGGATGCAAGGGTTCTATATCCAGGGCAACTATCACTTCATGCCCTCCTTCTTGACCGCCCTCTCACCCAAGAGGTTTGGCGAGGGCTCTACCTTCACGGCCGTGATTCGTTATGACCAGGTGAACTTAAATCGGGACAACCGAGGAGAGAATCAAGGCCAACTTGAGCAGATTTCCTTCGGCTTGAACTATCGGCCGGTTGAAGATGCGGTCTTCAAAATCAGCTACCAGTACATGCCCAAAGCATTCAATCCGAATAGCGGCCAACGCATCCACGACAGTGCGCTGGTCATCTCTGCCGCCACGTATTTCTGATGAAGCAGGGCCGGGGTCTCAGAAGAGAGTCCGGCCCGGCCCGTCGCATGGAGGTACTGCATGACCGTTGAAACGGAAACAGCCTTCACAATAGTGCTGCCCAGGGTCATCGCGATGCTGAGCAAGATCGACCGTCTCCGTTTGCCTCCACGTTCCCGTCGCGATGTCGAGTCTATTCTCGCTCGTCAGGTCACCAGGGAGATCGACCGCGCGTTGCCCTGGCAAGCCGGCCATGGACGGAACACCGCCGGCATTGCCCTCATGATCGGGCAGGCCATGGCCCTTGATGTCGATGCATTGCACCATCTCAAGCTCGCGGCCTTCCTTCATGATATTGGCCTCCTGATGCTATCACCCTGCATCACCGGGAGCAGAGCGCCGCTCGAGCCCGAGTCCTATGTCGCCGTTCAGCACCATGCCCGGCTCGGAGCCAATCTGCTCGAGCCCTTTATATTCATGCGGGAAGCATCGACCCTCATCGCCCATCATCATGAACGATGGGATGGATCGGGCTACCCCTACGGTATCAGAGGAACCTACATTCCGCTGGGAGCCAGAATCCTGGCGATCGCCGATGCGTTTGACGCCATCCGCGTGCCTGGCTCGTCCGACCGAGTCGGGCGAAACAGAATCGCCGTTAGAATCCTTCGAGTGGCTGCCGGCACCCAATTCGACCCAGAGCTAGTCGCCCTGCTTTCACGCCTCGTGCTTTCGGCAGACACCCCAGAACTCACTGACTCAATCAATTCTCTCTCTTATCCTATTTTGTTTTGAGGAGGCTGCGCTATGTTTGCCGCTCGTCACACCAACGGTTTGCAAGTTCACGCCATGGGAATCAGAGGGCTTCTTCTATTGTGTGCTTTGTTTGCCGGGTGCAGCGGAGAGAAGACGAACGGCGGCGGAGCTCCCCCCGTTAGCACAGTCAACGGCGGCACCCCTGGCGCCGAACAAGCCGTGGGAGAGCGTCTCTTTCTCGAAACCCGCTTTGCTCAGGCTTTCAAAGTGTTCGTGGACAACGGCGGCAACATCAACGACCCGAATGCCGGCGATGCCGTCGTGGATAGCGTTGAGACAACCGGCCTGCCGATCACGCCCGGACCGTTTGCCGGCACGGCGATGAATTGCCGCGCCTGCCACATGGTCGATGACGTGCTGACGGCTCCCGGCGGCGGCATGCGAACCTATGCCGACTTCGCCCGCCGCAGCCCGATTCCGGCCAGAGCCGACGGAAAGACCCATGCACCCCGTAACTCGCCGGCCCTCGTGAATTCGACACTGGATCGACCGGATGGGGTCCTCTTCCATTTCGATACGGAGTTCAATTCCATGGAAGACCTGGTCGCGGCCACCTTCACCGGAAGAAACTTCGGCTGGCTCCCGGGCGAGAAAGCGCAGGCGATCGCCCATGTCGCACGGGTGGTCCGGGGGGATGACGGATCAGGCGATCTGGCTCAGCAATTCGACGGATTGTCCTATCGCCTGCTTTTTACCGGCACGAATGCCTCGATTCCCGACGAATTTAAATTGCCCCCGCAGTTTCGCGCCTTTGTCGGATCCGGCACCGATCAGGAAATCTTCGATGCCGTCGTGAGAGTAGTAGCGGCCTACGTCAACGGCCTTCTGTTCTCGCAAACCGACGACAACGGCACCCCTATTCGCTCGCCGTTCGATGTCTTCCTGGAGATCAACGGGTTGCCTCAGCAGCCGGACAGTAATGAATCGCCGCTCGACTACAGCCGGCGCCTGCGGGCGCTCATCAACGCGGGAGGATTTTCTCCTCAGTTCGTCACCGCGAATCCCAATCGGCAAGACGGCCAATTTCAGTTTCACCCGCAGAGTTTTGTGTTTGGCGCAGCGGAACTCGATGGGCTGAAGATGTTTCTGGCGGAACCGGCGGCCATTCCCGCCTCACCGGCAGAACTGACGGCAGGCAGAATCGGCAACTGTATTGCCTGCCACGCGGCGCCGAACTTTACCGACTTCAAACTACATAACACCGGCACAACACAAAAAGAATACGACGATATCCACGGAGCCGGCCAATTTGCCGGTCTGGCCATCCCGAACCTGGCCACGCGTAACGGAAACTATAATCAATACCTCCCGGCCACCGAGGCCCACCCGGTTGCACTAGAACCGTTCAGATCGATACCTCTGCTGGCAAACCCGGCACTGACCGATCTGGGGGTCTGGAATGTCTTTGCAAATCCGGACATACCGAACCCGCAGGCAAAAATCAGGACCCTCCTGTGCGAGAACCAGGTGCCGTGCCTTGTGACTGATACGGCCCTGTTGGATCGAGCCATTGCCCGTTTCAAGACCCCCGGACTCCGCGACCTGAGTCATTCTGCGCCCTACATGCACAACGGGCAGTTCGATACGCTGGACGACATCATTGCGTTTTATCGGTTGGTCTCTGCCCAGGCCAGGGCGGCAACGCTGCGCAACGGAGCCACGCAGCTACAGGGCATCGCATTGACGGCGGGAGATGCCGCTTCGCTGGTCGCGTTTCTGAAATCACTGAATGAGGACTATCAATAGCCAAGAGCAACAGGACACAGATCGACCAGCCGGCGCCCTCCACGCGCCGGCAACAGAAGTGGGAGTTGTACCCTCCCACTTCACGGGCGGGGGCCCTCAGTCCTCCTGGGGCCCCCCGCTTTTTTTCTAACGGCAGCCGACAAAGAGATAGGAGAAATCATACAAGGGATTCGATCTTCATCCATCCGAACATTCACGCGCCGTCTCCGTCCTATCCGATCAACGGGCCGATCGACCTCTCTTCATCGATAGATGCGCCCTACATTCAACCACTTATTCATTTTTACTCTAACCGACAGTCCCATGATCCTCCGGCCTGTCTAATCCAGATAACCCTGTCGGATCTGGGAATGTTGATTGCAGTCAGTTTAGCGGCCAGTCGTCACCGATCAGTGAACCGAGAAAGGAGATGGGCATGTCACCAGAAAGAAATAGATCCCTCATTCCACGCAGTATCGTGAAGGTACTCTGCTGTTCCGCTGCGCTGGCGCTGTTTCCCGTCGCAGCCTCCGCGCAGGAACGCACCAGAGACTCTAGAAGTTCAGAGAATACCTTTATCAGGATGTTTCCTGGTCTGAATCCCTTCGCACCGGCCAGCGATGAAGCGCGCGAGCAGGCCAAGCGACTTGGAGCCCAGGGAGGGCCGATTGATGCCATGGACCTCCTCACCGACCCAATCCAATCCATTCTGAATCCTGCCGTCCACAGTCCCAACAATCCGGACAACCCCACCATGACGGCAGGTATGACGTTCCTGGGTCAATTCATCGATCACGATCTCACGCTCGACCCCCGCTCCCCGCTGCTGCAACCGGCCGATCCCCGTCGGACGACGAACTTCCGCACGGCGGCTTTCGATCTGGACAGTGTCTACGGGAATGGTCCGGATAGCTCGCCCGAACTCTACGATCGGAGTTCCGGAGACATTAAGCTTCGCGTCGAGGTCATGCCCGGATCGGAAGCCGTCTCGCGAAAAGGTGCCGTGCGGTACGATCTGCCGCGCGACGCGAACAATACGGCTCTGCTCGGAGACGCCCGGAACGACGAGAACGTGGTGATCAGCCAACTCCATCTGGCGATGCTCCGCTTCCATAATGCGGTGATCGACCGTTTGCGGGCTACGCCGACACTGGCCGACGCCTCTCCCGAACGGCTCTTTCAGATGGCGCAACGCCAGGTGCGCTGGCACTACCAATGGATCGTCCTGAATGAATTTTTGCCCCTGACGATCGGACAGGAACTTGTGACGGATATTCTCCGCAACGGCACCAGGTTCTATACGATTGACGACCCGTTCTCTTCGGGCCGGTTCCGCGACAAGGATCGCAATCAAGCGGCCTTGATCCCCATCGAATGGGCCGTGGCGGCCTACCGGTTCGGGCACTCGCAAGTGCGGCCGAGCTATCGCGTGAACTTCGGCCCCGATGGCGGGACTCCGTTCTTTGCCTTCGCGTTCGACGACAGTTTCGACCCCAACGATCCCGACCCCGCCGATCTCCGCGGCGGCAAGCGCGCGCCAAGACGGTTCGTCGATTGGCAGACCTTC
>CAZEHM010000071.1:0-9070 GCA_964512025.1 uncultured Nitrospira sp. | reverse complement strand
TTCTGGCCATTCCGGTTGTGCTCATCGGCTCCGTGATCCGGGACCGGCTGGCCCGCCGGGCGAGCAGCCGCCGCGGCTCATCGCACTGAAGCCGCACAGGCCCCCGCCCCCATCGGACATCGCGGAGACGGCGCGCGCTCAAGCGGCCGACCGGCGACAGCCGTGTAGCCGGAGCCGTCAGATCCCCGGAATGGCAGCCGCTCCTTTTCAGAGGCGCACTCTAAGCCCCTGTTTTCCCACATCTCGTTTGCGCCTGCTAGAATAGGAGAGCTATCTGACTGACCACCCCTGGACTCTTGAGCATGAGCGTATTATCCGGTTTCGACTCCCTTCGTGCATGGCCTTCACAGGCCGCACAGGTCGGCGCAGATCTGAGCCAGAATCTCCGGTCAGGACTCGCCCTCTTCTTCTTCCAGCGTATCCCCGGTTCCTCGTTTATCCGATCCATGGACCAACTCGCGATGCTGCTACTGTTCGATGTGGCGGTCGCCGTGCTCTTCAGTTACGTCAGGGCCGGCGGACATGGCATCTTCAGCCATTGGTCGCTCTCCGTCTGCTCGCTCTATCTGCTCTTCCTGCTCCTGTCCGGATGGTTGATCAGCCGCCTGACCGGCGAAGAGGATCTCGCCCTCTCCCTGCCCGTGATCCTCGCGAGCACTTATCTCCCCTACGAGATGCTCACCAGCAGCGTCCTGCTCTCATCCCGCATGGAATGGACCCACGGCCAGGGCCTGCCTTCGCTCGTGCTGCCGGTGCTCGCCGCCGTCTGGATCGGCTCGGTGTTGTATTGGACGTTCTCCCACACGTTTCGCTTGCGCTCGCCGATGGTGTTCCTCAGCCTGGCCCTGTTCTGCCTGACCATGTTCGCACCTCGCGCCTATTTCCCCATGAATGAATTCTGGTGGCAGCCGGAAGCGAACGACTCGACCGAGAACGACGGACCGGTAAGTTCCGTAACCGACGAAGAAACGTTCTACGCGCAGGCCGCGATGCTGCCCAAACAACTGGCGCAGGTCCAACCGGGAGAGCCCGATCGCCCGGAACTCTACTTCATCGGAATGGCGCCCTATGCCGCCCAGGATGTGTTCATCAAGGAAATCCGGTCGGTCCAGGATCTGTTCGCGTCACGGTTCGACACCTCCGGCCGGTCCGTCACCCTGGCCAATCACAAGACGGCGTGGGAGACCGTGCCGATCGCCAGTATGACCAGCCTGCGCGCGTCGCTCCAGGCGGTCGGCTCGGCCATGAACAAGGACGAGGACATCCTCTTTCTCTACATCACCACCCATGGCTCGCGGTCGCACGACCTGTCCGTCGAATTGTCGCCCCTGGAATTGTCCGCGATTACGCCGGAGACCTTGAAGGCTGCGCTGGATGACAGCGCCATCACCTGGAAGGTCGTCGTGATTTCGGCCTGTTATTCGGGGGGCTATATTGAACCGCTCAAGGACGATCACACTCTGGTGATCACGGCGGCGGATGCGACGCATACGTCGTTCGGCTGCGGCAACCAGTTCGACTACACGTACTTCGGAGAAGCCTACTTCGACAAGGGACTCCGGCACACCTATTCGTTCGTCGAGGCGTTCGATCAGGCCCGCGCGTCCATCACGGCCAGGGAAGCCGCGGAGAAGCTGACCCCGTCCAACCCGCAGATGTTCATCTCACCTGCCATGCGCGCCAAACTGCAGGAGTTCGAGACCGCCCTGCAGCATCGGCACGACGCGCGCTCCCTGGTGACGGCCGCCCCGCACTGACCGGCCGGTTATCGGCGGAAGGCGTCTTTCCCCTTGATCACGTCGGAGAGCATCTGATCCGCCAGTCTGGCGGCCACCCGCCGGCGGTACCACCGGCGGACCAATCCGATCACGACCATCGCCGCAGCGGCGGCAACCAGCGCCAAGCCTGACTCATCCATGGGCTCAGCTTAATTCAGTCTTCGGGCCGGGACAAGAGGATGGAGAAGAAGGCGCGCCAGGTATGGGTTTACAGCCGGTCAACGGATCGTCGGGTTCCACGTTATTGTCCCCATGCAACACACGACCATCCTGACCATTTGCCTCTCCGTCGTGATCAGTCTCCTTGCCGGTTGCAGTGGCAACGGATCGGATACGGCGCCAGTCCCTGTCGCAGGCCCCTCCTGTTCGGTCGCGCAACTTGAAGGGGCGATGGACAGCACGCTGGCGCAGACTGCGTCGGACGTGGACTTCTCCTTCTCGGTGGAACGGCAGGATGGCCGCCGCTACAGCTACAGCCGCGGCGGCTCCACGCTGCTGACTTCCTATGAATCCGCCTCGACCTCGAAACTGGTTTCGGCCGTCGTCATTCTGCGCTTAGTGGAGCAGGGATACATGAGTCTGTCGGACCGGCCGCAGGATCGGATCCCCGCCTGGCCCATCGGCAGCGGCAACAGCCTCTACGGTATGACGCTCGCGCAGCTGCTGAGCTTTACCTCAGGCCTGACGACCGAGCCGCTCTGTCTCAACGCGGGCGCAGCGAATTTCGAGACCTGCGTGATCAATATCGCCAACACCAACAGTGCGAACGGTCTCACACCCGGGCAGGAGTTCTACTATTCCAGCACCCACCTGCAAGTGGCGGGGCTCATGGCGATGAGAGCGCGAGGCCTGGCCACCTGGCAGGAAATCTTCACGGAATTCAAAACGCAGACCGGTCTGTTCGCCAACTCGACCTACGATCTTCCCTCCGCCACAAATCCCCGTCTGGCCGGCGGCATGCACTGGACCGGCGAAGACTACATGGCCTTTCTCAGGGCGCTGAAGAACGGCTCGCTGTTGAATGCCGCGTCGATGGGCCAGCTTCTCGCGGATCACACAGCCTCCGCCGTGATGGCCTATTCACCGGCTGTGGTGGGGTTGGGCGAAGACTGGCACTACGGATTCGGCCTCTGGCAGGAATGTCAGAGCGCCACGTTCAACTGCACGGCTGGCACCAGAGTCTCCAGCCCCGGCGCCTACGGAGCCTACCCCTTCTGGGATCGGACCCACGGCTATGTCGGCATCGTCGCCCGCCAGGGCGCAGTCGGGACGTTTCCGAATGGTATTGCGATCGAACGATCGGTGAGACCTGACGTGGAACAATGGCTGGCCTGTCCGTAATTATCTGCTGCCCGCGCCTGCCGTCTTGACTTGCTCCGGTGAGGCGGGTACAAGCCTCTCGGGATTTCACCTTAACCAGGACTCATTGCCATGATCGCTTCGCTCGATAAGACCCCGTTTCGCACCGTCGCCCTGGCGCTGACTCTTTCCGGTCTCGTCGCCGCTTCGGCCGGCTGCGGCAAAAACGTGCTGCCGAAACCGACTCCCGTGCAGCCGCCGGCACCCATCGACTTCGCGCTTGCGGTCCAGTATGCGCAACGGGCGGCGCTTGTCTATGAGACCGATGCGTCCATCAAACAAAAGTCGCCGGCCGGCACGGTGGTCTCCTTCATGGTGGAAACCCCCAGGGGCGTGAAAGCCTACATCGAAACGGACGAGGCGAAAAAGATTCAGTGGATCTCCGTGCGGGGCACCTCGACCCTGGAGAATGTGAAGCTCGACGTGGATTACAACAAGGTGGTGGACGGCCGGCTGCAGATCCCGCTGCACAAAGGTTTCGCCGACACGGCACTGCAGGTCTATGCCTTTGCCAAGCCGCTGCTACGGCCGGGCTATGAAGTCCGCGTGACCGGCCACAGCCTGGGCGGGGCCGCGGCGTCGATCGTGCTGATGCTATTCAAGGAGGACGGGGTGAAGCTCGGCCAGGCGATGACCTTCGGCCAGCCGAAGGTGACGAACCGCGCGGGCGTCGAGAAGTATCGTGGACTCCCGCTGCTGCGGTTCGTGAACGACAAGGATCCGGTGCCGCTCCTCCCGCCGTTCGATCTCACCACAATTCTCGACGAAGGCCCCTACAAGCACTTCGGCCCGGAAGTGGTCCTGAAAGACGGAACCAACTACGCCTACTTTGACGAAGCCCAGACGGAACGCTTCTCCGTCACGTCGTTCTGGAGCACGCTCGGCAACCAGCAGGTCCCGGACCATTCCATCGCGAAATACCTCCAGAGCCTGCAGGCGAAAACCGGCGTGCGCTAGTCTGAGGGCTCGGGGAACCGCAGGCCAGGCTCCCTAGAGCTTCGGTTTCTCCTGCTGCTTGGCCTTCTCCAATTCCTGCTTGTGCTGGCCTTCGGCGATGTCCTGCTTCCATTTCACCGTGGCCTCCCCCGCGCGCCTGGCGAAGGGAAGACTGACGACACCGACGATCATCCGGCTATACAACTCCGGCACTTCGCTGTCCATAAACGTCACGTTCACGGCCGTATAATTCGACAGACACCACTTATAATCGGCGGACGCGAAGGTCGTGGGCTGCGGAGATTCGACGAGCAGTGCACCGTTGCCCTCCGCGGTGCTCTTGCATGAGGTTAAGGGATCGGTCATCCCGACAAGAGGAGGAAGAGTTGATGGATGTCCCTGTTCATCCATCAACCACACAAGGCCCATGATGTGGCTCTCGTCGGTGGTCGCCTTCCCGCCCGGTGCGATGGCGCGGCTCTCCTTCCCGTATTTCTCGCGCAGCGAAGCCAGCAGCGTCTTCCTGGGAATCCCTTTATTGGGGAAGAAATGCTCGCGAGCGACCCGCCAGACCGCTTGTTTGTTCGGCGGCAACGTGACATCCACGGTGACCGTATCCGCCTCATCGCCCATCATGATGGTTTGCTTCGGGGCAGACTGAAAGGATGAGATGACCGGCTTCTCGATGGTCGGCAGGTTGGTTGTCATGACGTTGATCGGATTTTTTGGAATCTGTGCTTGAAGCTTGGCATGGGCCTCCCGCGCCGGCAGGCCGAGCTGGATGCCGAGAATGTCCGGCAATCCTTCAGCCGCCGCCTGCCCTGCCAGCACGACAACCATCCCGATACCGCCGATGACCGATCGTGATACACGATACATGGGCATCTCCTTCCATCCCAGCGACGGGGATCTACTCAGAATTTCGGCACGGCGCGTTGATTCGAGTCGGCAGCCGGCGCCATACCTGATTGGGCCGGATAGGTTTCCTTCAGCGCCTGAGCGACGGCATCCGGAATCGGAATCTCTTTCCGGCTATGCCCGGTAATGGTGTCGTAGCGGTCCTGCGTCGCCTCAACCGGCATCTGCCGGTTGTACTCGTTGGTGATCTCCTCCGCAATTTTCCCTACCGCCGCGCTCAAGGCCCGGCGCAAATCCGGGCCGCTGATCTCGATCGTTTTCCCGATGTACGGCTCCGCAGCGCGCCGGGCGACCACCTCGGCATTGCGGTAGTAATACTCGGAAATCTGCCGGTGCCCCTCTTCATGTTCGACGGTCCACTTCTGTGGATTGTTGGGCAGCCAGATGGTCATATCCAGCTGCAGCGTCACTTTGACCCGGTTGATCGTCGCCTTGGCATGGGTGGCATCCGTTTGCACCGCTTGGGCGCCGACCGACGCGTCGGACAGAAAATCCCCCGCGCAGACAGCTTCCTCCGGGCCCCTCAGGGGAGGGCGGTCCCGCGGCGGGCGCTTCGGGTCGAAGTAGCGTGTCCCGACCTGAGCCGGCATTTTCACTACCTCCACCTGTGGCTGATCGGCATGGACCGCCGGTGCCGCGAAAACCAGTAATCCTATTGTGAGTATCCACCGGTGCATAACCGCTCCTGTCTGTTCGTCCGCCCGCTAGCTCCGATCGAGGACATGAGACCGGCCTACAGTTTCGGCCGGTTTTTCTGCGCGCCTTCCTTCTCCCTGGCATCCTTGGCCTTCACGGCATTCACCAGCAGCTCATGCGTCGCCCCGAAAGCCTGAACCTCCAGCGGGCCATCCCCCATAAGCACGGCAAGCCCCCCGACGAGATCCGGGGCGGCCAATGCATTTTGGCAGCACCGTTTGAGCCGGGCCTGGACCATGCGGCGCGTCTGACAGACATCGCCCTGGCCGACGGCAAAACGCGACTCGAGGAGCATCGCCACTCCGGACGGTAGCATTTGCGCCGCCTCGGCCGTGCGCTCGGGCATGCCCGTAAACGACTGGCTTGAGGTGCACATGGTGCCGTTCTCATCTTTCATCCGGCTACCGTCCGCATCGTCCAGCCAGTTGATGATGCGGAGGTTGGCATCGTTCAATTGATTGGGACCGTTATCGTAACTGGGCTGGCCGTATTTTTTGATCAAGCCCTCGACAATCACTTGCTGGGTCGGCGCAGTCTCCTTCGTAAAGATCAACGTGCGGGCGAGTTTCGAAACGACGATCGGATTGGGCGGCATGGTCAGGCTGAAGATGAACCGTTCTTCAGGGCTCATAAACGTGAGGCCGTAGAGCAACTCCCCGCCTAACACGTCATATTTAATCGTATCCTTTTTCATCTGCAGCTTGGGATTGTGTGCCTTGAGGGCCTGCATCGCTTCTTTCAATGGCGTGCCGAGCTTCATGCCGGCGATGTCGTACTTGCCGGCCGCGGCCGCGAGCTTTGCCGTTTGCTCCGGCGTGCCGGTGTTCGGCGGCGGCTCTTGCGAAAACGATGTTGGCGGGACCATCGTGCAGAGGGCCAGCGTAAGAAGCGCCGAACTGACTGCGGATACGGTTTTTCTCATAGGATCTCCTTCGTTTGCATGAATGATAGATCGCTGCCCACCGGCTTCGTCGGCGGTCCGGCAGCGATGTCACGAGTTCCTGTCAGCGCGGGAAGCTGGATAAACCGGGGGCAGGATCGACACAGATACCGCCGTGCCATAACAGTCACTCCGGCTCAAGTGAGTGAGACGCGACACGTTGCCCCTGCAGAAGAGGCCGTAAGTATCTTCCTCCGGGAAAGAAAAGGTCAAGATTGGGAGTATTCTCTAGAGCCGTGACCTGGAGCATCTGGGGCCATCCGGCGAATAATGCCGGATGGCCAGACCCGGAGCTAACGGGACTCATAGTCCGCTCCGCTCAGTGGCAGTGATGGCCGTGCACCAGCGCATGCCCTTTGCCGCGTGCGATCAGCCAGCGGTTCACCGGAAACGCGGCGGCGCCCGCCAGGATCAATGAGACGATCAAGCTCCCCCAGAACAGCGGGTCGGATAATCCGGCGTCCATCGCGCCGGGGATCACGAGCATGATCACATTATCCACCAGCTCCATCGTCCCCATGGAGAGAGTGTCGGACGCAAAGGCCAGCCCGAGCGCCGCGCTCCAGGCCATTCCGGCTTTCCGGAGCGGCTGGAGTGTCATTCCGTAGCCGATCAGAAACGCGAGAGCCACGGCAAGCGCCACCGTCGGCCAGTTGCTCCACCCGAACGCCGTCCCGATCACCATCCCGAGCACTTCGCCGATCGTGCAACCGGTCAAGCAATGCAACGTCGCCATGAGCGCGGTGCGGTTGAGAGACGGCCTGCCCTGTGTCATTCCATGGTGCTCATGGGCCGATTGCGGTTCGTGCTGCTCGTGCTGATGCTTTTGTTCCTGCGGCCCGGCGCAGCAGGCGGGTGGTTCTTCTATCATCGGCAGCGTGGCGGCGGGGGATTCGATCCGGATCATGTGAGACCTCCCTGAAAGTGGTGACTGTTGCTGTCACCCTTACAGACGGAGGAGAGGGCGGATTCTTACAGCCGGCTAACAGGTACAGTTCAGGCAGCCGTGCTTCGTGCAGATCCCGCAGGTTTGTTCGAGAGTTGCGCGCAGGGCTTGGCGCGCTCGATGGAGACGGACGGTGAGGTTGTTGGAGGTGACTTTGAGTTCCCTGGCCACGGCCGCCGGTGACTCCCCCTCCAAGTCGATGCGGCGGATGAGCTCAGCATAGGCGGGACGGAGTTGAGTCACCAGTGGCGCCAGGCAGGTGCAGAGAGTCGGCCGGACTTCATCGAGCCCCGGCATCCTGTCTTCCCCCGACGCGACCAGTTCTTCGAGGAGGCCGTTCACTTTCCGGCGGTCGGCGGCGTGCGACCGGTAGTAGTCGATCACCGCATTGCGCAAGATTCGATAGAACCAGCCGACCGCGCTGTCGTGCTTGTGCAGTTCGTGGCCGCGCTCGACCGCTTTGACCAGGCTCTGCTGGAGCAGATCTTCGACCAGCGCGTCGTCGGATAGCCGCTTGCGCAGGAAGGCACGAAAGGCCGACTCCTCCGCCAGCAAGCGCTGCATGAGCGCATCCAGGGTCGCCGGATCGGAGGCGGTCGGGCCGGATTTCGAATCCGTCTTCTTTCTCATCGGCCTTCGATGCCTTCGTTGACCTTCCCCGCTCGCCCTACTTGTAGCCGATCACCATGCCGTCCGGTCCGGCCAGGCGTTCTACTTTCGTCTTCTTGAAACCGGCGTCTTTCATCCATGTACGGCAATCGGCGCCGGTGAAGTCGAAGCCTCCGGGGGTTTCGATCAGCATGTTCAGGCTCATCAGCAAGCCGAACGCGTTTTCCTTGCGCGCATCGTCGATAAGCGCCTCATGAACGATCACGGCACCGTTCGGCGGAAGGGCTTCGTACGCCTTGCGCAGGAGCATCCGCTTTTCATCGAGGTTCCAGTCGTGGAGGATATGGCCCATGATGATGACGTCGGCCTGCGGCAGCGGATCGTTGAAGAAATTCCCCGTATGGAACCGCAGCCGCTTCGCCAGACCTTTCGTCTCCGCATAGGATTCGAAGACCGGCCGGACGACCGGCAGATCCATGCCGAGCCCGGTAAGGTGCTTGTGCGCCAGCGCGACTTCGACGGCAACGCCGCCCTGCGCGCAACCGACATCGGCGAACGTCTTATAGTTCTTCCAGGGAAACTTTTTCGCGATCCCGCGTCCGGACCCGATGCTGAGGCCCGTCATGGCTTTCAAAAACCCTTCGAGCCGCTGCGGATCGCTGTAGAGCGTGCCGAAGAAGTCGCCGCCGGTTTTGACTTCATTCTGCGGCCGGCCGCTGCGGAGGCCGTCGGTGAGCGAGCCCCAAAAGTGATAGAGCCGCGCGTTGCACATTTCGAGAATGCCGCCGACATAAGACGGCTTGGCCCGGTCGAGGAACAGCGCGGTTTCCGGCGTATTTGCGTAGCGCGCACCCTTGCGCTTCAGCATGCCCAGCGCGACCAGGGCGT
>CAZEHM010000070.1:0-9152 GCA_964512025.1 uncultured Nitrospira sp. | reverse complement strand
AGGAAGGTGATGTACCAGGGACTCTCCTCCGGCGGCTTGACCTCGATCTGCACGTCCTTCTCGCGGAGCACCTTGACCAGATCAGGATAGTCCGGAGAAAAGGTTCGAATCCGCGTCTTATCCTTCAAGACGGAGCTGATGTGATTGCCTTTAATAATGGCCTTTTCAACATCGCCCTTTTCAATCTTGGCCATAAAATCGCTGAATATGACATCCTCTTCAGGCGCGTGAGTCGGCACGCTGAACAGGTTGAACAGCAAAATCATAAATAAGCCGACGACCACCCAAAAGAGCAGGTTTTTCACCCTGGAATTCATCCAGATCTCCTTCGTGGGAACGTTAAATCAGAGGAAGACACTCAATATAACAACATTGAATGTGAGTGATGTTAACACAGGGGCTTCAAAAGTGACAATATCAAGCCCAAAGCTTACGCCTCTTCGTCCACCAGATCCAGCACGGCCAGATACGGCAAATTTCGATACTTCTGCTGATAGTCCAGCCCGTACCCGACGACATAGTGATTGGGAATCTTAAATCCTTCGTAATCTACCTGGACGTTGACCTGCCGTCGGTCCGGCTTGCTCAAGAGCGTGCAGACTTTCAATGAACGCGGTTTTTTCCGGGCCAGGGTTTTCAGCAGATATTGAACGGTAAGGCCGGAGTCAACGATATCCTCAACCAACAGCACATCCTTGCCTTTAATGGGTTCGGTGAGGTCCGTAAGAAGCTTCACCTTTCCCGACGTCTTGGACTTGCCGCCGTAACTGGAGACCACGATGAAATCAATGTGAATCGGAATCCGGATGGCGCGGGCCAGATCCGCGTAGAACGCATAGGCCCCTTTCAAGACACCAACAAGCACCAGATCCTTCCCCGCATAGTCGGCACTGATCTGCTTGCCCAACTCTCGAATGCGGGTACGCATCTGCTCCTGCGTCACAATCGGCCGGCCAAACACACGCTCCATGCTAATGCACCCCTTCCGTAGTTGACACCCCGTCCACACTGATAATGAGACATCGGCGAGTGCTGTCATGCACCTGAAAGCGCTCATCCGGCCGATATCCAATCACACCGACAATTCCTTCAGCAGCCTCAAGGATCGGAATCCGTCCCCGCTCTGACGACGGAATCTTAAGATCCACAAAGTAGTCCTGCAGCTTTTTTGACCGCCCCTTCATACCGGACGGCACGAATCTGTCTCCGGCCCGCCAGGGTCGAAGACGCAGCGGTTGAGACAACCGGTCCGCATCAACAATCATTGTCCATCCCCGTGAGACAACGAACTGACGGGCCTCGGCAGGAGATACCTCTTGTACTCGAATTTGTTGGCCTGTACCAGCCCATTCAATGACGGAAGGAACCTGCACCGATTGCACCGGACACACCACCCTGAATCCCGTCTGCTCAGAAGCCACTCCAGCCGGCTGAAGACACAATGCATTCCTGGTCACTCGGATTCGTACACCGCCGATACCATGCCCCTCACAACAGGCAACCTTCGAGGAGAGCAATCTGCGGACAGCCTCAACCGTTGCTACCGAAGGAACCCGCCGCAGGGGATGCATTCGGCGAAACACCTCACGTACCAATCGCCGTTGTATCGCCGGAGCTTCCGCCTGAAGACGCTGACGATGGATCGAATATCCCCCGCCCGATCTGGGCTGAACCAGTGCAGCGCTCACATGCGCGACCTGAGCCGCCAGATACTGCTCATCCTCCCGGCACAGATCGCCCAACCGACATAGCGCGTCGATTGCCGTTGGAGCAATCCGGCTCAGCACCGGCACAACCTCGTGCCGAATCCGATTACGAGTGTAGACCAGCTTCGCATTGCTCGAATCCTGCCGGTATGATTGTCTCGTCGCATCAAGAAACGCCAGTAACTCACGGCGTCTGACCTCATACAACGGACGGATAATCTTCCCGTCGCGTCCAGCCGGCATGCCTGCCAAGCCGGCAAGCCCGGCCCCGCGCAACATCCACAGCAGGATGGTTTCAGCCTGATCGTCCGCCGTGTGACCGACCGCGATGCGATCGATGCCGAGACCTTCGGCCAATTCTGCCATGGCTCGGTAACGCAACTCGCGCGCCTGGGCCTGCAGAGAAACCCCCTTCGGGCGGGTCCGGACGTCCAAAGACACACAGTGAAGCGGCACCCGCAGAGAATCGCACAGCGACATCACAAATGTCTGATCTTCGTCCGACTCACGCCCGCGCAAACCGTAGTTGAAATGGACCGCCGTCAACCGCACCCGCCACCGAGAGACTAACCGATGGAGCAGCACCAACAACGCGACGGAGTCAGGCCCGCCGGAAATCGCAACAAGCACATGCTGCCCGGGTTCGAACAATCCCCGCGCCCGTACCGTCTTGACGATCCGATGCAGGAGCGGCGGCCAGGGAGCCCTCGCCGCGCGTTGTTCGAGCATTGCCATGTTCGTCATCATCCCGCCGGCAGCGCACTGCGGTGTTCCTGCAAAATCGCTTTCGCCCGCTCTACATCCACAGCGATCTGACGACTCAAATCCGCGCCGCTCGGAAACTTCGTGTCGCCACGCAGCCGCTGAAGGAACTGCACCTCGATAGACTGCCCGTACAAATCCCGCCGTTCATCCAGCAAATGCACTTCCATCAAACGCTCACCGGCATCAAACGTCGGCCGGGATCCGATATACACAACCGAATCGAACCGCTGCTGATTCCAGATGGTCACCGTCGCGTATACGCCATTCGGCGGAATTACCCGTTCTACTGGCAAACGCACGTTCGCCGTAGGCCAGCCCAACTCTTGCCCCCGTTGGGCACCCGGCAGAACCATTCCGCCGATTGTATACTGTCGCCCCAGCAGGCGCGCCGCAAGATCAACCTGTCCCTCTTGCACTAATTTACGGACCCGCGTGGAGCTGACGATGGCGCCGTCGGCAATCACCGGCGACACCGGCTCAACGGAAAATCCAAACCGTTTCCCCATCACGGTCAGCGAGGAGACATTGCCGGTCCGCCCCTTGCCGAACACAAAATGCTGTCCGACAAAAATCTGCCGGAGACGTAGGCCGCGATACAACACCATTTCGGCGAACGTTTCCGGCGGCAGGCTCGCAAACGCCTGATCGAACTCCAGAACGATCACTTCATCGATACCCGCATCTTCGAAACGCCGCAACTTTTCTTCCGGACTCGTGAGAAACTTCAAATCGACATGGGGAGCAAGAATCCTGACCGGGTGTGGATCGAACGTCAGCGCGAGCGCAGTGCCTTCCATCCGGCGGGCCGTCTCCACCACCGTCCGCAAGAGCGATCGATGGCCAAGATGATGCCCGTCAAAATTTCCGACTGTGGCGACCGGATAGGGCCGCCCCGCACCGCCAGCATATCCACGCGTCACTTTCATGGGATATCAATGGAGCTGCCGGGCGGCATCCTTCGCGAAATAGGTCAAGATCAGATCGGCTCCGGCCCGTTTGATGGCCAACAACGATTCCATCATCGCACGCGTCTCATCGATCCAGCCGGCTCGGCCGGCGGCTTTAACCATGCTGTATTCGCCGCTGACCTGATAGGCCGCGATCGGCAGCAATGTTCGCATTCGTGCTTGGGCAATGATATCGAGATAGGGCATCGCAGGTTTAACCATGACGATATCAGCCCCTTCCTCGACATCCGAGTCGATCTCGCGCAAGGCTTCGCGCCCGTTGGCCGGATCCATTTGGTAGGACTGCCGATCGCCAAACTGAGGGCTGGAGAACGCCGCATCGCGAAAGGGAGCGTAGAAACAGGACGAGAACTTCGCCGCATAGGCCATGATCGGCACTTCGGGAAAACCGGCCTGATCGAGTTCCGCGCGGATGGCAGCGACCCGCCCATCCATCATATCGGAGGGAGCAACCATATCCGCGCCGGCCTCGGCATGGGTCCTGGCCATTGTGCGCAGACACTCCAGAGTTTCGTCATTGAGAATTTTGCCGTTCTTCACAATGCCGCAATGGCCATGATCCGTATACTCATCGATACAGACATCCGTAATCACGGCCAGCCCCGGCACCTGATCCTTCACGGCTTTAATCGCCCGCTGCACGATTCCGTTCGGATCGTAGCCCGAACTCCCGCGCTCATCCTTCTTCGCCGGAATGCCGAACAGGATGACGGCCGGAATGCCCAGCGACTTAATCTCCACGGCTTCCTTCACCAGCAGATCGACCGACAACCGGTACTGGCCCGGCATCGAGCCGATTTCCTCACGGCGGTCCCGTCCCTCTACCACAAACAGCGGGTAGATGAAATCCGCCGGAGAGAGCGAAGTCTCACGCACCATTCGTCGGAAAGACTCCAGTTGCCGGAGCCGTCGCAATCGCTGGATCGGAAATGCCATGAGCGCCTACTTTCTTGGCAGATTGGTCAGGAACACCACCAAATCACGAACCGAAATGACACCGACCAACTTTCCGTCGCGTGTCACCCCAAGATGTCGGACATGCGCCTGCGCCATCAGATCGTTGGCATCCAACAAAGTCTTGCTCTCCTCGATCGTCATGATCGGAGCCGACATGATCTGCTCGACCGTCGTTTTCGTCGCATCCGATCCCGATGCCACCACCCGGCGCATCATATCCGTATCCGTCACGATGCCGATAATTTCTTTATCGTTGGTGATAAACAAACTCCCGATCCCGCGATCGCGCATAATCCGCGCGGCCGTCTGAGCGTCAGTGTCGCGAGCCACCGTGACGAACTTCTCTCGGGGAATCATGAACGATTTCACTGGAACCATTTGACACTCCTCCCTTGTTGATTCGTATGCACCGCCATGAATATCACTACGGCCTTGTCGCCGCAGCCACTTGCGCGCCGTTACTGAAATATCCTGCCATCGCCTCGACCAATGCCGGAATCGTATTTTCTTCGGGCATGATGCTCACAACCAAACCGGCTTCACGCGCCGTCTGCGCCGTGATGGGTCCGATGCAGGCTACCGCGACCGATTGTACCAGGAGGCGCGCCTGCGCTTCACCGCCGACCAATTCAATGAAGTTGCGAACCGTCGATGAACTCGTAAACGTGACGACATCGATCTGCCGATCGGCCAACAACTGCTTCCACCCCTCGATCGATTCCCTTGGAATCACGGTGCGATACACCGGGATAACGTCGACCACCGCCCCACGGGCGCGCAGGTCATCCGGCAACAGCTCGCGCGCAACTTCGGCCCGAGGGATGAGAACCCGAGCACGCGACAGATTCGACTCAGCCAGCGTCGCCAGCACTCCTTCGGCCTGATACTCCGACGGCACCACGTCGGCATTGACGCCGTACTGTGCCAATTCTTCGGCGGTTCGAGGACCGATACAGCAGATACGCCGGCCCGCAAGACTGCGCGCATCATGTCCGCGTGCGCGGAGCCGCTTCATGAACTGACCGACACCGTTGACGCTGGTAAAGATGAGCCAATCATACTGGCCGACCGCATCGATGGCCCGATCAACCGGCACCCAGTCTTTCGGTTCGACGATCTGAATCGTGGCGCCCTCGACCGGCTCCGCACCTGCAGCTGCAAGCAAACCCGCCAGCTCACCGGCCTGCTCTTTCGCACGCGTCATCAACACGCGCTTCCCGAAGAGCGGCCGGCGCTCGAACCAATTGAGCTGCTCCCGCAGCTTGACGACGTCCCCCACCACCACGACCGTCGGGGGCTCCATCTTCGCCAGCAGGGACTTCTCCACAATATCAGCCAGCGTTCCGACCACGGTACGTTGTGCCGCCCTGGTTCCCCATCGGATCAGCGCGACCGGAGTGGCCGAAGACCGTCCTTCGGCGATCAGATTGGACACAATGGACGGAAGGTTTTTCATCCCCATCAAAAAGACCAGCGTCCCATGGCTACTGGCCAATCTCGGCCACTCCAGTGCCGTCGCATTCTTATCCGGATCCTCATGGCCGGTGACAAACGTGACCGTCGATGCCATCGTCCGATGGGTCACAGGAATTCCCGCATAGGCCGGAGCGGCGACAGCCGCCGTCACGCCCGGCACCACTTCGAAGTACACGCCCGCCGCCGCCAGCGCTTCCGCCTCTTCCCCGCCCCGACCAAAGACAAACGGATCGCCGCCCTTGAGCCGAACCACGACCTGGCCCTGACTGGCTCGCTCAATGAGCATGCGATTGGTCGCCTCTTGAGGCTGGTACTGACCTTTTCCTCGACGGCCCACATAGATGCGTTCAGCGTGAGGCGGAGCATGGGATAACAGCACGGGATTAGCGAGATAATCATAGAACACGACATCCGCCTGTTCGAGGCACTCCTTGCCCCGCAGGGTCAACAGTTTCGGATCCCCGGGCCCGGCTCCGACCAGATAAACTCGGCCTATTTGCGGCTTACCTGCCATCAGCCCCTTCCATAAATTTCCCGCAGAATCGTATCTGCACCTCGGGAAAGCAGTCGTTCAGCCAGTTGACTCCCCAACGCCTGCGCCTCCGCACTCCTGCCCCGGACGACATCACGAATCACGGTCTTGCCATCCACACTCGCCACCAGTCCTTCCAACTGCACCTCATCCTGCGTCAGCGTAGCATAGGCTGCGATCGGAACCTGACAGCCGCCTTCCAATCGATGCAGCAACGCCCGTTCAGCCGTCACCGCGATCTGCGTCGGCTGATGGGTGAGCCGGTTCAAGATGGACCGCACGAACTGATCGTTGGACCGCCCCTCGATCCCCAGCGCCCCCTGGCCGATGGCAGGAAGACAGAGTCGCGGATCGAGATACTCCGTAATTTCCTGCGTCCACCCCAGCCGGCGCAAACCGGCGGCGGCCAGAATGATCGCATCGAACTGTCCATCCTTCAGCTTTTTCAATCGTGTATCGAGGTTGCCTCGCAGCATCTCGATCTGAAGATCCGGCCGCGCATGAAGAAACTGCGATTGTCGCCGCAAACTGCTCGTCCCCACGCGAGCCCCCGCAGGCAAATCCTGGAAACGGCAGCCCGTGCGACTGATCAGCGCATCCCGCGAATCCTCGCGCGGAGGCACGCAGAGAATCTCCAGCCCGTCCGGCAACTCAGTCGGCACGTCTTTCATGCTGTGAACGGCAAAATCGATCTCACCGCTCAACAACGCTTCTTCGATTTCTTTGACGAACAATCCCTTCCCGCCGATCTTGGCGAGCGGCACATCCACAATCTTATCGCCGGACGTCTGAATCCGGGTGAGCGTCACCCTCACCTCAGGTGCGATCGCTTGCACTTGCGACTGAAACCACTCGCTTTGTTGTAACGCGAGTTTACTCGCCCTGGTCCCCAGAACCAGCGAGGTCCGCGGAGCTGTTGGTGTCAACACAGATCTCACTCCTACAATTACTGAGTTTGCTTCTGGCTAGCCGTCCGGGAAGGAGCCTGTTCAATGAGCGGCTCACTCGTATCGTGTGCGGCACAGGAAGACGGATCAACGGCGGATACTCCAGGCAGATCCTGAGGCGGCGACGCCTCAAGATTGAAAAACCGCCGTGCCGCCTCCACAAAGGCGGCCCCGCCCGATGAATTCACCTCGGACTTCAACGTAACCATCGTCCCGTGAATCAGCTTATTCACAATCGATGACGCCAACCCTTCGACGAGTTCCCGGTCCTGCGCCGGCAGGTGCGCCAACCGCCCCAGAGTCTTGTCCAATTCGTTGCGCTTAATCTCATCCACGCGATGCTTCAGCGCAACGATCGTCGGCGTCACTTCCAACGACTTCATCCACTCGCGCAATACACCGACCTCTTCCACAACCATCTGCTCGGCTTTATCGGCCTCCTGCAAACGCTCGGCGCGATTTTTCTCCACACGCTGCTTCAGGTCGTCGATATCGAACAGAAACGCGTTGTCGACATGCCGCACTGCCGGATCGATATTACGCGGAACCGAGATGTCGATCAGAAACATCGGCCGGTTCATCCGCGCCGTCACCGCCCGCTGCACATCATCGGCGCTGATGAGATAGTGTGACGCGCCGGTGGAGACCAGCACGATATCGGCCGAGGCCATATCATCCTTATACTGCTCGAACGGTACGGCCATCCCGCCGAATTTCTCGGCCAAGTCGACGGCGTGCTGCGGCGTCCTGGTCGTAATCCGAACCTGTCCGACGCCCTGCGCAATCAGATGCTGCGCAGCCAATTTGGCCATTTCCCCGGCACCGACCAGCAATACAGTCCGTTGTCCGAGATCCGAGAAAATCTTTTTGGCAAGTTCGACCGCCGCATAGCTGACCGATACGGCCATTTCCGCGATCTTGGTTTCGGTCCGGACACGCTTGGCGACAGAAATGGCTTTCTTCACGACCTTGTTCATGATCAGCCCGGTCGTCTTATGCGCCAGAGCCAACTCAAATGCGTCCTTCAGCTGGCCAAGGATTTGCGACTCGCCAACGATCATGGAGTCAAGACTGGCGGCCACCCGAAATAGATGCGAAATGGCCCGATCACCGGAATGCCAATAGAGATGAGGCGTGAGCTGTTCAGAGGAGAGGGAGAGATGGGTGTCGGCGAGAAACTCCTGAATCCGTCCATATCCGTGTTCAAGATCATCTACGACCGAATAGACTTCGACACGATTGCAGGTAGACAGCAACAATCCTTCCTTCACACCGGAATAGGAAGTGAGCCGGGTGAGCGCCTCGCCCATTCGGCTCTCCGGCACCGCCAGTTTCTCGCGAATTTCAACAGGCGCCGTCTTGTGACTGAGCCCGACCACAATTAAATGCATGTCACGACACCGTCCCATAGCTCTTGAGGACCACGCCGATCAGGGTCAGAATCACACCGGCGAACCCGATCACAGTGAGATAGGCGGCACGCTTGGCTCTCCAGCCCACCGTCAAACGCCCCAACAGCACGACAAAATAGAACAACCAGGTGACCAGCGCCCACGTCTGCTCGGGATTCCAACTGACTTACGCTCCCTGTGCATTCTCTGCAGAAATGGCCCCGGTCACATTAGCAAGGGTCATAAGCGGAAATCCGAGTACAATGGACTGCTGGTTCAGATGGTCAAGAAAATCCAGAGCCGGCAGCTTGGCATATAGCACGTTGAATCGTTTCGACTTGAGAAGGCGGTCTTGAATGAGATACATCACACCCGCCACGAAAGCGACGGCAAACCCCACTGTCCCCAAC
>CAZEHM010000069.1:0-10107 GCA_964512025.1 uncultured Nitrospira sp. | reverse complement strand
CAGCCACTTAAGGAAAAAAGCGAAGACTGTCGAAAACAATAGTTGCGGTAGGGTTACACGTATGATGCTAAATAGGGCTTGAGACTGAATTGATTCATCACGCACACGCTCAGCTGCAATAAACAGCCTTCGAGTGAGCAGGAACCGTGCTTTGAGGACAATGCTGCGCACTGCCCAGAAAAAGCGAATCTGAAGAAGTTTGGCATGGAGATAATACAAACGTCCTCCAGAGAAAGGAGTGAGATTGAATAGAAACCCTCTTGAAAATAGCACACCATCGCCGTGTGGCGCGAATCACCCATTTCATTTACATATTAGCGATACAGACGTCTTCTGTGAGCGATCACCATACATATGTGGGTTATACTGCGATGCAGACTATCATCGTTATGAGGGAGTGAATCAGACAAGACGGCGGTCACGGAAATGGAGCATACTAGAACAATTTCCAGCTCATTACTGCAGCCTCAATTTGAATTCTTGCTTAAACAATCCGTATAGATCCTAATTACCAACAGTATGTCACCTCGACCGACTCAGTCGAAACGGATGCGCCGCAGCAACTTGCCGACATTCGTAATGCACAATTTAATCCGAAGAACTTCGCAGACGATACAGCTTCGCTGTCGAAGAGCGATCAGCTTGAACAGTACCCGCTTTAATAGATCATTCGAGGCAAGACTGATCTTCGCTTTTCCGACCTCTTAGTTTTACTATTTCGCCCGGCGCGCAGCCGGCTCCTTGAGCAGAAGGCTTTGCAGCGCAACAGCCTGGTTATGCTGTTCGTCTTTAGCGGAATACAGAAGCGTCACTGGGCGCGTCTTGGCTTGCTCTATGATCGTGGTGAGGAACGCTGTCTTTGTGTTCAACTCAGCATGGTAGCGGCGGCGGAATTCGTCCCACTTCGCGGGATCATGGTTGAACCATTTCCGCAGCTCGGTCGATGGGCCGAGATCGGGCAGCCAGAGATCGAGCTTCGCGTTCTCCTTCGCCATTCCTCTCGGCCACAGACGATCGACGAGCACACGAAACCCGTCGGACTTAGCTGCCGGTTCGTAGATCCGTTTGACCAGGATCTTCATGCTACGCGCTACTGCCCGATGGTTTCGATCAGCGCCAGCTCGTCCGGAGAAAGCGTGAACCGCTCGCACTGAAGATCTTCCGCCATGTGCTGCTGGTTCGTCGTGCCTGTAAGCGGCAACATCCCGACCTGCTGCGAAAAGCGGAAGACGATCTGGGCCAGGCCGGTCTGATACTTCACCGCCATGGCGCGAATAGCCGGCTCGGTGAAGACCTCGCGATTCGCCGTGAGGAGCGAGAAGCCCTGATAGATCAGATTGTGTGTCCGGCAGAGAGCCCGGACTTCCTGGTCCCAGCCGAAGGCGGCATAGCACCGGTTCTGCACGACCATCGGTTTGTAGCGGGCCTTTTCGCACAAGAGCGCCAGTTGCTCGGCGGAGACATTGCTCACGCCAATCATGCGGGTCTTGCCCGCGTCGTAGAGCGCCTCGATCGCCGCCCACACTTCCCAGTCTTCCTTGGCTAATCCGCGCCGGTAATAGGGACCGTGGAGCACGTAGGAGTCGAGATAGTCCGTGTGCAAGTGGCTGAGGGAGCTGTCGAACGACTGCGCGACCTGCGTCGTCAGATCCGCCGTCACGTCGTAGGGCGTGCGGTGGTCCTGCCCATTGACCGATGTGAACTTGGTCTGCAGGAAGAGCGACTCCCGCTTCACTCCCTGCTTCGCGAGTTCCAGCAACGCCTCGCCAACCAGGGCTTCCTGATAGTGAATGAGCTGATTGGCGGTATCGATCGCCGTAAAGCCGGAGGCCACGGCTTGCTGCACCAGCTGAGCCGTCGCCTCTTTCTTCCAGGCCGTGCCATACATGAACGAGGGGATCGTAATCCCGTTATACGCGGTGATGGACATGGTTTGCCTCCTCGCCGCATGCTGACGCAGCGAGCCCCCGGTTGTCCAGTAGGCCGCTTCCGAGCATGACTGTTTCAAACCGACTGTGGAGTTGTTAGAGTGCGGCGCAGGAACGGAACTGGAGCCTACAGACTATGAGCCACGAAGAAACGCTTTCTGTCGTCGAATTGAGCGTCACGCGCCGATACAGCGAGGCGCATCCCTGGGTGATCCAGGCGATCTCAGGATTCTTGTCGGCCTATTTTATGGAACACCCAGGGTTTCGGGTGCTGCGACATGCCGATGAGGCCTCATCCGGCATGCATGTGTGGAGCTGTGAGATTCCCGCTGCGCTGAAAGTGCCTCGCCTGCTCAAACGGCTGCAGGCCGATATTCCGCCGTCCAAAGTGACGCCGCCGGAGGAGTCTGCCTCCTCGCCTGCTCGCTATATTCTCGACAGCATGGACGCCTAGGCTCGACGGACAGGTTGATGGAGAAAGACCTGACGTCAACCGTCAGTTCGATAACATCGACCATATGTGACAGACAATCGGGGAAGGAAGAACGATCAGCGGGGTTTGAACCACTCCAACATACGTTCACAGGCGGCTTCCAGCGGGCGATCCGCCATCACTGCAATGCCGGCCAAGGCCAAGAGACTCATCACTAAACTGGCTTCTTCAAAGTCCGTCATGGGAACGCCTCCTGTTGAGACGTACCCTATCTCACCAGACTCTCACAGGGTAGTCCCCAAAAGAGGGGCGCGGCCCGCCGAATCATCGATCCGGCACCCCCTCCTTTCGAGGGAGGTTGCCTGTTGTTCCCCATTGCTGATGCTTACGAAAGGCCGCGGAGATACTCTTCCTCTTCCCGCACCTGCTGCTGCAATCGCGGATGCTCCGGAGCATGCAGGGCCCGGTCGTACCAGAACAGCTCCAGCGCGGCCGTGATGTCGCCGGCCTGCGGGCCTTGCGGATCGGCGTCCCGCTTGTACTCCAGATACGCCACAATGGCAGCCGACTCTTCTTTCGTAAAGACGGAGAGCCGGCAGCGGGCATGGTCATACCACGTCATCGCACCATAACGGCGCGGATTCACAAACGCCGACTTCCCGATCACTTTTTCGAAGACCCGGCTTTTGGCGGGAAGCGGGACGAGGTGATCGGAAAAACCGTTGGTGAGGTGAAAGACCGGATCAGCGGTGTTGAGCTGACCTGCCACATCCGCAATCAGATAGGCCGGCAGAAAATACCGGAACCCGCCCTCAGAAAAAAAGCTCAGGGCCGTGTATTGCGCATCCAGAACCGGCGGGTGTACTTCGGACCAGCCGGAGCAGCCGAGAAAAGGAGCGATCGCCTCAGCCGGCTCACAGCCTTCCGTGCTTCCCACTAAAAAAGAATCGCCGGGATGTTCTGTTTCGCGAAATGCCTCACGAATGGAGGCCGTGACGAGAACAGGATCTTTCATAGGCTAATCCCGAAACAGCCTGACTGCTACTTTCTGCCCTTTAATCCTGGTGCGGCTCAAGGCTTCGATCACGTCGCGGGCCATCGATTCCGGAACTTCCACGAGAGAAAATCGTTCTTCGATTTCGACGCCGCCGATCTGGGCTGACCCCAGCCTGGCTTCATTCGCAATCGCGCCGACCAGATCGCCGGGCCTGATGCCTGCGGCGCGGCCGGCTCCGATGTAGATCCTTGCGGAGTTCGGCGACCGCCCGGCAACCGGTCGCGCACCGGGCCGCCCCTGCCCTTCTCGGGGACGGACGCCACGGGACATTTCGCCGGACATCGGCGACGGACGGCGCATGCCGGGTCGCGCATAGTCCGGGCGGGAATAGTCCGGCACTCTGGCTTGGACGGACGGGATTTCCTGTTCTTCGACATTCCCGCCCTGCGCCTGATGCGCCAGCTTCACCGCCGCCGCCGCGACATCGACCAGTTCAAAATCCTTGGCCAATACCGTCACGACCGAACGGAAATGCTCCACATCGCCCGCGGCCAGCATCTCACGAATCGCTGTGAGCGTCCGTTCGATCCGCTTGGTCCGCAAATCCGCAACCGACGGCACTTGCGCGACAGTAATTTTCGCCTTGGTCAGATGCTCGATATTCCTCAGCAGCCGGTGCTCGCGCGGTTCGACGATGGTAATCGCCTCCCCTTCACGGCCGGCCCGCCCGGTGCGGCCGATCCGGTGGACATAGACTTCCGGAGAAGACGGCAAATCATAATTCACCACATGCGAGACGCTCGGAATATCCAGCCCGCGCGCCGCGACATCCGTTGCCACCAGGATCTGCGTTTGCCCTGACTTGAACGCGCTCATGACGCGGTCCCGTTGCGACTGACCCATGCCGCCGTGAATCGCTTCCGCGCGATAGTCCCGCCCCGAGAGACCGGCGGTCAACTCATCGACTTCCAAACGGGTCCGGCAAAACACCAGCGCCGACTTCGGCGCCGCCAAATCCAACACACGAATCAGCGCGGCCACTTTATAGGGCCGATTCACCACATAGGCGGTCTGTTGCACCTTCGGCGCGACGCCGGGCTTGACCGGCTCCTTGGCAATCTTAATCTCGACCGGATTTTTGAGATGCCGATGGGCGATCGACGCAATACGCGGCGGCATCGTGGCCGAAAATAAGGCCGTCTGTCGCTCCGCCGGCGTCTGCGTCAGAATCGCTTCGAGATCGTCGGCAAACCCCATGTCCAGCATTTCGTCCGCTTCGTCCAGCACCACCATCTGGACGTGCTTCAACTGCAGCGTATTCCGTCTGATATGGTCGAGCGCCCGGCCCGGCGTCGCCACCACCACATCCACCCCGCGCTTCAACGCATAGAGTTGCGGCCCGATGGCCTGGCCGCCGTAGACCGCCAGCACCGAGATCCGCAGCTCTTTGCCGTAGCGCTGCACCGCCTCGCCGACCTGAATCGCCAGCTCGCGCGTCGGCACCAGAATCAGGGCCGCCGGGCGCTGCTTCGCGCCGTGCGCCAGCCGCTGCAGCAGCGGCAGCGCAAACGACGCGGTCTTTCCGGTCCCCGTCGCCGCCTGCCCCAGCAGATCGCGTCCGGCCAGCAGCGGGGGAATCGATTCCCGCTGAATCGGCGTGGGCTCTTCGTACCCCAGCGTGTCCAGCGTCGCCAGCAGCGAGCCTTCGAGGCCGAGCGCGGCAAAGCCGGGAGAAAAGCCATGGACGGAGGGGGCGGTGGACGGCTCAGTGTGATCGGATTTCATATTGCCTAGGCGGCACCTTTCTGGTGTGGGCAGGATGCTGAACAAGTCTGCCAGCGGCGTTCTCGCTTCACTCAGAGGCTCGACGTACCGACCGGTACGCCTCGCCGCTTCGTTTGCTGCGGCCTGGCTGGACAGCCCTGTTGAGCATCCTGAAATTGCTCCGAGCTCAGCTCTATGCTGACGCTCTTCACTCTACGTCTGGCAGCGGCCAAGTCGGCCCCTGCTTATTAGACCGAGATGTGCTTGGGCCACAGCGACTCAAGCTCAGGAAACTTCTTTCGATAATCGGCATGGCTGGCGAGAATGACCTTGATGGCTTCTTCACGCCCGTACACGCTCGTAATTTCAACTTTCGGATTCACGGAACCAGGCGCCATCTTGTACGTCAAGAAGTAATGCTGCAAGCGGTCGATCAACGCGATCGGACAGTCGCCGATATCTTTGAAATCGCCGTAGGCCGCGTCATCCTTCATGACTGCGATGATCTTGTCATCCGCTTCGCCGCCATCGGCCATGCTGAATCCCCCGATGGGAATCGCCGTCAGCAAAATATCGCTATGGGCCATCGTTTTTTCAGTGAGGACGCAAATATCCAGCGGATCGCCGTCGCCGACCATGTTCTTGCGCTTCGCCCGCTTGCCGAACAGCCCGGCCACCTTTTCACCGCAATAGGTCTGAGGAATGAGTCCGTAATAGACGGGGCAGAAATTAGAAAAGCGCTGCGGACGATCCACCTTGAGAAAGCCGCTGTCTTTATCGACTTCGTACTTCACCGTATCGGTCGGCACAATTTCAATGTACGACGTGACCACATCCGGGGCCTTTTCCCCGATCGAGACGCCATGCCAGGGATGCGCCTTGAACATCAAGCCCATCAACCGCTGAATTGGATCCATACCCGAACGCCCCATCGACTCCTCCTGAGCTGAATGCCAATACCACACGCCGGCTGACGCCGGACGCAGTTGTCTGAACCGAGTACAGGATGCTGAATGTGAGACCGCTGAACGGATCGCGCTGACGACCGGTTCCGCATCCATCGAAATCCACGCGCACGACCGGCTTGCACCGGCCCGGCTGAACGCGGCAGACCGAAGCCCGAACGCTCAATCAGCAGCACCCGGAGGCCGCCGTCACGCGACAGGATACGGAACGGTCTCTTTCGTAGAGGACAACGGATCAGAGAATATACGGTTAGACGTCTTCAGGCAGTTGAATCGGTCCGGCCCATTCCCCTTTGGCCAACGCCACTTCCTGATACCCGCCGTCAGGCCACTGAAACTGTCCGGCCTGATCCACTTCCACGATGAACGGCTCGGCTTCGTGAGCCAACCCTCGAAACCAATACCAGCCGGCCACTCCCGGTTTGTCGAGAGTCCACTGATAGCCCGCCATCGCCTCGATCCCCTCGTGCTTCCCCACGCGGTCTGTTACAGTCTGCTCCACGTGAGGTTGCACCCTATCATGTCTCGGCTCCCAATAGAAGATGTCCTTTCGGACCTCTGCGACACGCTCATTCGGTCCCCCAACGGGCTCCTGACCGCCCCACCCGGCGCCGGGAAGACCACCCGCGTGCCCTTGGCGCTGCTGGAGGCCCCCTGGCTACAGGGCAGGAAGCTCCTTATGCTGGAGCCCCGGCGCCTCGCCGCCAGAGCCGCCGCCCATCGTATGGCAACCGCGCTCAACGAGCGTCCGGGCGACACCATCGGCTATCGCATGCGGCTCGATACGAAGGTCGGGCCCAAGACCCGACTTGAAGTCGTCACCGAAGGGATTCTGACCAGATTACTCCAACAGGATCCTTCCCTCAGCGCGTATGGAGCCGTCCTCTTCGACGAGTTTCATGAACGCAGCCTCCAGGCCGATACCGGCCTGGCGCTCTGTCTCGAATCCCAGCGGCTCTTCCGTCCCGACCTGCGCCTGCTCGTCATGTCGGCCACCCTGGATTGTGGACCCGTCAGTGAACTGCTGGGCGGCGCACCGGTCATCACGTGTGAAGGGCGGATGTTTCCGGTCGAGACCAGATATCTGGATGAACCTCTGACAGGACATCTCGATACCGCCGTCACAAAGATCATCCGCCGCGCGCTGGCACGGGATCAGGGCAGCCTGCTCGTCTTTCTGCCGGGCATGGCCGAGATCCGGCGCGTCGAACGGCAGCTGCTCGATGCGAATCTAGAGCCGACCGTGCATATCGCACCGCTCCACGGCGACCTGCCTCAGGATGCGCAGGATGCAGCCATCGCCCCGGCGCTGCCGGGCACGAGAAAAATCGTGCTGGCCACCTCGATCGCCGAAACCAGCTTGACCATTGACGGCGTGCGGATCGTCATCGACGCCGGTCTGTTGCGCGTGCCGCGCTTCGATCCCCGGTCGGGACTCACGCAACTGGACACGATTCGCGTCACGCAGGATTCCGCCGAGCAGCGGCGCGGACGGGCGGGACGAACGGAGCCGGGCGTCTGCTACCGGCTCTGGACGGAACGCGAACAGACATCGCTGGCCGCCCGCCGGCCTCCGGAGATCCTGGATGCCGACCTCACATCACTCGTCCTCGAATTGGCGCTCTGGGGCGTCGCCGACCTGTCGGAACTCTCATGGCTTAGCCCGCCGCCGGCAGGATCGGTCTCACTGGCAGCGGAACTGCTCATACGATTGGGCGCGCTGAATCCATCGGGACACATCACGGACCATGGCAGACAAATGGCCGAACTCGCGCTGCATCCCCGCCTTTCGCACATGTTGCTGAAAGCCGGACCGCTGGGCCTCACCGATCTGGCCTGCGACCTCGCCGCGCTGCTGGGCGAACGCGACCTGCTCCGGGGACCGGCAGGCCGGCAGCAGGCCGACCTACGCAGCAGACTCGATGTCCTGCATGGACAGCACGACCATACCTCAGGCGTCACCGTAGACCGCGGGACCTATCATCGCGTCACCAGGACGGCGGACATGTGGAGGCAACAACTCTCTCGCCGCTCAACGAAGACATCCGCGCATACCAGCCGGAATCCGCATGCCGCCGGTATCCTGCTGGCTCTCGCCTATCCCGATCGGATCGCGCAACGGCAGGAAGGCAGCCCAAACGACCATGCCGTGCGCTACCTGCTGGCCAATGGACGCGGGGCCCTCTTTGCCACACCGGACACGCTCGGGACGGAACCGTACCTCGCCATTGCCGAGTTGGACGGCGGCACACAATGGGCCAGGATCGGATTGGCCGCGCCGATTTCGCTCGCAGAGATCGAAACGCTCTATGCGGACCAGTTGGTCGAATCAGAAGCAGTCAGCTGGGATGAGAAGACGCAGGCGGTCCAGGCGCTGCGCCAACGCCGCTTAGGCGGACTGATCCTCTCGCAGCGTAACCTCTCCAAACCGGATGCTTCACTGATTGCCACGGCCTTGCTCCAGGGCCTGCGTCAGTCCGGAGTGGATACACTCGCCTGGACGCCAGAACTGCGCCAATGGCAGGCGCGCGTGCAGTTTCTCAGACGGACCGACGGCCCCGGTTCACCATGGCCGGACCTGTCCGATGCACAGCTGTCGCAGACGCTGGAGCAATGGCTCGGCCCCTATCTGTCAGGCATCACGACCCTCGATCGCGTGAAGCGGATGCCGCTCGATCAGCCGCTCCACGCGCTGCTGAGTTGGGATCTTCAGCGGCAACTGGATCGCCTCGCCCCGACGCATCTGGCAGTTCCAAGCGGCTCCAACATCCGGGTGGATTATGAGAGCACGGACGTTCCGATTCTGGCCGTGCGGTTGCAGGAACTCTTCGGCTGCCGGGACACTCCCCGCGTGGCGGGCGGAAAAGTTCCCGTCATGCTGCATCTCCTCTCACCGGCGAAGCGCCCGGTCCAGGTCACCAAAGATCTGGCCAGCTTCTGGAAATCAGCCTATGTCGAGGTGAAGAAAGAACTCCGCGGCCGTTATCCCAAACACCACTGGCCGGACGATCCGCTCACCGCACTGCCGACAGCGAAAACCAAGCGGCGGTCTCCCTGATGCCCACCGTTGGTAGGATAGATCGCCAGGACAAGCTCGCCGTATAGTGACAAACGATGCGAACCTTGGGTTTTCTCGTCATGTCCATCCTTACGGCTCTTCCGGCCTCGCTCAACGCGGAATCCGGCGCACCGCTGCCGCCGCCGACCTTCGACGTGCCCTTCGATGACATCGATCCGGTCGTGGCACAGGCGGAACTCAATGGACACATCACGACGTTTCTCAATCGATTACAGCACCATTGGGGATCGAGCCCCGGGACCCTTCGCGACCAGGTGACGGGAGACATTGAGCGGGACGAACGGGAAGCGCTCGTGGTGGCCAGACACTTCGCCGATCATGGCGTATTGGAAGGCTACGATTTTCGTGAAGGATCCTTGATCGCCGGGCAGTATCTTCTTTTACAGAGACCGGTCAACGGATTGAACGAGTTTATCGATTATTACCAGGCGCTCAAGACAGCCCTGACCGAACAGTACGGGCAACCCGGCGAGGACCGAACCGTCTGGACCAACGATCTCTATCAGCCGCTCCCCGATTATTGGGGCATCGCCGTGCAGATGGGCCATCTCCGCTACGCCGCAAGTTGGAACACCTCCGATGGCATCGTCACCGTTGAACTGACCGGCAACCACCACAGCCGACTGATGATCGAGTACCGCAGCGCCGCGTCACTCGAACCGTCCCGAAACACCTAGCCGGTTCCGTCCTCCCCGGCACCACCCTTGAGCCGCGCAATCAAGCGGGATAGACTGCCGGAAAAACCGTGACGGCCCGGAACAGAGACCATGCACAGAAAACCCGCAAAACCAGGCAGACCAGCTCAGGCGCAGTTGTCACGCACTCAGTCCGCTCCTCCGGCACAGCCGGCATCGGATGACACCAAGCGAGTGACCCTGGACCGCCTGTTTTCAAAACTGGGGTTGGCCAGCCGGAGCATCGCCCAGGAATGGATTCGCGCC
>CAZEHM010000068.1:5741-10167 GCA_964512025.1 uncultured Nitrospira sp. | reverse complement strand
CCCTGGTCCTCGAGCGTGAGCAACTCACGCTGAAGCGCGCCGATCGAGGCGGGCGCGACATTTCCGTACTTGAGCCCGATCTCCTTGGCGTTCTCGCCCACGTGGGCCAGCACCGCGCGCAGGTCGGCCAGGTCGAGCAGCAGCAGCCCTTCGTCGTCGGCGACGCGGAAGGCGATCGACAGAACCCCCTCCTGGACGTCGTTCAGTTCGAACAGGCGCGACAGGAGGGTCGGGCCCATCTCCGAAACGGTGGCCCGGATCGGGTGGCCCTTCTCGCCGAACAGGTCCCAGAAGACGACCGGCGCGGCCATGGGGGTCAGGTCCACGTCCATCCCCTGGGCGCGGGCGATCAGCTTCTCGCTCGGGGTCCCCGCGACCGCGATGCCGGACAGGTCGCCCTTCACGTCGGCGGCGAAGACCGGGACGCCGGCGTCGGAGAAGGCCTGGGCCATGATCTGCAGGGTGACGGTCTTGCCCGTGCCGGTGGCGCCGGCCACGATCCCGTGGCGGTTGGCCTTGTCGAGCCTCAGCAGTTCGGGCGCCTCGGCCTTGCCCAGCACCACGCAGCCATTCTCGATCGACTTCAGCGGCATGGTCGTCTCCGGTTCGCGCGTCGCGCCAGCCTAGACCGCCGCTGCGGGGATGCGCCAGAGACTTGCCGCACGCATTGACGAGGCTCGCGCTGGCCGCGACAACATTGCTTTCCGGGAGGGACGGGCATGCAGGGCGCAAACAGCGCGACGGGCGGCGGCGGCGCGGACGCCACGATGCGCAATTCGCTCGCCATCCTGGCGGTGATCGCCGTGGGGGCGGCCCTGCATTGGCTGGCCGAAATCTTCACGCCGCTGATCATGGCGATCTTCCTGACCTTCCTGATCGACGGCCTGTCGCGAGAGATCGACCGGCGCTTCAAGTTCCTGCCCGACGGCGCCTCCCTGCCGGTGGCCCTGGTGATCATCATCCTGGCGTTCGCCGGGTCGGTCTGGCTGAGCTACGTCGGGCTTGGCGGGTTCGTGCGGGACCTGACGAACTTCGCCCGGCAGGTCGACCAGCTGGTCGCCAACGCCGCGGCCTCGATCGGCGCCAAGCCCCCGCCCAAGGTTGCGGAGGCGATTGCCGGGCTTGAATTCAGCCAGCTGTCCGCCGCGGCGGGCACCCTTTTCAAGGGTCTGGGCGCGGCGGCCGGCGCCCTGTTCTTCGTCTTCTTCACTCTGGTCTACCTGGGCTTCCTGATCGCCTCGCGTGACAACGTCCGGCGCAAGATCGTGGTCCTGTTCCCCGAGCGGGAGGACCGCAAGGACGCCATGCATGTGTTCGACCGCGTGCGCCTGGGCGTGGAGGGCTACATCTGGGTGCAGACCATCACCGGGCTGATGATCGCTGCCGGCTGCTGGGCGGTGATGGCGATGGTCGGTCTGCACAACGCCCTGTTCTGGGCCTTCCTGATCTTCCTGCTCAGCTACATCCCGGTGATCGGCGGGGCGGTGGCCGGATGTGGCCCGGCGCTGTTCGGCATCGTGCAGTTCGCGCCCAGCTACTGGCAGGCGATCGTGCTGTTCGCCGTTATCCAGATCTGGCTGTTCGTGATCGGCAACGTGATCCTGCCCAAGATGCAGGCGGACGATCAGAACATCGATCCGATCGTCGTGCTGCTCAGCCTGGCCTTCTGGGGCGCGATCTGGGGCGCGACGGGCGCTTTCCTGTCGACGCCGCTGACGGTGATGCTGATGGCCATTCTGGCCGAGTTCCGCGGCTCGCGGTGGTTGGCGGTGCTGCTGTCCGCCGATGGCGACCCCTACCCCGACGATGAGGCGCCGCCGGCTCACGATCCGCCTTCGCCGCACCCGCGCCCGCCCTCCAAACCAAAGTCCGGCAAGGCCACGCGCAAACCGCCCGCCTGACTCCAACCGGGCGTCGGCCGCCCCCGGTCACCAAAGCGTGATCCGTGGGTCTTTAATTCCGCGCGCGCGTTCCTATCTAGCAACTGTCCGGGACAACCCTCCCCCCTCCAAGGTCCCGGGCGCGGCGTCTGCCACCGTCCCCCCAGCACGGCAGACGCCAAGACGAGCTTCCGCCCCCCTCCCCCCCGGGGTGGAACAGCGAACCGCCGGACGCCCCCCGTCCGGCGGTTTTCGCTTTTCTGGGCCCAAGACCCGCTCCCCGGGGTTCCGTTCCCCGCTCATTTCCCCTATCGCGTCCGCGACAGTTGATCGCGGATAGAAGCCGACTAGGCTCGCCGCCCAAGACCTCAGGGAAATATCCTTCATGGCCGTCGTCGGCGCTCCCAACCTGACCCTCGCTACCCTCAAGAAGCTCTTCGCCAAGGCCCTCGCCAGGACCGCGGGCAAGTCGGGAGCGGCCAGCCTCGATGCGCTGGAGGTCCAGTTCCTCGAACAGGCGCTGGAAGACTATATCGACGACGAGACCCCGGAGCTTGGCCCGGAGGACTTCGCCAATGTGCTGGCCGAGTTCTGGCGCTACGGCGAGACGCGGCCGCCGAAGGCGGGGCCGATGATCCGGGTGCGGCCGGCGCTCTGCGTCGCCGGCAAGTCCCTGACCTACGACCTGATCGAGATCATCCAGGACGACGCACCCTTCCTTGTCGACAGCGTCATGGGCGAACTCGGCGAACAGGGCGTCTCGGTGCGCGCCATGTTCCACCCCATGCTGGCGGTCGACCGCTCGGGCAAGGGCAAGCGCGGCGGCGCCGGCAAGCTGCGCGAGAGCACCATCCTGGTGGTCTGCGACCCGCTCGGCGAAGAACGGCGCGCGGCCATCATCGCGGGTCTGAAGGCCTCGCTCGCCGACGTGCGCATGGCCGTCGGCGACTGGGAAGCGATGACCGCCATGATGGACCGGGCCATCGCGGGCCTGGAAAAGGGCGCGGTCGGCATCGAAGCCGGCCTGATGGCCGAGAACGTCGCCTTCCTGCGCTGGCTGCAGTCGGGCCATTTCGTTTTCCTCGGCGCCCGTGACTACGACTATCCCGAAGGCGGCTCCGCCTCGGCGACCGATGCGCCCCTGCTGCAATCGGGCAAGGGGCTGGGCGTGCTCTCGGACCCGGAGCGCTCGATCCTGCGCCGCGCCAACGAGCCGGCGGTGCTGACCAAGCAGATGCGCCGCCAGATCGACCTCGGCGAACCCGTGACGGTGGCCAAGGCCAACACCCGCTCGCGCGTCCACCGTCGCACCTACATGGACTATATCGGGGTCAAGCGCTTCGGCGCGGACGGCAAGCCGACCGGCGAGGTGCGCTTTGTCGGTCTGTTCACCGCCGAGGCCTACGACCAGACCTCCTCGAACGTGCCGCTGATCCGTCGCAAGGTAGAAAGCGCGCTCGCCCGCGCCGGCAAGGCCCCGGGCAGCCACTCGGAAAAGCGCCTGCGCAACATCGTCGAGAACTATCCGCGCGACGAACTCTTCCAGATGACCGAGGACGAGCTGCTGCGCATCGCGCTCGGCGTCCTGCACCTGTTCGACCGGCCCCGCGTGCGCCTGTTCACCCGCCGCGACCCGTTCGACCGCTTCATCTCGGTGCTGATGTATGTGCCGCGCGAGCGTTATGACGCCGGCGTGCGCGAACGGGCCGGCAAGATCATCGCCGAGGCCTGGGGCGGCCGCATGTCGGCCTTCTATCCCCAGCTGTCCGACGCACCGCTGGTTCGCATCCACTACATCATCGGCGTCACCCCCGGCGAACACCTGGAGCCTGACGAACACGCCGTCGAGGCGGCGGTTTCGGAGACCAGCCGCAGCTGGTCCGAACGCTTCACCCAGGCCGCCCGCGACGGCGGCATGGTCGACTCCGAGCTGGCGACCCTGAGCCATGTGTGGGCCGAAGCGTTCCCGCTCGCCTACCGCGAACGCTACCCGATCGGGGAGAGCCTCACCGACCTGGGCGTCATCGACGAGACCGCCGAGGGCGCCGTGCGTGTGCGCGCCTTCCGCAAGCCCGAGGATTCGCCGCTCGAGTTCCGCTTCAAGCTCTATCGCCGCGGCGCCGAGGCCGTGCCGCTGGCCGACGTCGTGCCCGTGCTCGAGAACATGGGGCTGAAGGCGCTCGGGGAGTACAGCTACTGCATCCGCCCGACCGGCGGTCAGTCCCCGATCTGGGTGCACGAATTCCAGCTGCAGGACCCGCGCGGCGCCGGCCTCAGCTTCGACGCCGTGAAGGGGCCCTTCGAGGCGGCCTTCGAGGCGGTCTGGTCAGGCCGCACCGAGAGCGACGGCTTCAACCGCCTGGTGCTCGAACTGGGCGTCGGCTGGCGCGAGGCGGCGCTCATTGATCTGACGCCCGAGCTCGCCGGGTTGAAGAATTTCCGGCGTCTTGTGGGCGGACTGCCCGAAAACGCCGCTGAAGCCATGGCCAGGATGCTGGCGGAGATCGGGCTGCCAGCGGAGCAGGTCAGGACGGAACTCTTTCTTA
>CAZEHM010000068.1:0-5731 GCA_964512025.1 uncultured Nitrospira sp. | reverse complement strand
GCTCATCCGCGCGCTCTGCCGCTATCGCCAGCAGTCGGGGATGGACCCGTCCCAGTCGGTCCAGGAAGAGGCGCTGCGCGACCACCCTGCGGTGTCGCGCCTGCTGCTCGAGCTTTTCACCGCCCGGTTCGACCCGGCGCTGGCCAAGTCCACCGACGCCCGCGAAAAGCCGGTGGCCGCCATCTTCGACAAGATCACTGCCGCCCTCCAGGCCGTCTCCAGCCTCGACCACGACCGGGCGCTGCGGCGTCTGGCGCTGCTGATCCAGGCCATCAAGCGAACGAACTACTACCAGCTGGACGCGGCCGGACTGCACAAGGCCTACATCTCGTTCAAGGTCGCCAGCCGCGAACTGGCCGACCTGCCGCTGCCCAAGCCCTACCGCGAAATCTTCATCTGGGCGCCCCACGTCGAGGGCGTGCACCTGCGCTTCGGCCCCGTCGCGCGGGGCGGCCTGCGCTGGTCCGATCGCCGCGACGACTTCCGCACCGAGGTGCTGGGCCTGGTGAAGGCCCAGCAGGTCAAGAACGCCGTCATCGTGCCGGTCGGCTCCAAGGGCGGATTCTATCCCAAGCAGCTGCCGCGCCCGGGCGGCGACCGCGACGCCTGGCTGGCCGAGGGCATCCGCTCCTACAAGACCTTCCTGTCGGGGCTGCTCGACATCACCGACAACCTCGACGCCGCCGGCAAGGTCGTCCCGCCCGCGGGCGTCGTGCGCTGGGACCAGGACGATCCCTACCTGGTCGTCGCCGCCGACAAGGGCACCGCGACCTTCTCCGACATCGCCAACGGCGTTTCCGCCGACTACGGCTTCTGGCTCGGCGACGCCTTCGCGTCCGGGGGTTCGGTCGGCTACGACCACAAGGCCATGGGCATCACCGCCCGCGGCGCCTGGGAGGCGGTCAAGCGGCACTTCCGTGAGATGGGCAAGGACATCCAGTCCGAGCCCTTCACCGTGGCGGGCGTGGGCGACATGTCCGGCGACGTGTT
Source organism: uncultured Nitrospira sp. (assembly GCA_964512025.1). Classification (GTDB taxonomy): domain Bacteria; phylum Nitrospirota; class Nitrospiria; order Nitrospirales; family Nitrospiraceae; genus Nitrospira_D. The sequence goes on along the minus strand of CAZEHM010000068.1, from coordinate 4,741 downwards.
CGGCAACGGCATGCTGCTGTCCAAGGCCATCAAGCTGGTCTGCGCCTTCGACCACCGCGACATCTTCCTGGATCCCAATCCGGACCCGGCGAAGTCCTGGGCCGAGCGCAAGCGTATGTTCGACCTGCCGCGCTCGTCGTGGGCCGACTACGACAAGAAGCTGATCTCCAAGGGCGGCGGGGTGTTCTCGCGCGCGCTCAAGGAAATCCCGCTCTCGAAGGAGGTGCGCGAGGTGCTCGGGGTGACCGAGAGCGCCATGGCGCCCACCGACCTGATGCGCGCCATCCTCAAGGCGCCGGTCGAGCTGCTCTACTTCGGCGGCATCGGCACCTACATCAAGGCGCCGACCGAGACCGACGCCCAGGCCGGCGACAAGGCCAATGACGCGATCCGCATCGACGGTCCCGAAGTCCGCGCCAAGGTCATCGGCGAGGGCGCAAACCTGGGCCTGACCCAGGCGGGCCGCATCGCCTACGCCCGCTCCGGCGGCCGCCTGAATACCGACGCTATCGACAACTCCGCCGGCGTCGACACCTCCGACCACGAGGTGAACATCAAGATCCTCACTGGCCAGCTCGAGGCCAAGGGCAAGCTGACCCGCGACAAGCGCAACAAGCTGCTGGCCTCGATGACCGAAGACGTCGGCCACCACGTGCTGGCCCACAACTACGACCAGACCCTGGCGCTCTCGCTGCAGCAGGAGACCGCGGTCAACGACCTGGCCGCCTACGAGCGGTTCATGGTCAGGCTGGTCCAGGAGGGCAAGCTGGACCGCAAGGTCGAGGGCCTGCCCGGACCGGTGGCCGTCGCCGAGATGATCGCCGCCAAGCAGGGCCTCAGCCGTCCCGAGCTCGCGGTGCTGACCGCCTACGGCAAGCTGGAGCTGTCGGACGACCTGGTGGACTCCCGCGCGCCGGACGACCCCTTCCACGAGGCGACGCTGCGCCGCTACTTCCCCAAGGGCCTGGCCTCGCAGGAAGCGGCCATGAAGACCCACCGGCTGCGGCGCGAGATCATCGCCACCGTGCTGGCCAACGAGGTGGTCAACATCGCCGGCCCGACCTTCCCCAGCCGCCTGCGCGACGACGCCCAGTGCGACACCACCGCCATGATCACGGCCTTCGAGGCCGCGCGTCAGGTCTTCCGCCTCGACGAGGCCTGGAAGGCGGTCTCCGCCCTTGACCTCAAGATTCCGGCCGAGGCCCAGCTGGCGCTGTACCAGGAGATCGCCCGCGTGGTGCGCCGCCAGACCTACTGGCTGGCGCGGCGGGTTCGCGGCAAGACCTCAGTCCAGACCCTGATCGACAGCTATCGTCCCGCCGCCGACGCCCTGCGCAAGGAAGGCGCCTCGATCCTGTCGGCCTACGAGCAGGCGGCGGTCATCCGGCGCTCGTCCGCCTTCGTCGAGAAGGGCGCGCCCAAGGCGCTGGCCGACTCGGTCGCGGTCCTGCGGCCCCTGACCGCCACCAGCGACGTGGCGGACCTCGCCCGCGCGGTGAACTGGCCGGTGGTCGCCGCCGGCCGCCTTTACCACCAGGTGGGCGAGGCGCTGCACTTCGATCGCCTGCGCACCGCCACCAGCATGCTGCCGATGAGCGATCACTACGAGAGCGTCGCCGCGCGGCGCCTGATCGAGGACCTGCTGACCGAGCAGGCGCAGCTGACCCGCGCCGTGGCCAAGGGCTGCAAGGACTCGGTGGGCAAGAAGTCCGAGACGGCCGCCAAGGCGGTCACTGACTGGATGGCCTCGCGTCAGAAGGTGGTGGATCAGGCCCGCACGACCGTCTCGGAAATCGAGGCCGGCGGCGACTGGACCTTCGCCAAGCTGACCATCGTCAACGCGGCGCTTCGCGAACTGGCGGCGAGCGCCTAGGCTCGCGGAACGACCGGGGCGAACAGCAGGGGAGCCAGCGATGTCGGTGCGCAAGTTCCTCATCGTCGTCGACGACAGTCCGGAGTTCGCCGCCGCGCTCAGCTACGCATGCCGGCGCGCCCGCTCGACCGGCGGGCTGGTGGCCATGCTGCGCGTGCTGCAGCAGCCCGAGTTCGAGCACTGGTCGGGCGTGCGCGACGAGATCGAACGCGAACAGCGCGCCGAGGCCGAGGCCCTGCTGCAGAAGCTGGGCACCGAGGTCGAAGCCCGCACCGGCTGCAAGGCCGAGTTCCTGATCGAGGTCGGCGACACCGTCAGCGCCATCAAGGCGGCGGTGACTAAGGATGAGGACATCAAGATCCTGGTCCTGGCCGCGGCCACCGGCGGGCGCGGACCCGGGCCGCTGGTCAGCTCCATCGTCAAGGAAGGCGTCGGCTTCGGCCGCAAGCTGCCGGTGACGGTGGTGCCGGGCGACCTGACCGAGGAAGAGGTCGAGGCGCTGGGGTAGCCTTCCCCAACCCAATTCTCAGTGTCATCCCGGAAGCCGCGCAGCGGCTATCCGGGACCCCAAGCGGCGCCGATACCGATCATGACGTCCCGAATCGATGCTGCGCATCGTCCGGGATGACATTTGGTGGGTCTGCACGGACCTGCTTGACGCGGCGCGCTTCGGAGCGCTGGGTCTGGCCCATGCATCCCTCCGTGTCCGACATCATGCTCATCTACGTGCTCAGCGCATTCGGCGCCCTGGCGTTGTTCGTCTGGCTCGGGTTCCAGATCTTCCGGCTGATGCGGTCTTCCGGTGAGGGGGGTGAGCCGCCGGCGGACTGACGCCCGCGACCTCGGCCTGCTTGCGCAAGGGGCCCGGTCGAGCCATTTGAGCCCCAGAAGCCCGGGTCAGCCATGTTCATCCAGACCGAAACCACCCCAAACCCCAACTCCCTGAAGTTCCTGCCCGGCCGCGAGGTGTCGCCGGGCCGGACTCTGGAGTTCGCCACACCCGACGAGGCCGTGCGCTCGCCCCTGGCCGAGGCGCTGTTCGACATCCAGGGCGTGGAGCGGGTGCTGTTCGGGCCGGACTTCATCGCCGTGTCGCGCAAGGAGGACGCGCCGCGCGGCTGGGACCAGATGAAGGCGCCGGTGCTGGCGGCGATCATGGATCACTTCGTCGCCGGCGCGCCGCTGACCACGGATGGCGCCGCCGGTGCGCCCGCGCCCCCTGAGGGCGGCCACAACGACACGGTCTATGAGGGCGACACCGCCCAGGTCGTGGCCGAGATCAAGGATCTGCTGGACACCCGCATCCGCCCGGCCGTGGCCCAGGACGGCGGCGACATCGTCTTCGACCGCTTCGAGGCCGACAGCGGCACGGTGTGGCTGCACCTGCGCGGCGCCTGCTCGGGCTGCCCATCCTCGTCGGCGACGCTGAAGGCCGGGGTCGAGAACATGCTCAAGCACTACGTCCCGGAAGTGATCCGCGTCGAGCAGACGCTCTAGGCCGGGCCATGCTCATCCTGGCCATCGATACGGCGCTGGAAACCTGCTCCGCCGCCCTGCTGAACGGCGCCGAAGATTCTTGGCGGGTGCTGGCCGCGCGCTCGGAAGCGATGGCGCGCGGGCATCAGGAGCGGCTCGCGCCCCTGGTCGCCGAACTGCTGGTCGAGGCGGGAATCGGGTTCGACCAACTGGACCGCATCGGCGTCACCGTCGGGCCCGGGTCATTCACCGGCCTGCGCGTCGGCCTGGCCTTCGCCAAGGGGCTGGGCGTGGCGCTGCACAAGCCTGTCGTGGGCGTCGGCACGCTCGCGGCCATGGGCGCGGGGACGGGCGGATTCGCGGCGGTCGCCGTCGATGCGCGCCGCGACCAGATCTACCTCCAGGCCTTCCGCGATGGCCAACCGCTCGGCGCCCCCGAAGCGCTCGCGGCGGGCGATGCGGCCCGATGGTTGATCGACATTGATCCGGCGGGGCCCGGCCTGATCGTTGGTTCGGGCGCAGCTCTGTTGGCGGACGCTTTCCCGAATGCGTCGGCCGACCCCCGCGCGGGCGCCGATCCGGCCTGGGTGGCGCGGCTGGCGGCCGCGGCCGATCCGGCGCCGCCTCGCCCCATCTATCTGCGCGCGCCCGACGCCAAGCTCCCCGCCTCCGCCCTTTCGGCCTAGGCTCAGCCCCATGTCGATCCGCGAAGCCACCCCCTACGACGCCGACGCCATGGCGGCGGTGCACGAGGCCTGCTTCGAGCGGCCGTGGTCGGCGGCCGAGATCGACCGCATGATGCTGGAGGGGTTCGGCCTGATCTCCGAACAGGCGGCCGCCTTCCTGCTGGGGCGGGTTACCCTGGGGGAGGCCGAGATCCTGACCGTCGCGGTCGATCCGTCGTTCCGCTTCCTGGGCCACGGGCGCCGGCTGGTGGAGGCGGCCATCGAGGTGGCGCGCGACCAGGGGGCGGAGACAATCTTCCTGGAGGTCGCGGCCGACAACGCCACCGCCATCAGCCTCTACCACGCCGCCGGGTTCCAGCTCGTGGGCAAGCGGCCGGGCTACTACCACCGCGCCGAAGGCTCGTCTGCCGACGCCCTGGTGATGAAGCTGACGTTGCGCGCTTAACAGTTGGCCCGCGCCCCTCTATCTTCCGCCGCCATGGACCGGATCGAAAAACTCTGCGTTGAGCGCGGCATGCGCATGACCGACCAGCGGCTCGTCGTGGCGCGCGTGCTGTCGCAGTCGCACGACCACCCCGACGTCGAGGAGCTGTACCGCCGCTCCGCCGCGGTGGACCCGCACATCTCGATCGCCACGCTCTATCGGACGGTGCGCCTGTTCGAAGAGGCCGGCGTGGTCGAAAAGCACGACTTCGGCGACGGCCGC
>CAZEHM010000067.1:0-10395 GCA_964512025.1 uncultured Nitrospira sp. | reverse complement strand
CGTCGAGCCGGAGCATCCCGATTGCCTCTGTGTGCTGTGGCCTCGCGGAAACGTGAAACGTGCGGATGCAGAGATCCCGCTGTTTCTCGATGCGGCCTTGGTCAAAGAGCTCTCACAGGCGCCATGGTATGGCAAGGCGAATAAATTGAGCGGCGAGCATGGGGTGCATTGGGACGCGATCGATCAGGTCGCAGAGGCGTCATGGAAGGTGTCACGTGAGCAGACGGTGGTATCCGGTTCTCGTTCTCTTGCGAGTGAGGCGTCTCGCGTGATGGGCGACGCCCGGCCACCGGCCGGTCAGATCATTCGCCAGCGTCGTAGCGCGGTGTCATTCGACGGACGGACGGGGATTTCGGCGGCTGCGTTCTTCCGGATCCTGCAGCGGGTGATACCCTGTGCCGAACGGCCTCAGATGGAACGCCCGATGCCCTGGGATCTGTGGCCCCATGCTCCGGCGATTCATCTGATGATCTTTGTGCACCGGGTCGAGGGATTGACGCCCGGGCTCTATGTCTTGGCGCGGGATCAGGCGAAGCTCTCGCTCATCCAGCAATCGCTCAATCCCGAACTGGTCTGGACGCAGCCGCCGGGATGCCCGGGAGAGCTGCCGCTCTATTGGTTGTTGGAAGGCGACGCCAGGCGCGCGGCGGCGCAGGTGAGCTGCCATCAGGATATCGCCGCGGACAGCGCGTTTTCGCTGGGCATGTTGGCGGAGTTTGAAGGGCGCTTGCGCCGGGCCGGTTCCTGGTTTTATCCTCGGCTGTTCTGGGAGGCCGGGTTGCTCGGCCAGGTCTTGTATCTGGAGGCGGAAGCCGCCGGGGTACGAGGGACGGGGATCGGCTGTTTCTTCGACGACCCGGTTCATGAGATGCTGGGGGTGCAGGGGTTGTCCTTCCAGTCGCTGTATCATTTTACGATCGGCGGACCAGTGGAGGATCGGCGGATGATGACGTTGCCCGCCTATCACCATTTGAAGCGCTAGTGTCATGTGTTCTGTAAAACCAATAGCTTGGGTGGACATCACGGATGTTTAAGATTAAGAAAAAAGCGGAGAAGCCGAAGCTGCCGGTCCTCTATAACGTCATCGAGGACTATTCGGAGGCTGACGCGCCGGGGAACGTGACGGCCTGCGCCATGACGCTTCCTGAAGATGTCCCGGGGCATGCCAAAATTCTCTCGGAGAGTTACGGTGTCCCGTTGGCGATGATGACCGACTTACTCTCCCAAGGCGGCGTGTACGTCTATCCGGCCGAGGGCGGGTTGCTGACCCGCGGACTATTTGCCTGCGTGATCGATCCGGCCGGTGTCCTGCCGAAGCGGACCTTTGTGTTGGATCTGATGCAGTTTGCCGAGGCCGAACATCTGGCCAGGGCCCGGTCGCTTCCAATGGCCGAAGCGGCGTACGAAGTGTTTCATCGGACGTTGCCGGATGAGTTGAAGGAAAAGCTGGACCAGAAGAATCTCGGGTTGGACTATCGCATGATCGATCGTGCCGTGGCCAAGGGCGGCGATATCAAATACATCGACTTCCGCAAGGACTGGTCGCCGCATTTCAAACGGCTCTGCATTATGCCGGACGGCCGGCTGGTGGAGACGGGCGGGCTGGAGGAGTTTGCGCAGTTGCACGGCATCACGGTCGCGCAGGCCAAGCGGTTGATCGAAGAGGGCGGCACGCTGGAAGTCGGGGCGGAAGTGCTGGCGTGCCAGATTGTCAACGGCCAGTCGTCGGTTGCGCGGTTCGGGGCCAAGAATTACGTGAAGGCAAAAGAGTTGGCAGCCTCCAAGGGCATCCATATTCTGGATGCCTTGAGCGAGGTTGCGTACAACGATCCTGTCATGATGCGGGGCCTCGTACGGAAAGAATTATCCGGCGGACGCTAGCAGGCTGGTGAAAAAGTCCGCCAGCGGCGTTCTCGCGTCGCTCAGAGGCTCAACGTACAGACTCAGTACGATTCACCTCTTCGCTTGCTGCGGCCTTGCTGAACGGCCTTTTTGACCAGCCTGCGGGGATTTCAGAAACGCTAACAGCCTGGTCAACGGAGTCGATGCCGGAACGTTGAAGTTCGTGAGATGAAATTCCCGTCACACAAGCTGCTGTTGCCGATCCCCGTTCTCCTACTGATGTCCGGTTGTGCGTCGCCCAAACCCATTCTCTATCCCAACGCTCACTTGAAACAGGTCGGCGAGTCCGCGGCGGCGCAGGATATTGAAGACTGTTCCGCCATGGCCAAAGAGGCCGGGGCGACGCCGAGCCAGGGGAAAGGTGGTCAAGTCGCGGGGAGTACAGCGGCCGGCGGCGCTATCGGATCGGCTGCCGGAGCCGTAGGAGGGGCGGTCGTCGGGCATCCGGGGCGCGGCGCGATGGTCGGGGCGGCCGGCGGCGCGACGGGGGGACTGCTGCGCGGATTGTTCCGGAAATCACCACCGAGTCAGGCGTTCAAGCAGTTTGTGAACCGCTGTCTGCAGGAGCGCGGTTATGAGCCGGTGGGTTGGGAGTGAGGCCGGGGGAGTAATTCATCAATGAAGCGGACCGAGAAGATGCGTGAGGCGGTTCCGATTCCCAGTGCCGTGCCGGTGACGTTGCTGAAGATATCGTAGGGGGATGGATGCCGGTGGTGACAAAAGATTTGAAAGCCCTCGATTCCCGCCGATAGCAAGAGCCCTCCTCCCAGAATCATCCAGACCTTCTGTTTCGTGCAGGCCCCGGCATGGCGGGTCAGCAGTAAGCCCAGCGGAAAAAACAGCGCCATATTAGCGATGAGATCGAAGTAGAACCGGCGGGAATGCCAATGGGCGGCCGGGATCGTCCATTGAATGGCATCCCAATGAGCGTGCCCGACGTAGTTGCGTAGCGGGAGCATCCCCGCCGCAAGGATGACGGCAATCCATCCCGCCAGCGCGAGGTTGGTCCGATGGTATCCCTGGATGTGCGCCGTGAAGCTCTTGGTGTGTGTCACCCGGGAATTGTCCCCGATCCGCCGGAGGGATGCCATTGATTTTCCAATTCGGCCGCGGCGGCCGACGGAAACCGTTGCATGGGCAGGCGCCAGTGCTTTTCGTCAGGCCTGAGGCAGCGGGGGATTTGAAGGCGCCGGGGGGTGCAGGATATCGGCGATGGTTGTCAGGAGAGCCTGTTTTTCGAACGGCTTTGCGAGAAACGCGGCCGCGCCTTTGGTTCTGGCTTTGTCTGCGAGCCCCGGTTTCGTTTGTCCGGTCACCACCACGACAGGAATATGGCGGGTGAGGGTGTTGGATTTGAGCCGGTCGAGCAACATCCATCCGTCGCCGCCCGGCAGGCCGATATCCAGAACAATGAGCGAGGGTTTGTCGCGGAGGGCCGATCCGGTGGCCTGGAGGGGATCGCCTGCGGACAGGATGAGATACTGTTCTTCCGCAAGGAAGCTTCTTGCGAGCATCTGGAAGTCGGGACAATCGTCGACGATCAGTATTTTGGTACCCGTGCGCATGTTAACGCGCAGTCCGGTGCATCACCACCAGCGGTCCCTGATCCAGATCGTACAACAGCTGCTGAAGCCGCATGACATCCTCCTCCGACAGGGCTTGAAACTCTAGGCCGAAGGTATTGCCCCTGGTCCAGCGGACGACCGCCTGTCCGATTTCCAGAGGCCATTGGGAGTCGGGGAGCTGGATCTTCAGTCCCACCACACTCTGCGTGCCCGGGGTAACCGGCGATTCGATGCTGCAGCCGCCCACGGAGAGATTCGTGATCGTGCCCTGTCCCGCGAGACATTGACCGGCGAAGGTGCTGCCGAAATTGACATCGAATCGCGGATTCTTTCGTGTGTATCCCATGTCGCAGTCCCTGCCGGAGGTTGGTCGAACGCGCCGCCCAATTCGAAGGTTGCCGGTCGAAGATCGCCGGTGCCCGGGCAAAGCAACCGTACTTCTTCATCGGAAAGCGGGCCGTTAACTTGAGGAACTCAGGCGGTGCGGAGCGCGCAGGGAGCGGGATTCGAACGAGCCGGTTGGTTATTGGGCCGCCAGCTCTTCCTTGACCGCCTGGAGGAGCTTGGTGATGTCGAAAGGCTTCTGGAAGGTCCGGCGGGCGCCGAACAGGTTGGCCACGTCAAGAAAGTTTCGGTCGCCTTGCGCCCCGGTGATGGCGATGACTTTGGCATCCACGTATTCGCGCGTGAGCTGGAGCGTGGTTTCCAAACCGTCGGTGTCCGGCATCAGCAGGTCCATGATGACCAGGTCGGCCGGGTGCTTCTGATAGGTCTCGAGCCCCTCGCGTCCGTTGGAGGCCTCGAGGACCTTGTGTCCGGCTTTTTCCAGCACCTCGCGAAGCAGGTGGCGGATGGATTCTTCGTCGTCGATGATTAAAATCGTGGCCATGGTTTTTCCCTAATTTCCGAGACAGATCTTACCCGTCCTGCCGCGGCCTGTCCAGGGAGAAAATGGGCGGCGATCGGCCCTATCGCACCGGCGGTTCCGGGAAGCCGGTCGTCTCAAGCAGGGAGCGTCTGCAAGGGGAGTGCGAAGGGACGGTGCGATCCGGAGGAGCCCGGTTGAATGAAAAGACGTTGACCGATCCGGACCTTTTTGGTACAACTCGGCTCGTTTTCTGCCGAGTCAATCTGCAACGCACCTTCTTCGGAGAGTATCTTCGTGACAACCGATTCAGACCGGGCCTGGACCCGCCGTACGTTTCTGCAAACTTCCGCCGTCGCCCTGATGCTGGGGGCGCTGCATGCGGTGATGCCTCCGCGCGCGGCGGCGCAGACGCTTCCCGAGGGGAGGTTGAGCTTTTTGAATGTCTGGACGGAGGAGCGGCTCGATGTGACCTATCGCAACGAGGCCGGTGAGTACGATCTGGAGGCCCTGGACGACGTCAATCACATCCTCCGCTGCCATGCGACCGGAGAAGTCTCTGCGATCGATGTGCGGGTGTTGGAGCACGTGAATCTGGTGCAGAAAAAACTGGGCGGCGACCGGGAGATCCATATCATTTCCGGGTACCGTTCGCCGGAGTATAACGCGCAGTTGGTGCGTGCCGGCCGGCGCGCCGCAAGAAACAGCCTGCACATGCAGGGCCAGGCCATCGATTTGCAGATTCCCGGCATCCATCCCAAAGTCATCCGGCAGGCCGCGCTTGAATTGGGCTACGGCGGCGTCGGCTATTATCCCCGCGCGAAATTCGTGCATCTGGATTCCGGAGCGTTCCGGTCCTGGTAGAGGCCTGTAGTTTTCGGTGCCGGCATCGCGGTATCCTCGGTGCTGTGCCCGCCTGTCGTGATTCATTATTCTTGAGGAGGATTGTATGAAGGTTCGTCTCCGTGTTCTGAGATGTGTGTGCCTGGCCGCGGTGTTGGGCCTGTTCGGCGGTGCGGCATTGATTCAAGCCGAGACGGCCGACGGCGCGACGAAGTCCGTGGTCTCGAAGGGCAAGCACGTGTCTTTGGAATACACGCTGAAGCTGAGCGAGAAGGAAGTGGTGGAATCGAATGTCGGGGGCGAGCCGATGACCTATGTGCACGGCAAGGAGGAAATCGTGCCCGGGCTCGAGAAGGCGCTGGAAGGCATGGCGGTCGGGGAGAAAAAACACATCGCGGTCAAGCCGGCGGACGCCTACGGCGAGGTGGATCAGAAAGCCATTCAGGAAGTGAAGAAGAGCCTGGTGCCGGAACATGCGTGGAAAGTCGGAGCCGAACTGGAAGCGCGGGGGCCGGAAGGGCAGTCGCTGTTTCCCCATGTGACGGCGGTGAAAGACGAGACCATCGTACTGGATTTCAACCATCCGCTGGCGGGAAAGACCTTGTACTTCGACGTCAAAATTCTGGAGATCCGCGCAGAAGCCAAGACCAAATAGGTGAGTGCTGTTCGCAGGCTGCGGAAATTACGTCAGGATGCTCAAAAAGGCTGTCCAGCAAGGCCGCAGCGAGTGAAGGTCCGAGGCGTACCCTCAGGGGTACGTTGAGGGTCTGAACGATGCGAGAACGCCGCTGGCAGACTTTTTCAGCATCCTGCTATTCCGGCTGCGGTTTGAAGAAGAGCATCGAGAGCGGCGGCAGCGTCAGGCTCAGTGAATAGGGGTGGCCGTGGCAGGGGCTGGCCTCGGTATGGACCCCGCCCGAGTTTCCGATGTTGCTGCCGCCATAGAGTCCGGCATCGCTGTTGAGCAATTCACGGTACCGTCCTGCCGCAGGGACGCCGACGCGATAGTGATGCCGGGGAACCGGAGTAAAGTTCCCCACGCAGAGCAGAGTCTCCGCGGCATTTTCCCCCTTGCGAAGAAACGCGATGACCGAGTTCTCGGTATCGTTGAAGTCGATCCACTGAAACCCGTTCCATTCGTAGTCGACGGCGTGCAGTGCCGGTTCCTGCCGGTACAGCCGGTTGAGATCCTGCACATACCGCTGCAGCCCGCGATGGTAAGGCTGGTCGCAGAGGTGCCAGTCCAGGCTGGTGTCGTGGTTCCATTCCTTCCACTGTCCGAATTCGTTGCCCATGAAGAGCATCTTCTTTCCCGGATGGCCGTACAGATAGCCGTACAGCGTGCGGAGGTTGGCGAACTGCTGCCAGGGGTCGCCGGGCATTTTCCCGATCAGCGACCGCTTGCCGTGCACGACTTCGTCGTGCGAAAGCACGAGGACGAAGTTTTCCGTGAAGGCATAGAGCAGGCCGAACGTGATCTGGTTCTGGTGATACCGCCGGTGCACCGGCTCGTGCGCGAAGTAATCGAGGGTATCGTGCATCCAGCCCATGTTCCACTTGAAGGTAAAGCCCAGGCCGCCGGTATAGGTGGGGCGCGAGACGCCCGGCCAGGAGGTGGACTCTTCCGCAATGGTGATGGCGCCGGGAAAGTCGCGATGGACGAGCACGTTCAACTCTTTGAGCAGCGTCACGGCGCCCAGGTTTTCGTTGCCGCCGAACTGATTGGGGATCCATTCGCCGGTCTTGCGTCCGTAGTCGAGATAGAGCATCGAGGCCACGGCATCCACCCGCAATCCGTCGATGTGATAGGTGTCGAGCCAGAATAGCGCGCTGTTGAGCAGGAAGTTGCGCACTTCCGGACGGTCGTAATTGAAGATCCGGCTGTGCCAATCCGGGTGATAGCCCAGGCGCGGATCGGCATGGTCGTAGAGATGGGTGCCGTCGAAGATGGCCAGGCCGTGCGGATCGTCTGGAAAATGGGCCGGTGCCCAGTCCATGATGACCCCGATGCCGGCTTGATGGGCGGCATCGACGAATGCCATGAAGTCTTCCGGCGCTCCGTAGCGGCTGGTGGCGGCAAAATAGCCGGTGGCCTGATAGCCCCAGGAGCCGTCGAAGGGATGTTCGGTGACGGGGAGCAGTTCAAGATGGGTATAGCCGAGGTTCTTCACATAGGGGATCAATTTGTCGGCAAGCTCCCGGTAGGTGAGCCAGCGGTTGTGGTCTTCCGGCACCCGCATCCATGAGCCGAGATGCACTTCATAGATGGCGATGGGAGCCTTCAAGGGATTCCACTGTGCGCGGGCGTCCATCCAATCCTTGTCGTGCCAGGTGAAACCGGAGAGATCCCGCACGATCGACGCGGTGCGCGGGCGCAGTTCGCCGGCGCGCGCATAGGGATCCGCCTTCACCAGCACGGCGTCCTGTCCGCGGGGACGAATCTCGTATTTGTACAGGCTGCCATCGGGCAGGTCGGGAAGGAAGAGTTCCCAGAGTCCCGACGAGCCCCGGTTGGTCATCGGATGGCAGCGGCCATCCCAGCGATTGAATGCACCAACGACGCTGACGCGGGCGGCATTGGGCACCCAGACGACGAAGTGCACGCCGGTGATCCCGTCGACCGTGCGGACATGCGCCCCCAGCGAGTCGTAGGCCCGGTAGAACGTGCCTTCGGAAAAGAGGTGCAGCTCGAAATCGGTGAGCAGCGGCGGTATCGCGTAAGGGTCACGGCTGTCCGTGATGCTGCCGTCGGCGGCACGAGAGCGGATCTTATAGTGAAGCGTGTGACTGCGTTCGGGGAGGATGGCTTCAAAAAGACCGGCCTCGTGGATGCGCCTGGCCGGGATCGAAGCGGTCTGGCCGGCCGGGAGAATCTCGGCGGAGTCGGCAAACGGCAGCCAGACTCGGATCGCCAGGCCCCGAGCGGTCGGGTGAGGGCCGAGAATCGCCCGCGGATTCCAGTGTGTGCCGGAGATGAGCCGGTCGAGGTCGTCCTGCTTGAGTGCGGTTGAGGTGGTCATGGATCTATCCTAAAGCGTCACTGGAGCAGAAGGAAGAGGAAAACGTGAATGGTGGGGGAGGCACAGACCGGCAGTGGCGGCGGGGATGCCAATACGAAGGCGGGATTTCCCAGACGGAAGCAGGTGTGGCATCCTGAGCGCCGCTTAACTGTGACAAGAGTTGCGAATTGTTCCAGAAAGACATGAGGGAACCCGATGCCCCGCAATGATCAGGTCACCAGGCAATGGCATCTGCTGCAGAAGCTGAGCGCGGCCCGGAACGGGCTGACCCTGGCGCAGTTAGTCGAGGCGATTCCCGCCGGCCTGACCAGGCATCCCCGCACCGTCCGCCGGGATCTGGCCGCGCTCGAAGCCTCGCACTTTCCCTTACTGACCGAGCGGGTGGAGGGGGAAGTCCGCTGGCGCCTGCTGGACGGATTCAAAAACATTCCGGCCCTCCGTCTGTCACCGACCGAATTGATGGCCCTGGCCTTCAGCCGCCGCCTGATGACGCCGCTGCAGGGCACGCTGATTCAGACCTCCCTCAACTCCGCGCTGACCAAGATCTCCGCCGCCATTCCGGAGGGTGCAACCGAATATCTTGAACGGCTGGATCAATGGTTCTCCGTCGGCCTGGGGCCGCACAAGAACTACCGGCATCATCGGGAGGCCATCGACATCCTGTCCCAGGCGATCACCCAGCGCAGGACCGTCCAGATGCGCTACTTCTCCGCCGGGCGGAACGCGACCAACCGGCGCGAGGTCGATCCCTATCGCTTGCGATACGTGGACGGAGGCCTCTATCTGATCGCCTATTGCCATTGGCGGAAAGACGTCCGGATGTTCGCCGTCGAACGGATCACGTCCCTCACGCCCACCGACCATCCCTATCAAATGCCCCTGCACTTCGACATCGAGGCTTATGTGGAGGACGCCCTCGTCGTCATGCGCGGCGAGCGGATTACCGTCGAACTCCGGTTCGATAAGGCCACCGCCGTCTGGGTCAAAGACCGGATCTGGCATCCCAGCCAGCAGCTCACGCCGGTCAAAGGCGGGCAGTTGCTGATGACCCTCCAAGTGGCCGACACCCGCGAACTGCTCGGCTGGATCCTCAGCTTCGGCGGCGGGGTTCAGGTCCTCAAGCCCGAACGGCTGCAGAAAGCGGTCGAATCGGAAGTGCGCAACATCATCAAATCCTTGGTAAGAGGATCAGCGGTCTGATCGAGTGGTACAAGCACCGGAGATTGAGGCATGACGTCTCCTGGTATCTCGGCACGATCCTGGCCAGTCTGGCTGAGGGAGATAGTGTCCAGGAACTGTTGCAGGATTTTCCGACGCTCAAGGAAGAGGATATCCGGGCGATTGTGGCATTTGCCGCGGCATCGGCAGAGGAAGATCTTCCCCTTCAAAGCGTGCCGGACGTGGCGTGAACCTCAAATTGGATGAAAACATCCCTATCTCGACTTTTCTGATATTCGCCGGTACGCACCGGGCCATCATCTCGGCTTGATGATTGTGCGTCTACGAGATCCGAGCCGGCGCGCACTCGTCAAAAGAATCCAAGCCGTGTTCCAAACTGAAGACGTTGAAGGGTGGCAGACGTGTTTTGTCGTCGTGACGGATCGGAAGATTCGAGTGCGGCGCCCTCCGCCATCTAACCCGTCTCTGTGACCCTGGATGTCACGCCCCGGCAGGGTGCGCGGGCATCGGATTGCGCCTGATTTCGACTAATTCCCCTCAATAACCGGCGCTTCCACCGGCCGGATCTTTTCTGTCACCTGTGACCTGTTCTGTCACGGTCATCGCCTACGATGCAGTCATCTCAATTCATCCAGGAGGTGATCGCATGAACGACAGGCAGAACGGGCAGCCGGCCGCTGAGACGGTCACCCCGCTGCGCTGGAAGCTTGCGGTGCTCCTAGCCGCCGCACTCGGCCTCGCGGTGCTGGTCGCGGCCTGTTTCTTCTGTTTCGCGCTGTTGGCCATCTGGATGGGATTGCCGGGTGAATGACGTGGAGCGCTCTGCCGCCTCGACAGGAAGAAAGGGGATCGGGATGCATATCGTCAAGAGAATGGCCCTGCAATTGCCCTGGTGGAAAATTGTCTGGGCGGCCCTCGCGCTGTTTGCCTGCTTGATGATGCTGCTGCTCGCGCACGCCCTCACTCTGGGCTGCGGGCCGTCCGATACCTCGGTCTTCATGCAGCGGAACTACTGGCCGTA
>CAZEHM010000066.1:0-10519 GCA_964512025.1 uncultured Nitrospira sp. | reverse complement strand
CGGCGCGGCGGGCGAGGAGGATGAACTGTTCGGTATCTCTCACTTGGGCGTCGCCAGTTTTTGTGCCGCCCCGATGCTGTCGAGCCCGGCCTGCGCGCAGGCCGCATCGAGATGGCCGCCCGGTGCGCCGCCCACGCCGATCCCGCCCACGACCTCACTGGAGATTTCAATCGGCAACCCTCCCGCCAGAAACAGAATCTTGTCGTTCATCTGCTGCAATCCTTGGAGGGCGGGATTCTTCGCAATGAGCTCGGCGACATTTCCCGTTGGTCCGCGCATGCTTGCGGCGGTGTAGGCTTTCTTCTCACTGCTTTCAACAGTGTGGGGACCCGCTCCATCGGCCCGTGAGAACGATCTCAAAATTCCGGCCCGATCCACCACGGCCACGCTGACACGATAGCCGTCCTTTGCGCAGTGATCCACGGCGGCTTTGACTGCCGTCGAAGCCAATGATAATGGCAAGACTGCTTCGCGCGGTAACTCTTCAGCGGCGACCGGTACAGTCGCGATTCCGATGAGGCACATCGTGCTCAGGAACAGTCTTTGAATAGAGCGGGTTGTATATCGATCATTCCGTCTTGTGAGCTGCATTGATCCCTCCTTGGTAAGATGGACAAGTCTTCGGCCTATTTGCCGCCAGCTGTCTCCAGCAGGCGGGCGATTTCTGTATAGCCTTTTTGCCGGGCATGCTGGAGCGCGGTGATTCCTTTGCCGTCAGCACGATTCACATCTGCGCCGGCGGCAATGAGCAATCGCACAATTTCCTGATGGGCCGGCCCGCCGTCGCTTAAGATGATGGCTTCCAGCAGCGCCGTCCACCCGAGGAAGTTGACGTGATCGATATCGATGCCGGTTTTCAGGAGTGTTCGGACGACTTCCATGTGGCCCCGCTCACAAGCAGGGATTAACGCCGTGCCTCCGAATCGATTGTAAATCTTGAAGTCGGGATTAGCCGTGAGGATGCGTTGCAGAATTTCCAGATGCCCACTGGCTCCCGCCAGAAGCAACGGGCTGTCGAGCTTGTCGTCCTGGGCATTCACATCCGCGCCGGCGTCGATCAGTAATGTAGCGACTTCTATCCGGTTGTGTGCGGTGGCTGCGAGTAGGGCGGTGCGGCCCTGTGCGTCGCGCGCGCGGACATCGACGCCGTTTTTCAAGAGCTGGTGCACCGTGGCAACGTCGTTGCGTTCCGCCGCGGCAATCAACCGTTGCCCCGCGTTTAGATCCTGAGCCTGCCCGCCGTTCGGTTGAATCATCGCGCCGACCATGACAACACACAGCCCCCATGCAAAAGCACTCAGCTTCATCGTACTTGTCCTTCCGGCCTGCTTGCCTGCAGGGTAAGCACAGGAGATTGTGAAGTCTCGCCCTACACCTTTCCGAACGTTCTCTCGAAAAACTCTTTCGTCAGGTTCATGTGCTGCTCAATATCCGTCTGCAGATGCCTGGCTCCCGCCTGCCAATCATCCGTCGTGTAGCCGCCGCGGCGGGCTAGGAAGATGAATTCTTCCGAGTCGGGTGGGGGGAGGACCAAGTCCTTCGCGTTGCCGCGGACCATGCGCAGTCCGTCGATGAGCATGCGGATGAAGAGATAGGCTTTCCGTAACTGTTCGCCGTCCTGCCTGGTGACCAATCCGCATTCCACCAATCCCGCCAGGGCCTGCATCGTGTTGGGCGTCCGCAAGATCGGCTGCTTGTGGCCGTGCATCACTTGCAGATACTGCACGGAGTATTCGATATCGACGAGTCCGCCGGCGCTGTGTTTCACGTTCACCGTGCCCGGCTCGACGAGTTGCTTCAATTGCGCCCGGCGCAAATCCAAGGCCGTGGCGAGATCCCAGGGTGCGCCGCCGTAGACATAGTGATCCCGATGGGCTTCGACCTGCTTGCCGAGGGCGGCGTCGCCGGCGACGGTGCGGAGCTTGATCATGGACTGGCGTTCGAACGGCGCGGCTAATCCGGTCGGACTGTAGTAGCTGATAATTTCTTCGAGCGGATTCGTCAGCGAGCCTTTGCCGCCGTGGGGGCGCAGGCGGATGTCGAGGTGGAAGATGCCTTCCACTTTGGCCTCGATCCATTGCAGGAGTTCCTGCGCAAGCCGCTCGAAGTATTCGCTGTTCTCGATGCCCTGTTTGCCGCCGGTGCGTCCGGCGCCGCCGTAGACGAAGAGGACTTCAATGTCGGAGGCGTAGCCCAGTTCGCGCCCGCCGAATTTGCCCTGGCCCAGGATGGTAAAGGGGCAGGGTTTCTTGTTCGCCAGTTTCGGTGCGCCGTACTGTTTCTCCAGCTTGGCCTGGCAGTCGCGCAGGCTGCGGCTCACGATGACTTCGGCCAGTTCGGTGAGGGCGAGGGAGAAGTCGGCCAGGCCGGAGGTTTCGACCATGTGTTTCATGTCGATTCGGAACAGCTCCTGATCCTTGAACCGGTTCAAGGCTTCTTTGCGGGCCTCGTCGGTCTTGGCCTTGTCCACGACCTTGTCGAGTTCCTTTCGCAGCGCCGCTTGCGGCTTGATGAGCGGGGCGTCGCGATAGTGTTGCAGCAGCGGCAGGAGATTGCCGTGCTGGCGGCGGAGAAAATCCTCCCACAAAAAGTCGCTGGTGCCGAGCAGGCGGGCGAGGAGGGGGAAGGTCTTTTTATCGCCGAGGAAGGCGAGGGCCTGTTGCTGCGCCTTGCCCTTGGTGTCCTGCACGGTGAGGTCGAGAAATTGATCGAAAGCTTCGAGCGCTTTGGCCGGGTCCGGCGCCCAGGTGAGGGCGTGGGTGAATTGCTTGATGAGGACGGCGGTCAGGCGCAGATGCTGTTGATCGGCCGGGTCGGTGAGCTTCTGCCCGTGGCGGTTACGGACGTAGAAGCGGTCGTGCAGCTTGCCGCCTTCGATGGCGAACTGCGCTTTGTCGATATAGATGTTGCGCATAGCGAGCGCGTTGGCGAAGGCATAGAGAAATGCGGGTGTGTCGTCCGATTGAATGTCCATCACCGTGTCGGTGGGGGACTGGCTGTTGTCGAACGTGATGTGGACGGTGTGGAGCAGGCCGCTGAACGAGCCGCGCCGCTTGCCCAGTTGTTCGACCAGTTGGCGATTCACGGCCTGGCGTGCTTCGTCGAATTCTCCTGCATCGAGTTGCGTCATCAAGGCGGTGAGTTCGCCGATGAGCCGCCGGTGATCTTCCGGCCCGAAGGGGATGCCGCGCCCTGGTTGTACGCGAAAGACATCCACGATCTTTTTCCGGCTCAAGCCTGGCCTGCCTTTGGGCCTGGTGCGCGGGCCGCTTGCATAACTGCTGCGGGTTGGTGCTGGCGTGGCGCTGTCGGCGAAGGTGTAGATCTGGCCCTCTTCGATGTTCAGCCCGAAGGCGGAGAGGAGACCGCAGATGTTGGCAAAGGCGGAAAAGTAGTCGTAGGCAACGAGGGTCAGATCGAAATGCTGATCCGTCCGTTCCGCAATGGTGACTTCGCAGGGATGGTCGGGAGTCAGTTGCGCGGCGAGGCGAACGTGCCCGGCGATGACGGCCGGTTCGAACCGTCGGAAGTATTCCCGATCCATGCGGCTCAGAAAATCCTGAAGGATATCGGATTCGACGTCGGAGCAGAGGGCACTCACCGCTTGTTTGAGCTGTTCATCGAGGGGCATCGTGATCGAATCCTCAATAGCTATCAGTTGTCAGCCATCAGCCGTCAGCTTTAGGGAGAAGAACCGATCTCGTTTCATGCTGAAAGCTGACAGCTGTGAGCTTACTTTCGCAGTATACCGGAACGCTTTCATTGTGTGGAGGTGCTTGGGTCAGTATAATGCCGCGCCATGAATGCCAGGATGTTGAAAATGCCGCTCTTTCCACCCGCCCTGCCCCGGCGCGCCGAGACGCGCCCTTCACCGAGCGTCGTTCTTGCTTCGTTCGGACCAGTGGCAGTGCCTGTAGGGGATTTGTTTGGGTACTAAGAAAAAGCCACAGCGACGGTTGTCTCCAGAGATGACAGTTCCCAAGTCTGATCGAGGAGACGTTCTATCAATTTCCAGTAAGCCCGATCCTCGTCCGGTGCTGCTGGCGACGGAGCGGGATTCCAAACAAATCGAGACGATTCTGTCCGCCTATCACCTGCACGATATCGAGCAGGCCGACCGGAATCTTCAGGCCATGGCGGGCGAACCTCATCATCGGCGTCAACTGGCGGAGATCCTCCCGATCCTGCTGGATTCCATTTCGAGAACCGCCGACCCGGATCAAGCTCTGAACCATTGGGAGCGGTTGTTCGGCGAAGTCACCCGCTCCTCTTTTCTCGACTATCTGCGCAGTTCGCCGCGCATGCTCGATCTGCTCTGTACGATCTTCGGGAACAGCGATGCGCTCGCCTTTACGGTCATTCGTGATCCGATGCTGGTCTATTGGCTGTCGGAGGAATCGGTACTGTCCAAGCCGCCGGCCCGGAAGGAGCTGGAGACGGCACTGCACAAGAGCCTGGCTCATCTGACCGTGAAAGAGATGAAGTTGGAAGCGCTGCGCCGGTTCCGCCGGCGGGAGATGCTGCGGATCGGCGTGCGCGATTTGTTGCGGCTGTCGCCGGTGCCGGAGACGACGGCGCTGTTGTCCGATCTGGCCAGCCTGTTGATCCATGCGGCCTACGAGATCGTGGATGCCGACCTGCGGCAGCAGTACGGCGTGCCGATGCACAAGACGAAGCAGGGGCGGTGGGTGGAGACGGGATTTGCCGTGATGGGTATGGGGAAGCTCGGCGGCCATGAGCTGAACTACAGCTCGGATGTCGATTTGATCTATGTCTATGCTTCGCATGATGGGGAGACCAAAGCGCCGCGCGGGAAGCAGAAACCCGGCGCGGTCGGCATTTCCAATGAGGAGTATTTCGAGATTCTCTCCCGCGAACTGACGAAAGCACTGGTCGAGCAGACGCGGGAAGGTTATGTCTTCCGTGTAGACCTGCGTCTGCGGGCCGAGGGCTCGGTGGGGCAACTGGCGCGGTCGCTCGACGACTACAAAAAGTATTACTCCACCAGAGGCGTGGTGTGGGAACGGCTGGCGCTGCTCAAGGCCTGGCCGGTGGCCGGCTCCATGGAGGTCGGGCTGGCGTTCCTGAAGATGGTGAAGCCCTTCATCTTCGGCCAGCCCAAAGACAAGATCGATCTCCCGGGCGCGCTGGCGATCGTGCAAGATGTGCGGGGCGTGAAGGAAATGATCGATACGAAAATGGCCGATCGCGGCCATGAACGGCGCAACGTGAAGCTCGGCATCGGCGGGATTCGCGAGATCGAGTTTCTGGTGCAGACGGTGCAGGTCATCGCGGGGAAGACCGTGACGGGACTGCTGGACCGGAGCACGCTCGGCGCGTTGAACCGGTTTGTCCGCTACAAGCTCATCTCGCCGCAGGAACGGGATGAGCTGACCGCCGCCTATGTCTTTCTCCGCGACGTCGAACACAAGCTTCAGATGGTGCAGGATTTCCAGACCCACGCCTTGCCCGATTCAGCCGAAGAGCTCGAACGCTGTGCGATCCGCGGGGGCTATGACACGGACGACCGCGCGAAAGGCGTCGCCCGCTTCCGCGCCGATCACGAACGCTACACGGCTCTCGTTAACCGGTTTTTCCGTTCCTTCTATTATGACACCAAGACCTCGTCCGTCCTGAAAGCACTCCTTCCTCTTGCCGGCATCAAAAGTTAGCCGGCGCGCTTTTCCTTGGCTCAGACCTCTTGCGAGGCGCATGCCGCTCTACCGGCTACGCAGGTAGTCGTACTAGGCGATGGGCTCGTTGACTCCTCAGCCTGCCACCCGGTTACTCAGCGGTTCCTGTTGGTTGGTGCTCCATCGCGTGAATTTCCACCCGCCCTGGTGATTTTGAGCCAGGGGGTGATACGCCGCATTGCCGCCAGGCTGTCGCAAACCAGGTAATCGGCTTACGGCAGCGAGTTCTGACTCCCGATTTATTCCCGTCTGACAGACTCAAGTTTGGAACTTCGGGTCCGAGAGAGAGACACTCGGACTGGGCCGCGCAGGGTCTTGGTCCGGCCGAGTCGGGTGATTCCCGCTCGGCAGGTCGCGATCCTGCCCCCATTTTTATTCGGCATAGGAGCCGGTCCTATGCGGAAAGTTTGATAGAGCTATGTCTCTTCGCACGCTCGAATTCACGGGCTCCTCCACTGTCAGTACCACTATTCTTTTGATCGAGGATAACGAGGGGGATGCCCGCCTCACCAAGGAGTTGCTGCAGGAGGCCCGCAGCAGCCGTTTTTCCGTGGATCATGTCACCAGCCTCAGCAAGGCCCTCGGCTGTCTCAGGCAGACCAGTTATGCCGTTGCGCTGCTGGATCTGACGCTGCTGGATACGCAGGGGCTCTCGACACTGCAACAGATTCGCTCCGCCTTTTCGACGCTGCCCATCGTGGTGCTGAGCGGCCAGAACGACGAAGCCCTGGCACTGGAGGCCATGCAGCACGGCGCCCAGGATTATCTGATCAAGGGGCAGGTAGACGGGCGAACGCTGGAACGGTCCATCCGCTATGCCATCGAACGCCAGCGGATCGAACAGCGGCTGAAAGACTCGAACAGAAGTCTGGAGCGCATGAACGGTGAACTGGTGGAGGCCCGGAACCATGCGGTGGATGCCGCGCGGGTCAAAGGCGAGTTTCTGGCCAACATGAGCCATGAAATCCGGACGCCGATGAACGGGATCATCGGCATGACCCAGTTGCTGTTGACGTTGGATTTGTCGGCGGAGCAACGGGATTATGCGGAGACGATCAAGGGCTCGGCCGAACACCTGCTGTCGATCGTCAACGACATCCTCGACTTTTCCAAGCTCGACGCCAAAAAACTGACGTTGGAATGTATTGATTTCGATCTCCGGCGCACGGTCGACGACATCGTGCATCTCCTCGCGGCGCAAGCGGCTCAGAAGGGGCTCGAACTCGTCGGGATTGTGTCGGCGGGTGTGCCGGATGAATTGCGCGGCGATCCGGGGCGGCTCCGTCAAATCCTTTTGAATCTGATCGGCAATGCCATCAAGTTTACCGATGAGGGCGAGGTCGTCCTCCGGGTGACCCTGGAGGGAGAGTCGGACGGGGACTCCATATTACGGTTCGAGGTATCGGATACCGGGATCGGGTTGACGGCCGCGCAGCAGGCCGGACTGTTTCGTCCGTTCAGTCAGGCCGACGGCTCCGCCACGCGCCGTTACGGCGGGACGGGTTTGGGTCTCGCCATTTCAAAAAATCTGGTTGAACAGATGAAGGGCCGGATCGGAGTGGAGAGTATTTCGGGAAAGGGCAGCCGGTTCTGGTTTCAGATCTGCCTGGAGAAACAGCCGGATTCGGCGGCAGCCCGGTTGCTGGTGCGCCGGACGCTACAAGGCCTGCGGGTCTGTATCGTGGACGATAGCGAGGCCTGCAGAGCCCTCCTGGGCCAGTATACCGCTGCCTGGGGAATGCAGTGCCTGGCGGTGAAAGACGGGGCGCAGGCTCTGGTGTCGCTTCTGGAACATGCCCGGCGCGATATGCCGTTCGACCTCATGATCCTCGACGATAAGCTGCCGGATATGACGGGATTCGAGCTCGCGCGCGCCATTCGTTCCGTGCCGTTGCAGTGCCCGCCCCGCCTGGTCCTGCTGGCGTCGCTCGGCGAACGGGGAGACGGCGCCCGGGCTCGCGCGGTACACCTTTCGGCTTATCTGACGAAACCGATCCGGGAACGGCAACTCTATGAGTGTCTCTGTACGGTGATGGGATCCGGCAGCGATGCCGGTTGTGAACCGGCCGTTCCTCCGGTCTTGATTACCGCCCACAGTCTGGCGGAGCGGCATGCGAAGTATCGAATCCGGGTGCTGGTCGCGGAAGACAATCCCATCAATCAGAAAGTCTCCGTTCGTCTGCTCGAACGGATGGGTGTGCAGGCTGACGTCGTGCCGGACGGAAAGCAAGCGGTGGAGGCCGTCAAGCAGCATGCCTACGACCTGGTGTTTATGGACTTGCAGATGCCGGTGATGGACGGGTGGGATGCGACGATCGCGATCCGCCGGTTGGAGACGAACGGTGAGATCGCTTCGCGGCCGGTGCCGGCTGAGCAAGAGGAGAAGGCGAAAGAGGGCGCCGGCCGCCGGCATCTGCCGGTCATCGCTCTGACTGCCAGCATGACCGATGCCGACCGGGAACGCTGTCTGGGAGCGGGGCTGGACGAGTATGTGACGAAGCCGCTGCTGCTTGACGGGTTGCGGGCGGTGTTGGAGCGGTGGATTCCCGAGGCGCGGTCCGGCTGCTACAACGCGGACCGTGATGCCGGCGGTCTTTCCGATGCGGGCGCGGGAGTTAGGGGGGGAGGGATCAGATGAAGCACATTCTGCTGGTCGAGGACAATCTTGGTGATGCCCGGCTTGCTCAGGAAATGCTGGCCGAATCGCCTGATTTTGAGGCGGATGTGCAGTGTGTCGGCCGGCTGGCTCAGGCCGTCGAGGTGCTGGAAACCCAACCGATCGAACTGGTGCTGCTTGATTTGACGCTGCCGGACAGCCACGGGCTGGAATCTCTCAAACAGCTGCAGTCGCTGGCGAAGGATGCGCCCATTATCGTCTTGAGCGGTCTGAGCGATAAAGCCGTGGCGCTCGAAGCGTTGAAACACGGAGCTCAGGACTATCTGATCAAAGGCACGATGAACGCGGAAGCGCTGACCCGCGTGATCCAGTATTCGATCGAGCGAAAAGCGGCGGAGGTACGGTATCGCTCGCTGGTGGCGAATATTCCCGGCGTGGTGTACCGCTGTCAAAGCGATCCGGCCTGGTCGATGGTCTATATCAGTCAGGCGTTCGACGCGGTCACCGGCTATGCGCCGGAGGAGTTTCTGACCGCCATGGCGGGCCGTTACGTCGATCTCATTCATCCCGATGATCTGCAGTCCGTCACGCGCATGATTCTCGGAGCCGTCACGCGGCACCAGCCGTACTCCGTTGAGTACCGCGTCCTGCGGAAGAATGCCACGGTCGGATGGGTGCTGGACCGGGGGCAGGCGACAGGCCGTCCGAACGGCGCGATGCCGTCCAGGGACGGTGTCCTGTTCGACATCACCGAGCAGAAGCAGCTGGAGGAACAGGTGCGCAGAGCGGAGCATCAGATCTGGAAGGCCAGGCAGTTTGCCGCGATGGGGAATCTGGCCGGGGGGATTGCACACGACTTCAATAATCTGCTCACCGCGATCAACGGATTTGCCGATCTTGCGCTCAAGGAGGTGGCCGAGGACAGCCGCGCCTATGCCAACCTCGGCCAGATCCGGCGGGCCAGCATGCGTGCCGTGACGATTGCGCAGCAGCTGCTGGCGCTCGGCCAGACCAGCGCCCGGGAAGTGACGCTGGTCGATTTGAATCTGCTGGTGGCGGACATGGAGCGTCTGATCCGGTTGGTCATCGGGTCGCACCGGCGCATCGAGATCGTCACGGACCAGCTGGCCGGACGCGTCAAGGTGATTCCCGGGCAACTGGAGCAGGCGATTCTTGTTCTGGCGATGAATCTTTTTGCTGGGCGGGGAGCGGAGGCACAATTGCGAATCGACGTCCGGTCGTGGGAGGTCAGCAGGGAAGATGCCGAGATGTTGGGCTTTATCTTCGGCGGCGCTTATGTGGCAGTCGTCCTACGTGTGGGATCGCAAGACGGGGCATCCGCCGAAGAGGCGGGATCCATGCAAGTCGTGAGTCCCGACGGAGAGCTTGTGAACGATATGGGGTTCGGACTTACGGCGGTGTTGAAGATTGCCGCGGAGCACCAGGGCCACTTCCTAGTATCCCGTAACGAATCCGGCGTGCAGGAATATCAGATCGTCCTGCCTCGTGCGCAGATTACCAGCGACGCATTGGCCTTCTCCGATCCGGGGATCCAGTCGCGCCGGCGGGGGACTGAAACGGTGCTGGTGGTGGACGACGAAGAGAGCATACGGTCGCTGGTGCGGCAACTGCTGGAGGATCAGGGCTATCGGGTGCTCGAAGCCGCCGGCGGGTTGCAGGCGCTCGACGTCAGCCGCCAGTACGAACATCCCATCGATCTGCTCATTGCGGACGAGGTTATGCCTGATCTCCTGGGGCATGAGCTGGCCGAACGGCTTCGTGAGCAGCGCCCCGGGTTGTCCTTCCTGTCGATGTCGACGCGCCGGTGGGAACCGGATAGCGGCAAGCGGCCGTTCCTTCTCAAACCGTTTACGGCCGAATCTCTGCTCCGATCCGTCGGAGAGACACTGCCCGACGGGCGGGCTGATGTGATGCAACATCTGAAACCCAGATGATCGGAGTCACCATGGTATCGGGCGGATCCACTCGCACATGGCTGCGGTCTACGGTCGTCGGTATGGCAATGCTCCTGGCGGTGTCGATCGTCGTCGTGAGTCTCCATCCGAGGGTGGAATGGCAGTATCCCTTTCTGCATGCCGTGCTGGAGTCGTTCGGCTCCTTTCTGGCCGGGATCATTGCCTGGCATCTCTTTACGCTCTATGAGATCAACCGGCAGGAAGTCTTCCGGGTCTGGATGGCCTTGGCCTTT
>CAZEHM010000065.1:0-12441 GCA_964512025.1 uncultured Nitrospira sp. | reverse complement strand
AGCAGATTGGCGATCCAGCCGGCCAGCATCGGGGCCAGCAAACCGCCCCGGCCCAGGGCAATGGCGATCGAGTGCGTCGTCCAATAACAGAACCCCACGACGAAGGCCTGCCCGATGCCCACGGCCATGGTGCCGCCGCGGACGCCGCTTCGACGGAGGCTCAATGCGAGTCCCACGATGACCATGATCACGGCGACAAAGGGGAAAGCCAGCCGGCCATAATAATCGGTCAGAAGCCGGGCAAACGAACTGCCTTCGTTTTTGAAACGGCTGATGTAGCCCCGGATGTCCCGGACCGTCATGGTTTCAGAGTCACCGGCCAGCCAGGTGGAAAAATCGTCGGGGATCAACGAGAGCTCGACCGGCTGCTGACCGAATTCGATGAGTGCCACCGACCCGTCGGGGTGGAATCGCCGCTGGTTCCCATTGGTGAGCAGCCAGCCATCCGGCGTGTAAGTCGCGGTCGCCGCTTCGGTCATCCGGTCGAGACGGAACCCGTTCTGAAAATGATAGAGATGGACTTGATGCAGGGTTGCACCGCCGATCTCCACTTCTGCGACATGCATGAGACTGTCCGATCCGATGCGGATCCACGGACGGGGGGCTTTCACGGCCATCGGGGCCGGCTTTTTTTCAATGCGAACGAGGCGGATCTCCTCGGCTTTTTCCGATGCGAGCGGGATTATCGTCGAACTGAAACTCAGCAGGATCAGCGAGACGAAGGCGGCAAAGATCAGGAATGGCGAGGCGATCCAGGTCAGGCTGATGCCGCAACTTCGCATGGCGGTGATTTCATTGTTGCGGGAAAAGAGTCCGAGCGTCAGAAGCGTCGCCATGAGGATTGCCAGCGGCGTAATCTGAAACGATATCGCCGGAGTTTTGAGCGCAAAGTAGGTCAGCACGTCGACCATGTCGGCGTCGAACTTGAGGAAGCGGCGGACTTTTTCAAAGAAGTCGATCACCAGATAGATCGTCATCAGCCCGGAAAAACACATCAGGAAGATCTTGGCGTACTCGCGAAGGATATAGCGGAAGAGAATCGTCATCGTGGTTATTCGTAGCTCATTTTCCAGAACAGCCAGGCGGTGAGGAGCGTGAACAAGCCGTTCGGCATCCAGGCGCCGGCAAACGGGGAGATCCAGAGCGTGGTGACGAGGAATTCGCAGGCGATATTCAATATGTAGTACGCGACCACGATCAGCACCCCGACGGCGAATCCGCCCATCCGTCCCGATCGTTTCGAGACAATGCCGACAGGGACGCCGAGCAGGCAGAACACCAGCGACGCCGTGGGAAACGCCAGATCTTTGTAGTATTCCATCAGACGGCGCAGCGCCTGTGTGTCTTTCCACTGGCTGGCTGTCAGCTGGGCCAGGATCGAGGCGTAGGTGGGCCGCTCTTCGGTCGTGGCATAGCCGCTTTGGTTGAGACTCATTTTGAGGTCGTAGCTGGTAAACGACACCTGCTGATATTGATCGACGACATCCGGACGGCTATGGATGACGCCGTTGACGAGTCGCAAGGCGACCTGCTCATGTTCCGGATCCATGAGCACGTGAAAATCGTCGGCCACAATAATCCGGGGCTCGTCGGGGCTGCGTTCGTCCGAGACGAAGATCCCCGGCGTGGCCTGCCCGGAGCCGCTGTCCGGGATATAGATGACGAGTTTGGGAATCGGTTCATTGAACGTGCCGCGCTCCAGAGCCAGGACCAGCTGATCCCGGAGGAGATTGAGCGCGACCTTTTTCAGATTGACCGAGCTCCAGGGTTGTCCCCACTGGGAGAGCACGAGCGTCAAGGCAAAGACCGAGAGGGCGAACAGCAGGACCGGCTGGGTCAAACGGTACAGACTCAGCCCCGCAGCCCGCATGGCCACCAGTTCTTTATCAAACGAGAGTCGTCCGAAGGCGGTGATCGACGCGATGATGCCCGCGATGGGCAGCGTCAGAACCAGAAACGAGGGGAGCAGCGTTGCGAATACTTTCAGGACAGACCAGAGCCCGACCCCTTTCGATACCAGAAGCTCGACGAGGCGCAGCAGTTCCCGCGTCAGCATGACGAAGCAGAGCGCGCCCAGGCTCAGCCCGAACGGGGCGAGCAATTCCGTAAAAATATAGCGGTCGAGTAATGTTCGTAGAATCACAAGATCAACTGCCGTGAGCCCGTCGCGGCACTATAGGGAAGTCGGACGACCTTGTAAACCGCGCGGGAAAAATGACCAGGGCCGAATGCGTCTCTTGACAAGGTGAAAGTGCTATGGTACTTCCACGACGCTTTTCATTTTTACCGATGGGTTCTGTGCGTGATTCAATTTTTCTGCAGACGCCCGTCTCTCACTCCCTCACTTCTCTTTTTCTGTTCATCGCAATTATCTGTGTCTCGGTACGGCGTGTTTAGCCGACTGCGTAACTGCACGTAGTCATTGAGAAAAGGAGGGGCTTGTGAAGACAAAAGGAACAGTGAAGTGGTTCAACGACCGGAAGGGATTCGGTTTCATCCGGCTGGACAGTGGCGACGATGTATTCGTCCACTACTCAGCGCTTCAGGGCGATGGATTCAAGACACTGAAAGAGGGCGAGCCTGTCGAATTTGATATCGTGCAAGGGGCGAAGGGGCCGCAAGCTGCCAATGTGTTGAAGGCAGAGCTCTCCGCCTAAGAGCGGCATCGGTACGCGAATGTGAGGGGCGTGTTTTTCTTCGTGAAAGACACGCCCCTTTCTTTTCCGCCATTTCCTGGACAAAAACTATTGATACTGTTAGCGTTTGCATATTCCTCACGATAGGGGCGTCTCTTGGCCGTTGATCGGACGAAAATACTGCAAAATGCACAGCTGCTGGCCGCCAAAGGCCAGTACGATGCCGCTATCGGCGAGTGGAGAAAGCTGGCCGTAGAAGCGCCGAACGACGGCAGCATCCACAACTCCATCGGCGATCTCCATCTCAAGCGCAATGCGGTGTCGGAAGCCATCGCCGCGTTCCTTCAGGCGGCGGCCGGCTTCAGGTCGGAAGGCGCGACGCTGAAGGCGATCGCGACCTATAAAAAAATCCTCAAGGTCGATCCCACGCGGTACGAAGTCTATCGGCACCTCGGCGATCTCAATGCCGAACGCGGATTGTTGAGCAGCGCCGTTCAGGACTACCTCACGCTGGGCAAGTACTATCTCAAAGAGCGCAAGGGCAAAGAAGCGCTCGAAGTCTACAAGAAGATCGTCAGCCAGGATCCGTCCAACCTCGACGCGCAGCAGCGGGTCGCCGAGCTGTGCCTCCAGGAAAACCTTCAGGACGAAGCGACCAAAGTCTATTTGCAGCTCGGGCGGGAACGGTCGGCACAGGGCCGGTATGATGAAGCGAAGGACGCCTATCTGGCGGTCCTGCGGATCGATCCCAAAAACAACGAGGCGGCGCAGTTTGTCGAGAGCGAGAAAAAGGGCGGAACCGCGACGCTCAAGGTGGCCGGTGCCGGCGGAAAAGGCGCCGCCGCCCCGCGTCCGTCGGAGCCGCTGGATCTGCTGGCCGAAGCGACGCGGCGAATGGACGAACAGCAGTATGCCGGAGCGGAAGCCATTCTGAACCAGTTGTTGACGCGCGAACCGGGCAATCCGCAAGTCTGCCAGCTGCTCGCGCGGCTGCATTTGCAGCGGGGCGATGTGCAGGTGGCGCTGGGAGAGTATCGGTTTCTGGCCGGCGCGGCGCTCCGCGCGCAGGACTATCCGTTGGCCGAGGCGCTGGTCTCGGAGTTTCTCGCCGCCGAACCGAATTCAGTTCCGCTCATCGAGTTGTCCGCCGAGCTGCTTGAGGAAAAGGGAGACTCCGCGGCCGCCGCGCAGCAGTATGCGAAAGCCGTCGAATTGCTGCTCTTGCATCCCGAACCGGGGATGGAAAGTTTGCACGAAGAGCTCTTTGAAAAAGTGCAAGCCCTCGCTCCCGGCTCTGATTTGGTCACACGCCTGACCGCGCTCATGGGGGGAGAAAATCCGGCCGAGCTTGCGGTTGCTGCCGAACCGGTCGTGCAGGCCGTGGCGGAACCGGTCGTTCCCGAGCCAGAGCCGGTTCCAACGCCGCCGGTGGGCAAGGCTCCGGAATTCACGTTGGCCGGAGCGGCTCCGGACGATCATCCGTTCGCCGTCCGATCCGCCAAGCCGGTCGAGGTATGGGATCTTCCTGTGAACGACGTCGTTCCGGCCTTCGGTGCGGCGGCGAGTGCGATCGAACCGGCAGCGGATGAAGCGGCATCAGTCGTGGCGGGTATGGCGGCGGCCGATCATCAGCCGTCTCCGGGCGCCTGGCTGACGAAGCCGCCGGAGGAAGCGTCCCCGAGCATCGAGCCCGTCTCCATTGAACCGATGGCGATGCAGCCGAGTTCGGGTGAAGCGGTACCGGCGGAGGCCCCGGCTCCAACCCCTGATTATGAGGCGCACTTCACGTTAGGGATCGCGTACAAGAACATGGGGCTCTACGAAGACGCGATGGACGAGTTTCATGTGTCCAAGTCCGCCGATTCGTTCTACCTGGATTCCTGCCTGATGACCGCGCTGTGTCTGAAGGAACAGCGCGCGTACGAACCGGCGATTCGTGGTTTGGAAACGGTGCTGGCGGATCCCCGCTGCCAGGGCGCGAAGGGGCAGGCGATCCGTTATGAGTTGGGGATGCTGTATGAAGCCGAGTCGCAATGGGAGCAGGCGGTCAGCACCTATCAGATGATCCCGTCGTTCCATGATGTGCCGCAACGGCTGGAGTCCCTTCGAGGCAAGGCGCAAGCCGATCCGAAAGAATTCCGTCTCGCCAGCTAATCCTACCGGGTCACCGGATTCAGCGGAGGCCGGCCTCCGAGCACCGCCGCAATATTCTCCACACAGATCATGCCCATCCTGATGCGCGCGTCGAGCGTGGCGGATCCCAGATGGGGCAGCAGCACGACATTCGAGAGTTGTTCCAACCCCGACAGAATCACCGGTTCCCGTTCATAGACATCGAGCCCTGCTCCTGCAATCGTACCCTGTCGCAGAGCGGCGAGGAGCGCGGCTTCATCGACGACCGGACCGCGGGACGTGTTGATGAGATAGGCGGTGGATTTCATCAGCGCCAGCTCGCGCGATCCGAGGAGATGGCGCGTTGCCTCCGACAAGGGCACATGCAACGAAATGAAGTCCGCCTGCGTCAGGACCTCCTCCAATGGCCGGTGAGTCCAGGTGGTGACACCGGGTGGAGCGGGGCAGGGTCGATGACTGGCGTATAGCACCGGCATGCGAAACCCTTGCGCACGGAGCGCGACGGCTTGACCGATCCGTCCCATGCCGATAATGCCGAGCGTTTTCCCCGTGACATCCGTCCCCAGCATTTGAGTCGGCGCCCAGCCGGGCCAGGTTCCTGAGCGTGCCCATCGATCGCCTTCCACGACACGCCGGGCCACCGATAGCATCAGCGCCCAGGTCAGGTCGGCCGTTGCGTCGGTGAGCACATCCGGCGTATTCGTCACGACGATCCCGCGGCGCGTGGCGGCAGCCACGTCGATGTTGTTGTACCCCACGGCATAGTTCGCGACGATCTTCAGGCGCGGCGCGGCGGCGAGCAAATCGTCGGTGATTGGATCGGCCAGCGTGCAGATCACGGCATCGGCTTGCACGAATCCCCGCCGCTGATCGTCGCCGGTAGGAATCTGGTTTTCCACCGGTTCGGACACGAGGCTATAGCACTCGCGCAGAAGCGTCATCACTGGCGCGGGAAGCAGACGTGTGATGTAGAGCGTGGAACGGGACATGGGACCTCCAGCGGCGGCATTGTACGAGAATGCGCAGGGCCATAACTAGCCGGAGGGTGGCGATGGCCGTTAAGCCCGATCGGAATGCGCCGAGAAGTTTCCCTGAATCATTTCAATGGTGAGGAATAATGATAAACTTTCATTCGTCGAGGTAGTCGCATGGTCACAGGCAAGAGACTGTCGGCGTATCGGTGGATGCGGACATGCTAGCGCGGTTGCAGTAGCAGATTCAGCAGGTGTTAGCCAGCATGCGCGAAGCGCGCAGCAAAATATGAAGGCGTAGGGCGAACAGGGTAGGCAATGTGTAATTGCAAAACCTGAGCTCTCCCGGTTTTTTCAACGCGTTTGCCATAAGGAATCTATGACGTATAAGCTCGGTCCACTTCTCCTGTTGTGGTTCCTTCTTCTCGGCCCGCAACTAGCGGCGTGTGGGGAGCCGCGCTATCCAGTTCTGGACTCGAAGTTTCCTGCTGCGGAGGCGAAGCTTGGCTGGCTCGACAATGAACGTGTAATTTTTCACGGGTACGAGGTTGGGAAGGTAGGTCGGCCAAGCCCTGATGACGGACATCCAATGGCAGAGACAGGGTTGTTTATCTGGGATACAGGGAAAGACACGGTCACGAAATACTGGGATATCGATGGTCCAGTTCCTCTGTGTGTGTTTCAAGGGCAAGTATTCTTCTCGAAGAAACTAAAAAGGAAGGAGAATGCTTGGCTATTGGTTTCAGGACCTTCAGGAAAAGAGGAGCAGAAAATTGTCTCTACTGGGGTATCGGTTAATGGTCACAGCTGCCGAGTGTCCGATCAGAGACCTAGTTGGATGAAAGAAGACAAACACCGACGACTGCGGTTGTTAGAAGAACATGGATATCTAGATTTTGGAGAGTTCTCACCAGGTAATCCTGCTAAGGCGAGCCCTATCTTGCTCTATCAGCCTAACAAGGCACAGGGTCTTCAGCTTCCATTTACCGGGGAAGAGATCCGGCTCCATGTGACGTATTCAGAGTTTGATAATTCTTATCTATTAGAAGGACATCGGATAACGACTCGTGCAGGCCCTGTATGGCGGCTTAAGCCTGATGGCGCGATTACCAAGATTCTGGAGGCAACCGGGCAATCCTGGGAGCGATTTGGGTGGGATAGGTTTCATCTCACAAAAAAAGGGATTTTTCTGAGTGGCGGGCGAGGTGACTACGCTAGCGTTGGAACGAGCGGGGGCTATCTCTTGGAATTGGCTCAAGGCGTTCCAGCGCGTATTGTTGTAGGAACTGTGAGGAACGAAGAAGTTTCTCCTGATGGCTGCAAGATTGCATTTATCCATGTCATGCATCCGCAGGCGGGCGCCGACAGTGTGAAAGCATTGCGTGAAGGCAAACCAGGGTCACGAACTCTCAAAATAATTGATCTCTGTAAAGAGGAGTAGCTTATGGCACTGCCTATTGGGCTTAATGATCGGTGAGGAGAAAAATGGTGTCAGTAACTATCTTGAAAACCCAGCCGACTGAATGACTGCTCTGCGCCAATGTTCCTGCCTTCAGCCTCTCATATCAATCGTGAGGGCCTTCCGCCTGCTGGCCGTATCTCACATGCCTGAGTCCTGCTCTTGTTCTCTCTCTCTCTGTCCGTCTAGAATGCCTCACGCTTGAACTATGACTGCGCCAACTCTCATTCTGCCAGACCGTTCCCGCGCGATCGCGGCTGATCTTCGCGCCCAACTCGGCTCCGAAAAAGTCAAAGACGATTTCCCCACCAAGACGGCCTATGCGGTCGATGCCAGCATTTACCGCATGGTGCCGCAGGCCGTGGTGCTGGTGGAGTCCGAAGACGACATCGCCAAGACCATCCGCTATGCCGTATCTCGCGGCATTCCCCTCACGCCGCGCGCGGCCGGGACAAATCTCACCGGGTCGGCCGTCGGGAGCGGGATCATTCTCGATGTCTCGCGGTTGAACCGGATTCTGGAAGTGAATCGTGAAGAACGCTGGGCGCGGGTGCAGCCAGGCATCGTCCTGGCGGAATTGAATAAACAATTAGCCCGACAGGGGCTCTTGTTCGGGCCTGATCCCTCCAGCGGCGACATGTGCAAGCTCGGCGGGATGCTGGCGAATAACTCATCGGGGCCGCACACGCTGTGCTATGGGTCGGTCAAAGACAATGTCCATCGGCTCCGGCTGTGCCTGGAATCGGGAACGTGGCTGGAGGCGAAATCGTACGCGCTGAACGATCCGACGCTGGAGCGGCTCCTGTCGACGATCCCGGCGCTCCGCGATGTACTGATCCTGGCTCAGTCCCATGCGGACCTCATCAACGGCAAGCGCCCGACGGTGAGCAAGAATAGCTGCGGGTATAACCTTTTCGGCCTGGTCGACGGGCTTGCGCAGGGGCAATTCGATCTCCCGAAGTTGTTCGTCGGGAGTGAAGGCACGCTGGGCGTGGTGAGCGAAGCCACGCTCCGGCTGGTCGAGAAACCGAAAGCGACGCTCACGGCCTTGATCCATTTCCGGCATCTGGAGGATGTGGGAGCGGCTGTGCCGCTGCTGCTGGCCTTGCAGCCGAGTGCGCTCGAAGTCATGGATGCCAATACGCTGGACTTGATCGGTCGTGCCAAACACGGCATTCCCGCCGATGCGGCGGCCACCTTGCTGGCTGAACTCGATGCCGACTCGCTCGCGGTGGATCTGCATGAACGGGCGGAGCGGATGGCCGCCGTCTGCCGGCCGTTTCGTCTCGCGGCCGATCTGACGCTGGCCTTCGATCCCGAGCAGCGCGAGCAATTATGGAAGGCGCGCAAAGCGCTCTATCCCACCCTCTACCGGTTTGATCCGCGCAAGAAGCCGATCAATTTTGTGGATGACGTGGTGGTGCGGGCGGAGCGGATCAGCGAACTGATTCATTATCTGGAAGAGTACTTTGCCGGGCAGAAGGTGCCGGTCGCAATCTTCGGCCACATCGGGAACGGCAACGCGCATATCGTGCCGTTGCTGGATGTGAACGATCGCCAGGATTTCGACAAGATGGTGCAAGCCTACAGCGAGATCCATTCGACCGTCCTGGACCGGTTCGGCGGCTCCATCTGTGGGGAACATGGCGACGGGCGGATTCGCGCCGAGTATGTCAGGAAGATGTTCGGCGAGGAGCTGTACGGGTTATTTGTGGACGTGAAGCGGGCGTTCGATCCCGGCAACGTGCTGAATCCCGGCATCAAGATCAGCGAGGCTTCGTTCACGGAGCATATCGATTACACCAGGCTCTCGAAATCCTGCGCGACTTGCGCGAAGTGCAACGCGGTCTGTCCTGTCTACGATGTTTTTCAGTCGGAGGACATGAGCTCGCGCGGCTGGTTCGAGATCGTGACGTCAAAGGACTACAGCTATCTCAACTCCAAGCGGGTGGTCGACGCCTGTGTGAACTGCAAATCCTGCCGGACGGCGTGCCCGGCGGGGGTCGATGTCTCCGACCTGATTCTGAAAAAGCGGGCGGAGCATCCCAATCGCCTCACCGGATGGATTTTTCGCTGGCAGGCGAGGGGGAACACATTCGAGCCCTTCCTGAAGTTCCTGGGGCGCACGCAACGTTTGTGGGATCGCCCGGTTGTCCGCCGTGTCATGGAGCGGGGCGCCGCGCTGGTGCTCAAGGCCCTTGCGCCGACGGCCAAGCTGCCTCACGAGCTGCTGTTGCCGCGCATTGCCCCCAAACAACTGCGGGAGCGGCACGCCTCGCTGATCCCGAAGCCGGGTGCTCAGCCAGCGCCGGGCGGCGTCGCGTATTTTCACGGCTGTGCTGCGAACTATTTCGATGACGGCGTCGGAGACGCCGTCATCGGCGTGTTGCGGAAGCACGGAGTCGAGCCGGCTCTGCCTCCTCAGCGTTGTTCCGGCACGCCGGTCCAGACCTACGGGCACGAAGACCTGGTGAGAGACGGCGCGCGGTTCAATCTGCAATCGTTTGCCGGGTACGACACCATCGTCACGGGCTGCGCCTCCTGCACGCTCATGCTGAAGGACTATCCCACGCTGTTTTCTGAAGGCGAAGAGAGACGCCGGGCGGAAAGTCTGGCGAAGAAGGTCGTCCACATCGCCGAATTCGTGGCGCGATCGCCGCAGCATCCGCCCATGGCGCAGGCCACCGCGCGCACCAAATGCGTGACATACCATTCTTCCTGTCACTTGCGGGCCGCCGGGGTGACGAAAGAGCCGCGCAAGATTCTGGCGTCGTTGCCCGGCCTGAACTATGCGGAGATGCCCGATGCCGATCGCTGCGCCGGGGGAGCCGGGACCTTCATCGTGAAGGACTACGACACCTCGCAGAAAATCATGGCGCGCAAAACCAGAGCCGTCGAGCAGGTCGGGGCGGAGGTCGTCGCGACCAGTTGTCCGGCCTGCATGATCCAGCTCAAGCATGGGTTGCGGGAGCGGGCCGAGGTAAAGCATGTGGCGCAGTTGCTGAACGAGGCCTATGAGGCAGCGGAACAGAACAAAGGAACATCCCGTTCATGAAGTTGCGAAAAGTTGATTGGCTCTTTGTCGCCTTTGTCGTTGTCGTCGTGGTCGGGGTCTCGCTGCTGCCGACGCCGAAAGACCGGAATCCGGTCATTCCCCAAAATGCCGAGCATCAGGCCGTTACGGTTGAGAAAAACTGTTCGACGTGCCACCAGGCAAGCGCTGCCAAGCCGCTGCCGGACCGCCACCCCAAGCGGCAGGACTGCTTCCGTTGTCACGCGCGGGTCCAGTAAGATGTGACGGGTGACGGGATCGACAGAGAGACCGGATAGACGGGGCGGACAAGATCGATCGAGGGAAACGAGGGATTATGGTAACCGTATTGGTATTCGGGAAAGTCATCCAAGATGCTGTCGGGGAGAACGAATTCTCCATCGAGTCGTCGGAGCCGACGACGGTGAGAAAAATGATCGAAGCGAATGCCGAAGCCCTGGGGCCGTTGCTTCGATTTATCGACAGCCGTGAAGCGCTGATCTCCGTGAATAAAAAGGTCGGCACAGAGGACACGGTCGTGAAGGACGGCGACACGGTGAAGGTGTCGTTTCAGTCCCGCATGTCGTATGACGGGATGCGAGACATTCCAAGCTAGCAAGGGAATGACGCACGGTTCGCAGCCATGTGTTGGAAAGAAAGGATACAGGAATGACAAAGACGTTGTGTGCGATCGGGATGGTGTTGAGCCTGGCCTTGGTGGCCGGAAACGGTCTGGCGGCGGAGCCGGCCGATATCGAAAAGTTCGTGAAGGCGAGAATCGAGATCGGCGAGATGATGACGAACTATTTCAAGGGCGGGGAGCAGTTCGGCCAGGGGCAGCGGCCGTCGCCCGAGCAGATGAAAGCCATGGGCGCGGATATCAATACCAAGCTCGGCGCGCTGCTCTCGAAACACGGATTGACGATCGAGGACTATCGCGGGCGCAGTAAAGACATCTTTGCCGACGAAGCAGGCGTGAAGAATTTCCTCGCGGCGCATCCCGATTTGAAGACCAGATACGAGGCGCTTCCTCTCGACCGGATGGGGCGCGGCGGCAGCACGGGGCGCGGCTACTAGCCGGTTGCTGAAAAAGTCCGCCAGCGGCGTTCTCGCAGTGTTCGGAAACTCACCAGTGTGCTCCGGTCTATGTACTTGACTGGAGTGACTGTCGCGCTTCCTCGATGGGAATTTCACGCCAGGCGCCGGGCGGCAGGTCGCCGATCTCGAAGGGCCCGAACTGAATGCGCCGCAGCCGGATCACCTCGTGTCCCAGCGCGATGAAGAGCCGCCGGATCTCCCGGTTTTTTCCCTCGGTCAGCGTCACATCGAGATGCGATTCCCGTCCTGACCGTTTTTGAATCGTCACGCTGTCGCAATGCAACAGTTCCCCTTCGTCCGTGAGACCGGTGAGGGCGGCCAGGCGGGTCTCTTCGGTGACTTCCCCGCGGACGGTCACCAGATAGCGGCGCGTGATCCGGTTGGCCGGATCGGTGAGAAAGCTGGAGAGGGTTGTGTCATTGGTCAACAGCAGCAGTCCGCTGGTGGCCTGATCCAATCGCCCGACTGCGTGGAGCGTCTGCAACTCCTCCGGAAGCACATCGAAAATCGTAGTCCGGCCCTTCTCATCCTGGCGTGTCGTCACGACGCTTTTCGGTTTGTGAAAGAGGACGAAGCGCTGCGTGCTTGGCTGAATCGGCTGGTCATCGAGTAACACGCTGTCGCCCGGCCACGCGACCCAGGTATCCGCCGTCCGTACCACGCGCTGGTTCAATTTGACCCGTCCGGCGCGAATCCATTCCTGCGCAATGCTCCGGCTGGCCAACCCCAGTTTTGAAAAGAGGCGGTCCAGGGTCACTCGCTTGGTGTCCTCCGCTGCCGGTTGTGCTGAAGGAGCGGACGGAGTGCGTGACAACTGTGTCTGAGCTGATCTGCCTGGTTTTGAGGGTTTTCTGTGCATGGTCTCTGTTCCGGGCCGTCACGGTTTCTCCGGCAGTCTAGCCTGCCTGGTTGATCCGCTCAAGGGTGTGCCGAGGAGGGCGGAATCCGCTATGTATTCCGGGACGGTTCGAGGGACGCAGCGCTGCGGTACTCGATCATCAGCCGGCTGTGGTGGTTGCCGGTCAGCTCAACGGTGACGATGCCATCGGAGGTGTTCCAACGTGCGGCGTAACGGAGGTGTCCCATCTGTCCGGCGATGCCCCAATAATCGGG
>CAZEHM010000064.1:0-12549 GCA_964512025.1 uncultured Nitrospira sp. | reverse complement strand
AACCAGATGCGAAAGCTGCCACACAGGGACACTCTACAAGGAGAAAACCCCGACCGATTGCTATGCGTGCCATAAGAACGATGACTCGCATCGGCGTCGACTCGGCCCGCAATGCGAGGAGTGCCACAATACCCGGGATTGGAAGATCTGGGATTTCGATCATGACACCCGCACAAAATTCAAGCTCGACGGCGGGCATAAAGGCGTTCGATGTGAGCATTGCCACACACAACCGATGACCAGAAAGGTTGTGACTTCGAATACATGCGTCGCCTGCCATAAGAAAGATGATAAACACGAAGGCAGCTTCGGTCCGCAATGCGAACGTTGTCACGAAACATCGCTATGGAAGACGACCAAACAGGCGACCGGGACGTTTCGAATACGCTAAGCCCAACATCCGTGAAGACGCACACCCTTGAGAGACAGAGTACATGAAATACCAGCGTGACATTTCATACATCATTCGACCCATTGCCATCTTACTGGGCCTGTTCGTCCTCTACCAAGTCTGGTTTAAACCGACCTATCTCGCCCCGACCGCTCCGCCTCCGGCAACGGAAACACTGACTCAAACGCCGTCACCGTCCCTCTCGATGCCCCTCTCAGCCCCGACCGGTTTCGACCCGTCCGATGTTCCCTCAACTCGCCTGATCGATCCCGGCGATGCCCCATCCCTTCAACTCAGCCAGATCCGGGAGGATCTCGACCGGGGCAATTACAAGAAAGTGGAATCGAGTCTTCAAAAGCTGTCGCCGCAGACGCTCAAGAATGACCGGGCACGGCGCTATGCCGCCGCGATCTGGAATAATCTCGGCATTCAACAGGAAAAATTCGGCGGCATCGGAGTCTCGGTCAAAGCCTTCAAACAGGCCGTCAGGCTTGATCCGAACAATGGGATCGCTCTTATCAATCTGACTCAGGCCTATTGGGGTCTTCGAGATCCGGCTCTCACCCCCGAGTTTCTACAAGTCGTCATCCGGCACGCGCCCCAAGATCCATTTCCACACCTGGCACTGGCCGATGTCTTCATCGAGCGAGGGAACACCTCAGCCGCTTCCGAACAGCTTATGACGGTCGAGGCACGAGTCAAGAATGATCCCAATCTGAGACCCTATTTCCAACAACTAGCAGCGCGAATGAGTCAGTCTCCGCCTGTACGACCGCAGGGAGCCGGAACGGAGATGCTAACA
This sequence comes from uncultured Nitrospira sp., assembly GCA_964512025.1. Lineage (GTDB taxonomy): Bacteria > Nitrospirota > Nitrospiria > Nitrospirales > Nitrospiraceae > Nitrospira_D. Next base: position 11,356 of record CAZEHM010000064.1, on the reverse strand, counting down.
GCCATGCCTCCTGCTGCCCTCGCTCGAACGATGCCGAAAGAGCCTGCGATCCCATCTGCCCCTGCACAAACAAAAGTTGAACAACCGACCGTCCCCGCCACGCCACAAGGACAGACCCCGGCGAAGCCGTTCGTTCCACGCAGCACCGAACATTTCTTGGTGCAATTCGACGGCAACGAGAACCCCGACATCTGGACACAGATTCAATCCATTCTCGAGTATGCGCACCAGGACATGAGCCAGAAGTTCGGGCATATTCCCGCGTCACCGATTCATGTTGTCCTGCATACCGGCCAGAATTTCCCGGCGGAGGCCGGAAGCCCCGCCTTCGCAGACACATTGTTTGACGCTACCTCCACAACCATTCATATCCCCACCGTCGGGGCAATGGAGGATTTGGCACTACTCAGCCGCGTCGTGCGCCATGAATTTGCCCATGCGCTGATTCAGGAGAAAATAGGCGCGCAGCAACACACGCTCCCCACCTGGCTGGCCGAAGGACTGGCTATTCAACTGGCCGAAGACCCGTGGCCCGACCTCGACGACATCAAGGACAAATCTCTCCCCGTCATTCCGCTGCTCTCCCTGGAACACCGATGGGATCAGATCCCCAAAACGTCGCTGGCCTTGGCCTACCTCGAATCCGCCCTCGCCAGTCAGAATCTGTTGGATCGGTACAGTATGTACGGAGTACGGCAGGTGATGAATGGACTGCAGGCGGGACTCTCGTTCGATGCGGCCATGCAGCAAAAACTAGCGCTCCCCTCTAAAGAATTCATGCGCCACTGGGAAGAAGGTGCCCAACACGCCGGCCTGCAGAAGCCCTAAGACAACCGCATCCTCACGCGTACAGCCTTCACTTGCACCCCTCTCCCAAGTGCGCTAGATTCACGCCACGCCCCCGTAGCTCAGTTGGATAGAGCAGCGGTTTCCTAAACCGTAGGTCGTACGTTCAATTCGTATCGGGGGCACCAACCCTTCTCTCTCAGCCGCTAGCTGATTGATCTTGGATGGTCGATCGACTGCGAGCACGCACCACCAGTTGCTCGATTTCCCCATTTTCTTGTCAGATCTCTGCCCCTAGGCTAAATTTTGCCTGGTATGGCACGCGCACGCTCCGCAGAATCTCCCCGCACACGTTCGAAGACCGCGGTGATCGAAGAGATCACGCAGGGCATCGCGACGTTTCAGAGCATCCTCACCGCGATCGAAGACTTCAGCCGCGAAGGCTTTCCTTATCGCGACGGCGCCCGGGCCAAGGCCGAGTTGCAGATTCGTGAAACCGTGCGCCGGCTGTTCGGCGAGCGCTCTCCGGAATATCAGGCGCACCGCGCCCACAAGCTCAAGATCTCCACTCCGGCAGAGACGACGCAGAGCGTCCTGCTGGTCAAATCGTTTGTCGCCGCGCTGGAACGAAAAAAGCTCGAATTGCAGGGCCTCGCTCCGGCAACACCGGCACCTGACGCATCACAGAACGACGCCCCGCCGGCCCAGCCACAGTTGACCCTGGTACCTCCCGCAGTGCCGTCAGCCCAGATTACAATGAATCAAGCAACTCCCGGCAATACACCGCCGGTGACTCTGTCAGTCGCCATCACGACAAATCTGAGCCAGCCGACCGGATCCGTCCCGCCGGCGGCACAGGCTCCGATATCGGAATCACCCGCTCCGGTTCAACCGACGGCTCCGGTCATTCCCTCAAGCCACCTTGAATCAGCTCGACTTCGCGTGATGCCTGAAGAAGTACAACCGGTCACGTCGGCCCCCTTGCCAGCACCTGCGACGACGGACACCGCCGCACCGCCCACCCGGCAAGAATCAGCCGCGCCTCAAGCGCCAGCGCCGCCTGAAGCAGCCCCGGCAAGTCTATCGAGTCAACTGCGGGTAGAAACACCCGTGATGCCGCCGACAACACCGAGACCCGTTGCCCCGCCCCCATCGGTGGAGCACATTCAACGGCCTCCCGATGTACCGACCATCCCGGCTGCCGCCAATCCGGTGCCGATGCCGCCGCCGGCCTCGAGACCGGCCGACACTCGTACGGATGGGCCTCTGCCGGATCCGATCGACTTACTCCGCAAAGTCTGCCTGAGGTTTCACGCCGTGGCCCGACAGCTGCGGCTGCGGAAAGATTACCGCACGACACTGGAAGTGGAAGATGACTACGACCTGCAGGATCTCCTGTGCGCGCTTCTGAAGCTGGAGTTCGACGAAGTCGGCGCCGATGAATGGACTCCGCCCTACGCCGGCGGCTCGACCCGCACAACACTGCTCTTGAACGGAGAGCAGATCGCCGTGGTGGCCAAGAAGACGCGCTCCGGCCTCACCACCAAAGAACTAGCCGAGCAGATCTCTGCCGATGCCCGCCATTACAGCGCGCGGGAATCATGCAGTCATTTATTTTGTTTCATTTACGATCCCGAGGGCCGTATCGGCAGTCCGACCAGGCTCGAATCGGATCTTACCAGCGTCAGCGACCGCCATACCATCCACGTGCTTGTCGCCCCAAAGTGAGACTATGCCAAGAAAACCCAAATCCTCCGCTCCTGCTTCCAAACCCGCAACCTCCGTATTGACACCACCGCAGGGAGTTCGTTACGGTGACGGACAGTCCGGCCCGCCGGCTGTCCCCTTTACGATTCATGCACCAAGCAGCGGAGCGAAACTGATGTCGGATCGCGCGTACATCATGATCAACGTGAGCCCAGGCTTGACCTCGAGCGTCGTGAAAGCCCTCGGGCAGATCAAAGCCATTCGAACGATCGACCCCTGCTGGGGGAAGCCCGATATTATCGTCGTGGCCGACGTGCCCGATCAGGATGCCCTGACGCAATTGGTCCTGAGCAAGATCCATGGCATTGAAGGCGTGACACAGACCGACACCCATCTCGTCTACCGCTCGCCGGAAAGCAAAGCGAAATGAACCTGCGGACAGGCGTCATCCTCGCGCTGGCCACGACGCTGCTGAGTTGCAGCGGGGCTCCTCACCCGCTTCCTGCAGACCAGATCGAAACCCGTTTGGCGGCTCCTGTCGATGCCGTGAAAACCGCGCTCACGCAAGTGCTGACGGACGGCGGATATGACGTGGACTGGAAAAACGAATCCACGCTGGAAACCAGCTACCGGGAAGAAATCCATGGCCCGTGGAACTGGCTCTATCGATGGCGCTTCGGCACGATCAAGAGCCGCGTGAATGCTTCGGTACAGGCTGCCGATGACCGAAGCACGTCGCTGAAATTGGAAATTCGCTCAGAAGGGAAAGACGGGATCTTCACCGGCTGGGATCAGGTTCCCAGCGCCATGCCGCAAAGCGCCGACAATCAATTACGGCTCCTCAAGAACGCACTGCAACTGCTATAGCTTCTCCGCCGGATCCTTTTCACCGGCCTCCGAGTCATCCCCCAGATCCAGCCCGAACCGTTCGGCCATCCGATACAATGTACGGCGGTCGATGCCCAGGATTTTTGCGGCCTTCACCTTATTGCCCTTCGTCTCCTTCAGGACACGGATGAGATGCCGCTTTTCCACTTCTTCGAGCGTCAGAGACGCGTCGTCCCCTTCGGACACCGGAGCGATCTTCGAGTCAGGCAGTGCGGCGATCCGGATGCCTTCAGGCAGATCGTCCGGCGTGACTAGCGGCCCGTGACTCAACGACACCGCCCGCTCCACCGCATTCTCCAACTCCCGCACATTGCCCGGCCAGCGATACTCCTTGAGCAACGTCATGGTCTCCGGCAGAAACCCGCGCACGCCTGAAGTCGACCCGCCAGCATACTTCTGGAGAAAGTGATGCGCCAGCATCGGAATATCTTCCTTGCGATCCACCAAAGACGGCAGGGTAATCCGCACGACATTCAATCGATAATAGAGATCGTCCCGGAACTTGTCTTCCTTGACCAGCTGTTCCAGATCGCGATTCGTCGCGGCGATGATCCGCACATCGACTTTGACGGACGCCGTGCCGCCCACGCGCCGGACCTCCTGGTCCTGCATGACCCGCAACAGCTTGACTTGCAGCGCCGGCCCCAGTTCGCCGATCTCATCGAGAAATAGCGTCCCCCCGGTCGCCGCTTCGAAGAGGCCGGCCTTCATGCCCACCGCTCCGGTAAAGGCGCCCTTCTCGTGTCCAAACATTTCCGATTCCAGCAACGTATCGGGCAACGCCCCGCAATTCACCGGAATGAAGGGTTTATCCCGGCGCGGACTGTTGGCATGGATGGCCCGGGCGATCAGTTCTTTTCCGGTCCCGCTCTCTCCCTGCAACAGCACCGTGCTCCGGCTCTCCGACACCCGCGCGACCAGCTTGTAGACATCCAGCATGGCCGGGCTGCTGCCGACCAGCGGAGACCACTCTTCTTTTTCTTTCAGTTCAACTCGAAAGCGCTTGTTTTCCCTCACCAGCTTGCAGTGATCCAGCGCCCGCTGAACGACTAGCTTCACCTCTTCTTTTCGAAAGGGCTTCGCCAGATAATCGAACGCTCCCTGCTTGATTCCCTCGATTGCCCCTTCCAACGATCCGAATGCGGTCAACAGGACGATGGAGGTATCCGGACTGAACCGCTTGAACTCCCGCAACACCGTCAATCCATCCACCGTTCCCATGCGAATATCGGTGAGGACCAGATCACACATCGTCTGTTGCCCGCGCGCGAGCGCATCCGTCCCGTTGGAAAAGGACTCCACGTCATGCCCGTCCTTCTTCAGCGCATCGGCCAACAGTTCGCGGGCGACCGCATCGTCGTCAATGACAAGAATTTTTGCTGCCGGCATTCCGACTCCTACACCGCAGAGGTGGCTGCTGCCCGTTGTCCGGGCAACGATATCACAACCGTCGTCCCTTTCCCTACCTGACTGTCCAGCGTCAGCGTCCCGCCATGAGCCTGCACGGTTTCGCGGCTGATGAACAATCCCAGCCCGGTCCCCTTCCCGATCGCCTTCGTCGTAAAGAAGGGCGTGAACGCTTTCTGGAGATCCTCCTCCGGCATCCCCGAGCCGGTATCGCTGACAGCAATCGTCACCATCATCGTGAACGTGGCATTGCCCACTCGCAGCCCCACTTCAATTTCCTCAGGCTCGGCGGGGCGACTGCCGGCGCTGATCGTCACCGTCCCGCCTTCCGACGTCGCCGCAATCGCGTTGGCGAGCAGATTCACCAGCACCTGATGCAGCTTTTCGGCATCGGCCCAGACCAGCGGGACCGTATCATCCAATTCGACCCGCAGTTGAACCCCCTTCGCTTGAAAGGCCGGTTCCATCAGCGCCGCCACCGGACTCACCACACGATCGACCGGCAGCCAGGTCGGGTCGGGCTTTCGCTGCCTGGTCGAAGATAACAGATCCTGAATAATGCGCACGACGCGCGTCAGCTGCCCGTCGATCACATCGATCCGCTTCTTCATGTCCGGCGTAACCGTCGGCTCTTCAGCCAGCGCCTGAACGTGCCAGGCGATCGAGTGCAGCGGCGTGCCGACCTCATGCGCCACCGAGGCCACCAGCTGCCCCACGGCCGCGAGCCGCTCGGAGCGGTTCAATTGATCCTTCACATCGACCAGCTGCGCATTCGCACGGAGCAAATTTTCCGTCTGTCTGGCCAGCGCGGCTCTGGCCGCTTCTTCGCGGGCCTTCCGTTCTTCCCAGCTCATGCCGAAATACGCCACGATCAGCAGCACCCCGACCACCACGCTGCGATTGATGACGGCGGACTGAAACCGTCCCGGCTTCGTCGGCTGGAGCAGACCGGCATAGGTCGCTACCACGCAGGCCAACACCGTCACCAGCATCAGCTTGCGATTGCGCAGGATCGCCACCAGAAGAATCGGCAATACATAGCCGTAGGCGCCGACCACGTTGGCCGGGGCAAACTTTTCAATAATGACAATGGTCAGAAAGCAGGCACCCGCGATACTCAACACCAGCCAATTGCGGGTCTTCATCGTGAGATACTCACTCCGGTGGCAGAATCAGATAGGACGATGCGTATCGGCCGGACAATAGGCAACGCATCCCCCGGCCCTCCCCCCGTTCTTACACAAGTGGGCGGACCGAACGCAACTGCGTGGAGAGGGCATCAAACCGGGCATCACACGTCATCTCTTCAACCGTGCGGCTCAACTTCCTGGACCAATTGGGATGTTGATCGACCGTGCCGGGCACATTGGTCTGCGGACACTGACCGAGCACATCTTCCACATTGGCCAGCACAACCCACGACGGAGTTTTCGCCAGATAGAGATGAATCGCCGCCATAAGATCCGCGGTCATCACCGGACTGTGCGCCGGATCCTCCGACAGACCGTTCGGCAACAGGCCTTCAGCCTTGAGCGCCGCAAGGATACGGGCCTTATCATGCTGCCGGTCCGTCAGTGCGCCGCGGCGAGCTTCTTCACTAGCACAGAACCCAAGCGACGCACGCGTCTCAATATCGGTGCCTTCCCAGTAGCCGCTCAATGTAGGCAGATCATGAGTCGTCACCACCCCGAGCGATTGGGAGGGGTAGGCCGACGGGCTCTTCAGACTGCCGTCGCCGTTCCGTTCAAAATACAAGACACGATAGGACAGGACACCAGCCGTAGCCAAGCGTTCCCGCACCCAATCCGGCACGGTCCCAAGATCTTCACCGATCACCAGTGTCCGGGCGCGCGTACTTTCGAGCGCCAGAATCGCGAGCAACTCGTCCGCCGGATAGTGCACATACGTCCCCTTCGACGCCGGCATCCCGCGCGGAATCCAGAAGAGCCGGAATAGAGCCATCACGTGATCGATTCGAATCGCGCCCCCATAGCGTAGATTATTCCGCAACAGCTCGATTAAAAACTGATAGCCGCTCGCGCGCAATTTCAGAGGATCGGCCGGCGACAAGCCCCAGTTCTGCCCTTCCGGCGCAAAGGCATCGGGCGGCGCACCGCAATCCGCCTCTTGAGCCAGCACATCCTGGAACCGCCATCCATCGGCGCCGTAGCGATCGCTGCCCAGCGCCAAATCGTGATACAGACCCAACGGCATCCCCGCCTGGTCGGCTTGCCGCCCCAGCGCGACGACCTGTTCAGCCGCCAGCCACTGCACATATTGAAAGAACCGCACCTGCGTCATGTGCCGCCGCGTGAACTCCGCCACGGCGCCGGCTCCTGGAGTGCGGTAGGACTCCGGCCACTCCGCCCACACGACCGAGCGGGATTGCGCCGATTGACGTTCCACTTCAAGCGCCTGAAAGAGCGCATACTCTGCCAGCGGCTCACCTTCGTCCATGACATAGGAGAGAAACAGCCGGCCGCGGGCCGTTGTCGGTTTCAGGTCCGGTTCCGTCCCCTCAAAGTTGTCACGGAGAAATGTCCGGTAGCACAGATCTAAAATGGTCCGCTTGAGCGAGGCAACGGTTTCATAATCGACATATTCGCTCGTCCGGGCCTTCTCTAATTGTGCGCGGAACCAGGGGTCGGCCAACCGCTGCTGAACCTCCGGCGATGCCGTCGCTTCCGCCACCCGATCGATATCGATGTAGAGTTCGTTGAGATAAAGCCGGCTGCTCGGCGAATACGGGCTAATGTGGTAAGGCCTGGTATTCTTGAGCGCATGCAGCGGATTTAATCCGATGACCCCGGCGCCCAGTTGCGTACCCGCCCACTGGACCAGCCGCGACAAGTCACCAAAATCTCCGATTCCCCAATTCCGTTTGCTCCGCAATGAATAGAGCTGCAGGGCAAGCCCCCAGGTCCGCACCCCGGCATGAAACCCGTCCGGCACATAGCAGCGTACCGGCGCCACAATCAGGCGGAACTGCCGTTCCACCGATGCCGCTCCGCCCTCGACCGAGGCGGTGACGGTGTAGTATCCGGGCGGCAAATCAAGCGGCAGCGGAAACGCCAGCCGCACGTACCGACGATGCTGAATCAGCCGCTCCTCGTGTATCGGCAACCCCGGCCCCTCATGCCGCTCCCACCGGGGCTCACTGCGTTCACCGGACAACACCCAGCGAACCTGCAAGGCGGCCTCATCGGCGCGCTCACAGCACACATGCACCGCCCACTCACCGGAGGTCTGGCCGGTCCTGACCACGTACACCGGTTCGCACCCCTGCACCCATGCGCGCTCATCCCATGCCGTGAGCGCATCACGGAGCGCAGCGCGATCAGTCACACAAAAACCCATGGCAGACAGAATCGCCCGACGGGTTTCATCGGTCGTCACATGGCAGGTCCCGGCGATGTCGTGGTAGTCTGCGGCAATACCGGCGCGGTCGGAGAGAAGACGCAGAAGTTCAGCTTCCGGCAGATCGTACATTGCCGAGAGTGTGCGGGACGACTCCGGGCAAGTCAAGCTATCCCGTTGTTTCCGTAGACTTTTTTATATCGTTCGGAATGCCAGTGAGCACATCGACTCTACGCATCGGTACCAGTTCCTGGGCCTATGAAGGCTGGCAGGGGCGTGTCTACCAACGAACCTATCCCAAAAGCCGATTCAGTCAGGACACACTCGCGGAATATGCCGCGTATCGCGTACACGACAGGCCGTTATTCTCCACCGTCGGCATCGATCATTCGTTTTATCGCCCGGCCGGCGCGAAACAGCTGGCGCACTACGCGTCACAAGTGCCGGACGATTTTCGCTTCTGTCAGAAGGTCTGGGAAGAAATCACCGTCCCGGCCTATGCCAATCTTCCACGGTACGGCGCGAAAGCCGGCAAACCCAACCCGCGATTTCTGGATGCCGGCGCCTTTCGAGATCTCGTCCAGCAGCCGGCCCTGGAGGGATTGGGCAACAAGCTCGGCCCCTTCCTCTTCGAGTTTCAACGCTGGGGAATTGACCCGGCCATGTTTCTGAACCAACTCGACAGCTTTCTAGAGCAATTGCCTCCCGGACCGGCCTACGCCGTCGAGGTACGAAACCCCGCCATCCTGACTCCGCGCTATCACGACATTCTGCAGACTCACGGCGTCGCCCATGTCTACAATCACTGGACGGCCATGCCTCCACTCTCCGACCAGCATCAGAAGCTGAACGAAACATTTACCGCGCCGTTCACCGTCCTTCGCCTCCTGACTCCGTTAGGGCTGGCCTATGAACAGGCGGTGGAGCGTTACGCCCCCTATGACCGCATCGTCCAGCCACAACCGCGCATGCGGCAAGAGACCGTGGATCTGATACGGCAGGCCACAGCAACCAATACCTCCGCCTATGTCCTCGTCAATAACCGATCCGAGGGCTGCAGTCCCCTCACGGTACAAGCCATCGTTGAAGCCCTCACCGGCCAGACCGGCCCGCCGTTGTGAGCCTGCGTATGGCGTGGTAGCATAAGCCGTATCGCTGCTGAAACGTGACACCCTTCCAGCCCGGTCAAGTCAGAGGAGGCGCCGATGTCCGTCCGTCGCACCGCCACAACCGCTTTGCTCCTCTCCTCACTCTCCGTTCTGCCAATCACCATTCAAGCGGCTGAAAGCCTCAACGAGCGGATAGAACTGACGGGCGACTATCGCTACGCCGTCCGTGAGTCAGAGTCGCCGGCCGATGCCATAGCCCTCGCCTGCCGGGAAGCCTGGCGCCAAGCCATCGCCACATCGGCTTTGTACCGGGAGCACACCGCGGCGGTCGTCGATTCGGAATTGCTCCGCCAGTTAGTCGACAACCTCGCCGCGCGCTATGCCGCGCAAGTGGTCGAAGAGACCGAACAACGAAAGACGGTCTCCTGTAAAGTTCGCGGGACCGTTCCAAAAGATGACATGGCCTTCGCGATCAGAACCCAGTTGGCCGGCGGGGTGCCCGTCGCGCATGGAGTCGAACAGAACCGTGCGCTCCGTATCCTGAACGTTCGAGAAGAGAACGGGGTGATTCTGATCCAATACCAGGCTCTCAAGCGGCTGGATTGGCTCGGCACGCACTATCAAGGGGGATTACGCGAATCGGCCGAAATCATGGTGGACTTTTTCGATGAGGCTGGCGCTCTGATAAAAACCGAGCGCTACCCGGCCAGACGCACCCCCTCAGGCGACGATGTAATCAATCCGGGCACCATCGCCGTCCTGAAAGTCACCAAACCGCTTGGAGCCAAAACCTTCCACGCCTGGCTGGTGAAATAACTCCACTTTCTATTGTCCCCGGCCCATCGAATCGGAACAGCGCGGCATATTTCCGCGCGCCCCCCTTTAGTTACACGAACCACCAGCCGATAGAGGTAGCCGAGGACCTCAGCGAGTCCATCTGCCAGCGCGCAGTAAGGAGGATCGACAACATGGCATCGGCGCAAGAACTCGTCCAATCCTGTTCCAACGTCTTCACCCTGCCGGAGATCTATATCCGCGTCAGAGATGTGGTCGACGATCATGAATCGACCATGGACGACCTTGCCGACGCGCTCAAAATCGATCCGGCCATCTCCGCCCGACTTCTGAAGATCGTCAACAGTCCCTTCTATGGATTCCCCAAGCAGATCGACACCATTACCCGCGCCGTCAATCTCATCGGCATGCAAGCCGTCAGCGACCTCGTCACCGCGACCACCGTCGGACGCACGTTCACCGGCATGACCTCCGACATCATGGATCTCTCCGCCTATTGGCGTAAAAGCGTCCTCTCCGCCCTCATGGCGGGGCGGATTGCCAAGGCCTGCAGCATTGAAGACAGCGAGCGTTTTTTCATCGAAGGATTGCTGCGCGACATCGGCCACCTCGTCCTCTATCAGACCGTCCCGCAACGGGCCCAATCCGCGCTCATCGAATCCGGCAATCTCAACACACCGCTCGCGGAAGTCGAGCAGTCCAGCATCGGCTGCGACTACGCCGAAGTCGGCGCCGAACTCATCCGCTTCTGGGGCATGCCGACCCAGATCGAGCAGGCGATTCGCTTCCAACTCAGCCCCAATGAAGCCGGAGAATTTGCGCTCCATGCGTCCATCGTGCATCTCGCCGGCGTCATCGCCGACCACAGCGAGTCCGCGAAGCGGCAGCCGACACAATCGCTCCCCTTCCACCCCTACGCCATCCAGACCTCACAGTTCAAAGAGGCGGAATGGCCCGCGCTGCTGAAAGACGCAGAAGCCAAACTGGAAGAAACCCTCGCCCTGTTCAGCCCCGCCTCCTCCATCGCCGCAGCGGCATAAGCCTCCAGTTCTCACGGAAGCAGGCGAGAGGGAAAACACGACCGCGAAGAATCGCGGCGTGCTACTGCAACGTATTCAGCGAGCCGGTTGAACGGGCGAGATTGATGCGAGCGGCGTTCAGTTGAAAGAGCGCGTTTACCAGATTCTCTCTCCCCCTAGCCACGCTGGTAAGCCCGTTGGTCAGTTCGAAGTAACTGGCGGCAGTGATCACGGCGTACCGCTCGCGGGCCAGATCAAGCTCCTTCGTCGCCATCTGCAGCCCCGCCT
>CAZEHM010000063.1:1231-13119 GCA_964512025.1 uncultured Nitrospira sp. | reverse complement strand
GAAACCATGCCATGCGACAAAAGGAAATTGGCTCCTTCAGCGTCCCTAAGAAGCTTCGCAAAGAATGCGGAGGCCAACACCTTCTGTGGCTCAGCAGGGTCGATAACTACCTGCTTCTTATAAGCACTGCAAAAAGAGAAAGAATCGGCCGCCAGGCTGAAGTACTCATCTACCTGTGCGTGCTGTTCACCCAATTTTCAATCCCATCCTCTACCAGATCGTTCGCGTCTTATCAGGCAAGCTCGCTACCCGTCAATTGCGATAGTGCCACAGCATCAAGCAGAGACAAAAGGGTCGGAGGGCTGAGAAAGATGGACCTTCTGCTTAATCAAGAATGATCGTGCCCTGTTTCTCGGTACATGATGGCCTTTGCCTTAACAGTATTAGGATCATACCCTGTTGACACTATCCCATGCGGGAAAGTAGCCTTCTTGCGCAATCAGGTTTGGCGGGAGGGTGCATGAGACAATTCTTTTTTCTACCGTTTTTTCTGGTTATGATTCTTTCACTTGCTGGGTGCATCCATACTGGAAAAATTCGCGGCTCCGATATTACAGAGGTGAAGATCGGCATGACAAAAGGCGACGTAATTGAAAAGCTAGGCAAACCAGTCAACGCCAGTGCCAATGAAAAGTTTGAAGTTTATCGTTACTTTGAGGACAGAGGTCGATTTCGGTTGGTGTATCACGAATTTGTCTTCGTCGACGATAAACTAAAAGCTTTTGGTCTCGCCGACAACCCAGACTTCCGAGCCAAAGTAGAAGTAATCAATTCTCAACGGTAACTGATTACAAAAACAGGCAGGTCGGAAGTCTTTTCTCGCCTCGGCGATACACCGTCGGCACTCCTCCGTCCCTGTTACCCACCTACAACCACCGTTCCCGGCAGCTGCGACACTCCTTCTCCCCATACGGCTCAATCTGTTGCCTTGTGGGGAAATAAACGGGGACATTCTACTTAATCTAAAACGGCCGGCCTCCGTTTCTCGTGGCGCGCCGGCTCACAACTGGAATACATGAAGGCTCAGCTCATTCATTGACTCTTTCCTCCTGGAAACGTAGCCTATCGATGCCTTGCATCGACAAGAGCGCGTGTCAAATTCCCTTCGCCCCACTAGGTCTGTCGCACTGATTCTATGGAACCTGAACTCTACACAGCCTTACTCGGCATTAGCCTGTTGGCAGTTGTGTTTGATTTGGCAATAAAGGAGGCCCCTGTGGCACACCAGCTGTCTGCTCCAAAAGATCGAATGGTCCAGCATATTAGTGTCGCGATTGCGTTGTTTGCACTCCTCTCCGGGATTCTCTTTTTCTTGCCGGTTGGAAATGGAGAAAACCTACTCGCCTTTTTCAAAGAGCAGCAATTATCTCTACTGGCCCTGGTCGTGGCTCTCGCTGCATACACCAGCAGCGTAGGGCAGAAATTACGGGAAGCCGCGAAAACTCCGGCCGCCAGATGGGATGCCGACACGAAACAGGTCAGGCATGAAGCTCCGTCCACGACCAGCCACATCGATAACCTTCACGCCGTGACGGTTGCCGACGTGATTCTGGTCCTAGCAGGAATTCTTATTCTTGCCCGCATTATTTGGTACGTTCATGTGCCGTCGTCAGGATCGAGACTCGTGCTGGACAAAGCCATCATCGAAGTACTCGGCGTAGCCATTCTCTACTTCGCCTACTTGCATGGTTATCAATGGTGGAAGGCATCACGGTCCCAGTAGAGGGAGAAGAAAGGACTTTCTCCACTTCTCAGCGCACTGTTCCAGGCATGAAAATGGGCCTAGGAAGAAGAACAGGTATCAAGATCCACTCTCCCGCTAGACTCCGCTCCCTCCTCGTCTTGCCTCTCTCTACCTCTGCCCTTTAGGATGACGCCGTCACCACCTCGACGGCTCACTCACTGAAGGATTCGCATGGACGCAAGTTTTTGGCTCAACCGATGGCAAACGAACCAAACCGGGTGGCACGAACGCGACGTCAACCCGCTGCTGACCACACACTTTCCCTCCCTGAACGTGCCTCCGGGCGGGCGTGTCTTCGTGCCGCTCTGCGGGAAGTCGCTCGATCTCGGCTGGCTACTCTCTCGCGGCTATGCGGTCGCGGGGGCGGAGCTCAGTGAACTCGCCGTGACCCAGCTCTTTGCCGAGCTAGGCATGAAACCGGGCATCTCGGAAGTCGGAAAGTTGAGACGCTTTCGCGGAGAAAAGATCGACATCTTTGTGGGCGATATCTTCGATCTGTCTCGCGAGATCCTCGGCCCCGTCGACGCGGTCTATGACCGGGCCGCGCTGGTCGCACTGCCGGAAACCATACGGCCCCGGTACACGGCGCATCTCAAAGCCATCACCGAGATGGCCCCTCAACTCGTCATCGGCTATGAGTACGACCAAACCGTCGTGGCGGGGCCTCCGTTTTCCGTCACCTCCGACGAGCTCCGCCGCCATTACAGCGGCGACTATACCCTCGCGCTGTTGGCCCGTCTTGACGTCCCCGGCGGGCTCAAGGGCAAATGCCCGGCAACAGAACATATCTGGCGATTAACCAGGCAGACAGGGAAGTAAATGGATTCAGGAACTATTTGACCTTCTATTGCGGCTGGACCGGATGACGACAGAATAGGACTTGAGCGTGAGGATTCGCAATCGTGCGACTACAGAAGAACGCGCCCGCAAACAAAGGCTCCCGCCACCATTATCTATCTCCAACAGAGTCTATGGGGTCTGATGCGATGAAACTTTCGCTGAGAAACTTTCCAAGCTCCTGATACCCGCAGTATGTATCAAAGCCTATAAACCCTTCCCCCATCGGGCTAGCCCCAAGCGCATAGTAGGAAAACGTCTTATACTCCCTCACCGCCTGATTCTCAGGCAACTTCAAGACTCTATACCGTTGCCATTTAATAGACGTCAGTGTTCCTGTGATTGGCTGATCATAATCCAGCGCATAGGGACTTACCGGCACATCAATCAGTGCAGCGGCAATGCAGGCTTCCGCTGGAAGTCCTTTCTTCGTAACCCACTCTCTATTATTCAAGTGACTTACGGCCACCCACTTCTTAAACCCTTCGCAGGCAGGGTCGCTCAAGGCTGCAAGGTAAAACCTGTAATACCGCTCACCAGTTTTTACCGCCAATGCTGTGATCGGATTGTTATACTCAGTCACATATGAGACCGTGCCCCATCGAGGGTCCACTTTAGTTCGTCGTTCCTCTTCAACAAAGCGAAACTTGCGAACGAGCAGCGCATCAACCAACTTATCCATATCAAAATTCCCAACTCTGCTTGTCCTCAGGTATCCGGGCGTTGCAACCGGCCCGCCACCCTGCTGGCCCCCTTCACGCGCACAGGCTAATTTTGCCAATGGAATCCCGGGAAACACCCGCCAGAATGGAATATAGGCGACGCATAGCCCTATGACAATGGCAATTGACAGACGGATTCTTCGTGAAAGAACTGGCTTGAACACCCTGAAACTTATGAAGGCGGCGAGGAGCCCAAGGACAAACCAAATCGCCACAAAAGCTAAAGAGATTAAGAGAGCCCCCAAAGCGAACACCGTTAACCTCGCCTACGCTAAGCTTACGCTGTCGGGTCCAATGACAACTGGCAACACAGATCTACTTAGGTTTCCACTTTACACATAACTACCATAGCGCACGATCTGCACAAAGCACTTAAAGAGAAGAGCGCGCACAGAGAGCGGAAACGGCCCCTATCAGGCGCGCGGTGAGAAAAGAATAAACAGGGACATTCTCCTTACCGGGGAATAATCGCCCTTCCTCACGCCGCTTGCGTTCGGCAGAGTTGCGCGATCTGCCGCTGCACGCCGGGACGGACGCTCGTAAAGGACAGGCCGAACTCGCGCGCGTTGATCCACCGCACGGTAGCTCCGTCGATGACGAAGGGATTCGCGGCATTCTGCGGGAAGATGCAACACTCCAGATTTTCTCCGACGGGAAAGGCCACGGCACTCGTCACACGGCAGCCCCAGGGAGACAGGTCGCGCAATTCACCTTCCCCTTTCGCCGATCGCCCCTTCACGGAAAAGTGGCTTCGCAACCGGACGGCGGTTCGGGGATACCGGCGGCTTTCGCTTGAACGGCTCCTTGATGCCGGCTGACCTAGCCGCTTCACATTAAGCGGTTGAGCAGTCCGTTGCCCCGCCGTATTCCGTGCGGCAGCCTTCGCTTTCTCGAACAAGGGATGGCGCTTCAGACTTTCCGCCTGCCGGCTCACCCATCGCCCCGTCTGCTCGAACAGCGACAACAGCTGCGGCGTCAGTTGCCGGCTATGGGCGAGCACCTCTTCCGCGAAGGCGTTCCAATGACCGGATGGTTGCGGGACCGCCCCGCGCCCGCCGGCGCTCAAATATTTGCTCCGTTGCGCCACATCGAGAAAGGCCGGATCCTCTTTCTTGATCGCCTCATAAATCTCAAGACTTTCTTCCTGCCGGCCTACCAGTTCCAGCGTCTGACCAAGGAGATACAGGACGTGGCGTTCTTCGACCGAAGAAAAGGCTCCGACCGAGAGAGTGTGGCGAAACGCCATGACCGCGTCTTCATACCGGCCTGCGGACTTCAAGCACAGGGCGATCTGCAATTGCGCCTTTCCGGCAAAGACGGGATCGAGAGCAGCCTTGGTGAAATCGTCGATCGCCTGAGTGAACATGTGCACTTTTTTCAGGACCAGTCCATGCTCATAGTGCTCGAATGCCGACATCTGTTGTTGCATAACCGCCCTCCGTTCCTAAGGATGACAGGCCGACACCGGCCGCCAGCCCAAAGGGAGAGCAAGAGCGACGCCCCTGGTGAGCGCTTCGTTTTCAATCACTTACCGGCTGGGGTTAGAGGAAAAGAGGAGGGAGATCCCGACAGCACGCTCTATTATGGTACGCGGGCACGAACCCAGGCACGAGGGGAAGCCCGATAAACCGGGCTTCCCCTCTGTCCCCCTCAGAGGCACGGTGAACCAGTCTAGTTGCCGACCACCGCGACCGGTTTCACCTCGACGGAAGATCCCCTCTCCGCCTGCTGCAGACCAACTTGCGCCGCAGTCAGCGGCTTGATGCGCTGGTCGCCGGGAGGCAGCACCCGTAGGTAGCCCCACTGTCCCGACTGGGAATAGGGCAGGCGCTGATTGCTCCAGACATAATCACCCTGCATGCGGAACGGCCCGCCGGCGCTCGGGAGAAACGCATCGATCGCTTCCGATCCGGCGAATTCCACCACGCTGATCATGTCCGCCCCGCGCATGAACGGTTCGATCGGCCATTCGTGTCGCTCGACGCTGAACATGCCGTTCTGCTCGTTGCTCGCTCCGAACACATGGATACGCACAGGATCTCCCGCATGCGCCTCAATGATCGGCGTTGCTGGATCTTCCGGCTTGTCGGCGACGCAGGGTTGGAACATCTTGCCGAGCGTGCAGCCGTTTCCTTCCCGGAATTTGTACGGCTCCGCCCGGTAGTTCACCGCCGTGAGCCCGGCGGTGTTCTGCACATAGGGCATGAAACTCGTCCCGATGATGTTGTCCTCGTCCTGGAAGAACAAGGCCACATCGCGATAGTTCACCCGGTGTTCGTATCCTTGAATCGTTCGATCCACGATGACATCGGCCGCCCAACTGTTCTTGTTGGACAGGTCCGCGCCGGTCTTGGGATCCCGGTACTTCGCGCCCTTGGGGCCGATCACCACCGCCCCGTAGAGCCCGTTGCGCGGATGGGTCATGACATTGCCCCAATCCCACACCAATGAGGCGGTTTCACCCAGAAAAGGGTCCGCATAGTAGGTATAGGTCCGGCTCTCTCCCGGCGCGACGGTCTGATCGCCTGGATTGTTGCCGACGTTCGCGCCCAGTGAATCCTTGGGATCAAACGCCAGCCCGATGGCCGAGAAAGACGCCCGCCCTTCTTTCATCCGGTTCGTCAGCTTCACCTTGATGCAGTCTCCCACATTGGCCCGCAGGGTGAGCGGCATCGGCTGGAGGCCTGCCGCCACCGTGGCGACTTCCTCTTCCAACGCGTAAATCTTCGCGTTCGGATTCGTCATCTGAATCGTCCGTTCAAAGTCGATCTCGATGCTGTCAGGCGCTTTGGGGTTCAGCTTCATCGAAGGATAATCCAGCGCCACAACGTTGAAGCTCTTCACCGGAGCCTCCGACGGGCACACCGCCGACGGCTTCGGAATTTCATTTCTCCGGCTGTAGCCGGCGGGCAGCTTCTGCAGGTCCGGAGCCTCCTTGTCCAATACCCGCATAATGCCCCAGGCTCCCTCGGAGAACTTGGATGCGCGGCCGTTGAAATGGATATAGTCGCCCGGCTGGAGCCGCGGACCGCCCGCTTGCGGCACGACCAGATCGTAGCGTTCGGCGATACCGATATGAATGGAATTCTTCCGGTTGGCATCCCCCGCATACCGTTCGGTGAGATACGTGTGACCGGAGAGCGTCCAGACCATCGTCTCGTTCGCCATGGTTTGCAGCAGGCGGAACACCACCGTGTCTCCCAGATAAGCCCGCACCATCGGCGTATAGGGATCGCCGTGGACGGCGCTGCTGAAGAGTTTCGAAGCATCCGGATTGGCCGTCAAGCGGCCCGAGATCGGCTCCGCCTTGAAGTTCAAGCCTCCGCCTGTCGTATGGGTCCCGCCGTTGAGGAAGGCCATCGGCGTCATCGGAATATGCTCGGGCATCGGGAAGGAAATCGTCTTACCCGCTTCCAATGCCACTTCGATCGGCTGTCCTGGAGGATTGCCCGCAGTGACAATGTTCACGGTGTGCGGGACGGTGTCATTTAATTGCACCATCAACTCCCGAAAGCTTCCGTTCACGCCGTAGCCCACCGGCTCGGCCGTCCGGATGTCGGCGATGGGTCCGCTCCTGATCGGTTTGCCGGTCTTCGGATCATGGTAGGTCGAGCCGACCGGCTCAATAATGATGGTGCCGAAACCTCCATGCGGCCACGTGACCCGGCCCAGCGCATGGTCATGCCAGAAGACCGTTCCGACATCGGAGTCCACCCAGAACCGCTGGCGGACGAACTCCACCGTCACGATGTCCTTGACCGGATGGCCGTGCTTCAACGGCCTGTAGAGGGTGATTTGATTGCCCGCGACGGATTTCACGCGGCCGATCTCGTTGCCTTCGACGTTATCCGCCCCGATCAGGATTTCCACATTGGGCTGGTATTGCGCGGCATTCTTGACCGTAATGACCCGGTCACCCTTCCTGGCCGCCTTCGTGAAGATGGTATTCATCGGCAACGGCAGACCATGGTTCACCTTTTTCTCCAGCATCGTAAACGGCCGCACCGACTGCTCGTACGAAAACCCGGTAATGACACCGTCGGAGGACTGGTTGTCGAACTGCAGGAAATGCCAGTGCGTATTGATCTTGGACGCATGGAAGTTAATGTGATCGTCGTCCTCCCATTCGCTGGTCAGCATCCAGTCGATGCAGTCATAAATATTGGCGCGCACGACCAGCGGATATTTGACTTCGCTGTTGCGGACCTGGGCTTCCTCCTCGTGCAGGACATAAATCAGTCCGTCCCTGTCCACGATCGCCGGCGTATCGCCCTGCTTGTCCGCCAGCTTCATCGGCGTCTGAATGAAGTGGACGTTGTATTTTTTCGATCCGGCATTTTCCGGGCACATGCTCCAACGGCCGTTTTCTCCCGGCTTCGCCGGGTAGGAACTGGGCAAGCCGTCTTCGTCGAGATGGATCATGTCCAGCCATGGCGAAGGATTATGGTTCTGTGAAAACGGCACGCGCCGCCCGAAGTGCGGTTTCAAATGGGGCCAGGCGATCTTGCCCGTGGCCGCCTCGAAAACAATCGGCAGCCGCTGGCCGGGGGTCGCTGATTGATAACGGGGATTCGGGACGGCATTTTCCCGTTCCGTCATGGCGCGATTGCCCTGCCAGGCCCAATCCAGGACGCTCGCATCATAGGAGAGGGTTTGCCCCTTTTCATCGTCTTTATGACCGGGCTTGCCCTGCGGCGGCAACTGCATGGTCACCCAATCCTTGATCGTGACGACGGCCGGATCCGCTTTCCAATCCGTCTTGCCTTTCTCGACGATCCGGAACTGCTTCCCGAACCAATCGACCGTCTTGCCGACCAGCTCATCCGAACTGATTCCATTCTTGAGACGGCCCACCCGGTCCGGCAGCTCGCGCAGATCCGGCATCGGGTCGTTGTGATACTCGCCCTGCTGCAGCGTGTTGTAGACGCGCCAGTAGCCCCACATGCCGGCGATATAGTGATGGGCGACGTGGCAGTGGAACAGGAAATCCCCGGCCAATTGCTGACAGAGGCCAGAGCCGCACTCCGTTTCCAGATCCATCGTCTCTGACGGCCCGATCACCTCGACATCGACCCGGTCGGACTTCGTCCGGATGACCGGATACTTGACCGGTCCGTTCTTGGCGGCGTGCCAGAGCGGCATCTCGTCGATAGCGCGCGGGCTCCGCGGCCAGCGGATGGAGCCGCCGTGGGGATGGTGAGAATGGAATACTTCGGAGCCGCCGTGGACCAGACGGAATTTCGCAGGATCGCCGAGATAGCTGCGCGGTACGGTCGTCGCGGGATCGCCGAATGTATAGGCGCTGTAGGCCATGGACTCGTCTTCAAAACCGAAATACTCGTGCTGAGCCTGCATGTTGTCGACACCGAAGGGCTCGCTTCGATAATTGATGGCCCGGGCTACCGGCCGGTAGACGTCGGTCAGGGGGTCGCGCTGCGGAAGGAAGTCACCTTTCTTGTTGAGCGGACGGAACGCCTCGTCGCCGACTTCATGATAGATGATGACGAACTCCCGGAAATCCGGCCCCGCGCCGTTCTTGATGATCGCCTGCCACCCGCTCTTCATGGCCGTCGGTTCCCCCGTCCCCAGCGGGTCGAGATATTCGGATCCTTTCGGCTCGATCACGAACGTGCCGAAGAGGCCCATGACCGTCAATTCCCGGTCGTTACTGTACGAGTGGAACTGCCGTCCGCCTTCCTGCTGGGTCGGCGGAATGTACCACTCCAGATCGACGGTCTTTCCTTTGGCCGCGATGCTGTCCGGATTCGTCGTCGTCGCCGGCTGCCCGGTGGACGCGATCACCATGCTGGAGCCGTGCACGTTGAGACTGACCTCCTCCCCGCCCTCCAATTGATTGCGCAGCGCGATCTTCACGCAATCGCCCTGGTTTCCCCGGATGACCAGCGGCTGAATCCATTGATTCTGCAGACCGTTCTTCACTGCGCCCGGATCATAGCCGTCCTTTTCACGGGACTCGCGGTTCTTAGCTTCCTCGTTGCGCACCTTGTCGAGGTTCTCGGTGAGCACGTACATATAGCCGGGATAGAAGTCGAGCCACATGTTGAGCGAAATTTCGACATTGATCGCGGAGATATCGTACTGCCGAACCGGAGCCGCGGCGGGACAGCGGCCACCCAAAGCCGAGACCGGCTCCACACCGGAATTCGACATAAGCAGCACGTCCTGATTGCCCGCGCCATACTGGTGCATCATGTTCAGATTGTTAAAATATCCGCCGGTGCGCTGCGCAGCCAGATCCTGCTCCATTTGCTGCATGACCCGGTGATGTTGGCGCTCCATCATCGCGGTGCGCTCCGGACGACCCTCCATCACGTCCTCGACGATGGTTTGCCCTTTGAGCCGCTCGGCCCAGGCCGCTTCCTGTATATTCTCCGCAGCGCCCCGGTGCGCCGCATGTTGAGCCACCGCCTCGTCCCCGGCCAGAGCGAACGCCACGCTGCACACAATGTTTGCAAGTGTCCGATGATATGGAACCAGCCTCCGCATCATAATGTCTTCTCCATTTCCTCTCTGGATCGATCCATGCCACTGTCGTCCGGTGCCTACCGGAAACCGGACGTGCCTGTCTGCGCTCTCTTCACCGCATCTCCGTCAGGACTGCCGCCGGTTTCTCCGGGTCATGTCCGGCGTCGCGGTCGTGCATACACCGACGTTGAATTTCTGCCGCAACCCGGACGATCCCCCGACCGTAGCGGCCTTGTCGTGTATCCCTGCCCCCTGCCTCCACCATTTAATGTGCCGGCGAGCCTGTCATCAGACACTCCGCCTCAATCGATAAAGTCTGGCAGAGCCAACTGCGTTGGAGGGAATCCCAGGAGGCCTGTCCATCGTTTCCCCGCTCTCTGCCAGACAATTCATCGTGCCCTCGCACGCGCCCGTTTTCCTTTACAGACCGGCACCGTCCGCCTTCAGCGCCGACAGGCCGCCGGAATAATCTCTGTCCAGCACAACCCCGCTGCGGCGACCATCACCAGTGACCAGCCGAGGCGCAGCATTCCTGCTTCGTCTCGCTCAATCCCCTCTTGCTCCCCGCCGTAATCTCGTGTCTGCAGGTCGTGCCTCCCCGCGGCAACCTCATCTACGCTTCCTGCCCTTCGGTTCTTCGAATAGATCAGCAACTGGCGTGCCGCGAGATCACACCGCGCGAGGACAGAAGAGAACGTGATAAATCAGGCAAATTGAAGGCCGGAAGAAATTACCGGAGAAAGCACGACAGACCGGAGCGAAATAGGCTGCGGTTCCCCGCGAAATATCGCGGGGCGGGACCGGATGTTCCATGAACGTCAGCCGATGGGAAGATTGGCCGGACGGATGACTCCGAGCTTTTTCATGCGGCTGCGGAGAGTGCTCGGATTCATGCCGAGTTGAGCGGCCGCACCCTGTGGTCCGTAGATACGCCAGTGCCTGGAGGCCAACACCCGAACGATATGCTGCCGCTCAACCTCAACCAGACTCGAGGAAAGCTCTGCCCGGGCAGACGTCGTGACAAGACATTGGGGATCGATCACAACGACCGGGGATCGGGCCAGGATGCTCGCCCGTTCGATGACATTCTGCAGCTCGCGCACATTACCGGGCCAGGTGTAGCTCGTCAGGCGGCCGATGGATTCGGCGCTGAGCGTCAGCGGAGGCCTCTTCAGTTTTCCCCGGTAGGTTTCGAGAAAGTGGCGGGCCAGCAGCGGAATATCTTCCCGCCGATCACGGAGCGGCGGCAGGAGAATCGGGAATATATGAAGCCGGTAGTAGAGATCCGACCGGAAGCACCCTTCACCCACTGCGGTGATTAAATCTGCATTCGTGGCGGCAATGACCCGCACATCGACCGGCACGGGATGCGTGCCGCCGACGCGATCCACCAGTCCGTCTTCGAGCACCCGTAACAGTTTGGCTTGTGCCTCCGGCGGCATTTCACCGACTTCGTCCAAGAACAGCGTGCCGCCATCGGCGAGTTCGAAACGACCGGGGCGCCGCTGGTCGGCTCCGGTGAAAGCCCCGCGCTCATGGCCGAACAACTCGCTCTCTACCAATCCCATAGGAAGCGCCGCGCAATTCACACGGATGAACGATTTGTCCCGCCGCGGGCTGAGATCATGGATAGCCCGGGCCATCAATTCCTTGCCGGTGCCCGTTTCCCCCATGATCAGCACCGTGGTCGACGTCGGACCCACCGCTTCTGCCTGCGCCAACACATCGCGAAAAGCGACGCTACGCCCCACCATCGCCCCGAATTTATGGGTGAGCTTCAATTCTTCGACCAGGTACTCGTTTTCGCGTGCCAGCTGTTGGCGCAAACGATCGATTTGCTCGTAGGCTTTGACGTGATCGATGGCATAGGCAATCTGTGTCGCGACCAGTTGGAGAAACTCCACATGCGCCGGGGCCGGCGCACCCCTTTCTACACTGCCGATGTTCAGCGTGCCGATGCACCGTTCGCCTATCAGGAGCGGCAGATTGAACATCCGCCCCAGGCCCTCCCTGGCATAATACTGATCCTCCAGAAATATACGTTCACGGGCAAGGTCCGACCGGATATGGAGGGTCCGGTGATCGTACACCCAACCGAC
>CAZEHM010000063.1:0-1221 GCA_964512025.1 uncultured Nitrospira sp. | reverse complement strand
GCCCGCTCTGGGAATGACCGCATCGCGCTGCAACACGCGATGGGGCAGGCTGGTTTCCACTGCATAAAACCGGAAACAGTCGGCGTCCGGATGATAGAGCGTAATACCGGCCCGTTCCCAAGGCAGTACATTACGAATCTGTTTGGTTATCGCCGGCCATAGGCTGTCGGTATCGCGCTGGGAGTTCAACACATTCGTGACGGCCAATAAGGCGCGATAATTCCCCTGAATGTACGGCATCGCAGATCCTCCCAGCGCGGCATCTCCAGATTCGGGTATGGGGTTGTCCTGCTGATGAAGTTACGCCCGCATTCCTAGTCTGTCCGATCGCAGCACCGTCTCATTCGCTCGGATGGCCTGTAGCCTTCGTCGTTGATGATCATATGGCAAACCCAGCGCGACCGGTGGCTTAACGACCGGCAACAGTCATTTGGAACAGACCATCGTGCGAGGGGCGAAGATCGCTTCGGACAAGCGCAATGCCCAGCCATTCATGCTCATACCGACACCCAGTGTGCCGAACGTCGTTATCGCGAAAATGACAGGAGCCCAGCCCCGCACCTCCTCGCGATTTTGCATTGTCTGTTTGTCACGCTGGGCCATCTCGTACTCCACCCCTTGAAACGCCGAGGCAATGGTGTTTTCCAACTCGAGCCCTTCTCCCATCCGGATGTAGCTCAGCACATCTTCTTCGCGCCCAAGAACCAGATCCAGCGTGAGCCGGCGCTTTGTCTCCAGGAGCTCTTTCACATGATCGGTGAGAACCTGAACATGCACCTGAAGATCCGGCCACGGAGCCGTGATGCTGACAAGACGACTCGCAAGTCCGGGGATGTCAGACTCGGCCGTGACCATGGGCTTCACGAATCTGCCTTCTTTCGTCAAGGCATAGCCGCGAAAGCCGTTGTCCACATCGGTGACGAGACGTTCGAGTCGAAGCAATTCATGTTTGATATGAACGTACCGGTCGCGATCATCATGTGCGGCCTGCCATCGGCTCATAAAGCCCGCCTGTATTACGAGTACCAGGGACAGCGTACATACGACGAGCATGCTCAGAACCAGTTTGCGCTTCATAGGAATGGCCATGGATCGGCTGTGACTCTGTCCGGGTTCATGGGAGGAAATCCCCCCATGAACCCGAATGTTCTTACAGCCAGGTGACGCGCTCGGCCGGCCGAATGTAGATCGGCTCTTCGACCTGAATACGCGCCACTTCCT
>CAZEHM010000062.1:0-14532 GCA_964512025.1 uncultured Nitrospira sp. | reverse complement strand
AGGAAGTGGCGCGTATTCAGGTCGAAGAGCCGATCTACATTCGGCCGGCCGAGCGTGTAACCTGGCTGTAAGTTAGTCAGGATCGCTTCAGGGAGGGGCGGGATTCCACACGGGGTCCCGCCCCTCATCTTTTCCGGAGCCCAGTCTGTCGCGGCCGGCCTGTGCGCTTGTCCCCACTCACCGCGAAAGTTTTGAAGTGGGAGCGTCGAACTGGTTCTGTTTGGCCCTGTCCTCTCACTTTCATCGGTCTTTTGGGCAGCCCAACTGCCCCATCTGTGCACTTGACGGGTTATTAGGGGTCCAGTAGAGTGAGAAAATCCTTCTTATTCTCGCGATGCTCATGGAGGATCCTGGGTGCCGAATCAGCAAAAACCGTCTGTTCCCTTTGCCGCGCAAGCAGTGCCATTTGATGAACTCCTGGCATCGGGGAAAATTCCGCAAGAGTATGTTGCCACTGAATATCTTGGTCAGCAGTTCGTTGAACGGCTCGTTCACTATATTCTTAGTGTCCCGGCAGGTAGTTACACGATGGCGCAATTGAGCCATTTGCTTGAACAGCTTGACCCGCGTGCCCAGGTGTTTTTCTTCAAGCGCCTCAAAGAAACCAGCCCGGACAGCCTGAAAGATTTTGCGCCGCTCTATTATGGCTTTATGAACGAATTCCATTCCCTCCTCTTTACCTAGCCGTCGAGAAAATTTTCCTTGTTGCTAGCAGGTTCTCATGTATAATTGAGAAGTTAATCTTTTCCAGATGAAGGAGCATCATGAACTCAAGCCTGCAGCGAGCCGTCACTAGCTTCTACAACCTCATTTATGAGGCCCAAACCTTTGCGACGGCGATGGCCAGAATTGATACCGGAGAGCAAGAGCACTATGCCGGTCGAATCGAGGGGCTCAATTGGGTGCTGGACCGGTGCCAGGAGCTCGAAGATATGGATACCAATCTGACTCCGTCTTCCTTGCAGCGGGTGCTTGGCGAAGTGAAGTCCGATCTCGATCATGAATTGTCGGTCCAGAGACGTGAAAAAGGACGTCGGGCAGACGGCAGGGAAGAGGCTCTGAACTTTGTGTCGGACTATCTCTCCAGTCTCATTACCGCGACCGAGATCGAATCAGCGAAGACATCCGTCTAAGAGACTGCGCTGAGTACGGTATCTGGTGTTCGGCGCCTCATTCCCCTCTAACAGGCGATTAGCATGGCCTTGGCACGAGAGTGGATTATCTTTGCCCTCTGCCTTGGGGCAGGAGGGCATCTAGCGCTCGGCTTCGTCCTCCATGCTCCTGAGCTGTGGCCATGGAGCCGAGCCGGGGTCTATGGTCTGCTGAGCGGTCTCGCCATTTACACCTGCGTACAAATCGTGCGATTTATCTGGGCCCGTTTGAAATCAGACCGTACCGACACGCATAATGGTAACCTCTAGCGTAGCTGTCTGAAGTCGCGTATTCCGATCCATTGACCTTCGCCTGCACCTTCCTTACAATTTTCACATGTCTTGCGATCGTACAAACTTTCGACTGACGACAATCCTATCGGGGCATCGATGAACCCTTCGCGTGGGAGGAGCCCACAACAAGAAGCTGGGCAGTTCGGTGCTCTCAAAGCCTCATTGCTCTATTGTCCCCGATGCCGTGTTGCCACGCCCACCAGAGAGCGCCTGCTGCTAGTTTTGCCCAGTGGCAATCTCTATGAATATCTCTGCATGCATTGCGGAGCGTCGACCGGCTCTAAAACCGATACAAACGGGAGCGATTTGGCTATTCCTGGCGGATAAACAGAAGCGGATGGCTGCAGTGCAAATATCGGATTGGTGTATGGGATGAATGGGTTTGTGAATGAACTATAAACTCGCAGAGTAGAAGAACAACTTCAGTCGAAATAATCTAAGTCTTATCCCACCTGTTCAACCGGGATACCCTCTTCAATCAACATCACCGGAATATTCTCTCTGATTGGATAGAGAATCTTCGAATCGGCGCGTAATAAGCCTCCCTCCACCGGATCAGTCACGACCTGCTTCCCCTTATTCTGCAATCGACGGTTTTGGATGGCTTCATTTAAGCGCTGTATCAAAGATGCATCTGCCAGGGTCACGGCTTGTTTCGTCTCCGGGCAACAAAGAATTGTTAATAAATCCTTGTCTACTGCCATCATCATTCCCTTTCTCAAAGCAGGCCGTTCTTCACTGCACAGCAAGTCTCTTTGATAGATTAATGTACCGCAAGCTATGAGATCAAGTGAGCGAGGAGTTCTTCTCCGGTGGGCCATGATCTGTTAGACTTCGAAAAAACGGGTTGCCGTTCCTAATTCGAGTGAGGTGTCATGTCGCGCGGGAGTTGGCGAATTTTCGCAACGGGCCTTCTTTTGGTTGTGCCGGCCTGGACGACGTATATTATTTTCTCGGCTCTATTCCTGACGCTCAATGAGCTGGCCACAAATGTGATGGGCGATCGTCTCCCGCATGATGTCCCCGGTCTTGGGCTCATTCTGCTCGTCGCGCTTGTCTTGATCGTAGGGGCGCTCACGACGCATGTGGTAGGTCAACGGTTGGTAGTGTATTTGGAAGAGAGGTTGGACCAGATCCCTCTGGTGCGAAGCATCTATTTGACGATGAAAGGCATGACCGACATCTTGAACTTTCGCTCAAGATTCGGACAAAGTACAGTAATCGCGTTTCCGTTTCCTCGGGATGGGCTGTGGGCGCTGGGATTTGTGATGGGAATTGCGCCGCCCGTTCTGCAAGTCTCGCCGATCGACCGGCTATTAATGGTGTTTGTTCCAACGGCTATCCATCCGTTTACCGGTTATCTCGCGTTTGTTCCTGAAAAACAGGTGCATCCGCTGAATTTGCCGGCTGAGGATGCGATGAAAGTTGAATTCTCCGCCGGTTTGTTTAAGCCGGCGACTGGTTGGCTGCAATCTCCCCACGGATAAAGCGAACGAGATGATCAATCTGCAAGAATGGAAGATCCGTCCGGGCAAGTTAGAAGATGCCGAACGGCTCGTTGCCTTCAGTCAAGCGATGGCCTTCGAAACGGAAGGTCGGCAATTAGACGAACATCGTCTTCGCCGGGGAACACGGGCTCTGCTGAATTCGACCGTTCACGGGTTTTTCATGGTGGCAGAAGAGCCGCAGACTGGACAGGTCGTAGGCCAACTGATGATCACCTATGAATGGAGCGACTGGCGCAATGCATTGTTTTGGTGGATCCAAAGCGTCTATGTGGATCCGGCCTGGCGACGGCAGGGAGTCTTCCGGCAGTTGCATGCCAAGGTCATCGAGCGCGCAAAGGCCGACCCCGGCGTCTGCGGTGTGCGCCTCTATGTCGAATCTGAAAATCGAGTGGCTCAAGACGTGTACCGACGGGTCGGCCTCAAGCCATCGTCCTATTCCGTGTTTGAAACGGACTTTGTCCTGGGTCACGTCCACAATTTAAAAGATCGTCCGGACGAAGCGTAGCAAGGAGATTCAATGGCCAAGAAGTACATGGTTGTTTTTATCATGACGACGCTGCTCCTCACTCAAGGCTGTGTTGTCACGAGAGGCACGCTCGGGGAACCTCTCAGGGATGAATCGATTGCGCAGATTAAGAAAGGGGTCAGTACGACAAGTGAGGTCGTAGCACTGATGGGAGCTCCCGAGCGCATTGTCCGTGGGAATGATCGGGAAATCTTTCATTACTACTACTACGACGGGAAATCTCCTGCCCTGCTGCTGTTGATCCTGAATCTTGTTCGAATGGAAGTGAAAAGCGACAATCTGTATGTCATGTTTGGACGGAACGGTCTTGTAGAAGAGGTGTTGTACAGCAAACGGACCCCGAATGTGGAATTCAAACTCTGGCCGTTTGGAGATTAACTCGTGACCTCACAGTGGCTATCGCGAGGGGTTCTTGTCGTTATCTGTGCAGCCGTTATGGCTGGCTGCAGCTTGCGCCGGGTTGTGGTGAACGATGTTATCGCACCTTCTCAGGTCGCGTTCATTCAAGCCGGCGCGACGACCATGCCGCAGGTCGTGGCACAGCTCGGGGCCCCGGACGAGATTCTGGAATCGGAATTCGGTTTGGCTACGCTCTATCAATGGAGTGATACAAAGGCTTCCGGTGTAGACTTTGGTTTTATTGCCAGATTCTTTTCACCGTATTCGCCATCCATGACCCTTGCTCGCACAGGTATCGATATGGAACAATTCCATATTCATTATGACAGCCAGGGGGTTGTCCGGACCTTCGGTTTTACGAGGCATGAGCCGATCCGGCCGCTCCTGTGGTTCTGGCCATTTTAAGTTCACGTCTCCCGTCGTTCATCTTGTCAATTGCTGCTTCGGGAGTGTCCCGTTATAATACCGTGCATGGGTATGGGCTCTCCTGAAGATCGTCTTTTCTCCGACGCTATTCTCGCTTCTTCATCTTATATTCCAGCCGATCGCGACACTGAATTTATGCAACGGGAGGAGTTGCGCCCGCTGAGACTCGGACTTGAATTGCTCAAGCCGGAACTCATTCAGAAAGAGCAGGGGATTCAATCCACGATTGTGGTCTTCGGCAGTGCGCGAGTGCAGGAGCCTGTTGCCGCCGAATTGGCTCTGCTCACCGCAGACCGCGAGGCAGCCGAGCACCCGAACGATCCGGTCAGACAGCGCCAAGTCGTCGCAGCCAGGCATCAACAAGCACTCTCCAAGTATTATGATGTGGCCCGGGAATTTGCCGGCTTAGTCTCCAGTTCCTGCCAGATTGATGGGCAGTGCGACTATGTTATCGTGACCGGCGGTGGGCCGGGCATCATGGAGGCCGCCAATCGTGGAGCCGCAGACGTCCGGGCCAAATCCATCGGGCTGAATATCACGTTGCCGCATGAGCAGCGGCCGAACCCGTACATCACGCCGGAGCTCTGCTTCCAGTTCCGATATTTCGCGCTCCGCAAAATGCATTTTCTCATACGGGCGAAAGCTCTGGTTGCATTCCCCGGGGGATTCGGCACCCTCGATGAACTGTTCGAAACATTGACCCTTATTCAAACCGGCAAAGTGGCCGGAGTCAGTGTCGTGTTGGTGGGGCGGGCATTCTGGGAGCGTTTGATTAATTGGGAATTCCTCGTTGAACAGGGATTGATTGGCCGTGAAGATCTTGGTCTGTTTCATTACGCGGAGACCGCGCAGGAAGCGTGGGATCTGATCGCCCGCAACCATGGTGTGAGGACGAATCCATGAAACTCTCTTTCCATGGTGCGGCCCGCTCGGTCACAGGCAGCCGCCATCTGCTTGAAACCTCCAGCTGCCGGCTGCTGCTGGACTGCGGGATGTTTCAGGGCCGGCGGGAAGAAGCGGCGGTCCAAAACCGCGAACTCGGCTTTGATCCCAAGTCATTGTCCGCCGTGCTGCTCTCGCATGCCCACATCGACCATTCCGGGGCGTTGCCGATGCTGATGCAACAGCGCTTTTCAGGAAAAGTGCATCTCACGCGGGCCACGGCTGATCTGGCCGCGATCATGTTGCAGGATGCGGCCAGGATTCAGGAAAGCGACTGCCGCTACGTGAATAAGCAAGAGCGGCGGAGGGGCAAGAAATGCATACAGCCTTTATTCGACACCGACGATGTCGAGGGCATCACCAGACGTTTTGTCGGGGAGCGGTATCATGATGCGATCAAGATCGCTCCGCGAGTCACCGCGATGTTTCATGACGCCGGGCACATTCTTGGTTCGGCCGCCGTCCGCGTGAAGTACACCATCAGAGGTAACACGACAACCGTGCTCTTTAGCGGAGACTTAGGGCGATCCCACATGCCGATCTTGCGCGATCCGGAACCGCCGCCTCCCTGTGATGTGCTCATTTTAGAATCGACTTACGGCGACCGCCAGCATGAGCAAGCAGGCGAGGCGATGAAGAAGAAGGCGGAGGATTTGATTGCGCACGCCAAAGCGCACAAGAGCAAGATCATCGTGCCGGCTTTTGCCGTCGGGCGAACGCAGGAACTGGTAATGCGGATCAAAGAACTTGTCGCCGAGGATCGTATTGACCCGATTCCCATTTACATCGATTCTCCGCTGGCCTCAAAAGCCACCGAGGTTTTTCGTCATCACCCCGAATGTTACGACGAAGAAACCTACCGCACATTTACGGAAGAGGGTGATCCTTTTGCCTCGCGCTATATTCGTTTTGTCTCTTCGCCGGAAGACAGCAAACGCCTTAATTCGATGAAAGGTCCTTGTATTATTATTTCCTCTTCGGGTATGTGCGAAGGCGGGCGTGTCCTGCATCACTTGAAACATGCCATTGAAGACGAGGCGAACGTGATTGTCTTTGTCGGTTTCCAAGCCGAGCATACACTGGGCCGCAAGCTCGTTGAAGGCTGGGATGTGGTGCCGATATTCGGAGTGCCCACAAAACGGAGAGCGCAGGTGGTGAAGTTCAACGGGCTGTCGGCTCATGCCGACCGCCACGATCTCCTGGCCTATGTCCGGGCCATCAATCCGCTCCCCGGCAAGGTGTTCATCGTTCACGGTGAAGAAAAGCAGGCGCTATCGCTCGGTTCGGCGATTCAAGCCGAGCATTCCGGTGTTGAAGTCATGATTCCTCGTCGTGGTGAAGCCTATGACATATAGCGGGCGATCACTCAGCCTCGCGGTCTGTACTGCGGCGGTGTTGTTGGCGGCGAGTCCTGTCTGGGCAGAAGAGCAGCCGGAGGTGCGGCAGCGGGTGCGTGACCTGGGAATCACCATCGGAAACTACGCTCCTGGCTCATTCAATGCCATTACCGATGTGCCGGGCGTCAAGGTCGGGCACCGGACCCTCATCTCGGGGGAGGGGACGCTCAAGCCGGGGCAGGGGCCGGTTCGCACAGGCGTTACGGTGATTATTCCGCGGGATGATGTCTGGCATCAGAAGGTGGCGGCCGGGTCGTTCGTTCTCAATGGCACGGGAGAGATGACTGGTTTGGCCTGGCTAGCAGAGTCCGGGTTTCTGGAATATCCTATTGCGTTGACGAACACGCTCAATGTGCCGCGCGTGGCCAACGGTGTCATGAGTTGGATGATCAAGCGGTATCCGGCGATCGGTATCGAGGATGACACCCTGACGCCGGTTGTCGCCGAATGCGACGATGGCCGACTGAACGACATCCAAGGGCGTCATGTGTCCGAGCAGGATGTCATGGCTGCGCTCGACGGCGCGGCCGGCGGCCCGGTGAAAGAAGGGACCGTCGGGGCCGGTACCGGTATGGTCTCATACGGATTTAAAGGAGGCATCGGCACGGCTTCACGAAGACTGCCTGAAAAAGAGGGCAGCTTTACGGTCGGCGTGATGGTCAACGCGAATCACGGTCGGAAACCGGAACTCGTCGTGGGTGGCGTGCCGGTCGGGAAGCTGTACGAAGCGCCCAAAGCGGTGGCTGAAAAGCTTTCGCCCGGTCAAAGCGAAGGATCCATCATTATCGTCATCGCGACCGACGCGCCGCTGGATGGGCGACAGCTCACAAGGCTGGCCAAGCGTGCGGCGCTTGGATTGGCCAGGACAGGCTCCTCGGCGCGCCATGGGAGCGGTGATTTCATGCTGGCCTTCTCCACCGCCAACGTGATTCCGCACTATCCCCAAGCCCCGACCTACAGTCTGACGCATCTTGCCGATACCCATCTGAATCCTCTGATCACAGCCACGGTCGAAGCCACTGAAGAAGCGATTCTCAACGCGCTGACTATGGCGACGACTGTTGTCGGCCGCGATGGCCATCGCGTGGAGGCGATCGATCTGGATCGACTCAAGGCTCTGGTATCCGGCTCAAGGCCCTGAGATTCGAAGCTAGGTACAGACACATGCGGCGCAGCCCCCTGTGTCGCAGCAATCCCAGCGAGCGGGAGTCTGTTGCCGGGTCTGACGCAACGTGGGGCGGTTGGATTGGAACTGTGCGCTTGCATTTTTCGCTGACGGCTCGTTATCCTACTTTTGAAAGATCGGTCTAGGAGTGCCCTTCGATGAATGAATACCAGATTGGCGGCGGGTTGCGTCTTCTGACGGCTGTGGAGAAGACGGAGGCCTTCGCCGAATTTCTTAAGACGCGGATGACCCGTGCGTTGGAAACGGAAGATCCCACCGAATTGCATTACTTGCTGGCACAGCTCGACGATTACCATTCGTATCTCTGGCGCTACTACAAGAAGTTGGCGAGCGACCGGTCTGAACGTATGAATCCCGGCGTGTAACGGTACGACGATTTCCATGCCCAGCTTGTCTTCGACATCTTCCCTCCAGGCCGCGACGGTTCATTTCGTATCCGCAGTGTCACGCAATCCCGATACGGAAGCCGCCGCCAGAGATCTGGTGGATGAGGTGCGTGCCAAACTGGGCGGCGTCACGCCTGATCTCGCGTTCGTGTTCTTCTCCTCGCACCATGTCTCCCGCGCCGAATTGCTGGCGGAAACGATGACCGATGTACTGGGCGCGAGAGTTTCTCTCGGCTGCACCGGCGAAGGCGTCATCGCAGGAGCGGAGGAGCTGGAAACGTCCCCGGCCGTCACCGTGTGGACGGCCTGTCTTCCCGGTGTCAGCCTGTCGCCGGTCCGACTCTCATTTTCACCCACGCAAGATCAATTCTCCTTACCGGGCTGGCCGGAATCCGACGGGCAGGATGGAACGTTTCTCCTCCTCGCCGATCCATTCTCCACTCCGATGCAGGATGTGCTGAGTCTTCTGGAAGAGCGCTATCCGGGGACGGCGGCCATCGGAGGATTGGCGGGTGGCGGGCAGGATGCCGGTGAGAATCGGTTGTTTCTCGGGCGGCAAACATTTGAGAACGGATTGGTCGGAGTTCGGATCAGCGGGCCGATTGAGGTGCGACCGGTCATCTCACAAGGGTGCCGCCCGATCGGCGAGCGCTACGTAGTGACCAAAGCGGAGCACAACCTCGTGCACGAGATGGGTGGAACGCCGGCGCTGACGAGGCTTCAAGCGGTCTTCGAGTCACTCGGGGGTGAGGATCGGCGTCGGGCGCATCGGGCGCTCCATGTCGGCATCGTGATCGATGAACATCGCAACCGGTTTGAGCGGGGCGATTTTCTCGTGCGCAATCTGGTAGGCGCCGACCAAACGACCGGCGCGGTGGCCATCGGTGACGTGGTGCAGGAAGGACAGACGGTGCAGTTTCACCTGCGCGATGCCCGATCGGCGAGCGAAGATCTGCACTTGCTGTTGGCGGAAGATCGCGCGCGGCATCCGAACGCGCCGCTCGGCGCGCTCGTGTTCAGCTGCTGCGGACGCGGCCAGGGGCTGTTCGGGCGACCGCATCATGATTCGGGAGTTCTGATGGAACGATTGGGACCGATCCCGGTCGCCGGGTTTTTCGCACAAGGCGAGATCGGTCCGGTCGGCGGGCGCAACTTTCTTCACGGATACACGGCTAGTATGGCGCTGTTCGCTGAACCGACGTCAAAAGCAGGGGTGACATGAACCGCAGGTATCTATGCACGGTGTTCGTCTCAGTTATAGTGATGTGTGTTCCATCTATGGGAGTAGGAGGCAGCATGAGCGGAAACGAATCATCGGCATCGGAAGGAAAAGAAATCACGACGTCATCCGGTCTGCAATATATCGATCAGGTTGTGGGAACAGGCGAGACCGCGAAGGCCGGACAGACCGTCTCCGTTCATTACACCGGCTGGCTGACAAACGGCAAGAAGTTCGATAGCTCGGTGGATCGCGGCCAGCCGTTCTCGTTCCGGCTCGGCGTCGGTCAGGTGATCAAGGGGTGGGATGAGGGTGTACAGGGAATGAAAATCGGCGGGAAGCGCAAATTGACAATCCCCTCGAACCTCGGTTACGGAGCCCGCGGAGCGGGCGGACTTATTCCTCCTCACGCCACGCTGGTGTTCGATGTCGAACTACTCGGCGTGCAGTAACCGGGAATCCGATGAAACAAACCCCACTGATTGCTCAACATCGCGCGGCCGGGGCCAAGCTGGTCGATTTTGCCGGATGGGAGATGCCCATTCAGTATTCCGGGGTGCTGGACGAATACCATACCGTCCGCAGCAAGGCCGGGCTCTTCGACGTCAGCCATATGGGCCGGCTGATGGTGTCGGGGACTGGCGCACTGGCGTTTCTCCAATCGGTCACGACAAATGATGTGGCCAAGCTGGCGGTCGGTCAGGCTCACTATTCTATGGTGTGCAACGACGAGGGCGGCATCAAAGACGACATCTTTGTCTACCGGTTGAAGCCGACGGACTATCTGCTCTGTGTCAATGCGTCGAATCGCCCCAAGGTGTTGACCTGGCTGCAAGCCCATCCTCGTGACGCGAGCGTCGTTCTGGAAGACCATTCGGATGAGATGGCCCAAATCGCTCTGCAGGGGCCGTTGTCCAAAGATATTATGATCGCCTTGGGCGGTACGGCGGTGACGACACTGAAGCTTCATCACACCTGTGAGGCGGCGCTGGCATCGATTCCTACCCTTATTGCGCGAACCGGCTATACGGGCGAGCTGGGGTATGAGTTGTATATTCCGGCCGATCGTGTCGGGGTGCTGTGGGAGAGGATTCTTGAAGCCGGAGCTTCGAACGGACTGAGGCCGGCAGGATTGGGTTCGCGGGATCTCCTGCGTCTGGAAATGGGTTATCTTCTCTACGGGAACGATATCGATGAAACGACCACTCCGATCGAAGCCGCCGTCGAGTGGACCGTGAGCGTCGAGAAGGGTGATTTCGCCGGACGTGCAACGCTTCTCGCACAGAAACAGGGCGGGCCGGCCAAACGGTTCGTCGGATTCGAATTATTAGAAAAGGCGGTGCCGCGGCACGGGTGCAGAATTCTCGATGCCCGCTCGTCAGAACCCATCGGCGAGGTGTCGAGTGGAAACCTTTCGCCGATCCTTCAGAAAGGGATCGGTCTGGGTTATGTGCCATCGGCTCACTCGACGGTTGGCTCGAAGTTGACGATCGATATTCGAGGCAAATCCGTGCCCGCCCAGGTCGTAAAACCACCCTTCTATCGAAAGCCCGCGCGCACGTGATGGACGGGCTGTGACCAAGCAGATCTACAAAGGCCGGGTGGTCACGCTGAACATCGATACGGTCACTCTGCCCAATGGCGTGACCGTCGATCTGGAAACGATTCGCCATCCAGGCGCATCCGCCGTGGTGCCGATGAAGGATGATGGCACGGTGGTGCTGATCCGTCAGTTCCGCCATGCCGCAGGCGGATTCATCTATGAGATTCCCGCAGGCAAGCTCAACCCGGGTGAAGATCCACTGAGTTGCGCGGCGCGGGAACTGGAAGAAGAGATCGGCTATCGGGCGTCGTCGTTCGCACTGTTGTCGAGTATCTTCACGGCTCCCGGGTTTGCCGACGAAGTGATTCACGTGTACAAAGCGACGGGACTGACACTGGGCCGGCAACAGCTGGATCGGGATGAGGTGCTGGAGGTCATTGAGATGCCGCTGGCCGAGGCGATCAGGAAAGTCGAGGATGGGACGATCCGAGATTCGAAAACGATTGTGGGATTGCAGGCGGTCTATATCAGAGATTCGATGCGTTAGGGGAACAGCCCGAGAGGTCTCCCGCTCGAAGCAGGAGACCTCTCAAGCCAGCTAGCCTCGCCAAAAGCAGGAGCGGGATTACTTTCCGCCCTTCTCTTCTTTCTTCTTCTCGTCGCCGAACACCACGTGGCCGCCCTTCTTCTCTTCCTTCTTCTTCTCGTCGCCGAACACCACCACATGGCCGCCCTTCTTCTCTTCCTTCTTCTTCTCGTCGCCGGCGAAGGACGGAGCGCTGAACGAGACCGCCACTGCCACTGCCATGATTGCCATCAACATGCGCTTCATAGTAAATCCCTCCAGAAAAGTTGTTGAGATCCATGCCGCTGATCGGGCACTGCCCATGAGGTGAGCAAGGCGCATGCCGAATGTGTTGGCGTGATAGATTATCAATAAATTCATATAGTTGTAGTGCTATTCTAATCTGATTGTGCAGGCGAATTCCTTCCAGATCCTGTGGCAGATTGGCTGGCCGCCCACTAAACTGCCTCAATCGTTCGAGGGCTGTGGCATGACCGAAAAATCGAGACTCCCCGACCATATACAACTCGATGTCGAAATTCTTTTTGTGGGAATCAATCCGGGCCTTCGGTCTGCACGTGTCGGCCATCATTTTGCGGGTCCGTCCAACCGCTTCTGGAAGCTGCTGTATGAGTCTCGGCTTGTGACGGAGCCCTTGACGGCTAAAGATGATGGGCGTCTGCCTGAATGGAAGCTCGGGTTGACCAACATCATCGGTCGCTCGAGCCGGGGCATCGATACCCTTGCAGCCGAGGAATACCACAGAGGCATAGCGGCGCTGACGAAAAAAATACGGCGGTATCGCCCTCGTATCGTGGCGTTGCTGGGGGTGACGATCTACCGCATGGCATTCGGATTCGATCAGCGGGTGCCGCCTCGTATTGCTCTGGGGACTACGGCAAGTGAAATTGCCGGTGTTCCGATCTTTCTGTTACCCAACCCCAGCGGCCGTAATGCTCACTACTCCTATGGGGAGATGCTTGCTGCGTTTCAATCTCTTAGAAAGCTGGCGGGGCATGTGTCTGCGGCATCTTGATTGCGAAGTGTCCGGTATCTTCACGTGATGGACTGGCTATCAGGACATCCGGAACTCCGTTTTGATATCGACGGAGGGGTGGTAGCGTGGATGGTTTCGCAGCCATCGTGGCACATCAGGACGAGGAGCGGTTGGTATGTTCGGGACAATTCTCAATGGCCTAAATCGCAGGTATCGCTCTCGCCGCTAGGGATAGATCAACCGCACGACCGCCTGTTGCATTTTCCCCGCAGGCTGTTTTTTTCCTGCCACAGGACGCATGGAACCCGCAGGCCTCGGTGGAAATTGTCGGTGAATTATCAGAGAGTTGCTTCTGCTTGTCACTGGCATCGGCCTTGCTGTATAAAAGTAAACGGTCTAGCGTTTCATTTTCGGAGGGGTCATGCGGCGAGTCGGTATTGTCATCTTCTCGTGTATCGTATGTTTGATTGTGAGTACGACGTCAGGTGGCGCTCAGCCTGCCACCCAGGATCTCATTGCCGGAGCATTGCAGGCTTGCCACGATGGTCGGATTGCGACCGACCGGGCCACGCGGGCGGCGCTCTATGAAAAGGGACAGTCGTTGGGCGAGCAGGCGGTAGCGGTCGACGAAAAATCTGCCGATGCCCACTTCGCCTTGTTTTGCAATCTCGGCGAGTTGATGCGAATTGACGGTGAAATGAGCCTCTCTTCTGTCCTGGGATTTCGGCGCATGATGAAGGAGCTCAATCGATCCCTCGAACTCAAGCCGGATCATCTGGACGCGCTTTCCGCCAGAGGCACGTTGCTTGTACGATTACCCGCGATGCTGGGCGGCGATCCGGATAAAGGAGAGCAGTTGCTTCGGCATGTTATCCAGCAAGAACCGGAAGCCGTCAACGCGCGGATTAGCCTGGCGAAAAGCTATTGCAAACGGGGCCGGCATCAAGATGCGGTGACACTGGCGACCGAAGCGTTGACGCTGGCGAAGGCGCAACAGCTCGATGACTTTATCCCCGAGGCCTCCAAAGTGGTTGCGCAACTTCATACCGTTGGAAACAAAGGAAACTAAACCTGCAGGTCTCCGCCCTCTTCTTCTAGAACCGCCCCGCAAATCGTGTTATCTTCAGCCGTCGGTTGGACTCAGTGATCACTCGATGATCTGCGTTGATCGTCACCCTGATGCGCATCGGGATCGAGGGCGGGTTTCCCGTTAACCGTAAGGAGCACACATCATCATGTTATTGAGTGGCAAAAAAGGGCTCATCATCGGCGTCGCCAACAAGCACAGCATTGCCTGGGCCATCGCTCAGTCGGCCGCCAGTCAGGGCGCTCAACTCATGTTCAATTATCAGAATGAGCGGCTGCGGGAGAATGTCGAAGAACTGGTTGCGACCATGCCCGGAGCGAAGGCATTTCCCTGTGATGCCGGAGACGATGCACAAATCGCCGCCATGATGCAGAATGTGGGCAAAGAAGTCGGTCAGCTGGATTTCCTCGTCCACTCCATCGCGTTTGCTCCGCGGGAGGAACTGACGGGACAATTCGTCAATACCACCCGCCAGGGGTTCGCAACGGCGTTGGACGTCAGCGCGTATTCGCTGGTTGCCGTCACACGTGCCGCTCTGCCTCTCATGACCAACGGCGGATCCATCGTGACGCTGACCTATCTCGGTGCCGAGCGTGTCGTGCCACACTACAACGTCATGGGTGTGGCGAAGGCGGCACTGGAAGCCACCGTGCGTTATCTGGCGAACGATCTCGGTCCCAAAAACATTCGCGTGAATGCGATTTCCGCCGGGCCGATCAAGACGCTGGCGGCCCGCGGAGTGTCCGGTATCAGCAAGATGGTGGATCATCACAAAGAGTTTGCCCCGCTCCGCCGCGCCACCGAGCAGGGCGAAGTCGGCGACACCGCGTTGTTTCTCGTGAGTTCACTGGGGCGAGGTATTACCGGCGAAGTGATCTACGTGGATGGCGGGTACAATATTCTGGG
>CAZEHM010000061.1:0-14921 GCA_964512025.1 uncultured Nitrospira sp. | reverse complement strand
TTACCGCAGCGTCTTCAGCCAGGCCTGGATGTCGGCCATCTGCTGCTCGGTGATCGAGCCTTTCAGCGGCGGCATCACGTGCCGCCCTTCATACACTACCTTCCAGAACGCCTGTTCGTTCGACAGCACGGGATTGCCTGCCAACCGGGGACCGATGCCGCCGGCGGCCTGCGGCCCATGACACACGATGCAGCTGGAATCATAGAGTCCCTGGCCTCTGCTACCGTCCCCCGCAGGACGCATCGACACATTCCCGCTCGATTCATTCATACCCGCATTGTGCCGTCCATCGCTGCTCGCACCGTTAACAATCCTGTTGCCCGCAGCTTCAAATACCACCAGGGAGAGGACGGCGCAGATCAACCATCTGTTCATCGGCATGACTCCCTTTCGCTTTTCGCCCTCATTGTTGCCCCGCGGAGCCTTCCTTCCGAAGGAAAGCCAGATAGGCCAGCGTATCCGCCAGCTCCTGATCCGTCATGGTCGTGTCGGGAAACATCCCCGTGCCGGGATGGCCTTCACGAATTGCTTGCGCGCGTTGCTTGTCGTTTTTCAGGTGAAGGGCTTTCGCATTCCGCAGGTCGGCCGGCGGAGGATTCAGGCGAGCGATCAACGCCGCCGTGTCGGCGGCGAGTTCCGGCCGTTTGTCGATGCGCCCATCGACACCGTGACAGTAGTAGCAGACGCCTTTGCCGTTGAAGAGGCTCCTGCCCGTCCCGGCGTTGCCTTGCGAAGCCGGCTTTCGGGAAGATGAGGGAGCCGCCCACAGGTGTTGCTCTGAAATCCCGCCAACCACCGATACCACCAGAACAACTGCCATCACGCTATTTTTGAGACGGTCTTTGTACACCATGTCCACCTCAGACAATCTTCTCCATCGCGCGAAACGCGGCCGCTCGCTCCTCAGGGCTGATCAGGTGATCCATTTCAGGATAGAGCACCTCCTCTTCCGACATGTTGTGCCGGTCCAGCAAATCCAGCAGAGTCTGCTCCTCCCGATCGCTCTCCGGATTCTGCGCCTGCACCTTGCGGTGAATCGACTCCAGGCAATCTCCGATTTCCTTGTGTTCGAGGCGCATGACGATCGTCGGTCCGCCGCCGGTCATACCGGACTTTTTCTCCCACAGAGGAAACATCACGTCTTCCTCCCACGCCACATGCCGCTGCAACCCCGCCTTGAACTCGAGGAACGCGTTCTTGGCCTTGGCAAAATCCGTCCGTTTCAGTTTCTGAAATGACGCGAAGAGCGCATCCAGCCGGTCATGATCTTCGTCGAACATCATGGTGATCGTACGTTCGGACATCGTGGGCTCCTTCCTATGAACTTCGCAGTTTGTATTCCAGATGACAGGCCACGCAGGCCTTCAAGACGTGATTGAATTGCGGCAGGATCTGCTTCAAATCCTTAGTCGGAATAATCTTGGCCAGCTCCTCCGCAGCAGCGTGATGCGCCATGGCCAGGTCGTGGTAGGCCGGCGGAAAATTCTCCGGCTGCTGGCTCGCCATCGCCTGTCGGTGCATGAAGAAACCCAGATGCGTTTCGGTCAATCCCTTGGCCAACTCATAATCCTCCTCGACCAGCGCATTCATAATCACTTGCAGGGTTTCCAGATGTTGCAGCATCACCGCACGATGCTCCGTCCCGGCTGCCGGCGACAGCGGAATAGGCTGCCGGACATCGGACGTCAGAATCGGATGCGACCGCTGCTCTCCATGGCGGTGCGCGCCTGCGGCGCATCCGGCAAATAGGAGGATGCAGAGCCCGCCCAGCACCGCGCGTTTCGAAACGATCCGGACTTCTCTCGTGAATGAGCACCGCTGCCTCTCAGACATCATCCACCCTCTCCCATACGATCCTGTCATACCTATCAGGAATTTCCCTCGTCCCGTTTTACCCGGTTCCAATAGACATTCACCCGTTCCTGAATATGCGCGATAGCCTCGGTTTGCACCGCCGGCTCAAACAGATGGCGGAACCGGCCCTGGAGCTTGAGATACTCTTCGACCGGTGTCAACTTCGGCCGATAGGTATGCACGACCACGCCGTTGATCGCCTCTTTCAGCGGCCAGAGTCCGCATTCCACCGCCAGCCGCGCCACGTCCGGCGTATAGGCCGGATCGAAGAGCCAGCCGGTCGGACAGGCGGCGAAAGCCAGGAAGAGTTTCGGTCCCTTATATGCAGCCGCGCGCGCAAACTTTTCCTCCAGGTCGAGCGGAAAGCGCGGCGACACCGTCGCCATGTACGGGGGCCTGTGCGCCCGCCAGATTTCAAAGATGTCTTTCTTCTCCTGCGTCGTGCCGACGGGATGCGGCACCGCACAGGGCGACGTGGTCGTGCGCGCGCCGTAGGGCGTCGCGGGACTGAGCTGAACACCGGTATTGCCGTAGGCTTCGTTGTCGTAGCAGACGTAGTAGAAGTCGAGCTGTCTGGTGATGGCCCCGGAAGTCGAGGAGAGGGCCATGTCATAGGTGGAACCGTCCCCGCCCAGTACCACGACCTGCACGTCTTCCTCTTTCGGCAACCGTCCTTTGGCGATCAGCACATCCAGCGCATCGCGCACCCCCTGCGCACCGGCCGGCGCCGATCCCATCGTGGTATAGAGCCACGAGGCATCGAGCGGCGTGAACGGGAATGCAGCCAGGTTAGTCATGCAACCGGCGGCATCGACATAGACCACGCGGCTCCCCAGCACTTTCGCGGCCAGCCGCAACGACTCCAGTCCCCCGCAGCCGGCACAGAGCGGCGTGCCCGGAAAGACATGCTCCTCACGGGGAATCTGATGCAACGTCTTGAAGATCTGCGGTTCCCAAGTCATCGTGAATCACCGGCCCGTCTTGAGTTCATGGGCGAGGAATTGCAGCTGTTCCACTTCACGATGCTCGGACTCTGTAAACAACAGCACCGGCCCGATGCCCGTGCCCCTGACTCCCGCTTCCGCTGTCTGTTCGAAGATCGC
Organism: uncultured Nitrospira sp.; assembly: GCA_964512025.1. Classification (GTDB taxonomy): domain Bacteria; phylum Nitrospirota; class Nitrospiria; order Nitrospirales; family Nitrospiraceae; genus Nitrospira_D. The sequence continues at coordinate 11,964 of CAZEHM010000061.1, read as the reverse complement.
CTGAAATTCCCCCTCGGACAGATTCTTCCCGCCCAGCCCGCCGATGAACGAGCAGAGCGCCCGGGGCCGCAAGGCTTCGTGATAGAGGCAGGCTGCGATCTCTTGAAAGAGGATGCCGCCCTGGCCCGGCGAGAGGTTCTGATCGACCACGGCCACGGCCCGCCGGCCCTGCAAGGCATGATGGATCGCCTCAGCGGGCCAGGGGCGAATCATGCGCAGACGCAGCAAGCCCACGCGCCGCCCCTGCGCTCGCGCCGCATCGACCGCCGCCTTGCCTTTGCTGGCAAAGGCATTGGTCATCACCAGCACATCTTCGGCATCGTTCATGCGGTATTGTTCGACCGGATCGTACCGGCGGCCGAAGAGCCGTTCGAAATCCGCCGCCGCTTCTTCATACACGCAGAGACCGTTGAGCGACGCAAGATGCAGCTGGTGCCGGAAGTAGCTGTAGGTGGCGCCGCCGAAGACCGCCGTGCCGAGAGACCGCGGCACCGAGGCCTTGAACCCCAAATGAGCCGGACGGAAGAGCGGCAGGAATTGCCGCACCAATTCGGAATCGGGAAGCGTTACCGGCTCGCGGGTAAACGAGAGCACGAACCCGTCGAGATTCACCATCACCGGCAGACAGACCCGCGCATCTTCAGCGATCCGATAGGCCAGGAGAATCGAGTCGACGACTTCCTGGCAGGTCTCCGCATGCAGCTGGAGAAAACCGCAATCCCGCGCGGCCAGTACGTCATTGTGGTCCGGCTCCAGCGTGATGGGCGAGGCCAGCGCCCGGGAAACATTCACCAGCACGAGCGGCACCCGCCAGCCGGCCACGGTGTACAGCACTTCGAACGCATGCAGCAGTCCCTGGCTCGACGTGGCCGTGAAGACACGCACGCCGGTCGCGGCCGCCGCACCGGCCGCCGTCATCATCGAATGCTCCGAATCCAGCGTGACGAACCGGGCGTTCAGCGAGCCGTTCCCGCACCACTTGGCCAGCGTCTCGACGATCTCCGTCTGCGGGGTGATCGGAAACGCCGGCACATAATCCACATCGGCCAGCCGGGCGCCCCAAGCCGCCGCCAGATTGCCGGTCATCATCTCGGCGGTCATGGCTGCACTCCCTGCGGCTCCCGCTCGACGGTCATCGCGTCGGTCGGACAGACTTCCACGCAATCCAAACACCCCTTGCAATGCGGGTAGTACACCGCCGGTTTGCCATCCGGCTTGATCGTAATGGCTCCCTCCGGGCAATTCGCAAAGCAGAGCCAGCAGCCGTTGCATAGATCGGGGCGCAACACCGGACGGAACGTCCGCCATCCGCTCATGGAGCGCAGGCCTGAATTCGGCCCCACGGTGATGCTCGCCGTGCCTTTTGTCGGCGCGTCATAGGTCGGCCGGTGCAATTGAACGGGCGGCGCGGGCCGATGCACTTCCGATTCGACGGCGACAACCGGCACCTGGTCATAACAATCCAACGCGACGGCCTGATTGCGCTCGATGACCGGTTGAGATAGCCCAAGATCTGCTAACTCCCGTGCAATGGCCTCCCGTATCGAGTCCCGATGCAGTCCGATCAACCGCCCGGCCACCGCCCCGAGCAGAGCGCTGATCGCCCCGCGCTTGCCGAACTCTTGCAGCGCGATGCCGGTGAGGTCCAGAGCGGTCAGCCGCCCGGGGAGCGCAGTCTGCGCACGGAGCTGATCGGGAGTCAGAGAGGAATTGACGAACACCGCCGAACGCTCATCCAGTCCGTCCGACACACGGGCTGCCGCATCGTGCATCAGCGACGCATCCGCAATCACGACCAGATCGGGTCTGGCAATCACACCCCGTTCGTGGATCGGGCTCCGGTCGATACGCGTGAAAGCGGCAACCGGCGCGCCCCGCCGCTCGGCCCCGTAGACGGGCGAATCCTGCGCTTGATAGCCTTCGAGAAACGCCGCCGTGCCCACGATACGGCTCGCGGTTTTCGCGCCCTGCCCGCCCCGGCCATGGAAACGAATCGACAGCACAGACACTCCTTAGCTACAACATTTATCCATGCGCTCTTTCATCGCTTCTTTGCCCGCATGGACGACCGCCTCGACATCGGCACGGCGCTCATCCACATAGTGTTTTCCCCGCTCGATCATGTCATCGAGCGCGGCGCGCGCCTCCTTGGCTTTCTCGAGCACCTCTTCCTCCGCCTTCCTCGCATACCCTCGCAACTCCCGCCTCGTTTCCTCCCCTGACTTGGGCGCGAGCAGAAGACCGGCGACGGCTCCGGCAATCGCCCCGCCCAGAAAGGCCAGCGCAATGGCTTGCGATGAACAGCGTGTATCGTGAGTATCCATGGCGATCCTCCCTGATGAAAAAGTCCTTCACCGGTTGAAAAGCCAGGTTCGTGCCAGATATTTCAGGCCCGGCACCGATCGATTGCGTTGGATTGATGAGCGCTTACAAAACCGGGAGGAGGAGGACCTACGACGCCTGGGGCATTCCAGGGCTGAACCGGCCTGGCAGCTGTCGCGAAAGGCAACAAATGACTCACGGCAGGCCGGTAGACTGCCGTCGATCCCTAGGATTTATCGGCGCGTAACTCCGCCAGCGCTTGAAGGATTTCTGCCGGACGCGGCGGGCAGCCGGGGATACGGACATCGACAGGAATGTGGCGGTCGACCGGCCCGGTCACGGCATAGCTGCCTTTGAAGACACCGCAGTTGATCGCGCAGTCACCCAGGGCAATCACCAGCTTCGGCTCCGGCGTCTGCTTGTACACGTCTTTCAGAGCCTTCTCCATGTTGACGGTGACGGGACCGGTCACCACGAGCGCGTCCGCATGACGCGGAGACGCGGCGATATGCAGGCCAACCCGCTCCGCGTCGTACACGGGATTCATCAAGGCCGTCATCTCCATTTCGCAGGCGTTGCAGGAGCCGGTATCCACTGCGCGGATGGCCAGCGACGTTCTGAACGGGGCGGCCTTTGCGCAACTTTCAGGCGCTGGAGGCTCGCTGCTCTGCGTGGACTCGGGATGCCGCCCCGTGACGACTCCGGTTTTCAGACTCTTCCTGAGAATACGAAACATACGCGCCTCCCGGTTACAGATCGTTTCCGGCATAGGACAGATTGAAACTCTTATTGATCAGCGGAAAATCGGGAACGATGTTGCCCACCACCGCCCATTGAAGTGCGGGCCAGTTCACAAAGGACGGATCGCGCACTTTGCAGCGCTGGATCTGTCCGTTGTCTCCCGCCATGACGAAGTACAGGATTTCCCCCCGCCAGCCTTCCACCGCCGAGAACGCCCGCTCGCCGCACGCAGGCACATGAACCGGATCCGCCAGGAACGGACCATCCGGAATCTTCAGCCGAATTTCGCGGATCAAACGGATGGATTCGTGAATCTCGTCCATGCGCACGCGCACACGCGCACGGACATCGCCATAGCGGTAGAGGGCGACGTTGACCGGCAACTCATCATAGGCGGCGAAGGGCCGGTCGCGGCGGACATCCTGATCGATCCCCGACGCCCGGCCCGCGACGCCGATCACCCCGTGGTCCCGGGCGATCCGTTCCGTCAACACACCCGTACTTTCCAGGCGATCCGTGAGCGACGCATTCGCCGCAATAATCGTCTCCAGTTCGGAAAAGTCCTGTTCGATCCGGCTCACCTCTTCTACCGTCTCCGCCAGCAGCGTCCGGTCGACATCCCGCGCCACTCCGCCGACACACACAACCCCGCGCAGAAATCGCGACCCGGTCAACCGGTCGTTGAGCTGCATCAGGCTTTCTTTCATCCGGCCGCAATGGGCATGGGGCAGCGCATAGGCCGTATCGTTGCAGATGGCGCCGACGTCGCCGAGATGATTGTGCAGCCGCTCCAACTCCAGCAGCAGCGAGCGGAGATAGCGCGCGCGCCGCGGCACGTCGAGCTGCAACAGGGTCTCGGCCGCCTGACAGTAGGCAAGACTATGCCCCACGGCGGTATCCCCGGAAACCCGTTCGGCGAGCGGAACGGCTGCCGTCAGCGGCAGCCGCTCGAACAGCTTTTCGATGCCGCGATGTTTCCAGAAATGGCGCACTTCAAGCTGCATGATCGGCTCGCCGGCGACAGAGAACCGAAAGTGCCCCGATTCAATGATCCCGGCATGAATCGGCCCGACCGGTATTTCGAACACGCCTTCGCCCTCGATATGGCGGAACCGGTATTCCCCCTGCTGCCGTCCCATGACGCTGTCCCAGGCAAAGTCCTTGTTCAGCGGATGCGTGCCCTTCGGCCAGTGTTCGTGCCGGATCAAGCGACGGAGGTCCGGATGCCCCTGCGGGATGAGTCCGAACAGATCGCGGATTTCCCGTTCGTACCATTGCGCCGCATGTACGGAAGGCGTGATCGACGGAAACAGGCGGTCCTGCCTGCTCAGCTCCAGCGTCAACAGAATCCACGGCCGGGGCGCCTCAAGCGCAAACAGATACTGAATCTCGTAGGCCTCCGCTCGCGGACGGCAATCGACGGCAAACTGCACCGCCAGGCGGCCGGACAAGGCCTGATGGAGAAACCGGGCGAGTTCCGGTATCTGCGCGCAAGCCGGGCGATACCGCACGAGACCGCTGCCGGATGAAGGGTCCGGCCTCAGAGCGGGAAACGCGTTGTGAATCAGTTGTTCAACCGGCGCATGATCCTGCATCGCGTCCTCCCGACACTACCTGGTGATCAGCATGGCGGAGGCAGTTTCAAGGAGTTGCTGCAACGGCAGCGGAAGCACCCAGCAGAATAGGGTCAGCACCACTGCCAGCAGAATAAGCGCAATGTGCCCCGCCGACCATGGCTCTCCCGCGGCAACCTCCCGTGGCGCCGTCCCCCAGACCATGCCCGTGATTCGATAGAGAAAACCGGCGAAGGCCACCAGGCTGCAAAACAACAGCATCGCCACCGGCCATTTCGCGCCCGGCCGGCCCCACTCTCCCGGCAACCCGGCTGTCCCGAGCGCCGTGACGATCTGCATCTCGCTGGCAAAGAGTGCGAAGGGAGGCAATGCGGCCAGGGCCAATCCCGCCGCCAGGAATGCCAGCGCGGATCCCGGCAGCACGGTGATCAGGCCCTGTACGTCGCCGATCTCCACCGATTTATACCGCCGGTGAATGTTGCCGGCCGCAAAGAAGGCCAGGGACTTCGCGAAGGCATGATTCACCAGATGGAACAGCCCGCCGAAAATCCCGACGGCTCCGCCGACGCCGAACCCCACCATCGCCAGGCCCATGTGTTCGATGCTGGAATAGGCCAGCATCCGCTTGTAGTTGTGCTGTAGCAGCATGAAGAAAGCAGCGACGGCGAAGGACACGAGGCCGAACAAGGCCAGCAGGCTGCCGGTGAATTCCGGCGACACCGCCTGATCCACGATGCCGCGGCTCCGCAGAATCGCATAGACCGCGACGGTTTCCAGCACGCCCGCCAGCATCGCCGCCACCGGAGCCGGCGCTTCGGTATAGGCGTCGGGCAGCCAGCTGTGCATGGGCACGAGCCCGACCTTGGTGCCGTACCCGACGAACAGAAAGACAAACGCCAGCTTCAGAATATGCGGATCCAGCTGCGCGGCGACCTGCTGAAGCTGCGTAATATTCAACGCCGAACTGACGTCGCCCAGGACGCGCAGCGAAGAGTAGTACATCAACACCACGCCGAACAGCGCCAGCGAGATGCCGACGGAGCAGAGAATCAAATATTTCCACCCGGCCTCCAGCGATTCACGCCGGCGCCAGAACGCAATGAGAAACGTCGTGGCCAGCGTCGTCGCTTCAATCGCCACCCATTGTACACCGAGGCTGTTGGAGACGGTTGCCAGGATCATGGCCAGCAGAAACATATGGAACAGAAAAAAGAACAGGTTGAGCCGGCCCGGCGCAATCACACCGCGGGCCACTTGATCGTCCATGTAGGACCGCATGTACAGCGAGCAGGCCAGTCCGACGGTGCCGATGATGAACAGAATCACCGAAGAGAGGGCATCGATGTACACGATCTCGCCGAGCGCCGTCAGCGGGCCCTGGGTCAGGACGAGTCGCGCGAGGGCGGCCTCGGACAGGACCAGGGCGCCCATGCTGGCGAGGTTCACGAAATGGAGCCGGCGCGACGAGGTGATGAGCAGGCTCAGCCCGCCGGCCGCCAGCGGCGCGAGGAGGAGGATGCTGACGGCGAGCGTGGCGGTACTCACGGTCATTCCTTCAACTCGCTCAGGCGGTTGGTGTCGACGCTGTCGAATGCGTCTTGCAGCCGGTTGGTATAAATGCCGGCGATCAAAGCGGCGACCAGCACATCGAAAAAGACGCCCAGCTCGACGATCAGCGGCATGCCGTAGGTCGCGGCGGTGGCTCCGAGGAAGAGGCCGTTCTCCATGACGAGGAAGGCGATCATTTGGGTGACGGCCTTTTGCCTGGCAATCATGGTGAAGAATCCGATCAGGACGATAGCCAGGGCAATGGCCAGGGAATCCCTGGTCAAGAGATGTCCGAAGGGGATGATGGGCTGCGTGATGAAAAACGCGACCATCACGAGCGCGCCGCAGATCAGCAGGCTGGCCGGCACATTCACGTTCATGACCAGCTCGCGGGTCACATTGAGCCGCTCGATCACGCGCCGCAAGACGCGCGGGATCACGATCACCTTGACCGCCACCGTCACGGCAGCCGCGAAGTAAATGTGTCGCGTCCCGGTGAGAAAGGCCACCAGGGCTGCGGTCATGGCGAGAAACAAGGATTGCAGGGCGAAGAGATCCACGCAGGCCGAGAGCCGGCGCTGCGCCACAATGGCAAAGCAGGTCAGCAGCAGCATCGCCGAGCCCAGATCCACGAGTTGGGAACCGATATGCGGAGACAACCAGGGCACCGTCAGCCTCGCAAAATGTAAAAGAACAACAAGCCGAGCAACGCCAGAATGAACGCGGCGCCGAGCAGGTCCGTAAGGCGGAACAGGCGCATCTTGGCAAACATGCACTCCATCGTGCCGATCACGACCGCGAGGCCGGCCACTTTCACCAGATAAGCGGCCACTCCCAGCGCGAGAGCCCCGGGTGCAACGGTCGTCGCGATGCCCCAGGGCGCGAACACATTGACGATGAGCGTCAGAAACACCAGGAGCTTGAGGCCGGAGGCCCATTCGATCAGCGCCAGGTAGCGCCCGGAATATTCCAGCACCATCGCCTCGTGGATCATGGTGAGTTCGAGATGGGTGGCCGGGTTGTCTACCGGAATACGGCCCGTTTCAGCGATGGCCACGATGAAGAGCGCGGCCAGCGCCATCAGGTGCGGAGACGGATCGGTCACGATCCCCTCCATCAGGGCTGTCTTATGGACAATGGTGCTCAGATTGGTGGAACCGGTCGTCAGCGCGATCGCAAAGACGGCCATGATCATGGCCGGTTCGGCCAGCGAGGCGATGATCGACTCCCGGCTGCCGCCCATCCCGCCGAACGCGGATCCGGCATCGAGTCCCGCCAGGATGAGAAAGAACGTGCCCAACGCCAGCAGATAGACCAGCGCGATGATATTGCCGGCGAAGTCGAGCGGCACCTGCGAGGCGAAGACCGGAACGAGCAGTCCGGCTGCCATCGTCGAGGCGAACACGATGTACGGAGCAGCCGTAAAGATCCACGACGCAGTGCTGGAGACGACCGGCTGCTTGCGGAACAGCTTCGCGAGGTCGGCATAGGGCTGAAACAGACTCGCCCCTCGCCGACATTGAAACCGCGCCTTCACCTTTCGGATGAGGCCGACGATGCCGGGCGCGACAGCCAGCATGACGAGCATCTGAGCCGCAGTGACGGCGACGGCTTGAAGGACGGTGTGCTGCACTGATCTTCGTCTCCGTTACATCGCCAGAAGCAGAAGCACCACCAGCGTCACGAACATGTACGCCAGATAGAGATGGAGGCTTCCCGCCTGAATCACCCGCAGCCGGTCCGCCAGCATGGAGACGAACGCGACCACGGGTTGGTAGAGATACCGCTCGAACACCGGCTCGATATGAAACTCGAAACGCCGCCGCCTGGCGAAATACTTCGACTCTTCCAGGAATTCCGTTTTCAGCTCCACGGTCGGCTGATACACCGTGCTGAACACCCGCTTGATCGGCTGCACGAACCCTGTTGCCGTGTATTCCATCCGGGCGGTCAACGGAAGACCGCAGCCCCAAGTCCTGCTGTACCGTTTCTTCGGAAAGCCGCCGAACAGAGCCGCCAGAACAAGACCGAGCGCCGCCGCCGCGACAAGGATGAGCGCGAGCCCCGGTGAGGACAGGCTCGCATACTCCGCACTGACCGGTGTCAGCGTCCATCCTTCAAGCCCCAGCATCCTGTCCGCGATGGACACCCCGGCCATCGGCGCGGTGATCCCGTCCAGCAGCGGCACCACCATCATGGGAGCGAGTCCCAGCAGGAGACAGACGGCCGCGAGCAGCCCCATGCCGATTCGCATGGACCAGGGCACTTCTTCCGCATGACGCGCATGGGCACTGCGGGGCAGGGCCAGGAACGAGATCCCGAACGCCTTGGCGAAGCAGGCCAGGGCCAGCACTCCGGTGAGCGCCAGCATCGCGGCGGCCAATGGAAGCATGAGTTTCACGATCAAGGAGGGCGCCTGAAAACTCAAAAACAGGCTTTGAAAAATCAGCCATTCGCTGACGAATCCATTCGCGGGCGGGAGCGCGGCAATGGAGACCGCGCCGATGAGAAAGAAGAGGCCGGTCCAGGGCATTCTCCGCAGCAGGCCGCCGTATTCCTCCATATTGCGGGTATGGGTCGCGTAGAGCAGCGAGCCCGCGCCGAGAAACAGCAACCCCTTGAACATGGCGTGATTGATGGTGTGATACAGCCCCGCCATCAATCCGAGCGCAGCCAGCTCGTGAAGCCCGAAGGTTTGAAACATCATCCCCGCTCCGATCCCGAGAAAAATGATGCCGATATTTTCGACGCTGCTGAAGGCAAGGAGCCTTTTCAGGTCGTTCTCCATTAAGGCATACATCACGCCCAGTACGGCGGATACGGTTCCGGCCAGGAGGACGACGAAGCCCCACCACCAGGGAAATTGTCCGCCGAGAAAATCGAAGGAGACCCGCAGCAGACCATAGATCGCCATCTTGATCATGACGCCGGACATGAGAGCCGAGACGTGGGACGGTGCGGCCGGATGGGCATAGGGCAGCCACACGTGCAAGGGAATGACGCCCGCCTTGGCGCCGAATCCGATCAATGCGGCCAGAAATGCGAAGGTTCGCAGATGATCCGGGAGCAGGTGCGGGGAGCGGCGAAAGGTTTCAAAGGAGAACGAGCCGCTCTGCTGGAAGAACAGCAGAAAGGTCAGGATGATGAAGGCGGTGCCCACGTGCGACATGATCAGATAGAACAAGCCCGCGTCACGGACGTCCGCTTGTTCATGCTCTGTGAGAATGAGGAAGTACGACGTCAGCGCCATCAGTTCCCAGACGATCAAGAAGAAGAATCCGTTGTCGGCGAGCACGACGAGGGTCATCGAAAGCAGAAATCCGTTGAGGAGCGCCCCCAGCGCCGCGGCGGAGACGCGTCCGGAAAAGTGCCGCACATACCCGAAGGCATAGATCGAAGCGGCGAGACCTGCGAGTGAAACCGTCAGAACAAAAAATGAAGCGAGGGGATCAAGCCGGAACGCAAACGTCAGCAGAGGGATCGTCGAGCCGATCGAGAACCGCATCGGTACGGAAGCCGTGAGACCGAGCAGGCCCAGCGCTACACCAGAACCGGTCGCCAGTATGCCGCAGATTCCCGCCGCAAGATGTTGTGTCTGCGGCCGCCGCAGGCAGAACGGCAGCCCGATGCCGGCTACGTACCCGGCAAGCAGCACCCACAAGATGTTCAGCATCGCATCATCAGATTGACCGGCCCCTGTGTTCGTTCGCCACGCATGCCCCCCTCAGGCTAGATTCCGGATTGTAGCGACCGGCCGGCCCTGGTCCGGCAGCGATTCAGACCTTCTCTCGCTTTCAGATTGTTCGGATCGGCAGCCAGCACCGCAGTCCAGTGGGAAAACGCCTCCTCATACTGGCCCAATTCCTCAAGCAATCCAGCCAGCTCACTTCGGGAGAGCACATCGGTCGGGCAGTCGGCCAACAGTTGCTGCAACTGCGTCAATCGTTGAATCCAGGTGGGAGACTTCATCTGTTCAAGAGACTCATACATGGTGAAACAACCGGTGTCGTGATGCTGTGCACGGAAGGTGCCATAGATAGATCAGCGGCATATTTCGATGCGGCGTGAAAGAATCGGCACGTTTAGCCGAATCAGATGAGTGTATTCAGAGCTGGAAGGGGGCGGGGAATTCCGTCGTCTGCAAGCCTTGCAGGCGTGCGCCACGCACAGAGGAAATCGCCATGCAAATCTTGCATGACGGCAACAGGGATGCAGATTTGGGGGTTTTCCGATCAGACAGAGCTGCAACGATTGCAGCCTGCGAGCGTGCATCGACAACCTGGAACGCCGCCAGGAGAAACTTTCCGGGAGCTACTCGCGGATGCCGTATTCTTTGATCTTGTATTGCAAAGCGCGAAGACTGATGCCCAGGAGCCTGGCTGCCTTTTCTCGATGGTTGGTCACTTCCGCCAGCGTGCGCCGGATGGCTTCCCGCTCAATGTCCTTCAAGGAGGATCCCAACGCCACGACCATCGTGCGGGCGTCCTCCTTACTCGCCCGGATCTCTTCGGGCAGATGCTCCGGCTGAATGGCCGGATCTTTCACCGTGATCACGAGCCGCTCCATCAGATTCCGCAGCTGGCGGATATTGCCCGGCCAGGCATAGAGCCGCAACAGCCGCATCGCGTCGCGGGAGATCTCTTTGGGGTCACGATGATGGTGTGCGGCGAACTCCCTGAGAAAACGGTCGGCAAGGAGCGGAATATCGTCGCCCCGCTCGCGCAGCGGCGGAAGCCGGATCGGCACCACATTCAGGCGGTAATAGAGATCTTCCCGGAACAGCCCCTGCTTGACCGCTTCCTCAAGATTGCGGTTGGTCGCCGCGATAATCCGGGCATCGACCGTGATCACTTTCGTGCCGCCCAGGCGCCGGAATTCCTTGGTTTCCAGCACGCGCAGAAAATCGACCTGGGATTTCAGCGACAACTCCCCGACCTCGTCCAGCAACAGCGTGCCGCCGTGGGCCAGTTCGAACCGTCCCGCTTTGGTGGCCATCGCGCCGGTGAATGCGCCTTTCTCATACCCGAACAGCTCGCTCTCGAAGAGATTCTCCGGCAGCGCCCCGCAATTCATCGTCACAAACGGCCCGTCGGCCCTGGCGCTCCGGTGGTGGATGGCCCGGGCCACAAGTTCTTTGCCGGTGCCGCTTTCCCCCGTCAGCAGGACGGTGACGGCGCTGTCGGCGACCATGTCCACCAGACTGTAAACCCGCTGCATCGGCTCGCTCTCGCCCACCAGCTGGTCAAATCTGGTCCGCGTCTCCAGCCGCTCCCGGAGCTGCTTATTCTCCTGCGTCAGGGCACGGCGCTCCAGCGCCTTGGCCACGACGATGTGAAACCGGTCTCGATCGATCGGCTTGGTGAGATAATCGTACGCCCCCAGCCGCATCGCTTCGACGGCGGTATCGATCGACCCGAAGGCGGTCATCGCGATGGCTTCCGTTTCCGGCCATTTGTCTTTCATGCGACGGAGGAACTCCATGCCGCCCAGACCCGGCATCCGTAAGTCCGTGATCGCCAGATCGACCCGTGTGTGTTCGAGCAGGGCCAGCGCCTCTTCCGCAGTTCCGGCCCCCTGCACCCGGTGCCCGAGCTTTTCCAGCATGGTGACGAGCGCCGACCGGATGTTCACCTCATCTTCAACGACCAGAATGTGCGCCTTCGACATCATCGACCAGGCACCAATGCGTCTTGGGTCACAGGAGCGGCAGGAAGTTTGACGACGACAGTAGTGCCTACGCCGGGCGCGCTGGAGACCTGGATCGTCCCTTCATGGTCCT
>CAZEHM010000060.1:0-14925 GCA_964512025.1 uncultured Nitrospira sp. | reverse complement strand
ATGCGGTACCCGGAGCGGCTGCCGCTCGACCTGCCCTCGCTTGACCTGACGGAGATCGGCACCCTCAGCTTCTGCAAGCCGGATCATGACCGGTTCCCCTGCCTTAACCTGGGATACGAATCCCTCCGGACAGGGGGAACCATGCCGGCCACGATGAATGCCGCGAATGAAATTGCCGTCGATGCCTTTCTCAACGGCGGCATCCGCTTCACCGAAATCGCCGAAGTCATCCGCCAGACCATGGACGCGCATGCGCCGAAGACCGTGGCGACGCTGGAAGACGCGCTGGAAGCCGATCGCTGGGCGCGGGAAAAAGCGGAGTCTCTGGTTCACGCTCTCCCCCGTTGAAACATCATTTTGAGATTTGACCAATGAGTGTTAAGTTGATGCTGACGTTGAACATCCACCTCTAGACATTGAGCACATCCATGATATTCGCATTCACCTGGTCCCCCGACACCCTCTGGGTCTTGATGCAAAAAGCCTGGTGGTTCCTGGTCGTCCTCGGCGTACTCGTCGCATTTCACGAGCTCGGCCACTTCCTGGCTGCGAGATGGGTGGGCGTGAAGGTCCTGAAATTCTCCCTCGGATTCGGCCCGAAGATTTTCGGTCGCCAGGTCGGGGAAACCGAATATCTGCTCTCGGCCATCCCCCTGGGCGGGTATGTGAAGCTCTTCGGCGAAGACGAAACGGAAGCGACCACCCCTGAAGACCGGCGGCGCTCCTTCGCCCATATGGGGATCTGGGGAAAAGTGTTGATCGTGGCAGCCGGGCCGGGCTTCAACTTCATTCTGGCCTATCTGATCTTTGCCGGATGGCTCTCGACGGGATCACCATTGTTCGTCCCGACGTTCCGCGATCTCAGCCCGGACATTGAGGCGCTGGTGCCGGGCTCGCCCGCATCCGCGGCCGGCATGGAAATCGGCGACCACATTACCAAGGTCAACGGCAAAGAAATTTCCACGAAATCCGAACTGCTGGACGCCGTGGTACACAGCAAAGGGGCAGCGCTTTCGCTGGAGATCAGACGCGGCTCTCAAGTGAAGCCTCTTTCCGTCACTCCGGTGCCGATACAAGCCCAACCGGCCTCACCGGATGAACCGGCGTATACCATCGGGGTTGAAGAGACTCCCCCCTTGGTCACATCTGTCATGCATGGACTTCCGGCATCGACGGCGGGATTCCTGGCGGGAGATCGGGTCATCGGCATCGATGGCCAGACCATTTACACCTGGCTTCAGATGACGACGATCGTGCGGGACAGCCCCAATAAGCTCCTGCACGTCGATGTGCTGAGAAACGGCCAGCGAATTCCTCTCACGGTGACGCCGAGTTCTGAAAAGGCCACCGTCAACGGCCAGGCCATGGAGGTGGGGAAAATCGGCATTTCAGGGCCGGGTCGCTCGCTCATGCATGCGGACAATCCGCTCCAGGCCGTCTACCAAGGTCTCGACGCCACGTGGGGATGGACCGAACTCACCGCGATCGGACTCTATAAAATGGTCGTCGGGGATATTTCGAGCAAAAATATCGGCGGCCCCCTGACGATCGCCAATATCTCCGGAGAGGCGGCGTCCCAGGGCGCCTCCAGCGTCGTATTTCTGATCGCCATTCTGAGCATCAATCTCGGCGTGCTGAATTTGCTCCCGATTCCGATTCTGGACGGAGGGCACTTGCTCTTTTTCCTGATTGAGGGCATTCTGCGGAAACCGCTCGGCGACCGGCAGCGGGAACTCGCACAGCAGGCCGGGCTGGTCTTATTGGTTGGCGTCATGATCTTCGCCTTTTGGAACGACCTCGAACGTATTTTCCTGCGTTAATACCCCATGAAAACATCTCAACTCCTGATCCCCACGTTACGGGAAGCCCCCGGTGAGGCTGAAACGGTCAGCCACCGGCTCATGTTGCGAGCCGGGTTGATCCGAAAAGTCGCTTCCGGTATCTACACCTATCTTCCCCTCGGTCTCCGCGTCATCCGCAAGGTCGAGCAGATCATTCGGGAAGAAATGAATCGCGCCGGCGCGCAGGAACTCCTGATGCCGATGGCCTCGCCGGCGGAACTCTGGAAAGAAACGGGCCGCTGGGACTTTTACGGGAAAGAGTTGCTGCGCTTCAAAGACCGGCACGAGCGGGATTTCTGCCTGGGGCCCACCCATGAAGAAATCATCACGGATCTGTTCCGGCGGGAGGTCAAGTCCTACCGGCAGCTCCCGTTGAATTTCTATCAGATCCAAACGAAGTTTCGCGACGAGATCCGTCCGCGATTCGGCTTGATGCGGGGCCGTGAATTCCTGATGAAAGACGCCTACAGCTTCGACCGCGACGAGGCCGGAGCCCGCGAGAACTATCAAAAGATGTACGACGCCTACCACCGGATCTTTACCCGGTGCGGCCTGACATTCAGAGCTGTCGAGGCGGACACCGGACTCATCGGCGGCAGTTCATCGCATGAATTTATGGTCCTAGCGGAAACCGGCGAAGAAACTGTGGTCTATAGCGACACCGGCTCCTTTGCCGCCAATGTGGAACGCGCCGACGTGTTACCGCCGGAAAGCGTAGAAAACGACGCCGCCCTGCCCATCCGCTCCGTTTCAACACCGAACTGCCGCAGTATCGAAGAGGTTACAGCGTTTCTGAAAGTTCCGGCGAAACGCCTCGTCAAAACACTCTTATACTCGACCGGCAAAGAAACCGTGGCGGTGCTGGTGCGCGGCGACCATGCAGTCAACGAGATCAAGCTGAAAAAAGCGCTGGGAGTGCCTGAAATCGAACTGGCAGGACCGGCGACCGTCGAGAAAGCCACCGGCGCCCCCGTCGGTTTTTCCGGACCGGTCGGCCTCAAGGGAATCAGAATATTTGCGGATCAGGCCATCCCTGCCCTCAAGAACGTGGTGGTCGGAGGCAACCAGCTCGACACCCACTACGTCGATGCGAATTGGAGCCGTGACTTTACCGCCGACCAAGTTCTTGATCTTCGGAACGCGCAAGCCGGTGATCCTTCCCCGAAAAAAGACGGCATCCTGAAAGCCACCAAGGGGATTGAAGTCGGTCACGTGTTCATGCTCGGCACCAAGTACAGCAAGACAATGAACGCGACGTACCTCGACCAGCAAGGAAAAGAATGTCTGGCAGTCATGGGCTGCTACGGCATCGGTGTCGGTCGGTCAGCCGCATCCTCCATCGAGCAGAACCACGACGAGCGCGGAATTATCTGGCCCTACCCGATTGCTCCGTTCCACGTTCACCTGATCCCCGTCAGCCAGTCGGACAAGACCAACGACATGACCGCGCATCTCTACGCCGAACTGCAGGCGGCCGATTTCGAAGTGCTCTGGGATGACCGCGACGACCGGGCCGGGGTCAAGTTCAACGATGCCGATCTCATCGGCGCGCCCTTCCAGGTCGTCGTCGGGGACAAAGGGCTGGCGGAAGGGGTGATCGAAGTGAAAGTCCGGCGCACCGGCGAGAAAACGCGCGTCGCGCCGGCCGAGCTCGTTCAACACTTACGTTCCGCCGTGCCCGTCCTCGACGCCTCGGCCTCCCGCTGACACAGAGCCGGTTACCGGTTGCTTCAGCCGACCTAACAAACTTGCCTTTTCCTTGCCTTCTCATGTGATTGGGCTACACTCACTTTCCAGGGATCACTGTTTCCCAACCGGCACCCGCAGCAATCAGGTTGCTGCCACGCCTCGACTCCCTCGGAACATGCGCTGAGCGAAGAAGGAATCAGGAATGCAGTCCAAGCCGATGCCGAATAATCTCCAGGAGCTGCAGCAAAAAGGCGAGTTCGCGGAACACGTCAAAAAGATCACCGCTCAAATCAACGCCGCCAGCGATCTCGATCAGATTCTGCTCGATCTTCACAAAGACATCCTGAGCCTGTTCGATGCCGAAGACCTGACCCTCTTTGCATTCGACGCTGACAAGAAGGAAATCTTCTCCAAAGTACCCCATGTCGACAGCATCGAAGAAGTGCGAATCCCCATCACCGAACAAAGCCTCGCCGGATTCTGCGCGAAATACCTCCGGCCGGTGAATATCGCCGATGCCTACAACCTAGCCGAGCTCCAAGGCATCCACCCCTCGTTGCTACACGACACTTCCTACGACAAACGCACCGGCTTCAAGACGAAACAAGTTCTGACGTATCCGATCGTCGCCGACAACAAGTACCTCATGGGCGTCCTCCAACTGCTGAATAAAAAAAGCGGCAGCCGCTTTACCAGGAAAGACGAAGAGTCGGTTGCGGAGATCGCCAAGGCCCTCGGCATCGCATTTTTTAACCTGCGGAAAACCACAAAAAAGAACCCGACGAAGTTCGACCTCCTGGTCGGCGGAGGCAAGATCACCCAGAACGATCTGGAAAATATTCTCGCCGAGGCCCGCAAAGGCACCAGCGACCTCGAAAGCATCCTGATTGAAAAATACAAAGTACCGAAACTCGATATCGGTAAATCTTTCGCTCAATTCTATAAATGTCCGTATATCGAGTTCAGCGAGCGCACGCTTGTCGATATCGAACTCCTCAAGAACCTGAACGTCGACTATCTCAAGAAAAATCACTGGATGCCGCTCAAACGCGATCGGATAGCCATTGAAATTCTGACCGACGACCCTGGAGACCTCGATCGCGTTCAAGACATCAAACGGACATTCCCCGGCTTGAACATCCGCTTTGCGGTCAGCTTGCGACGGGACATCGCTCAGTTTTTGGCGTCCGCAACGGGCCAGAGTGATGCCGGCGGCGGAGGCCGCAAGCTCGACGAAAACGTCTCGGACATTCTCGGCGAACTCGTCACCGAAGCCCAAGCCGAAGCGATGGAGGATGCGGCGGCGGGCACCGGACTCGATGAAAACGACAGCGCGATCGTTCGACTCGCCAATCAGATCATCGCAGACGCGTTCCGGCAAAACGCCTCGGATATTCACATTGAGCCCTACGGGGAAAAACGGGAGACACTCGTACGCTTCCGTGTCGACGGCGATTGCTTCGAGTACATGAAAATCCCTCAGAGTTACCGGCGCGCGATCGTTTCCCGCTTGAAAATCATGGCCAGCCTGGACATCGCCGAACGCCGCAAACCTCAGGACGGAAAAATCAAATTCAAGCTCACCGAGACCAAAGAAATCGAGCTTCGCGTTGCGACGATTCCGACCGCCGGCTATAACGAAGATGTGGTCATGCGTATCCTGGCCGCTAGCGAACCTTTGCCTCTCGACAAAATGGGATTCTCAGATCGAAATCTCAAAGGCATCAGGGACATTTCGGCAAGGCCGTACGGCATCATCCTCTGCGTCGGACCGACCGGGTCAGGAAAAACGACCACGCTGCACTCCGTCCTCGGAAACATCAATACCCCGGACATCAAGATTTGGACCGCGGAAGACCCCGTCGAAATCACCCAGTATGGCCTGCGTCAGGTCCAAGTTCAGCCCAAGATCGGCTTCACCTTCGCCGCCGCCATGCGCGCATTCCTTCGCGCCGACCCGGATGTCATCATGGTCGGAGAAATGCGCGATAAAGAAACGGCCGATACCGGCATCGAAGCCTCACTCACCGGCCACTTGGTGCTCAGCACCTTGCACACCAACAGCGCCGTGGAAACGGTCACCCGTCTTCTGGATATGGGCTGCGACCCATTCAGTTTTGCCGATGCCATGCTCGGCGTGCTCGCCCAGCGTCTAGCCCGGCGCATCTGCAAAGAATGCAAAGAGCAGTATGTCGGCACACCGGAAGAGTACGAAGAACTCCGGCAGGGCTACGGAGCCGAGCGCTGGGACAAACTCGGCATAAAGCTCGACAACACGTTCCGCCTCGCTCGTGGCAAGGGCTGCGAAGTCTGCAATCGCTCAGGCTATAAAGGTCGCGTGGCGTTGCACGAACTTCTGCTGGGATCGGATAACATTAAACGCATGATCCAGCAGAAAGCCCGCACCGAGGACATGCTTCATTGCGCATTGGATGAGGGAATGACGACGCTCGTCCAGGACGGCATCGCAAAAGTTTTGCAAGGACACACCAGCTATAAAGAAGTAAAGGCGGTCGCGATCAAGTAGCCTGAACTCTTCTGTGCGGGGCCGATCCGCCGAACGGCGGCCCCGCATCCCCCCACTTCCTGCCATCGATAAAAACGGGTAGACTGGCGGCATGCGACACCATGCAGCTCTGTCACAACTAGGCCTCGTGCTTTGCTCCCTTCTGTTCTCCGGCTGTGAGACGACCGAACACGTCCTGACAAGCGCGGAGCGCATCCTCGGCAGCCAAACAGGAAAGACCGTCGTCGATATCGCTGCCGGCAAAGACCCCAAACAGATCCTCAAAGAACACACGGACGCCTACCAACGTGACCCCGAGGCTGTCTTGCGGGATCTACGGACACTCCAACGCGATTTTCAAACGATCATGGCGGCGTTAACCGGCCGCGTCCGGGAGACATGGGGCGAGAAAGAGGTCAAGGTTCCGGAACAGAAGAAATACGTCAAATACACTCAGAACTACATGAGCCGGGCCGTCGTCGACTTTGACAGCGGAACGATTCTGATCGAAACGCTGGACGACAAATCCCCGAAAGACAGCTTAAAAAGTGCCATCGTCACGACGCTGTTGACTCCGGACGATCCTCGATCGGTTGATCTCTTCTCCGACAAAGCCGTCACCCTCACCAGCGACAAGCCGCCCTATCTCCTGGGTCTCGTCGTCGATCACCAGGGACAGGCGATCAAGACCCCTGCCCAGGCTGATGCCTTTGCAGCCTTCACCGTCGACAACCATGCCAAGCCGAGATCGGTCGACCAAAACGGTGCAGCCAAGCAGGCGCTGCTTGCTGAAATTAAAATGGTGGCGAATTTTTCGAACCGGCAGGCCGAGAAATACCGAAGCACCGTCACCCACTATGCCGAGCAATTCAAGGTCAGTCCAAGCTTGATATTTGCCGTGATTCGCACGGAGAGCAATTTCAATCCTTTCGCCGTCAGCTCCGCACCGGCCTTCGGACTGATGCAGCTGGTCCCGAGTAGCGGAGGACGCGAAGCCTATCGAAAAGCCAAAGGCAAAGACACCATTCCTTCTCGCGACTATCTCTTTGACCCTGAGAACAATATCGAGCTTGGCAGTGCGTATCTCAACGTTCTGTCCTATAACCTGCTGGAACGCATCGAAAACCAAATTGCTAGAGAATACTGCGTTATCTCAGCCTATAACACCGGCCCGCGCAACGTGTTCAAAGCATTCGCCACGGATCAAACCGCCGCCATCAACCAGATCAACTCCCTCCAGCCTCCAGCCGTCTACGACCGATTGCGAGCTCACCTGCCGTACCAAGAAACCCGCGACTATCTCGCCAAAGTCGTCGGCTTTCGCAAACAGTTTATTACCATGCCCGGAGAAGGCAGCAAGTAAACAAATGTTGTGCAGGCTCTCACCGATTTGAGGGAAACCGCTGATTCTCTGCCGTGATTGCCTGGAGAAGCCGAATAGAGCGGGAACTTGATTCGCGCATCGACCCTGCGCCGCCGAACTACCCCGCACATTCCTGAGCGGCCTACGCAAACAAACATGAGCGTGGCACGAAACGGCGGCGGGAGAAATGCGCGTGCTACATCCGGAGAGGCGCCCGGAGCAGGGTCAACTGGCAGAAAGAGCCGGCTTGTCGAATCCTTTCGAGAGCACCGACATATATTTTTTCAGCCGTCCTTGCGACGCGGGAGACAACCGCTGGAAGGCTAATCCGTATGTCTGGTCTTTCGTCCAGCGTACCGTCGCAACGGTAATCTCGGCAGGAGCCACTTGCCTCGGAAGCCGGATCAGGACAGACACATGATCGCCGGGCTTGATCGGGGCTTCCGTGCTGACGCGCATGCCCCGCAAGGAGAGATCATAGACGACGCCCGCGCCATGAACGGACTTTCCAAACCAGCGCTGTTCATCACGCCAGGCAAGCTCACAGGCAAATGGAGTGGGAATCCGGACTCGCGGATGCCGGCGAAACGTATTCAACATCGACGTCCGCAGTACACTTGACGACATAATCAAATCCTCTGGTCAAACTGTATCGCACCCCGTTCCGCTTCACCAATAATTTTCTCACTTCTCATCATGAGGTCCCAATCATTCGCGCCGGACAACCGGCGGAAGCACGGCGCCCGGCAGGCAAAATATTCCTCATGATGGAAAAATCTTCTCACCTCTCCGCAAAAGCATCGGCAAATACCCCAATCGGCGGGCGCCTCGGCCGCGCCACAGTGGCATGAAAGTTGGACATGCGTTCGGCATGATCATTCCGCATGTCCTCCACATGTTGACTCAGGATGTCTCGCCTTTCGGCTTTCTCTCCGCCCCGCTCATCAGCTGGTGCGGCTCCGCCGGCCTGACGATCTTTTTTCTTTGGCAGATCACCCGGCTCTATCAGAAATCAACGCAGACGGCCCAACCCTTTGCCCGCGTCTCCCGATGCCTCGGACAATTGGCCAGCGAGCGCCGGCATCTCGATCAGGATAGTTTGACCCTGCATCTTTCCGGAGCATCAAAAAACAGGCCACAAGACGTCCCACCACGCCTGGATCGGCGGGACGGCAAGGATCTGCAACTCATCGACGCAACATTCGAGCGGGAACCCTGGTTGGCCCCGGCCTGGAAGCAATATCGAAAAACGCTCATCAGCGAACAGGTCGCCTGGTACATCGAACCACGCATCTTCAGCTCCCGTTCAGCGCAAGACCTATTCTCGCTGGATACCATCTTTCGAGGACAGCTCAACCTCGCCTGGTATCAACAGGTGCCGTCTCTCCTCACAGGGATCGGGCTTCTTTTCACATTTATCGCGCTGTTGGTGGGACTCAGTAAATTGCACGCCGACGGTCATGCCATTGCCGGCATTCAGGGTTTAATCAACGGGCTCGCCGGAAAATTTCTGACCTCGATCGTGGGATTGGTCTGCTCAACCCTCTTCACCCTGCTTGAAAAGCCCCTTCTCTTCCGCTTGCTCTCAGCCCATCAGCATTGTATCCATTTGATCGATGACCTCTTCCCGAGAAAAACACTCGAACAGATTCTCGAAGGAATGACCGGAACCTCCCGTCGCTCCCCTTCCACTGAGCACCCCTCACGATACTCCGGTCCCGCGCCGTACTCACAGGCCGCCAACGATGCGCTCATACTGCCGCTGAAAACCATGACCCACTCCATCGACGCACTGACTCGGGAGATACGCACGTATCTGCATACCGACAGAGCGCCAGCGGTGAACGTTCCATCCGAGGCGGTCGTCGAAGCATTCACCCCGTTGCTTGAGCAACTGACTATGGTCTTGAAACAAATGCCTCAACAGCCTGAGCCGAGACAGGCCCTCTCTGAGGCAACAACGGAGCAGGTCCATCACCTGGTTGATGATCTGACAGCGAGAATCACGCACCCCGCACATCCTGTGGTGACCAGGCCGGTTCGCCAAACCCAAGGGTGGTTGCAGCGACTCCGCAGTTCCACAAACCTGCTTGCTTCCCGGCCGGCAGACAGCCGCACCGCCGCACAGACCGTTCGCGGGCCACGATGAGCGTGCCCCTTCTTTACCGGACTACTTAGAAAGTACTCACCATGCGCCTCAACGACTGGACCGCTCACTCCACCGGCTCGCACACGACGACCACCGGACTCATGGACCTCATGACCTCACTCGCCATTATTTTTGTCCTGCTCCTGGCCGCGTCACTCGCCCCGCAAGCGGCCCATGACGATCCCGCGGATTCCCCCACCCCTCCGCCGGTCTCGTCACCCAGTGCGGCGACACCGGCGAACACCGCCGTGCATACGGTACTCTACGAGCATGTTGCGCAATTCGGTCTTTCCGTGGACGAAGACCCGAATGACCCGCTCCTGATACGAATTGTCATCCCTGAAGATCTGCTCAACTTCGAGTTCGGGAAAAGCACGCTCACGGCACAAGCCGATCGGTTTCTCACCGACATGATGCCACGTTATGCCGCCCTGGTATGCGGGCCGCTGGAGGCTCACGTGGATTCCGTCGTCATTGAGGGACACACCGATGACCGGGGAGACGACACCATGAACTTGCGGCTGAGCCAGGAACGCTCTTTCCGCGTCATGACAAAAGGGCTCGAGGTCATCGAACGGATGGAGCCGACCGTCTCCCCCTGCTTCCAACGGCTGACGTCGGCCAGCGGCCGAGGCCGGCAGGACCTCATCGCGCACCCTGTCACCGGAGTGGATCGAAATAAAAGCCGCCGCGTCACACTCAAACTGCGTCTTCGAGCAGACTCACCACACGACAACGTTCTCCGCGCCTCCTAGTTGAACCGGATGCCGCTTTGACTGGGTCTCCCCATCGTGGTACGGTAACTGACTGTCTCCGTGTGACGTCCGCATCACGTCTTCTCACGCAGTACCATGTCGAGACAACTGTTCGCGTGATTGATACGGGCGACTCACCCAGGCCGGCGGCGCTTCCCCGCTCCGGCCCATGACGACACCACCTCTCTCACGAGACGACCAAGGAGGACATTATCGCACGCGCAGGAAAAACAACGATGGCAAAGCGTGACCGGGAAAAATCGCTTCAAACGAAGCGGAAAGAAAAGGAAGAGAAACGTGCGCAGCGGAAGGGTGAAAAAGACGACCGCGCGTCAATGGCCACAGGAGACGACCCGGATTTGGAAGGTTTGCAGTGGGGACCTCAGCCCCCCCTGTACTAGTAGGGGAGCATGCGCGGGCCGTACACACGGCCCGCGCCGCTTCTCAGGCAGGACGCACAAACCGGTCGTCGCCGAGCGCCCCGCGCAACCGCTGGGTTACAAGCCGACGAAACTCCACTTTCTGTTTCAGAATCAGAGCCAAGCCCTCCGCATCCACTAATACCAGCAGGTCGTCTTCAACGACCAGCGTCCGCGCTTGATCGCCGAGATTGACCCGGTACTGGGTGCGCCCGTCCGGATTCCGCCCGGCCCCTGTGACGAGCTCCGTAAGCCCGTCGATGACGCCCTCCTGATTGTCTTTTCGCAACCGGACCTTGGTGCCATCAGGAATTCGAACCCACGGAGCGCTGGGCTTGACCGGGGGGCTTTGCGTCTCAGGCATGACATTCCCTTCCAATAGTAGATTGATCAATGAGTGATCCATATTCACACTCTCGCTCTAGTTGCCGGAAGCACTTTGCGTTGGGTGCGCCGGTCTGTGAGACCCATGACCTACAGGTCGGCGCTCGCGAAATCCTGCCGGACGTCCCTGAGCCGGACGCGCCGGCCGCTGGGAAGGACGCCCTTGCGCGCGCGGGTCCAGCGAGGGCTTCGCGCTTCCAGCAGCGACCGGGACGGCATGTCCCAACAACTGTTCGATGGCCCGCAATTGCTGGCCATCCTCCGACGTGACGAAACTCGTCGCCCGCCCCGTCGTTTTCATGCGTGCCGTGCGTCCGATGCGGTGCACATAATCCTCCGGACAATTCGGCAAATCGAAGT
Organism: uncultured Nitrospira sp.; assembly: GCA_964512025.1. Taxonomy (GTDB): domain Bacteria; phylum Nitrospirota; class Nitrospiria; order Nitrospirales; family Nitrospiraceae; genus Nitrospira_D. The sequence goes on along the minus strand of CAZEHM010000060.1, from coordinate 3,459 downwards.
TGATGACGTGCCCGATATTCGCCACATCAATACCCCGGGCGGCGATATCCGTCGCCACCAGAATACGAAACGCTCCGCGCTTAAAACCTTCCAGCGCCGCTTTGCGCTGTGAAAGACTGCGATCACCGTGAAGCACGGCGACTTTATGCCCCTCCCGGCCCAACACACGCCCGAGCTTGTCCGCCCGATGCTTGGTTCGAGTAAAGACCAGCACCGTCTCCTGCTCTTGACCAAGCAAGGACACCAGCAAGTCCGCCTTACTGTCGTGGGTGGTATGGTGCAACGCCTGGGTGACACCGTCCGCCGTCGTCGCCGACGGGCTCACCATGACTCGCACCGCATTATGCACACTCACCTGAACCAATCTGGTGAGATCGGCCGGCAACGTGGCAGAGAACAACAGCGTCTGCCGCTCAACCGGCAACGCATCAAGAATCTGGTTGATTTGCGGAGCAAACCCCATGTCCAACATACGGTCGGCCTCGTCCAGGACTAAAATCTTGATCGTGGCCAGGTTGATCGTGCCGTTCCACATATGGTCAAGCAAGCGACCGGGAGTCGCGACTAAAATATCCGGCTGTTGCCGGAGCCCGCGAACCTGCGCCTGCATATCGGCGCCGCCCATAATGACGGTGGCGGAAATGCGACGCCCGCGGCCGAGCTTTTCGATCGTGGCAAGAATCTGCAACGCCAACTCTCTCGTAGGCGCCAGAATCAACGCTTGCGGCTGTCCTTTGGGCAACGCCGCCAGCCGCTCGATCATCGGAATGGCAAACGCGGCGGTTTTACCCGTACCGGTCTGCGCACAGCCGATCACATCCCGTCCGGCGAGCGCAGGAGGAATCGCTTGAGCCTGAATCGGCGTCGGGGCCGTAAACCCTGCCTTGATAAGATCCTGTAACATCGCCTCGGACAAACCGAGACCTTGAAAACTCTCGTGAACAGACGTATCCACTACACTATCCTTTCAGTTTGATCGCATTATGACGGGATCAGAGAACCGAGGGGAGAGAGCACCTGAACGATGCAGCTCCAAACTGGACCTGGTCGCGATGCGATCGCGAAGTCCGTTATGGTTTGAACAGTGATTCGCCGGACTACTGCGAGATCAATGTAGTCACACCATACAGCATGCCTCGCCAGGCGTCAACATCTTGAAGCCGACCGGCGGCGACGCCCCCGTCTCTCAGCGCAACACTTGCGGTTCGCCATCGTCGCCTAACTATGCTATCGTAAGTTGTATAGTAGTGATTCTCTCGGAAACCAACCGATGACGACGGACACGATCCCCATACGCCTGGCTCGCCGCTACCATGTCGGGTGGACGGTTGTTCTCTTCCTTTCCATCGTGGTGGGAGCGCTCCTTGCCATCCCCGCCTACGCTTATTTTTACGATTACTCCTGGCTGGATTGGACGTTGTTTGCCGTCCTCTACCTCGTCAGCGGCCTCGGGATCACCGTGGGCTATCACCGCCTCATGTCGCACCGCAGCTTTGATTGCCCCAACTGGGTCAAAGGCGCGCTCCTCATCGCAGGCGCCTGGGCCTTGCAGAACAGCGCCATCAAGTGGACGGCCGATCATCTCCGACATCATGCGCAATGCGATCAGGAGGGCGACCCCTACAACGCCAAGCTCGGGTTCTGGCACAGTCACTGTGGCTGGCTCTTCGCCGAACGGAAGTATGACGATGTGCAATACGCCTCCCGTGTCGCGCAGGACCCCGTAGCCATCTGGCAGCATAAGCATTACGCGCTCATCGTGCTGAGCGGCCTGGCACTGACGTTTCTCATCGGATTCATCGCCAACGGGCTGATCGGCGGCATCGGCTGCTTTCTGCTCGCCGGCGTGGGAAGAACCTTTGCGGTTCTGAACTCCACGTTTTGCATCAATTCCATCTGCCATATCTGGGGCCGTCAACCCCACGGGACGAAAGATTCCAGCCGCGACAGCTGGTTTGTCTCCTTGATTACATTCGGCGAGGGATACCACAACTATCATCACATGTACCCGAGCGACTACCGGAACGGGCCGAGATGGTACGACTTCGACCCCTCAAAATGGCTCATCTACGGACTCTACCTACTTGGACTCGCCAGCGGGCTACGAACAGCTTCCTATTCAGGAACCGGCGTGTCACGCCCGTCCTAAGGCACCCCGCAGAATCGGTTTCTGCAGCCCTCCGCATCGCACCGTTTGACTCGGCCCAGATCCCATGGTAAGGTGACAATCCGTACGAGCTTCATTTTCAGTTGCGCGGATCACTCCCCTCACTCCCGTCCCTGCGCGATCGTTCCTGTCTCCTAAGCCGCTCTACGCCCCTATTCTTGGGGACAGCTCCGCTGTCTCCCGATCAGGGATCACCGGCACCGTCGATGTTTGATCAGTCTGACCCTGACACCCGTTTCATCGCCTGACGACAAGGAGTACGCCATGAAAATCTCGACAGTGTGGAAAGGTCGCAAGCCCGGCAAGAAGAAAAACCGCGCCGTGTTGAAGCCGAAAATTCGCTGGCAGCTCCTGGGACTCACCGACCCCAAGCTGACCGAGCAATCCTCCTCCATCGAAACCATACGTCGCGAAGTGTCCTCTCTGGCCAGTTCTGGATTCGGACCGGCCACGCGTTCACGGACCACTGCGCAGGAAAGCAAGTCACAAGGAAGAAACCCGCGGACCACAGACAGTCGGCCGAGGCGTCGCGGCGCGACCGAATAGCCGGTTCGACGGCGGACCGGGAGGTACAGATCCATGATCCCCATTCAACAGTTCCTACACTGGCTGACACAGAACCCCTTCGGCGCGGCGACGCTGCTCTATATCACCGGCGTGGCAGGAGTACTCATCTATGCGTATTTCGAGCCTCGCGACCAATACTAACAATGCGGGGCATCGTCGCCGACACAAGAGCACCGGAAATCCGGTTATGGATTCGCCGAAACGGCTTCGGCCGGACAAGCCTTGCACGCCGTCGTGAATCTCGAATAGCCGCTCTTCGACGGCCTCTGCATACGGTCCCCTGCCACGCCGTATGCTTCGCACAAGACATCAGGAACGACGCCACCAGCTTCAGGGGGACACATGGGAAGAACCAATCTTGATCTCCTTATGACATTTCCCGACGGATCACATCTGGTCATCAGCACACAATGTTCAAGAGATGGAGAATTTTCCTGCGCACTCTATAGCGCCAAGATCGGGGAAGATGATCACGCGGATTTCCAAGTCATCTCCAACCATCTGTCGGCACCGACCTGCCAAAGCGCACAAGCGCACGCATATGACTACGCCATCCGGCATTTCCCTCGCGCAGAGACACTGAAGAAGCCCCCCTATCTTATTTGGGCGGGCCCCCGTTCATCGGCTGTTCAGTAATTTTCGAGTGCAGTGAATTGGCATGTAGCTGACAGTAACCTAGGAGATTCGGCATGACACCAGCAGAACAGATTACGAAGATGACCACC
>CAZEHM010000059.1:0-14994 GCA_964512025.1 uncultured Nitrospira sp. | reverse complement strand
CGGTCCGTGAGGGCGGCAAAACGGTCGGCTCCGGCGTGGTCACCGAAATTCTGGCGTAACGAAGGGTTGGCGGGGCGGGTGATCATTCCGGCCCTGTTCTCTTGGCCCATTAGCGTGTTCGCCTAACGAGGAGAGTGAGATGCGCGAGGTTATCGATTTAGCGTGCACAGTCTGCAAGCAGCGGAACTATTCGACCAACAAGAATAAGAAGAACGATCCGGACCGGTTGGAGCGGAATAAGTTCTGTAAATTCTGTCGGAAGCATATTGCCCATAAAGAAGTGAAGTAGGCGAAGGCCGGCTGGTTCCGCCGGACAGAGTCCGTAGGGGCATGGTGTCAATGGCAGCACCTCGGTCTCCAAAACCGATGGTCTAGGTTCAAATCCTAGTGCCCCTGCCACACTGGGTATGCTCGGAACTCTCGTGGTGACGCTTTGGGGATGTGCGGGTTGATGGGGCAGGAGGCGGAGGGCTCGATGTTTAAGCGGATGACCGAATCTGTAAAGCTGTTCTTCGCGGAAGTGCGCGCGGAGCTGAAGAAGGTGTCGTTTCCGACGAGAGCTGAAACCATCGGCTCGACGACTGTAGTCATTGTGTTTTGTATTCTGATGTCGCTCTATTTGTCGGTCATCGACTCGTTCCTCGTGTGGCTCGTCAGTAAGATTATTTGATCGTTCGACGGATGTGCGTCTCGCGGAGGCGCGTCCTGATTTCTTGACCTGAGGGTGGGGCATGACAAAAAACTGGTACGTCATTCATACGTACGCGGGGTTTGAGGGACGCGTGAAGACCAGCCTCTTGGAGCGGGCCAGTCAGATGGGGCTCGTCGAGAAGCTGGGGCAGGTCCTGGTTCCGACCGAAGATGTGATTGAAATCAAGGACGGGAAGCGGCGGACGTCGCGGCGGAAGTTCTTCCCCGGCTATGTGCTGGTTGAACTCGAGACCCCGCTGCAGGACGAGACGATGCAGATGATCAAGGAGACGCCGAAAGTCACCGGATTTGTCGGGGGCGGTGCGCTCCCGCTTCCGCTGACGACCGAGGAAGTCGAGTCCTTGCTCAAGCAGGTGGATGCCGGGCAGTCCGGACCGCGCGAGCAGGTGAAGTTCATCAAGGGCGACAATGTTCGGATCGTCGACGGTCCGTTCCTGGGGTTCAACGGGCTGGTGGACGAGGTGGATCAGGATCACAGTCGGTTGAAGTTGATGGTCAGTATTTTCGGGCGCTCGACGCCGGTGGAACTGGGGTTCCTGCAGGTTGAGCGAATTTAAGGTGTGCCGTTGTTGCTGTTGAACGTGGCAGTGCTGACGTTCTGAGGAGATTCACATGGCAAAGGAAGTATCCGCTCTCATCAAGTTGCAGATTCCTGCTGGGAAGGCCAATCCGGCTCCTCCCGTCGGCCCGTCGCTCGGTCAGCACGGCGTCAACATCATGGAATTCTGCAAACAGTTCAATGCGAAGACGCAGAAGGAAGGCGATAGCATTATTCCGGTGGTCATCACCGTGTACAAGGATCGCACCTTTACCTTCATTATGAAGACGCCTCCGGCGTCCGATCTGTTGAAGAAGGCGGCGGGCATCATCAAGGGGTCCGGTGTGCCGCAAAAAGATAAAGTCGGAAAGATCACCCAGGCTCAGCTGCGCGAGATCGCTCAGAAGAAACAGACTGATTTGAATGCGGCGGACCTGGAAGGGGCGATCAAGATCATTGCCGGGACGGCCAGAAGCATGGGTGTCGTAGTACAGGGTTAGCGGAAAGCGTTCGGGAAGAAGGAGTACGAGGTATGGGAAAGAAGATGAAGGCCGCGTTGGAGAAAGTCGAACCGCGCATGTACGGCTTGCGCGAAGCCGTCGACGTCGTCAAGCAGTCGGCCTATGCGAAGTTCGATGAGTCGGTCGATATTGCCTTGCGGCTGGGTATTGATCCGAAGCGATCCGACCAGATGGTGCGCGGCACGACGGCCTTGCCGCACGGGACTGGCAAGAAGGTCCGTGTGCTGGTGTTCGCCAAGGGCGACAAGGAGCAGGAGGCCCGTCAGGCCGGCGCCGACTACGTGGGGTCAGACGACCTCATGGAGAAGATCAAGGGTGGATGGTTGGATTTCGACTATGCCATTTCTACTCCGGACCTGATGGCGTCGGTCGGAAAATTGGGAAAGCAGCTCGGTCCGCGCGGGCTTATGCCGAATCCGAAGACCGGTACCGTGACCTTTGAAGTCGGGAAAGCCGTGGCGGAAATTCGCAAGGGCCGGGTCGAATTCAAGGTTGAGAAGGCGGGCATCGTGCAGGTGGCGGTCGGGAAGGTGTCATTCGACATCGATAAGCTGTACGACAATGCCTCTGCCATTCTTGAATCCGTCATCAAGGCGAAGCCGGCATCCTGCAAGGGCCGGTATCTGAAAAGCGCAACGATTTCCAGCACGATGGGGCCTGGCGTGCAGCTGGATGCGATGGCGTTGACCAAGCAGTGGAGTTAAGCGAGCGCCGGCGTATCCGGCGTCTGCAGAGAAAGGGTCAGGTATGAAGAAGGATCTTAAAGCACCAGCGGTTGCGGAACTTGCCGAAATTTTCGGCCGTGCAAGAATCGCGATCTTGACCGAATCGGTCGGTCTTCCGGTGAACCAAGTCACCGAGCTGCGCAAGCAATTGCGCGGGGTAAAGGCCGAATACCGGATCATGAAGAATACCCTTGCGATCCGGGCTTCCGAGGGAACCGGATTGGCCGGTCTCAAGGCGCATCTCAAGGGTCCGACGGGAATGGTGATCGGATATGACGATCCCGTCCTGCCTGCCAAGATCCTGCGCGATTGGATCGGGGCGGAGAAGCGGGAAGAGAAAATCAAGGTTACCGTCGGAGTGTTGGAGGGAAAGCTCGTGCAGGCGGCGGATCTCGCGGCCATTGCCAAGCTTCCCAAGAAGGAAGTGCTCATTGCTATGTTGTTGTCGGCCATGCAAGGGCCGATACGCGGCGTGGTCTATACATTGAGCGCGGTGTTGTCAAAATTTGTGCGAGTTGTTGCAGCCATTCAGGACAAAAAGAAAGGGGAGGGAGACATGTCAGCTACCACTACAAAATTTTCGCAGGAAGAATTGATCAAGGCCATCGAGGGCATGAGCGTGCTCGACTTGGCGGAGTTGGTGAAGGGTCTGGAGACTCGCTTTGGTGTCACCGCTGCGGCGCCTGTCGCCGTGGCCGCGGCTCCGGCTGCCGGTGGCGCTGCCGCCGCCGCCGAAGAGAAGACCTCCTTCGACGTGATTCTCGTCGCGGCTCCGGCCGATAAGAAGATTCAGATCATCAAGGTGGTTCGCGAATTGACGAGCCTTGGGCTGAAGGAAGCGAAGGATCTCGTGGAAGGTGCGCCGAAGCCTGTGAAGACCGGCGCGACCAAGGAAGAGTCCGACACGATGAAGAAGAAGCTCGAAGAGAGCGGGGCCAAGATCGAGATTAAGTAAGCAGCATTGTTCGTTCGTCTTTGGGTGCCGTGCCTGCAGGCGGCACCCCAAGCCAACCATCGTGTGTGGAGGAGTGCGCATGCCCGAAACGACTCTTCAGGAGTTCGTCGAACGGAAAGATTACTCACGCATCCGGGCCAGCATCGATATCCCTGACCTGATTGAAATCCAAAAGCGCTCGTACGAAGAATTCCTGCAAATGGAAGTCGAGCCCGAGCGCCGTAAGGATCAGGGCTTGCAGGCCGCGCTGGCCAGTGTCTTCCCGATTCCTGACTACAACAATACTGCCGTACTGGAGTTCTCCAGCTATACCTTGGGAACCCCGAAATACGACGAGCGGGAGTGCATCGAGCAGGGGATGACCTTTGCGGTTCCGCTCAAGCTTCGCGTGCGCCTGGTCGTGTTCGATAAGGAAGACAAGGGCCCGCGAAAGAAGGTGCTGGACGTTCGTGAACAAGAGGTTTATGTCGGCGAATTGCCGCTGATGACCGAGCGCGGCACGTTCATCATCAATGGAACCGAGCGGGTCGTCGTCAGTCAGCTTCACCGGTCGCCCGGCGCATCGTTCACCCATGATAAGGGGCGGACCCATGCGAGCGGCAAGGTGTTGTATTCGGCGCGTATCATTCCCTATCGCGGATCCTGGTTGGATTTTGAGTTCGACGCGAAAGACATTTTGTATGTGCGGATCGACCGCCGCCGGAAAATGCCGACGACGATCTTGCTCAAGGCGTTCAATTACACCAGCGACGATCTCCTCAAGATGTACTACCCGGTCGAAGAGATTCGGCTGGTCAAGGGCAAGTTGTTCCGGAAGCTGGATGCGGAAATCCATCAAGGCCTCCGTTGCTCAGCCGAGGTCACGGAAAAGGGGAGCAAGGAGCCGCTCGTGCGGGAGGGGGCCAAGCTGACCAAGGGCTTGATCGCCAAGCTTAAGGCTGCCGGCGTGAAAGAGATTCCGCTGACTCCGGAAGAATTGGTTGGACGTGCGATCCTGACCGAGGTCGTGGATGCCAAGAAGAACAAGATTGCCGAGAAAAATCAGCGGCTGACGGCGGAGATCGTCGAGAGAATCCTCGAGAGCGACGTCGAAGAATTCAAGGTCATCTATTTCGATACGGCAACTGCGACGCCGGTTATTCTCGATACTCTCGAGATGGAAAAGATTGAGACCAAAGAAGAAGCGATGGTCGAGATCTATCGCCGCTTGCGCCCCGGTGAAACGCCGTCTGTGGATACGGCCCGCGCGCTATTCGACAACCTGTTCTTGAATTCCAAACGGTATGACCTGTCTCCGGTCGGTCGGCTCAAGCTGAATAGCAAGCTGGCGCTGGATCTGCCGCTGGAGCAGCGGACGCTGACGGCGCAGGATATCGTCGAGGTCATCCGCTATCTCGTGAATCTGAAGATGGGCAAGGGCGATATCGACGATATCGACCATTTGGGAAATCGTCGCGTCCGCTCGGTCGGCGAACTGTTGGAGAATCAATTCCGGCTCGGGCTCGTACGGATGGAGCGGAGTATCAAGGAGCGCATGAATCTCCTGGATATGGAAACCGTGCTCCCTCACGATCTCATCAATGCGAAGCCGGTCGTCGCAGCTGTGAAAGAGTTTTTCAGCAGCAGTCAGCTCTCGCAGTTCATGGACCAGACGAATCCCTTGGCCGAAATCACCCACAAGCGCCGCTTGTCGGCGCTCGGTCCGGGCGGTTTGACTCGGGAGCGCGCGGGTTTCGAAGTGCGCGACGTGCACCCGTCTCACTATAGTCGCATTTGTCCGATCGAAACGCCGGAAGGTCCGAACATTGGTCTGATCACGTCCCTGGCGACCTATGCCCGGATCAATCAGTTCGGCTTTATCGAAGCGCCGTACCGGAAAGTGGTGAAGGGACGCGTGTCCGATGAGATCGAGTTCCTCTCGGCCATCGAAGGGGACAAGTATCTCATCGCGCAGGCCAATTCGACGGTCGACAATGGCGGTCGTTTGACCTCGGAGATGATTACGGCCCGCCATGGCGGAGACTTCGTCTCGGCGACACCGGACAAGATCGATTATATGGACGTGTCGCCGAAACAGGTGGTCAGCGTCGCGACCGCGTTGGTTCCGTTTCTCGAACACGACGACGCGAACCGTGCTTTGATGGGATCCAACATGCAACGCCAGGCGGTGCCATTGGTCACATCAGACTCACCACTCGTTGGAACGGGCATGGAAGCCGTTGTCGCCCGCGACTCCGGCTACGTGGTGCAGGCACGCCGGCCCGGTGTCGTGGAGAGTGTGGATGCGACCCGTATCGTGGTCCGCGCTGAGGGCAAGGAAGGGCGCAAGGGGAAAGATTCAGGTCTGGACGTGTATGACCTGATCAAGTTCCAGCGCTCGAACCAGAACACCTGTATTACTCAGACGCCTGTGGTGCGGTTGGGGCAGCCCGTAAAGGTTGGGCAGGTGTTGGCCGATGGGCCGGCCATCGATCATGGAGAATTGGCATTGGGGAAGAACATCCTGGTGGCCTTTATGCCCTGGGGTGGATACAACTTCGAAGACGCGATTCTCTTGAGCGAGAAGCTGGTTCGTGAAGACGCCTTTACATCCATTCACATCGAAGAGTTTGAGTTAGAGGCGCGGGATACGAAGCTGGGTAAGGAAGAAGTGACCCGCGATATTCCCAATATCGGTGAAGAAGCCCTCCGCAATCTCGATGAGAGCGGCATCATTCGCATCGGCGCGGAAGTGAAGCCGGGCGATATTCTGGTCGGCAAGGTCACGCCGAAGGGCGAGACCCAGTTGACGCCGGAAGAGAAGTTGCTCCGGGCAATCTTCGGTGAAAAGGCCGGCGATGTGAAAGATACGTCGTTGACCGTTCCTCCGGGTGTCGAAGGGATTGTGGTTGACGTCAAGATTTTCTCCCGTAAGGGGTTGGATAAAGACGAGCGCTCCAAGAGTATCGAGAGCGACGATCAGATGAAGTTGCAGCGCGATCATCACGAGGAGCTGCGCATCATCGATGAAGAGAAGACGAAGAAGATTCGTAAGCTCTTGCTCGGCAAAGTGGTCGGCCGTGACTTGATGGATCCGGACACCGGCGATGTCATTCTGAAGAAGAAGGGCAAGCTGACGGCCGAGATTCTCAAACGGTTGCCCGATGACACAGTGCGCCACATCATCTTGAGCGATCCGGATGAGCAGAAGGAGCTCGAAGATGTGGAGCGCCGGGCGAAGGAGCAGATCGAGATTCTCCAGACGTTGTACGACGAAAAAGTCGGCCGTCTGAAGCGCGGCGATGAATTGCCTCCCGGCGTGATCAAGCTGGTAAAGGTGTATGTCGCGATGAAGCGCAAGATTCAGGTCGGCGACAAGATGGCGGGACGACATGGGAACAAGGGTGTCGTGTCGCGCGTGTTGCCTGAAGAAGATATGCCGTATTTGCCGGACGGTACACCGGTCGAAATCGTGCTGAATCCTCTCGGCGTGCCCTCACGTATGAACGTCGGGCAAATCTTGGAAACTCACCTCGGGTGGGCGGCCAAGGCGCTGGGGATCAAGGTGGCCAGTCCCGTGTTCGATGGGGCATCGGAAAAAGAAATCAAGGATCTGCTCACGAAGGCGAAATTGCCACCGAGCGGCCAAAGTACGTTGGTTGACGGGCGAACCGGAGAGACCTTTGCCAGTCCGGTTACCGTCGGCTACATGTATGTACTGAAACTCCACCACTTGGTGGACGACAAGATTCACGCACGGTCCATCGGACCCTATTCTCTCGTGACGCAACAGCCCTTGGGCGGTAAAGCTCAGTTCGGCGGTCAGCGACTGGGAGAAATGGAAGTCTGGGCATTGCAGGCCTACGGCGCTGCATCGACGCTGCAGGAGTTCCTGACAGTCAAGTCCGATGATGTGCCGGGTCGGTCGCGCATGTACGAAGCAATTGTGAAAGGCGAACCCTTCCTCGAACCAGGGTTGCCCGAATCATTTAATGTCTTGGTCAAAGAGTTGCAGAGTTTGGGGCTCGACGTCGAGTTGCTGAAGTCGCAAGACTAACCACTTGTGTGCCGGTTGAAAGCCGGTATCAGAGGAGGTCCTACATTGGAAGGCGTATATACATTGTTTGAGAAGCCGCGTGATGCGGTGTCGTTCGATTCGATGCGGATTCGCATTGCATCGCCCGAGAAAATCCGGTCCTGGTCCTACGGCGAAGTGAAGAAGCCGGAGACGATCAATTACCGGTCGTTCAAGCCGGAAAAGGACGGCCTCTTCTGCGCGAAAATTTTCGGTCCGATCAAGGACTGGGAGTGCAATTGCGGCAAGTACAAGCGCATGAAGCATCGCGGGATCGTCTGCGACAAGTGCGGCGTCGAAGTTATTCAGTCCAAAGTGCGCCGCGAGCGCATGGGGCATATCGAGCTGGCCGCGCCGGTCGCGCATATCTGGTTCCTCAAGGGTGTGCCGAGCCGTATCGGAACGTTGCTCGATATGAGCTTGAAGCAACTGGAGAAGATTCTCTATTTCGAGAGCTATGTCTGCGTCGATCCGGGATCGACGGATCTCTCTGAAAAGGAATTGGTGCCTGAAGACAAGCTGCGCACCTTGCAGTCTGAATTCGGCTCCAGCGGCTTTAAGGTCGGTATCGGGGCTGAAGCTATTCGCGACCTGCTGCGCAAGATCGACATCAATAGTTTGTGGGATGAGATTCAGATCAAGGCGAAGACGTCGGCGTCGGCAGCCTTGAAGAAGAAGTATGCGAAGCGGTTGAAAGTGCTTGAGGCATTCCGCAAGTCCGGCAACAAGCCGGAGTGGATGATCATGGACGTCATCCCGGTCTTGCCGCCGGAATTGCGTCCGCTGGTTCCTCTCGACGGCGGCCGGTTTGCGACGTCCGATCTGAACGACTTGTATCGCCGGGTCATCAACCGGAATAACCGGTTGAAGCGTTTGATGGAGTTGAAGGCACCTGGAGTCATCATTCGCAATGAAATGCGCATGCTGCAGGAAGCCGTCGATGCGTTGTTCGATAACGGCCGTCGAGGCCGTGCGATTCGTGGGCCCAACAAGCGTCCGCTCAAGTCATTGAGCGACATGCTCAAGGGTAAGCAGGGCCGTTTCCGGCAGAACTTGCTCGGAAAGCGCGTCGATTACTCAGGCCGTACGGTCATCGTGGTCGGGCCGGATCTTCGGCTGAATCAGTGCGGTCTGCCGAAGAAAATGGCGTTGGAGTTGTTCAAGCCGTTCATCTTCCACAAATTGGAAGAACGCGGTGCCGCGACGACGATTAAGAGCGCCAAGCGCCTGGTTGAAAAAGAGCGTCCCGAAGTGTGGGATGTGCTCGATGAAGTGATTCGCGAGCACCCGGTGTTGTTGAACCGTGCACCGACCCTGCATAGACTCGGTATTCAAGCGTTCGATCCGGTCTTGGTCGAAGGCAAAGCCATTAAGTTGCATCCGCTCGTCTGCGCAGCGTTCAACGCCGACTTCGACGGCGACCAGATGGCCGTTCACGTGCCTTTGTCCGTCGAAGCGCAGGTTGAGGCGCGCGTCCTGATGATGTCGATCAACAACATTTTGTCTCCGGCGAACGGAAAGCCGATTGCGGTGCCGTCGCAGGATATGGTGTTGGGCGTCTACTGGCTGACAAAAGAGCGTGTGGGCGTCAAGGGTGAGAATAAGATCTTCGGGTCACCCGAGGAAGTGCGGATCGCCTACGATGCGCGTGAAGTGGAAGAACATGCCCGCATCAAGGTGCGTCTGGGTGGCGCGCTGGTGCAAAGTACGGTCGGGCGTGTGCTCCTTTCGGAAATTCTTCCCCCGAGCATGCCGTTTGCCAGCGCCAATAAATTGATGACGAAAAAGGAAATGACCAAGCTCATCGATACGGTCTATCGACAGACCGGGCATCGGGATACGGTCGTGTTCCTCGATAAGATCAAGGATCTCGGATTCTTCTATGCAACCAGAGCCGGTGTGTCCATTTGCGTCGACAACATGCACATTCCGACCAAGAAGGAAGTATTCATTGGGAAGGCGCAATCGGAAGTCGGGGAAATTGAAAAGCAGTATGCCGAGGGGTTGATCACCAACGGCGAACGGTACAACAAAGTCATCGATATTTGGGCGCATGTATCGGAGCAGGTCGCAAATGAAATGATGAAGGAGCTCGGCGCCGGCGGCGATCCTGCCAAGGCCGAATCTTTCAATCCTATCTTCATGATGGCCGATTCTGGAGCGCGCGGCAGTTCGCAGCAGATTCGTCAGCTCGGCGGTATGCGCGGATTGATGGCCAAGCCGTCAGGCGAAATCATCGAAACGCCGATCACGGCGAATTTCCGCGAAGGGTTGACGGTGTTGCAGTATTTCATCTCAACGCACGGTGCGCGCAAAGGTCTCGCGGATACGGCGTTGAAAACGGCGAACTCCGGGTATCTGACGCGTCGCCTGGTCGACATCGCCCAGGACGTGATCATTTATGAGATCGACTGTGGTACGCATGACGGCATTATGGTGAGCCCGCTCATTGAGGGCGGCGAAATCATCCAGCCGCTGGAGGAACGCGTGCTCGGTCGTTTGGCGGCCGAAGACATCCGGGATCCTGTGACCGGTGAAATCATCGTCTCGCGCAACGAAGAGATCAACGAAGATCGTACCAAGGCCGTTGTCGAGGCCGGTGTCGAGCGCGTCAAGATTCGCTCCGTGCTCACGTGCCAGGCTCCGCGTGGCGTCTGTCAGGCCTGTTATGGCCGTGACCTCGCTCGTGGACGGCTTGTCGAGAAGGGCGAGCCGGTCGGTGTCATCGCGGCGCAGTCCATCGGCGAACCGGGAACGCAGTTGACCATGCGTACGTTCCATATCGGAGGTACGGCCAGCAAAGTCGTGGAGCAGACGATCGTCGAGGCGAAGCACGCGGGCCGCATTAAGTTCCTGAGCTTTGATGCCAAGAAAAATGCCGATGTCCCAACTCCAAGTATCGCGGTGCGGAATAAAGAAGGCGAATGGGTTGTGATGAGTCGTAATGCCAAGATCGCGATCGTCGATGAAAACGGTCGTGAGCGGGAAAAGTATCCCGTGGTCTATGGCGCCAAGATCAAGATTGGAGACGGCGATAAGATTGCCGTTGGTCAGAAGCTGGTGGAGTGGGATCCGTACTCGCTGACGATCCTGACGGAAGTCGGAGGGCGGATTGCCTATGGAGATATTATCGAAGGCGTGACCATGAAGGATGAATTCGATGAGGTCACCGGTCTCTCGCGTAAAGTGATCATCGAACATTCCGGGGCGACGCTTCGTCCGCGCATTTCGATTAAGGACGACGGCGGGAAGACGGCCAAGGTTGCGGCGGGCGCAAATGTGGCCCGCTATCTCTTGCCGGTCGGCGCCCATATCTTTGTCGAAAAAGGTGCGGCGGTGCATCCTGGAGACGTGCTCGCAAAGATCCCGCGCGAAACCACGAAGACTAAGGACATCACCGGCGGTCTGCCGCGTGTGGCGGAGCTGTTCGAGGCGCGCAAGCCGAAGGAGCAGGCCGTCATCAGTGAAATCGACGGTGAGGTATCCTACGGTGGATTTGTGAAGGGACAGCGGAAAGTGCTTGTCGACAATAAGATGGGCGACGTGAAGGAGTATCTGATTCCTAAGGGTAAGCACGTCAATGTGCACGAAGGAGATTGGGTGCGTGCCGGTGAGCCGTTGATGGACGGATCTGCCAATCCGCACGATATTCTCGACGTGCTGGGGCCGAATGAGCTCCAGAAATATCTTGTCGATGAAGTGCAGGACGTCTATCGGTTGCAGGGTGTCACGATCAACGACAAGCATATCGAAATCATTGTGCGCCAGATGTTGCGCAAGGTGCGCATTGAGGATCCGGGCGATACGGAATTCCTGCCGGGCAGCCAGGTGAGCAAAGCCTTGTTCGAGAAGGCGAACGAGCGTGTGCTGGAGAAGGGCGGAACGCCCGCGCTCGGTAAGCCAGTTCTCCTAGGTATTACTAAGGCAGCGTTAACCACTGATAGCTTTATTTCCGCCGCATCGTTCCAGGAAACGACGCGTGTTCTGACGGAGGCGGCTATCAACGGACGTGAAGATAATCTTCTCGGCCTGAAGGAGAATGTTATCGTCGGTCGATTGATTCCGGCCGGGGCCGGATTCGAAGAGTATCGCGATACGTTCGTGATCAGTGAAAAAGCCGCTCCGGCCGCCGTGGCGGCTGCTGTGGGTGGCGGTGAAATCGGGCAAGATCGTGCTGCATCAACTGCAGGCGATGGTGCGGCTCGTTCATGATTTTGCGGAAAATCCGATTGTTCTTGGGGCGACTTGACAGGCGGTAATTGCATCACTATAATCCGACGGCTTTGCGGAAGAAGCCGGTTGGATTTTTGAAAGCGATAAGGGTTAGAACACGATGCCGACAATCAATCAGTTAGTGAGAAAAGGGCGAAACCTCGTCAAGGCAAAGACGAAAAGTCCGGCGCTCAAGGGGTGTCCTCAGAAGCGCGGAGTTTGTCTCCGTGTGTATACGACCACTCCGAAGAAGCCGAACTCGGCGTTGCGAAAAGTCGCTCGCGTGCGATTGACGAACGGAATGGAAGTGACGACGTACATTCCTGGTGTCGGCCACAATTTGCAGGAGCACTCGATCGTGCTCGTGCGCGGCGGCCGCGTAAAGGACCTTCCCGGTGTGCGGTACCACTTGGTGCGTGGTGCTCTCGATGCCGTCGGTGTGGCTGATCGAAAGCAGAGTCGATCCAAGTATGGCGCAAAGCGGCCGAAGTAAATTCTGGAATAACGAGAAAGAGTATCTGACATGCCAAGAAGTAAATTTCTGGATCAGCGCGAAGTCCTCCCTGATGTGCGGTACCGCGACAAGCTTGTCGGGAAGTTTGTGAATACGCTGATGAGCGGCGGAAAGAAGAGTACGGCTGAGCGGATCTGCTACGGGGCCTTCGATGCGATCCAGGAGAAGACGGGAAATGATCCGCTGAAGGTTTTTAAGGCGGCTATTGATAACGTGAAGCCGATCGTCGAGGTGAAATCGCGGCGTGTTGGTGGGGCGTCGTATCAGGTTCCGGTTGAGATCAGGCCGGCGCGCAGGGTTTCTTTGGCGTTGCGTTGGTTGGCGGAGTATTCGCGGACTCGCGGTGGAAAGAGCATGCGGGAGCGCTTGGCTGCCGAGTTGATGGATGCGTCGAATAATACTGGCGCTTCAGTGAAGAAGCGTGAAGATGTGCATCGGATGGCGGAGGCCAATAAAGCGTTCGCCCATTATCGCTGGTAGTGTCTTGCTGTGCCGCAGATGAGCCGTGCTGCGATTCGCAGTTTCGGGTTGTTGGTGGATCGCAGTAGTGAGGGTCGGCTTATTCTGTGGCGCGTGTTTTTTTAGGGGATTGAAGTGGCTCGTCAAACATCATTAGAACATACGAGAAACATCGGCATCATGGCTCACATTGATGCCGGAAAGACGACAACGACCGAGCGCATCCTGTATTACACGGGAATGACGCATAAGATCGGTGAGGTTCATGAGGGTGCTGCCACCATGGACTGGATGGAGCAGGAGCGTGAGCGCGGGATTACGATCACGGCTGCTGCAACGACCTGTTTCTGGCGCGAGCACCGCATTAATATCATTGATACGCCAGGCCACGTCGACTTTACGATCGAGGTAGAGCGGTCTCTCCGTGTGCTCGATGGAGCGGTGGCGGCATTCGATTCTGTTCAGGGGGTGGAGCCGCAGTCTGAGACGGTGTGGCGGCAGGCTGATAAGTATCATGTGCCGCGCATTGCGTTCATGAACAAGATGGATCGAATCGGCGCCGAATTCTTCGCCAGTGTTCAGTCTATCATTGACCGGCTTGGTGCCAATCCTGTTCCCATTCAGATTCCAATTGGGCGGGAAGGCGAGTATCGCGGCACCGTAGACTTGGTGAAGATGAAGGGTTTCTTTTACGACGATGAGACGTTGGGTGCAAAGTATGTTGTCGGAGAGATTCCTGATAATCTTCTTGAGCAGGCGAAAGAGTATCGTGAGAAGATGATCGATGCGGTCGCCGAGTTCGATGAGCAGGTCATGGAGAAGTATCTCAATGGTCACTCGCTGACCGAAGAAGAGATTAAGCGGGCGATTCGCGCTGCGACAATTGCGATGAAGGTGACTCCGGTTCTTTGCGGCTCGGCCTTTAAGAATAAGGGGGTCCAGCAGTTGTTGGATGCTGTGGTTGATTATCTGCCGTCTCCGCTGGATATCCCTCCAGTCAAGGGTGTTGATCCTAATACGGGAAAAGAGGTTGAGCGGAAGCCGGACGACAACGATCCTTTCTCTGCGCTTGCTTTCAAGATGATGACGGATCCGTTCGCGGGGCAGGTGGTGTTTTTTCGCGTGTATTCAGGGACGTTGAAGACGGGTTCCCCTGTGTTGAATGTCACGAAGGGGACGAAGGATCGTATCGGTCGCTTGCTGAAGATGCATGCGAATAAGCGTGAAGAAATTGATGTGGCGTATGCTGGAGATATTTGCGCAGCTGTCGGTCTCAAGGGGGCGACAACCGGAGATACCCTGTCTGAGGAAAAGCAGCCGGTCCTGTTGGAGGTGATGAAGTTTCCTGAGCCGGTTATCGCGATGGCTATTGAGCCGAAGACGAAGGCCGATCAGGAGAAGATGGGGTTCGCGCTTCAGAAGCTGGCGCAAGAGGATCCGTCGTTCCGGGTTCGCACTGATGAAGAGACGGCTCAAACGATCATTGCCGGAATGGGTGAGTTGCACCTTGAGATCATTGTCGACCGTATGCTCCGCGAGTTCAAGGTTGAGGCAAACGTCGGTAAGCCTGAGGTGGCTTTCCGTGAAACGATTCGCCGGTCGGCCGAGGCTGAGTCGAAGTATGTCAAGCAGACCGGTGGCCGCGGTCAGTATGGACACGTGGTGCTCACGGTTGAGCCGTCTGAGCCGAATAAGGGTTTTGAGTTTGTCAATAAAATCGTCGGTGGTGTGATCCCGAGGGAGTTTATCCCGGCTGTTGAGAAGGGCGTTAAGGAGCGTTTGGACGCTGGTGTGATCGCTGGATATCCCTTACGCGATATTAAAGTTACGCTCACCTACGGTTCTTATCATGATGTCGACTCCAACGAAATGGCCTTCAAGATTGCCGGGTCTATGGCCTTTGCAGACGCCTGTAAGCGTGCCGATCCGGTGTTACTTGAGCCGATCATGAAAGTTGAAGTGCTGGTTCCGCAGGACTTTATGGGTGATGTAATCGGTAATCTCAACGGTCGCCGCGGAAAAGTTCAGGGCATGAAGGTGCGGGCTGGTGCTCAGGCCATTGAGGCAACCGTTCCGCTCAGTGAGATGTTCGGGTATGCCACGGACCTTCGTTCTCGTACGCAGGGTCGTGCGACCTACAGCATGGAGTTTGATCGCTATGATCAGGTTCCTCGGCAGATTGCGGATGGGATCATTGCGAAATATCGGGGCGAATAATCATAGAGTTTAGTTGGTGTAGAGGGAGGGAGTAGGTTATGGCGAAGGCGAAATTTGAGCGGAAGAAGCCGCACGTGAACATTGGGAC
>CAZEHM010000058.1:0-16082 GCA_964512025.1 uncultured Nitrospira sp. | reverse complement strand
CCGGCGAGGATGGCGGCGAGAAGAACGAGGAATGAACGCGGCATCGGCGTCAATCCAAGCGGGGCTGCGACGGGGAGGACGGGCAGCAGCAGCGTCACGGCGGCAACTGCCAGCGTGGCGAGCGCGAGGGCGTGCCCCGGCGTGCTGGAGAAAAACGGCCGCCTGGTTCGAATCACGAGTACAATCGCCGAAGCGGAAATGACGGATTCGATGAACCAGCCGGTCCGGAACTGTTCCGGGGAGGCGTCGAGAATCCAGAGCAGGGCGCCGAACGTCAGGTAGTCGAACACCGAGCTGACGAGTCCGAACGTCAGCATGAACTTGCGGATAAAGGCGATGTCCCAGCGCCGCGGCCGGTCGATCAGTTCCGGGTCGACGCGGTCGGTGGCGATCGTCATTTCAGGAATATCCGTGAGCAGATTGGTGAGGAGAATTTGTTTCGGCAGCAGCGGGAGAAACGGGAGAAACAGCGAGGCTCCGGCCATGCTGAACATATTGCCGAAATTCGCGCTCGTGGCCATGAAGACGTATTTCAGGGTGTTCGCAAAAGTGGTGCGTCCTTCGCGCACGCCCTGGATGAGCACGGATAAGTTCTTTTCGAGCAGCACAATGTCCGCCGCGTCCTTCGCGACGTCCACGGCGCTGTCCACGGAGATGCCGACGTCCGCCGAATGGAGCGCGGGGGCGTCATTGATGCCGTCGCCGATATAGCCCACCACATTGCCGGATCGTTTCAAGGCCAGAATGATGCGGTCTTTCTGATTCGGTTCCACTTCCGCAAACACATCGATGTCGTTCACCCGCTGGCTCAGCGCTTCATCGGTCATGAGGCGAAGATCCGGTCCGGTCAAGAGCCGCTGGTGGTCCATGCCGACCTGGCTGCTGACGTGCGCGGCCACGAGATGGTGATCGCCCGTGATGATTTTGAGCGACACGCCCAGTCGCCGCAGCGACGCGACGGTCTGAGCCATGCCGGGCTTCACCGGATCGGCGAAGACCAATAGCCCGAGAAACGTCATCTCTGCTTCCTGTTCCTTGCCGATGTGGGCGGTCTTGCCCATATCGCGAATTGCCAGGCCCAGCGTTCGGAGGCCCTGCCTATTCATATCCTGAAATTGTTGTCGAATGTGTTCGATGCGGGTCTCCATGGCGACTGTCGATCCATCCGGCAATTCCGCGCCGGTGCAGACGGCCAGCATCGGCTCCACGGCCCCCTTGGTAATCAGGAGGTGGGTGGCGGGGGAGGCCACCAGAATCGACAGGCGCTTGCGAAGGAAGTCGTAGGGGACTTCGTCCAGTTTCCGGTACGCCGACAGATCACGGACACACTGTGTCCGGATCGCTTCATCGAGCGGGTTGATAAAGCCGGTTTCATACGTGGCGTTGAGGGCCGCATGGAAGAGGACTCGCTCGCTGGCGGCGCCCTCCAGATTCAAGGCCGCCTGAAAGCGCATCGTGCCTTCGGTGAGCGTGCCGGTTTTGTCGGAACAGAGCACATTCATGCTGCCGAAGTTCTCGATCGAGTGGAGCCGCTTCACGATCACTTTCTGCCGGGCCATGCGCTTCGCTCCGTGCGAGAGGTTCACGCTGAT
This sequence comes from uncultured Nitrospira sp., assembly GCA_964512025.1. Taxonomy (GTDB): domain Bacteria; phylum Nitrospirota; class Nitrospiria; order Nitrospirales; family Nitrospiraceae; genus Nitrospira_D. Next base: position 14,490 of record CAZEHM010000058.1, on the reverse strand, counting down.
GATCGCCGGGAGCAGCTGCGGCGTGAGCCCCACTGCCAGCGCCATGGAAAAAAGGAACGAGTCGAGCACCGGGCGGCGGAGATAGACGTTGATGGCGAAAATGGCGAAGACGAGCAGCAGCGTGACCTCAAGCAGCAGATAACCGAAGCGCCGGACGCCCCGTTCAAACTCCGTTTCCGGCTGGCGTTGCATGATGTGCCCGGCGATGCGGCCGAACTCGGTCTCCTTGCCGATCCGGACCATGACAACTGTTGCATGGCCGCTGACCACATGCGTGCCCATGAACAGGCTGTTGCTGCGCCGGTTCAGCGCAGCCGCGGCGGAAACGACCGAGGCCGATTTTTCAGCGGGATAGGTTTCCCCGGTCAGCGCGGCCTCGTCGACGAAGAGGTCTTTGGATTCCAGGACGAGTCCGTCGCCGGGAATGCTCGAACCGGCCGACAGATTGATCACGTCGCCGGGGACGATGTCTTCGCGCGGCACTTCGACCAACTGCCCGTCTCTCCAGACCTCGGTTTTCACCCGAACGAGGGCGAGCAGAGCCGTCACGGCTTTGGCGGCGCCGTGCTCCTGCCAGAATCCCAGAAACGCGCTGACCAGGATGATCGTGAGAATGATGAGCGCGTCGGTGCGATCGGCAAGAAACAGCGACATCGCCGCGGCAAACAGGAGGATGAGAATGATGGGGCTGCGGAATTGGGCGAGGAGAACCAGGAACGGTTGAATATCCCGGCGCGGTTTGAGCCGTGCGTCGGCGCAGCGGGCTTGCCGATGCCGCGCTTCGTCCGTGCTGAGTCCCTGTACGCCGGTGTGGAGGCGGTTGAGCAGTTCGTCCGCCGGAACGCTCCAGAATGCCGGGGGGGCGTCGTTCATGCGGACATCCCGGCGTTATTCATAGTGCAGCGCCTCGATGGGGTTCAGCCGTGAGGCTTTATTGGCGGGATAGAGGCCGAAGAAGATGCCGACGATCAGGGAAAAGAAGAAGGCGGCGGCGACGGCCGGCATGGAGATGATCGTGGGCCAGCCGATCATCTTCGTCAGGAGCAGCGAGATGCCGATGCCGGCCCCGACGCCGAGCACGCCTCCGATGATCGTCATGATGATAGCCTCGACGAGAAATTGCAGCAGGATATGAATCCGTTTCGCGCCGACCGCCATGCGCAGCCCGATTTCCTTCGTCCGCTCCGTGACGGAGACGAGCAGAATATTCATGATGCCGATGCCGCCCACCATCAGCGAGATCGACGCGATCCCCATCAGCATGAGCATCATGGTGCGGCTCGTGCCGGCCATGGTGTTGGCGATGTCTTCCATCGTACGGATCGTGAAGTCGTCCTCGTCCGATGATTGCAGGTGATGCTGCGCTCTCAGCAGCTCTTTCACGTCGTCGACGACGGCCGGAATATCGTGGCGGGTGTGCGTGGCCACCAGGATGATGCCGACGGTGCCGAGAAACCGCGTGCCCAGTACTTTCCGCTCCGCGGTCGAAAAGGGGAGAATGACCAGGTCGTCCTGATCCTGGCCTGTAATCGACTGGCCCTTGGGCGCGAGGATTCCGATGACCCGGAGGGGGACGTTCCGGATGCGGACTTCGCTGCCGACAATTTCCTCGCCTGCTTCGAAGAGATTCTGTGCCGTTGTTTTGCCAAGGATGACGACTTTCGCCGCCGCATCCATGTCCGACTGGGTGAAAAAGTTTCCTTGTGCAACCGGCCAGCTGCGGATGTCCGTAAACTCCGGCGTGGTGCCCAGCACGATCGTGCTCCAGTTCTTGTTTTCCCGGATGACTTGCAGCACCGAGCGCGTGGCATACATCACCATCGAGACGTTCGACACTTTTTTCTCGATGTTCTGGGCATCGTCGACCGTCAGCGTGGAAATGGACCCCAGGCCTCCGCGCACGCCGCCGACGGTCGTCGCGCCGGGGATGATGATGAGGACATTGGTTCCCAGACTCGAAATCTCCGCCTGAACCGAGGCCGTGGCGCCTTGTCCTAGGCTGACCATCGCGACGACCGCGCCGATGCCGATAATAATCCCGAGCATGGTCAGCCCGGCCCGCAACGGATTCCGGCGCAGGGTGCGGAGTGCGGAGATGATCGTGAGCCAGAGAAAAGACATGGTTGATAGCCTTCAGTTGTCAGCGATCAGCCGACAGCTTCGGGATGCGACTCCCAGTCGGAAGCTGAGAGCGCATTCCCCTCAGCGCATGCCGCGGCCCGGCTCGAAGCCCGGCGGCAGTTTCTTTTGCGCCTGCTCCTCGGGCGTTTCAATGCCGAGGATCACCCGGTCGCCTTCCCGCACGGATCCCCCGTCGATTTCGGTGAACAGCGAGTCGGCAATGCCGGTCGTGACCGGCGCCTGTCTCGGTTGTGCGGCGTTGTCCAGCACCCAGAGCTGGGTTGATTTCCGGTCGACGGGGACGTTCGGCATCCGGAACCGCAGCGCTCCGTTCGGCACGCGGAGCGGGGATTCCTTCTTCGCGGTGACGATGGTCACGTTGGCCGTCATGCCCGGTTTGAGCTTCATCTCTTTGTTGTCGACCGTGATCACGACGTCGTAGGTCACGACGTTCTGGACGCTGATCGGGGCGTTGCGCACTTGCGTGACGGTGCCGTCGAAGAAGTGTTTCGGGTAGGCATCCACGCGAAAGCTGGCGGTCTTTCCTTCTGCGACGCCTCCGATATCGGCCTCGCTGACGTTGGCGTCGACCTGCATCCGGGTCAGGTCCTGCGCGATCACGAACAGGGTCGGAGTTTGAAAGGTCGCCGCGACGGTCTGGCCGACGTCCACATTGCGGGAGACCACGATGCCGTTGACCGGCGAGTAGATCGTCGTATAGCCGAGATCCAGTTCGGCGGAGGCGAGCGTGGCCTGCGCCTGGTCCAGCTGGGATTGCATCACCTGGACATTGGCGTCGGCGTCGCGATAGTTGGTGTCGGCCAGATCGAGGTCCGCCTGCGAGACAAAGGCCTGCTTCCGGAGCGCGGCCATCCGGTCGCGTTCCCGCTTGCGCTGGGCCGCCATGTTGGCGGCTTTGGCCAGATTCCCGGAGGCGCTTTTGACGGCGGCGCGGGCCTGGTTGACGCGCGATTGAAACGGAAGCTGATCGATCTGGGCCAGCGGCTGGCCTTGTGTGACTACGGCGTTGAAATCCGCGAAGAGCTTGGCGATCTTGCCGGACACCTGGCTTCCGACCAGGACGGAGACGACCGGATTGACGGTGCCGGTGGCGGTGACGATAGAGGTGATGGGGCCCCGGTCGACGAGGGCGGTTTTATACCGGACCGGAGGGGGACCGCCGATGAACCAGTACCAGATGCCGGCGCCGATCAGCGCGAGGGCCGCGATCCCGCCGATCACCCAGGACCGGTATGATTTCTTTCCGGGCTGCGGGAGGGGAATGACGGTAATGGGGCGGGCTTGTGCCGGTTCCCGAGATGGATCCGAAGGGGAGGAGCCCATCGGGCTTGGAAGGATTTCTCGGACAGGAACCTGCCGGGCTGGTTCCTTCGGGTCGTCGGTCATGAGGCACTCGCTTTCTGAGCCATGGCGGGGGGCGCATGGCGATGCAGTCGATGCGCGATCATCTTACGAGCTTCCTCCGCAAATAGCAGCATGACGGCTCCCAGGGCCAGAGGGCCGAAAATCCAGGCAGGCAACGGGTTGGTTCCAAAGATCTCGTGGCCCGCCGGCGTGTAAATAATCGCGGCCAGCAGTGTCAGTTCGACCGCGACCCCCCAGAGAATCAGCGGGTTGCTCGACCAGCCGTTCCTGGCGATGCTAAGCCGGTCAGACCGGCAGGCGAACACATTCGCGATTTGAGCCAGGACGATGGCGGCGAACGTCACGGTTGTCGCCTCCTTATAGAGAGACGAAGACCAGTCCAGGTGTGCGCCCCAGGTCCACCCCCGGCTGTAGAGGTAGAGGAAGAATCCGCTCATGGCCGCGACCGCTTCGATCGCCCCGAGAAAAAGATAGGCGCGCAAGAGGAGCGGGAGATTCAACAGCCGTTCGGTTTTCGGGCGCGGCGGAATCTCCATGACGTCGGCCACCGGGCGTTCGGTGCCGAGGCCCAGCGCCGGGATCATGTCGGTGCCGAGATCGACGGCCAATACCTGCGGGATTGTGAGGGCCAGCGGGATGCCGAAGAACCCGTAGCCCAGGTAAGGGACGACTTCCGGCACATTGCTCGATAAGACATAGCTGGTGAACTTGCGGATGTTCTCATAGACGGCCCGGCCTTCTTCGATGGCGCTGACGATGGTGGCGAAATTGTCGTCGAGGAGAATGATGTCGGCGATTTCTTTGGCGACATCGGTTCCGGCGATGCCCATAGCCACGCCGATGTCGGCTTTCTTGAGGGCGGGCGCGTCGTTGACGCCGTCTCCGGTGACGGCGACCACCTGGCCCATGTCCTTCAGCGTCGCGACGACGCGCATTTTGTGGCGGGGGGCCATCCGGGCAAATACCGGATCCGGTTCGCCGGCTCTCGAAGGGGTGAGCAACTGACGGAGGGTGTCATCGCTCATGCCGTCCAGCTGATTCCCTTCGATCACCGGTACGAAGCCGGCCGGTTGCTGCAGTGCCTGCTCCGGGGCCAGCCCGATCTTACGGGCGATCGCCAGCGCGGTGAGCGGATGATCGCCCGTAATCATCACGACGCGCACGCCGGCCTTGCGGCATGTGGCGATCGCCTCGGGAACTTCGCGGCGGGGGGGATCCATCATGGCGACGAGCCCGAGAAAGGTCAGGTCCTGCTCGATGGTCTCGACTTCGATCTGTTCCGGCTGATGGGCGACCTCGCGCATGGCCACCGCCATCACCCGGTAGGCCTGTTCAGCGAACGTCCGGCTCTGGGTGAGCAGGCGGGTGCGTTCATCCGGGGTCATCGGGACTGCCTCGTCATGGACGAGGACGCTGGTGCACAGTGCAAGCACCGATTCCGGCGCGCCTTTGGTGAAGGCGAGGAGTCTGCCTTCCGACCAGTGGAGCGTGCTCATCCGTTTCCGGTCCGCGTCGAATGCCAGTTCTCCCATGCGGCGCAACGGGGGGCGGTGTGCCTGCCCGTGCTCAATGGCGAATTCCAGAAGCGCAACTTCCGTCGGATCGCCCGTTACGACGAACCGTCCGTCGGGATGCCGGACCCGCTTGGCGTTGTGGCAATTGAGCAGCGCGTCGAAGAGCGATTGCCACTGTTCGGCGTCCGTCGTCGTGATCAGCCGGCCTCTGGTGAAAAAGCAGCCTTCGCGCGCTTCGATCACGAGCCCGTCGGTGCAAAACCGGTCCACCTTCATCCGGTTTTCGGTGAGCGTGCCGGTTTTGTCCGTGCAGATGACGGTGGTACAGCCGAGTGTTTCGACCGAGGAGAGGTGCTTGATTAGGGCGTTGCGTTTCGCCATCCGCTGACTGCTCATCGCCAGGGCCAGCGTGACGGTCGGCAGAAGCCCTTCCGGCACGTTGGCCACGATGATGCCGATGCCGAAAATCGCGCTGATCCAGAAGCCGAGTCCGGTGCCCATGCCGATTGCAAAGAAGGTCGCGCCCATGACCAGAGAAATGGCCGCAACGATGCGGGTGACGGTAATGATTTCCTTCTGGAGGGGGCTGAGGCCGGTGCCGACAGAGGTGGCGAGATTGGCGATCTTGCCGAATTCCGTGCGCATTCCGGAGGCGAACACGACCGCGCGGCCATGGCCCGACAGGATGGTCGTGCCGGCGAAGACGAGGTTCGGGAGATCGAGCCAGTGGCCGTCCGCGGCCGGTTCGGCGATCCGGCGTTTCGGGTTCGATTCGCCGGTCAGGGCGGCGTTGTCGACGCGCATGCCGGCGGCTTCGAGCAGGCGCGCATCTGCCGGGATGCGTTCTCCCTCCTCCAGAATGAGGAGGTCGCCCGGTACGATGTCGCTCCGGGATAGTTCAAGCGGCTGCCCGCCCCGCATCACCCAGGCCTTGTCCGGCAGCAGGCGATGGAGCGCTTGCACGGCGCGCTCGGCTTTGTATTCTTGAAAAAAGGCGAAGACGGCATTGATGATGATGACCCCGAGGATGGCCCAGCCCAACGTGGCCATGCCCTCGCCGGGTTTCATGAAGTCGGCGGCGAACGCGAGACCGGACGCGATCCAGAGCAGCAGGGCGAGGAAATGGGTGAAGTGGCGGGTGAGTCCCCGCAGGACGACGTACCGGTCCGGTTCCGCAAGCCGGTTGGGGCCGAATTGCATCAGCCGTTGCCGCGCCTGTTCCGGGGAAAGACCGCCGCCGGAGGTTTCCAGGCGTTTCAGCGCCTCGTCGGCCGTGAGGGTTCCGATATCGTGGTACCTGAACTCAAGCACGCGTGCCTCGCACGATGAGGACCGAGCAGGGAGCATGGCGCAGGAGCGTTTCGGACACGCTGCCGAGATGCAGCCGTTCGGTTTTGGTCAATTCGCGCGAGCCGATCACGAGCAGATCGGAGCGGTCCGCCTCGACCTGCTTCACGATCGTGTCGATCACGTGATTCATCCGGACGACGGTCGTGACCGCGTAGCCGTCTTTCACAAATTCGTCGTGCAGTCTGCCCATCAGATCCGCGGCGCGTTCCATCGCCGGCCCGGTCAATGCCGCCAGTTGCGACTCCGAGAGGTAGCGGGCGGCCAGATCCGTGACGGGGCTTTCCATTGAGGTCAGGATCGTGATCTCCGCCTCGTCCGGCAGCACGCGGTTCCGCAGAAATCTGGTGGCGCGGCGGGAGGGAACGGAGTCGTCGACGGCCAGCGTCACGCGGCGGAGCTTCGTGAGGGGCTGTTTCAAGACCAGGAGCGAACAGGGGGTGACGGCCGCCACCTGGCGGGAGGTGCTGCCGAGGAGAAATCCGCGTAGGTCGCTCAAGCCCCGGCACCCCATCAGGATCAGATCGGCTTTCGTCCGGGCCGCGTGTTTGGCGATGGTCCTGGCGAAGGGACCGTGAGCGAGGATGGTTTGGAAGCCGGTGTGGGAGCTGGTGACGGCTTGACTGAGGGCGACCCGGGCCGTCCGTTCCGCGTCGCGGAGCAGGCGCGCGCCGGCTTTCTCCATCGCCGTGAGCGCGCGCTTCGCCGCAACCGGATTGCGGCCGCTTCCGGCTTTCAACAACGAGGGATCGACGACGTGCAGGAGCGTCACCTGTTCCAGGTCCCGTTCGGCGAATGCTTCCAGAGCACGCACGCCCCACTGGGCCTGTTCCGATCCGTCGACGGCACAAAGAATGCGCATGGACACTCCTTCTTTTCATGAGTGAATGGTGTACGGTCTGCGAGGTGCATCGGATATGCCTGTCGCGAGAGAGACGGGGCGGGAAGATTCGGCGGGTAATCGGGGCGGAGTGGCGGGATCGAATCGTAGCGCCCCTGTCACTGCGGCTTTTTGCAGCAGGAGGGAGCGGTCTACTGTGGTGATTGGCGTCAGTGTTTCAAGCAAAAAGACGGCGGGTCGTAAGAATAAGCGGTTCTTCGGTCTCCGCTCGCGCCGAACGAGTGGCATTGCCATTGCGTAGTTGTTAGAGAAGGGAGAAGGAGGAGATCGATGGCACGACGGATAGTTGGAATTGCGGGGCTGGTTTTGTTGGCGTTGAGCGGTGTGAGTCAGGCGGATGAAGGTCTGATCGCGACCATCGGACCATCGGGCGATACAGTGGACTTGAGTCACCGGTCCGGGGATCGCGCGGTAGTTGACCATATTCCCCTCCATCGGGCTGGCGACGTCCGGTATTTCAGCGCGGGAGTCGGGTTGGACGAGCGGTCGGCGACCTATCCCCCCTTTTCGTTGAAGCTGGTGTTTACCGCCGGAGGCAAACCGTTCCTGGCCGGCGTGTCGGTCACGATCAAGCCGGCCAAGGGGGGCCAGGCGATCACGGTTTCGCCGGATGAGGTGGACGGTCCGTGGCTGTTCGTCGATCTTCCGCCTGGCGTCTACGATCTGACGGCCGTGCATCGTGACCGGGAGCAAAGCCTGAAGGGGGTCAAAATCGAAGCGGGAAAACGGAAAGAACTGCAGATCCGGTGGCCCGAAGATCGCGGCCTGGCCAAAACCCTGCCGGCCGAATGAGCGAGCGACTATTCACTGCCTTGATCGCGCGGAGCGAAGGAGACTGAGCCGATGGTGAAGAAGAAAGCTGGAGTAAAAAAGAAATCCGGGGCGGCGAAAACCGCGGTGTTCGCGGACCTGCTGGTCAAGCAGGTGATGGAGACCAAGGTTCAGTCAGCCCGGCTGAAGACCAAAGGCGATGTTATCGCCTCACTGATGATCGAGGGGTTCGGCTGTGTGCCGGTGGTGGATGGCGTGAAGAAGCTGGTGGGGGTCGTGAGCGAACACGACCTGCTCGCGGCGATGGACGAAGGGCACGGCCTGGGCACGGTGACGGCGACCGACGTCATGACGGCCAATCCCTATTCGGTCCGTCCCGAGACGACGCTGGGGACGCTGGTGCACGTGTTGCGGGCGAGCGATCTGGTACGGGTGCCGGTCGTCGATGCGAAGGACAAGCTTGTCGGCATCATCGCCCGGCGCGATGTGTTGCGGACGTACCTGGGAGGCGGAAAGTCGGCTCGACGGAGAAAGTGAGGACGGGACGATGCGACAGACAGAATTCTTTCTGAAAGCCTGCGATCCGAAAACCTTGACCGTGGGGCAGTTGATGCAGGATGCCGTCACGCGCTGCACGTCTCGCACGGACGCGCTCACGATCGCCCACATGATGACCCACCGGAACTTCGGCAGCCTGCCGGTGGTCGAAGAAGACGGCACGCTCGTCGGCGTCGTCACGGAGTACGATCTGCTGCAAGCGATGATCGAAGGGCGCGATCTGCGCAAGATGTTGGCGGCCGAAGTCATGTCGGCGCATCCGGTGAGCGTAACGGAAGAACAGACACTCGCGCAGGTTGCCGATCTGTTTCAGGATCGCTATCTCACCAGAGCGCCGGTGGTGCGGAAGGGCAAACTCGTCGGTATTCTGGCGCGGCGTGATCTGCTCTACGGGTATACGAAGGCGGCACAATACTGGTCTTAATCGGCTGCAGGGTAGCCAGTTTGAGCAGCCGACGAGAATTGAGAATCGCGGTTGTGTTCGGGTAATCTGCTGGTGATGCCGCGGTCGTTTCAAAATAGATTTTCCGCCGCGGCGTTGCTGCTTTGCGTGCTTGTTCCTTCTTATGCGGGAGCCGATCCGCCCCATCAACATCGCAGTCCCTGTGCCATCCATTATCCGAGCGACGACACCGTGGAATGGGAATGCCGGACGCTTCAGCGAGGCGAGTCGCTGGAGAAGCTGTTCGGCGAACAGTGGAGCGACGTCGCGCGGTTCAATCGCATCGACCGGCGGCATGCCGTGCCCGGTGTGGCGGTCAAAGTGCCCAAGAGTCTTGACGCGCTGGCGCAGTTCACGCCCTTGCCGCTGTTCTACGAGCCGGCCGAGGAAGCGGAGCAGTTCATCCTGATCGATCTGGCGGAGCAGTTTCTCGGCGCCTACGAATACGGCGCGCTCCGATTCGCGCTGCCCATTGCCTCAGGCAACGGAGGCAGCGAAACGCCTCTCGGCGATTTCCGCATCACCGCCGCGCACCGGTCACATCAGTCCTGTCTCTATACGGTCGAAGGTACGGACTGGCCCTATCCGATGAATCACGCGCTGCGTTTTTATGTGAATCGCGAGGGCGTGTCGTACTGGATACATGGCCGCGACCTGCCGGGCCATCCGGCGTCGCACGGCTGTATCGGCCTCTACGATGAACCGATGCAGAAGGAACAGTACGGGATTCCCAAAGACCCGGAGCTGAACGACGCGAAACGGCTCTTCGAGTGGGTGTTAGGCGGCGAGGCGAAAGATGACCGGGTGATCCCGCTTTCCACCGGCCCCCGGCTTCAGATCATCGGCGAGGCGCCCGTGTGGATCCGTGACTGACCCCTGAGTCTGGCGGCGAATCAGAAGCAATCCGGTTCGCTATGGTTCCGTGATGATGTGTCCGCCCGGGTGTTCTTCACCCTCGCTCCATTCGGCCACGGCTTGCGCCATTTCGGCGAGGCGTTGGGCTGCGCGGCCGAACACCGTATCGGGCGGATATTCCCCGTCGATGCCGCGCTCCCCGGCCGCTGCGCCGGTGAGCAACTCGATGGCCTCCTCCAACGTGTTTACTGCATACACAGTGAACTGTCCCGATTCCACGGCTTCGACGACGTCGCGACGAAGGGCAAGGTGCTTCGTGTTGCGCGCCGGTATGATCACACCCTGTTTGCCGGTGAGGCCGCGCCGTGAACAGGATTCAAGAAACCCTTCGATCTTCTCGTTGACGCCGCCGATGGGCTGAACTTCGCCTAATTGGTTGACGGAGCCGGTCACGGCGAGATATTGCCGGATCGGGAGGTCGGCCAGGCTGGATAGGATTGCGGTCAACTCGGCGACGGCGGCGCTGTCGCCTTCGATTTCAGAGTAGGTCTGTTCGAAGGTCAACGACGCGTTCATGGCGAAGGGGTGCAATCCGGCAAACTTGCCGGCCAGATAGCCGGCGAGGGTCAGGACGCCCTTGCTGTGGATGTTGCCGGCCAGTTCCGCTTCCCGCTGCACGTCGATAACGCCTTTGGTGCCGACATAGGTACGGGCGGTGATGCGGGTGGGGCGGCCGAATGAATAGTCGCCGAGCTGATGGACGGAGAGTCCGTTGACTTGGCCGACCACGTCGCCGTCGAGATCGACCATCAAGGTGCCTTCCTTGATTTCGTCCTGGATCCAGTGTTCGGCCAGGTTCGACCGGTGGCGTTTATGCGCGATCGCCGCGTCGACATCTCCGCGGGTGACGAACGAATGCTGCTCTTTCCTCGCCCAATAGCCGGATTCGCGGATGAGATCGCTCACGAGGCTGAACCGCAGCGACAGCCGGTCGTGCCGGTCCGCGAAGCGGAACCCCTGCCGGATGACTTCAGCCACGGCATCGGCGCCGAAGTGCGGCAGCCCTTCTTCGCGGCAGAGTTTCGCGATGAACCGGGCATATTGGCGATCCTGGCGCTCGCTTCTGACCACTTCCGTGTCGAAGTCCGCCTTCACTTTGAAGAGCTTGGCAAAATCTTCTTCGTACGCCTGGAGCAGATGGTAGATCATCGGCGGTCCGACCATGATGATTTTCACCGTGACGGGGATGGCTTGCGGTCTGAGACCGGCGGTGGAGAACCCGTAGAATTCTCCCGGATCTTCGATTTTCACTTCGGCGGTTTTGATGACCCGCTTCAACGCGTCCCAGGAAAACGGTTGGTGCAGCATATCCAGGGCGTTCACGATCAGGTAACCGCCGTTGGCCTGCAGCACCGCTCCGGCGCGGATCTCGGTGAAATCCGTATACATGACGCCCATGTGGGCGCGACGCTCGATTTTGCCGATCAGGTTGGTATAGGTCGGATGGGATTCGTCGATGACCGGGGCGCCGTTCGCCGGATCGTGTTCGACGATCAGATTGATGAGATAGCGGGTAAGATCAGGCCGGCGAAATTCCAGACCGGGAATGGGCAGCGCCGGTCCCTCATGCGGCAGAAAATCCTTGTAATGATGAACGATGTTGTCCTGCACGCGCTCGAGATAGGCGCAAACTGACGGCAGGTCCTGGTAGGTCCGCCGCATCGTTTCATAGCGGCCTTCCAGTACATTCGTCACAACCTGACGGTCGAGATGGCGGAGCTGGTGCTCTACCTCTTTGTCGAGAGTATGCAGCCGCACGTGAAATTCTCTGATCTCACCTTCAAGCGCCAGGCGGCGCTCGTTGAGATCCTGCTGCTCCTGTTCGGTCATCGCCTCCAGGGCTTCGCTGGTCATGGGATGCCCGTCTTTCAGCGGCACGAGCCCGAATCCCGCCGGGGTTTCGTCAAACCCGAATCCCCGGGTGAGGCTGAGTTGCGTGAGCTCCTGAAAAAACAGTTTCTTTTTGGCTTCGGTCTCGTCGTGCAGCTTGGCTTTGGCGTCGAGGTACTTTTTACTTTCGAATGCCGCCGGAATATCGCGGCGCAAACTGTCGATGAACGCAGCCATGTCACGTTTGAAGGCGCAACCCTGTCCGGCTGGAAAGGACAGGCTGGCCGGTCGCGAGGGGTCCTGGAAGTTGTTGACGTAACACCAGTCGGAGGGAGCCGGAGCCGCCTGGGCGAGCCGTTTGACCATCTGGCGGACCAGGGTGGCTTTGCCGGTGCCGACCGGGCCGGAGACGTAGAGATTGAATCCCGGGCTTTTCATCGAGAGTCCGAATTCCAGCGCTTCGACCGCCCGCTCCTGGCCGATGATGTCAGTAAGCGGCTCAAGCTCGCTGGTGTCCTCAAATCCAAGATGAGCAGGGTCAACCGTCGGCGTGAGCATCGAAACCGGAACTTTGAATTTGTCGGTGTTCATCTACAAAGCTTTCACGGCAATGGCCGGAGGGCGTTGCACCGTTGTGGCCTGAGGGCCTTTCTTACCTTGTTCCAGGCCGAACACCACTTCTGTTCCGTCTTCAAGCTGCTCGAAGGTCAGGCCATGGAGTGCATTGGCATGGAAATACACTTCCCCGCCGCCCTCTTGGAGGATGAACCCGTACCTCTCTCTCGGGAAGAGCTTACAGATCACTCCGCGATCAGGCGGAACAGGAGACAGGCGCACCTCGGTCTGTGCGCGTTTTTCGCGGAATGTGCGCAGCTCAGTCGCGATGGCCGAGAAGGCGCTTCGGATCGCTTCTTCGAAAGTCTTGTCTTCCTTGCGTGCGGTGACGGTATGGCGGCCGGTGAGGGTGACGACCACGAGCGCTTCGGCAACATGGTCCTGCTTTTTGTGGTGGCGGTTCTTTGTCAGCGTGACACGGCCATGTGTGAGATCGTCGTGGCCTCGACGCAGGTCTTCCATACGGGCTTCAATTTCCGTCTTCCAGCGGGGCGTCATTTCGACATTGCGGCTGTGGATTTCCAGGTCCATATAGTGTCCTCCTCTATGCTCACTGGGCTATATCAGCAAGCCGGATGCCGCCTGCGTCGAATTCATCGAGCCTGGAAGGACACCAGAAAGACACCGCTGTTTATACTTCTTTAACGTCCGGCTGTGGTTTTAGCGGAGTGCATGAGGGGGCAGACTGGCGCATTTCTCCTCAACGGTCGTTCTGCCGGTGAAGCGCAATGCGTCACTTGAGGAGTTGTCATATGCGCAGGGATGGAAAAACGGAGCATGGCTTACGGTCGAGCGATGCTGCGTGCTCGTTCGGCTGGAGGGGCAGGTGGAATGTGATTTGCGTGTCGCTGTGGTATGCCGACATTGAAGAAACGGGCGCTGGAGGAATATCTTCGAACACGTTTCGGGCCGGAGGCTATGCTCCTCTCGTTCGGCGTGATCGGCAAGGCCAGTTCAGAGGGGGCGCATAAACAATACGGGTATGGGACGCCGGTCAAGTTGACGTTCCGTATCGGCCGGGAGGTTCGTTCGGCTGTGTTGGAAACCATGAAGCCTGGTCCGTTCGGTCACGAGCACATGGCCGATCGGGCGCAAGCGATGTTGTGGGACTTTGAGTCCTACGGACGATTGCCCAGGCATGTGCAGGCGCTCGATGTCGGGGCGTTTACCGGCAGACAGGAGCTTTTTTCTGTCGCGGAGGGGCGGGAATACTTTGTTCTGAATCAATGGACCGAGGGTGCGAGTTATCACGAAGATCTGGAACGGCTGGCCAAAGGACGGCCGCTTCGCCCGCTCGATCGCCGACGGACCATCGCGCTCGCGCGGTATCTCGCGCAGATTCACGCCCGCAAAAAGCGGGATGCCGATTTATACCGCCGCCGCTTGCGGGAATTGATCGGTCACGGCGAATGCATCATGGGATTGACCGACAGCTATCCTGCGCGGTTCGGTTTCATCACGGAAGAGCTGTTGCGGGGAATTGAAGAGGCCTGCAACCTCTGGCGCTGGCGTTTGCGCGCGCAGTCGAAGCGGCTGTCGCAGGTGCACGGCGATTTTCATCCTTGGAATGTCCTGTTTCGCAAGGGCGTCGATTTCGCCGTGCTCGATCGCTCGCGGGGAGAGTGGGGAGAACCGGCGGACGATGTGACCTCCATGACCGTCAACTACTTGTTTTATTCGCTGTGCCGGTGGGGAAGGTTGCAAGGACCGTTCGAAGTGCTCTTCCGCCTGTTCTGGGAGGAGTATGTTGCGGCGAGCGGCGACGAGGAGGTTGCGGCATCGGCGGCTCCGTTTTTTGCGTTTCGAGGCCTGGTGCTGGCCAGTCCCGTCTGGTATCCCGATTTGCCGATCGGCGTGCGCCGGACCATCTTCCGGTTTATGGAGCAGGTCCTTGCCGCACCCCGTTTCGATCCGGCGCGGGTGAATGAGTATTGTGCGTGATCGGCTGCAGGAGTGGTGTGATCGATGACGCGAGTCCCGAGTGTCGCCATCTGGTTGACCGGATTACCGGCTTCAGGCAAAAGCACGATTGCGCGGGCGTTGAAGCCTCAGCTTGAAGCGGCAGGTTTGACCGTGGAGGTGCTGGAGTC
>CAZEHM010000057.1:0-16220 GCA_964512025.1 uncultured Nitrospira sp. | reverse complement strand
GAAGAGAAATGCGACCAACTGCCCCCCCAGCAATGCCCAGGCGCTCTGCCACCACCAGGCCAACCCGATCGTGACGGCAGATTCGACTAGGCGTCGACTGAGATCGAACGACACCCGCCGCCGGAGATCCAGTTGTTTGAGCAGCACGAACAAAGCCGGGCTGTGCAGCGATTGCAGAAACACACCCGCTGCGTGAATTCGCAAAAAGAGACTCAGCTCGGGAATCCGCATGCTGCCAGCGATGACATCCGCCAATCCCCAGAGCCCGACGGTCAGGACAGCGCCCCGAATCACCGACAGCGTCCAGGCCACACGCAAATCTTCATCCGTGAGTTTCGGCTTGGCAATCACCGCCGGCTCAAGTCCCAACTCGGAGAACGTCTGAATCGCCAGTAGAACGGCCGCAGACGCCGCCATCAACCCGAAATCACCCGGCAGCAGCAATCGCGTCAGGACGATGAGCTGGAGAAACCCGATCCCTTTCTCGACAGCAAAGCCGGCCATCGCCCACCCGCCGGCTTCCAAGACCCGATGACGGATGCGCACCGCTCCAGTGGCGACAGAATCTGACTCGCCCGAGGTGACCGGCTCATGATTCGATAACATCGCCATCACGCACACGCCCGTTCACGCAACGGTTCAACGGGGAGAATCCCGAAGACCCTCTCTAACTCAACGGTTCTCGCCTGCCAGGTATGGGCATCCAAAACAGCTGCACGCCCGGACTGTCCCATCTTGCTTGCCGCCGCCGGGTTTTGGATGAGACGGCACAATCCCTGCGCGAGGGCACGCGCATCGTCACCCTTCACCGATACACCGGCACCCAGCTCTTCCACGAGATCCCCATACCCCTCTCCTGCCGTCGCCACCACCGGTCTGGCACAGGCGAGATATTCCCAGAGTTTCATGGAATCACCCGGATAGAAGCGAACAGAACGATGCAGCACGACGCAGAGATCGCTCGCTCCGATCCACCAGGACACTTCGTCAAATCTCACGCGTCCGACGAACGACACGGTCTCTTCCAGTCCCCGTTGCCGCACCAACGCTTCAAGTGCCGGCCTAGTTTGACCGTCGCCGACCAACAGGAGCATGGCGTCCGGATGTTCGCGACGAACCAGCGCCATCGCTTCCACCAGAGTATCCAGCCCGTGCCACGGAAAGAAGCCTCCGACAAATCCGATATAGGGCCGATCCGGACTCAGTCCCAAGCGACGGCGGGCCTCTGCCTTGTCACGCGGGAAACAGACAGAAGGATCCACCCCGTTTCGAATCACACGGCACCGAGCCGCCTCAATGCCCCACTCGCGCTGCATCCATTGAGGAATCTCCCGACAGACACTGACGACGGCCTGCGCCTGTTGTGCCGACAGGCGCAAGGTCCATTGCACCAGACCGCGAATCGGAGCCCACCCCCACAACCCGGTTAATTCCGCTGCCGGCAATCCATTCACGAACAGCACGTAGGGACAGTGCAGCAGACGGCTGCACCACAAGGGCGCGATCTGGCCGGGCGAGTCGAACCACAGCAGGACCTCCGGCTTCTCCCGCCACATCGTCCGAAACAGAGCGACTGCCGAACCCGCGAGATACAGCAATGGTCTGATGACCGGGAGTCGCAGCACCCGAACCCAGACCGGGCAGGCACTGCCCAACGCGACGGACGCATCCATCTCAGTCCGGGGTTTCGGCGCCACCACACGCACTACATGGCCCCGAGTTGCAAGGGCGCGCACCAATTCCACCACCTGACGGCTCCCGCCGCCGGCGACTGCCAACTCCTCATCGCAATAGACCAGAATATTCATCTCAGCCTACGACACGGCTCTGAGCTGTGCCGATTCTCGCCCGGCCGTTGTCGCACCACATTCCACCGCCGTCCGTTGCCAGTACGCGCCGGTCCAGTCGATCAGATGAATCGGATCCGTAATACCCTGAGCCCGACGGAAATCTTCGATCGCGGCGCGGCAGGTCGGCAATCCGTAGTCATCGACGATCACAAATCCCCCCGCCGACACCTTGGGATAGAGCGCGACTAAGGCTTCCATGGTGGACTCATACAAATCTCCATCGAGCCGCAGCACCGCCAACCGTTCAATCGGCGCCGTCGGCAGCGTGTCGCGAAACCATCCCGGCAGAAACGCCACCTGATCGTCTAAGAGGCCATATCGCGAAAAGTTCGCCTTCACCTGTTCCATCGGAATGGCCAACTCGGAATACTTCCAGAGCGTGTCGCCCTCATCGACCGGATACCGAGACGGATCAGGCGGCGGCAACCCCCGGAATGAATCGGCCAGCCAGACTTTCTTGGATGTATCGCCGTAGGCCTTGAGAATCGCGCGCATAAAGATCGACGAACCGCCCCGCCAGACACCGGTTTCGATCAGGTCTCCGGGAATGCCGTTCCGGATCACGGACGTGACGCAGTGCTGGAGGCTGTCCAGCCGCTTCAACCCGACCATCGTTTCCGCTTCAAGAGGCCAATCGCGCCCTTCCTGTCGGGCGTCGGTCCGGTCCGGCTCGACATGGACTAATTCCATATGGGCCCGGCGTACGAAACATTGGATCGGTCGCAGCACAGCGCCGCGCCAGCCGGAAAGCGACGTCTCCAGCGGCCGGTATTTTTCCCGCCACAACATTCTCGTCAGACACTGCTTCATCAGCTCCAGATACAGCTCCTCGGGCGTTGTTCCATTCGCTGGTTCAGTCATAGGCCGATTCATGCTCTTCCACCTGCATTGTTGATAAGAATCCGTCGTTGGCTCTGATGAGTGGAAACCATCTGTCCGGCAAGATCACGCAGCCCTCGCACGATCGCCTCCCATCCAAATCGTTCTTCGACAAAGATGCGCCCGGCGAGACCGAGCCGGCAGGACTCCCCAGGCCGGTCGAGTAACGCCATGACCGCGTCGGCCAGAGGTCCGGCACGATCCGGCTCGACCAGGACCACGCCATTCGATTGAGAAAACAAGGCGGTGACCGACGGGATCGCACTGGCGACCACCGGTTTACCGCAGGCCAAATAGTCGAATATTTTCACCGGCGACGTCTCCCCCCGGTCCCCGCAGAACGGCGCGACACACACATCCATGGCCCCGATCAGCAACGGAACGCGCGAATAGGCAACCCGGCCCGTCCAGACGATCCCGGCTGAGAGGCCCCGCCGAGCGGCCTGCTCATGCAAGGCGGTCGCCGTCTCTCCATCCCCGACCATCAACAGCCTCACTGACGGGCGTCTTGCGCGCAGGTGTTCAAAGGCATCGAGGAACGTCGCCAATCCTTGATATCGATAGAAACTCCCGACAAATCCGATGTACTCACAGTTCGGCTCCAGCCCCGCCTCTTGCACACAGCGGCTTTTGTCCATCGGACGAAACAGGGTGGCATCCGTTCCGCTCGGCAGCAGCACCACACGATCGGCGGGCACCCCGTACTCGGTCTGTACGAGTCGTCCCAATCCCTCCGTCAACACGACCACACGATCACAGCGACGCAACGCAAACGACGCCAGCGCATGCGTCAACCGGCCTCGCCATCCACCGCCCCCCCACGGAGGAACCGGCTCACCGTTCACTTCACACATACAGATTGCGCCGAAGAAGCGCGCCAACAGCAGCGGGTGCAGACTTTCCATCCAGCGGTAGTACACCACCGCCGGCCGTTTCCGGAAGCCATGCCGGAGTCCTGAGAAGAATGCCAGCACGGCATAACTGATCGGACGAACGACCGATCCCGGCAGCATGGGAATCGGCACGACCCGTGACCGCCGCGGCACCAGAGCCGATCGATACCGGGGGGCAAATACCGTCGCGTCGTCGCCGGCGGACGTTAACGCATCCGCCAGCGCCCAGATCCGGACCAACCCGACCGGATCGGCGGGCGCATCCGGTTCATGCCAATAGCAGCAGACCCACCAGTTCATGCGCCCCTCAGCTCACCGGCAACCGGCTCCTCGACATTCGACAATCGCGGTAGAATCATCACCAGGCCCGCGCACAGCCAGAACGGTTCCATAATCCGGATAATGATAAAGGTGTTCGCCCCCACCGCATGAGCCAGCAGCGCGACGAGACCGAGCCAGACCCCTAACGCCAAACCTTTCGCGAACGGATCCTCTTCTGTCGCATAAATCCGTCTGGAACTCAGCCACAAGCGCGCGGTGATGACAATGAATCCAAGAAGTCCGGCCAGGCCCGTCTCCCCGATGATCTTGACGTACTGCGCATCGGCCCACGCATAACCGGTGATTCCGCGCCCAAGAATCGGATTATGGACCCAATCCTGCAGCACATAGGCCCAGGAACGGAGACGCTCGGACGTCGAGAGATCCAGTCCCACCTGACCGACTTGTATTTCGCCGCCGTACTGGCGGCCGAAAAAGGTTTCGTTGATCCGGGTTTTCACGTTGTCCGGAGCGAAGAGCGGCAACAGAGCCATGGCGAGTAACAGCAGGACCACCACCCGAGGCTTTCTCCACTGAGACGCGCCGACGGCCAACACCAGAACGGCTCCGGCCAGATACGAGGAACGCGAGAGTGTGGCCATCAACGCCAACAGGCCGCACCCTCCCAAGACAAGTAGGGTTACACGGATCGGACCGCTCTTCATGTGGATCAATAACCCCGTCACGATGGCGAGCAAAAACACCAGATAGCCTCCCAGCGTATTGGGCTCGCCGACTTCTCCCTCAAACGGCGCCGTCGCCCGTTGTCCGCTGGGAATTTGATAGATGGCGTAGAGGCTGATGATGAAGCCGGTCAGCAGCAGCGCGGCCACCAGTCCCACGACCTGCTGCTTGGAGGTCACGTGATTTACCACCATGAAATATACAAAGAAATATTCGAAGTACTTCAGGACGAAGAAGAAACCGGTAAGCGGCTGGACCCGACCCGCCAGCACACCCACGAGCGTGGCCACGACGCACACGATCATGTAGGCCGCGATCGGCCGGTTCAGCGGCGTCTCGCGGAATACGCCCAACTCCCGGTACACCGCCATCTTGACCAGCCAACCGAACCCGATGATGACCAGAAACACATCGTCCAACCGAAACGACAATTCGCGCACACCGACACCCCGCCCCTCGACCAAGCCCACGGCGATTTCCGGAGACAGGAGCATGGAAAAGATGAGCAGATAGAGCGCGGCAGGCACCGACGTGAAGGCGATCACGACGAGAAAAAACCCGACGGTCGCCTGCAATCCGACGGCCGGAGTGGTCAGAGTCAGCCCCAGCGCAAGGATCACGGCCAGTGCCGTGACGGCGATCACCTCGTTGGGCTTGACGGCAGCGTAATACACAGAGTCCAGACTCCCATCTCGCTCACCGATATTCGTACCGGTACAATCCGTATTCAGGAGTCACTTCAGACTTCACATTGGTTAAGACCACGCCCATGATATTTGCCTGCGCATGATCCAGGAGGAACTTGGCGCGTTTCAGCGCATTCCGTCCGATCCGGCCCACTTGATAGACGAGGATCGTGCCGTCGACGCGCGAACTGAAGGCCACGGCATCCGTCACAGGAAGAATCGGCGGCGTGTCGAACAGCACCATGTCATAGTCCTGCTGCATTTCATCGACCAGCGCTTTGATCTTATTCAGGTTCAAGAACTCATTCGGGTTGCCCGACTCGGATCCGCTGGTCAGAATATGCAGATTATCCAGCCCGGGTGTGTTCATCATCCGGTCCGCTCCGATCGGTCCCAGCATCAAATCCGAAGCGGACCGCACATAGGAGCGCCAGGATGTCGTCCCGATCAAGGCATCGACCAGACCCGGCTCACGCTCCAGCCCCAACCGCTGATGGACGATGGGTTTCCGGAGATCGGCATCGACCAGGAGCACCCGCTGCCCTTCCTGGGCCATCGTCACGGCAAGATTGATGACCGAGGTGCTCTTCCCTTCGCCAAGCCCGGCGCTGGTAAAGAGAATGGACTTCACCTTCCGATCCATGCTGGCAAATTGTATATTCGTGCGCAACGACCGCAAACTCTCCGACAACACCGATTTCGGATCCACCAGACAGATCAGCCGGGAGAGACTTTCCACCGTTGCCGGAGGCGTCGAGGCGGGCAACGCTGCCTTCGCCTGCTCCACCAGTTCACGATGGTCGAACTGTGGGATAATCCCCAGGACAGGCACCTTGAGAAACTCCTCCACGCCTTCGATCGTGCCGATCGACGTATCGAACGATTCTCTGGCAAAGGCCAGAACGATCCCCATGAACAATCCCATCAAGGAACTGACCATGACATTCAGCGGCATATTCGAGGCGTTGATCGGGGCCATCGGAGTCACGGCGGGGGCAATGATCGTCACTTCTTCGATCTGACCGGCGCTCTTGATCAGCAATTCCTGATGCTTGATCTTCAGCGACTCCAGCAGATCGGCGTTCACTTTCACATCGCGGTCAAGCCGGCTCATTTGAATGGCCGCCTTGGGGAACGCCATGTACCGTTCCCGGTACAGCCGGATCTGCTGGCCCAAAGCCGCCGCCCGCTCATCCAGCGTCTTCTGCTTCGAACGCAGTTCCCGGACCATCTCGGCTTTCACCCCGGCGATCTTTTGCGACACCTCCTTCACGACAGGATGGCTGTCCGTATAATTAATCAGCAAGGCGGTTCGCTCCTGGCCGAGATCGAGCAGCCGCTGATTCAAGGCGGTCAATTGGGCATATTGTTCTTCCGTGAAGATACGGATATTGTCCTGCTCAAACGCACCGTCGTTGCGGCTTAACACGGCAATCTGACGTTCAGCTTCGCCGCGATTGCGCAGCACCGTGTTGTGCTGCTCCTCCAGCTTCGTGAACGTATCGAGCGCGGCCTTCGCCTCATCGGTGAGAAAGACCTGCCCTTCCCGCTCCTTAAATGTCCGCAAGGCTTCTTCGGCATCCGCCAGCTTGTGCTCTAATTCGCGCAGCTGCTCTTCCACAAACCGGCGTGACTCGGTCACCAGACGGTTGCGCGCCGCAATATTCTCCTGTCGATAGGACTCGGCAACGAGATTGGCCATCCGCTCGGCCGTCCTGGCGTCGCCGGCGGTGGCCGTGATCCGGATAATATTGGTATCGCCTTCCCGCTGCGTCTTGATCTGTTGGCCGAATTCATAAATGGCATTGAGATGCTCGGCCGAGCGCTTCTGCTCCGGAGTCAAGTCTGCCCGCACGACACCCAATTCGACCGCGACCCGCTCCATGACAGGAAAGCTGCGGATAAACTCAGACTGGGTGACCAAATCATTGGCATTGGAGAAGGACATCGATTCGAGCAACTGCTGCACCACCGTGGTCGAGCGATCGAACTTGACCCGCGCCGACGCTTCATAGACAGGCGGCGGTTGCAGCAGCTGGGAAAAGACGACGGTGAACCCTACTACCAGAGCCGTGGCAAGAACGATCAGGTACTTCCGTTTTTTGACGATCAGCCAGTAGTCGATTACATTCAGCTCATATTGTGCCATCGAACGCTCGTCTCCTTGCTATCGCACTGTGGCTGTCGGGAAAAATGCCGGGATCAAATACGCGGGATAGAACGGGGCAATGGCCACTTGGACGATCGGCATGATCTTTTTGGCGGCCTCGGTCGCATCACCCAGATGCTCACGCGGTACGAAGATGACGTCGTTTTCTTCGAGTGCCACGTTGCGGGACAAATCCCCATAGGTAAAGGTTCTGGCCAAATCTGCCGTAACGATGTACGGACGATCAAGCGATCCGCGAACGATGCGAATCTCTTCCAACAACGCCGTTTCGTTATAGTTCTCCACCGCCGCCAGCGCCTGGAGAACCGTCATATTTCTCGGCATCGGCACCGGTCCCGGCTTCCGGACGTCGCCGAACACAAATACGCGCTTGATCTTGAGCGATTTTTTCTTCAGGACGACCTGCACTCTGGGATTGCGCATGTACGGGATCACCTGTTCCTGAATGCGTCCTTCAGCCTGTTGCGCCGTCAATCCCCCGACCGTCACTTCCAGGAACGAGGCCCCGATCACTCCGTTCTCCCGCACGACACTGGTAAACTTTTCCTCACCGGCTCCTCGACGGATGACGATTTCCAGAATGTCGCCGGGCTCGATCGGCGTCTCCGCTGTCGGCACGGCTTCATCCGCATAGACATCCCCCCTGGGCATGGGCGGCAACGCTTGAGCGGCGGTGTTGATTGCCGATGGAGGGAGTGACGACTGACCGGGGTTCCGGCAACCCGGCAACACCGCCAATCCGATCCCCAGCCCCACCAGACACCACCCTATCGACTCTCGCACAAATACTCTCATGGATCCTCCTGGCGCCCTTACGCAACCTGCGTCGCCGGCAACACTTCGACGATATGCGTCGTGGTTTCATGACTGAGATCCAACGGCGCCGTTTCGCCGGTCGTTCCTCCATCCCGACTCCGTCGTACGAGAAGAACAGGCCGGAGCGGAAACCGTGGATTCACTTTGGACACCACCCCGACGTGACCGTCGTTCAACCGGACGGCCGTCCCGATCGGATAGAGCGACAGCTGATCAACCATGGTCTTGAGAAGACGCGGCTGAAAGGCTTGTTTATACTGAACCAGCAACCCTCGGAGAGCCTGGTGCGGAACCACCCGGGGATGATACGGACGCGGTGTGATCAGCGCATCAAACACGTCGGCTAAGCCAATGATCTGCGCCAATTGATCGATATTTGTCCCCTTTAGTCTGCAGGGATACCCGCTCCCGTCCCACCGCTCATGTTCCTGCGCGATGATCGTCGCCAGCCAGTGATAGGACTCGCCCATGCCGGCGACAATCCGCCGGCCCTCTTCAGGGTGGGCATGGATACGCGCTTGCTCTTCCTCATTTAGCGAACCTGCTTTTTCGAAGATGCCCGGCGGAACCAGCCACATGCCGACATCGTGCAACAGCCCTGCGAGAGCCAGGCGGTGAAGCGCGTCCGGTTCATAGTGGAGTCCGATGCCGATCTTGACACTCAGAACAGCAACATTGACCGCGTTCGCAACCTGATAATCATCGGAGGCTCCGGCCATCACGCATTGGATCAGATCATCGCCGGTTTGCAGGCGTCTGACCACATCTTCCGCCAGGCCGACACACAGATCGATCGGCACGGCGCCTTTCCCTCGAATCAATGCCCCGACCTTGGTCATCTCATGCTGAGCCGAGGTGTGCCAACCAGCGCATGCTGGCGTTTGAGCGGACAGCGATGCCGCATTGCCGGGTGAGCCTTGCAGCTGTACGGCCTGGGGCTCAGCCTGCTGTCGTACCACTGGGGCACCCGGTACGTCGGACGCTTGTGCCCGGACTAAATCTGAGAGCCGCATGAGGCATCCCTCAATAACGTGGATAATTAGGACGACTTGCCGGATGACCGCCGGCCATTTGCCACTAGCTTCAGTTCCGGTTTTTTCAATTCACGCTCCAACATCGCCCGAATAAATCCGCTGGTCGTATAGCCTTGTGATTTCAAAGCATCCAGCTGTTCCTTCAATTCAAGCGGCAGTTGAATAACAATGCGGACGAGATTGGCCATGATGGTAATACTCCTTCGATCATAGGTTCCCAGGGCATGGATGTGTGCACATGCTATGCCTTGCTAGCATTGTGACAATAGTGAGGAAACTCGCGGACTTATGATGAGACACCTCATCATTGTGGACAAGAATGGACACAAACAGCCATTCCGGCACCATCAATGTACGAAATTGGCTAAGACCGTAGTGGGGCTTGATGCGAGATAACGCTGTAGGTGGAATAGCTTACTCTCTAGAATTCAGACGCCTGCATCCAGACCCGAGCCCAATTGTCCCGCTCACAGGCCCAGAGGCAATCCCACAGGACCACCGGCCGTAACACACTGTCCCGCATCCGCCGTATCTGCAATTCAGAAGTGGAGACCCGGCCTGTCACGATAATCGCACCGTCCCGATCTGTTCTGGCTATGTCGCTTCCCACCGCCGAATAGGCTTCAATGACGTCAGGAACGGGATGTCCATAGGAATTATTTCGGCCTGCTGAAAACACCGCGTAGCGGGGGCGAACCTGTGCAATCCACTCAGAGGCCAGCGAACTCCGCGCCCCATGATGGGGTACTTTGAGCACAGTCGCCGAATCTTGGCCGAGTGCCGCAAGGCGGCGAAGCCCGTCGGTTTCGATGTCGGCGGCAAACACCGTGTTCTGTCGGCCGCACGTCAACTGAGTGACGACAGATTCGTTATTGAGGACTGTGCCGTTCCTGTTTTGGAAAGATGTTCCGCCGTCCTTGCTCGTAACCGGATTGAGAACCAGCAGGCGACAGACGCTTCCGTCGACAATGCGCTGTCCCCTGATCGCAACATGGTCCGTCACCTTTCTCGCACTCACAGCCTGACGCAATTGTTCGAAGAGGGGCTCGGGTCGTTCTATCCATGTGTGCCAGAACTCTCCGACTTCAAGATGTCGAATCACCCACGGAAGCCCCCCGACATGGTCCTGTTGCGGGTGAGTGGCAATGATATAGTCCACTCGACGTATCCCCTGATTCAACAGAAAGGGGGCGATGACGCCGCGCCCCATGTCGAACCGTTCATACTTACTCCCGCCGTCGATCAGCACCGTCTTCCCGTCAGGCAATTGCAGCACCGCGCTGTCTCCCTGTCCGACATCGAGAAAGGTGACGCGCCAATGGTCCCCGTCTGCGAATGGACTTCCGGACCACATCCATCCGCTTAATGCCGCCGCCATCAACCCCACGCCAACGCTCCGCTGATACCGAAGCCGAGCCGTACCGGCTGCGAGCAGCCCCCCTAGATAGAACAACACCATGCCCCATAGCGGAGGAGCGGATACCCGCCAATCTCCCCCTGTCCAATTCGCGCACCAGTGCAGTGCATTCACCATCCACTCCAGCAATGTCTCTTGAAATACCGCCAGCGGAAGATGCTCCGTGCCGTGCAGAAGCGCCCCGAGTGCCGACAGAAGCCCCACGGGCACAAGAACGATTCCCGTGAAGGGAACCGCCACGAGATTGGTTATCAAGCCGAGCCATGGCACCTGATTGAAATACCAGGCCACCAGTGGAATTGTGATCACGGTTACCGCGGCACCAGAGACAACCGCCTCGATCACCTGCACACTCCAACTCCGCCACTGTGAATGGACAGGCTCCTCTGTATTCGTCCGGCGCGATGCCGCGGCGACGACCCAAATGATCGCCAGCACCGAAAGAAAGGACAGTTGGAAGGAGATGTCACCGATCGCACGAGGATCATGCAACAGAATCAAGACGGCCGCTCCGGCCAGCGCATGCAAAAGATGTTTTTCCGAACCGATCCAGACGGCTGCGAACGCCAGACAGATCATGATCCATGCCCGCATGGTTGCGAGTTCGGCGCCGGCAATCAGCGCATAGCCTGTCACGACGATCCAGGTTCCCAGAATCGCCAGACGAGTCGGGGTCACGAACCTCGTCACTCTCAATAATACCGACGATGGAAGTAGCGTGAGTCCCCGACGGATGGCTCCAAAAACCACAAGGGCAATGAGTCCCAGATGCGACCCGGAGATGGACAGTAAATGAACGGTCCCCGTCGTCATAAAGATTTCCTGAATCTCCTCGGCGACATATCCGCGTTCCCCGATGACGATTCCCAGGAATAAACCGAGTGCAGGCTGGGACAGTGATCTGATTGCAGCTTCGCGAATGACGCCTCGCGAACGATCAATGCTCCCCCACCCCCGCCACCACCAATCCGCCGCTCCCGTTGAGGCCAGGACGTGAACTGCTTCCGGGCCGGTAACAGTCCCGACAGCCTGGATGCCCTGTCGCTCCACATACGACGCATAGTCGAATCCTCTCGGATTGAGGGCGCCGGTCGGAATATACAGTTTGGCCCGAAAGACAACCTGATCGCCGGCATACACTGCATCGCCAGGATCCCGCCAGTTCAGCCGAATATTGTTGTAACGCGGTGCGTCGGCAGAGGACACATCCAGGTGAACGAGCATCGTCATGCGAGACGGCGCATGTTGTACCAGGCCGACAATTCTCCCCGTATACTCGGAGCGAGACTCCTCCTGGGGTTCATCCCTGGAATGCATGGAGGATAAGGGCGACGCCACGGTCCAATAGATCACGCCCAGGCAAAGGGCTGCAGACCATGAAAGACTGCGCGATTGTTCTATGAATCCGGCTCGTTCAGCGGCGGAAAGGACAAGAAACAATACCAGTAAAACAACAAGCAGACCGGCGGGGAAGAAGGGGAAAAACGCACCGGCCACAAGACCGGCAAGAAAGGCGGCACAAAGGGATGGCAGCATGAGCCTTCCCTGTCACGGATGTGACTCTACGTGAGATGCGTGCGCACGAGTCGTGCGAGATCTTCGGCCACTTCCCTGATCACTGCATCTCGCTCTCCCTCGACCATGATCCGGAGCAACGGTTCCGTCCCGGAATAGCGGACCACGACCCGGCCGCTCCCGTTCAACCGGCGTTCGCTTTCGCGAATGGCCCGATCGATGTCCGGCACCGTCTCCAGCTTCGGTTTCTGCTTCACGGTGATATTGAGGAGGATCTGCGGGACCGCGGACATGGCCTGCGCCAGTTCCGACAGCGGTTTTCCTGTCCGCTTGATCAGCGAAATCATTTGGAGCGCGGAAATCAGGCCATCGCCGGTCGTATTGTGATCCAGGAAAATAAAGTGTCCGGATTGTTCGCCGCCGAAGTTATACCCTTCGGCAAGCATGCGCTCGAGCAAATACCGGTCTCCGACGGGTGTCCGCAATAACTTGATCCCCGCTTTCGCCATGGAGAGTTCAAGCCCGAAATTACTCATCACGGTCCCGACCATCGTTTGCTTGGCCAACAATCCGTTTTGATGCAAATCGAGCCCCAACGCCGCCATAACATGGTCGCCGTCGATGATAGTCCCCTGCTCACAGACGAAGATCGCACGGTCGGCATCGCCGTCGAGGGCAATGCCGATATCGGCCTTGTGGCGACGGACGGCTTCCTGCAGCTGTTCCGGATGCACGGCCCCGCATCCGGCGTTGATGTTCATGCCATTCGGTTCATTTCCGATCACGTCGACCTTTGCCCCAAGCTCGCGCAACACTTTCGGAGCCAGCTTGTACGCAGCACCGTTGGCGCAGTCCACGACCAACTTGATTCCCTGGAAGTCCAGATCGCGCGGCAGCGACCGTTTCGCAAACTCGATGTACCGCCCTTCCGCATCGTCGATGCGAAAGGCTTTTCCGATCAAGTCCGCGGTCGGACGCAAATGGCTGATCTCATTCGAGACGATCAAATCCTCAATGCGGGCTTCCATTTCATCGGGCAATTTAAAACCATCGTTCGAGAAGAATTTGATGCCGTTGTCTTGGTACGCATTGTGCGACGCTGAAATCACGACCCCCGCATCCGCCCGCAGACTTCTGGTGAGGAATGCAATGGCCGGTGTCGGCATCGGGCCCACTAACAACACATCCACCCCCATGGAACAAATACCTGCCGTGAGCGCCGACTCCAGCATGTAGCCGGAAATACGCGTATCCTTCCCGATCACGATTTGATGACGGCCTGCACGACGCATAAACAGATGGGCTGCAGCCCGTCCAAGCTGCATCGCCATTTCACTGGTCATCGGTTCCAGATTGGCGACTCCGCGAATACCGTCAGTTCCAAAAAGTTTACGCATGGTGATCCTGTTTCAAAGTGAGAGGCGCCGAACGAATTGCTGCGGCGACCTGAACAACATCCTTCATACTGGCGACATCATGCACGCGAATGATCGAGGCCCCTCGATCTACCGCCAACGCGACGGCGGCAGCAGTGCCCCATTCGCGATCCTCCACCGGCCGGTCGAGCATCTTTCCCAGAAACGCCTTCCGTGAGAGTCCCGCCAACAGGGGACACCCGAATCCGCTGAAGGCCGAGAATTGGTTCAATAACTCCACGTTATGCATCTGCAGCTTACCAAAACCGAATCCCGGATCAAGCACGATATGGCTTTTGACAATCCCCGCTTGTTCCGCTGCAGCGATCCGTTCACAAAAAAACTCCCGCACCTCTGACACAACGTCGTCATATCTGGGAGCCTGTTGCATGGTCGCAGGCATGCCTTGCATGTGCATCAACACGACTGCAGCCCCATACGTTGCAATCACAGATGCCATCTCAGGATCGAACCGCATTGCGGTCACGTCATTGATGATTGCTGCGCCTGCATCGAGCGCCGCACGAGCCACTCGCGACTTCATCGTATCCA
The DNA here is from genome assembly GCA_964512025.1 of uncultured Nitrospira sp. Taxonomy (GTDB): domain Bacteria; phylum Nitrospirota; class Nitrospiria; order Nitrospirales; family Nitrospiraceae; genus Nitrospira_D. The sequence goes on along the minus strand of CAZEHM010000057.1, from coordinate 1,988 downwards.
CAGAGATAGGGACGGTCGTCCGCTTAACCACTTCGTTCAAAGCCGGGAGCAACCGGTCCAGCTCCTCCTGCTCACCCACAGGAACGGCTCCCGGTCTCGTCGATTCCGCACCCAGATCGAGAATGTCGGCCCCTTCTTCCACCAATGCTTCGGCCTGCGCGACAGCCCGATCAACCGAGAGGTACCGACCTCCGTCTGAAAAAGAGTCCGGAGTAATATTGATGATCCCCATCATGAGCGGACGACCATGAATCGGAATCGTCCTTCCTCTGGAAAAGATTGTATAGTCGATCACCTCAGTACTCCGCACAGAAACGGCTGTCACCAATCAGTATCCAGCCAGGAAATGGGGAAGACAAATTACTGCCCACGCGAAAGGCAAAGATCGACCTTCATTTCGCCTGGCAGTTTCGTAGCAACTGATGCCACACTTCCTATCTGTGCCCAGACAAGAAGTGTGGTCTGTACTGATGTAGATTAGGCAGGAACAGTCTGAGAGGAAGATTGCAACAAAATCGCATCGATTTCTGATGCGTCGAGCACTTCTTTTTCGAGCAATGCTTCAGCCAACGCTTTCAAACTGGTCATATTCTCGGTAAGAATCCGCTTAGCTCGCTCATAGTTTTCCGTAACAAGCCGCCTGATCTCAAGATCGATATCGAGCGCAATCTGGTCGCTGAAATCCCGCTTCGTGGCGATCTCCCGCCCCAGGAAAATCTCTTCTTCTTTGCGTCCGAACGTCAGCGGCCCCAACTTTTCGCTCATCCCCCACTCACACACCATTTTCCTTGCCAGGTCAGTCGCCCGCTCGATGTCATTTCCCGCTCCGGTCGTCACATGGTTGAGGACCAGTTCTTCAGCGACTCGTCCCCCCATCAAAATAGCAAGATTGTTGTAGAGGAAATCTTTCGAGTAATTATGCCGGTCATCGGTCGGCAATTGCATCGTCACGCCCAAAGCCCGGCCCCGTGGAATAATCGTGACCTTGTGAACCGGATCCGTTCCAGGCAGCAGTTTCGCCATCAACGCATGGCCCGCCTCATGGTAGGCCGTCGTGCGTTTTTCTTCGTCCGTGAGCATCATGCTCTTACGCTCGGCACCCATCAGCACCTTGTCTTTGGCCATTTCGAAATCGACGACCTCGACTTCTTTTTTATTCTGACGGGCGGCCCACAATGCCGCTTCATTCACAAGATTTTCAAGATCGGCTCCGGAAAATCCCGGCGTGCCTCTGGCGATTTTCTCCAATTCCACGTTGGCGGCTACAGGTACCTTCTTCGTGTGCACCTTGAGAATTTCCGATCGTCCTCTCAAATCCGGGCGATTCACGACGACCTGCCGGTCAAACCGACCGGGCCGCAGCAACGCAGGATCCAACACATCAGGCCGGTTCGTGGCGGCGATTAGAATGACGCCTTCCGTTGTATCGAAGCCGTCCATTTCAACCAGCAATTGATTGAGGGTCTGCTCCCGTTCATCGTGCCCGCCGCCCAAACCGGCGCCGCGCAACCGACCGACTGCGTCAATTTCATCGATGAAAATGATGCAGGGCGCATGCTTCTTGCCCTGTTCGAATAAATCGCGCACACGCGAGGCTCCGACCCCCACAAACATTTCCACAAAGTCGGAACCGCTGATGCTGAAAAATGGAACGCCTGCCTCACCGGCAATCGCTTTGGCCAAGAGTGTCTTGCCGGTTCCGGGAGGGCCGACAATCAACACACCTTTCGGGATTCGTCCGCCCAACTTCTGGAACTTTCGCGGGTCTCTCAAAAACTCGATAATTTCCAGAACCTCTTCCTTCGCCTCTTCAATGCCTGCCACGTCGGAAAACGTGACCTTCTTCCGATCTTCCGTCAACATCCGCGCCCGGCTTTTCCCGAACGACAGAGCCTTGTTTCCCCCCACTTGCATTTGGCGCATCAGGAAGAACCAGAGCCCGAGAAACAGAATGAACGGCCCCCAGGTGACCAGGAAGGTGATGTACC
>CAZEHM010000056.1:0-16478 GCA_964512025.1 uncultured Nitrospira sp. | reverse complement strand
AGATAAGGCCTGAAAACGGCTCTTCCACACTCCCCTTCCGTTCACACGAGAGCCCGGATTCAGGATGGTGCCCTGCCGCAGGATGAAGGGCTGCCCGCTCCAGAGGCGACGGCAAGAGGGTCGCCATCGCATTGAGTAACGACCATGTGCCGACATTGTGCAGCGCCGAACCGGCGTACACGGGGAGAAACTGACGGGTCAGAATATCGTTCCGTAGCCCTTGAACCAATTGTTCCCGTTGCAAGTCTCCCTGCTCCAGATACCGATTCAGCAGCCCCTCATCACTCTCAGCAACAGCTTCGATCAATTGCTTCCTCGCACGTTGGGCCGCCTGTTCCATTTCAGGCGGCACTACGACTCGCTCCACCTTGGAAGAGAGGCTTCCCGACCGGATGAGTGTTTGTTCCAGCACATCGATCACGGAGTTGAAACCGGAACCGGAATGAACGGGCAGCACCATCGGAATCGGGGCACACTCAAATTGCGTCCGGCAGGTCTCCAGCGCGGCATCTAATTCGGCGCCTTCTCGATCCAACCCGTTGACGAAGATCAGGCAAGGCAGCTCCAATTCTTTTGCTCTATGCCAGAGGCGAGCCAGTTCTGTCCGCACGCCGGCACCCGGATTGAGCACGACAATGAGAGCATCGACGGCGCGTAAGGCTGCCAGCGATTCACCCAAAAGGCTCAGGGCGCCGGGAGCATCGACGATCGTGATTGCCGTCTGATTCCAGCTGAACTGGAGAAGGCTGGTGCTGGCGGAACAGTGATGATGGAGTTCTTCTGGTTCGAAATCGGAGACCGTCGTGCCCTGAAGCACAGTACCGAGCGACGGGACGGCGCCGCTCGTATACAGGAGAGCCTCGGTCAGAGAGGTTTTACCTGTGCCGAGGTTGGACACAATCGCGATATTTCTGACGGGCTCTATGCGAATCTCTTCCATAGCAAACCCTCCTTTTAAAGAAACCCCACTATGGTCAGACCATTTTCCGCCTCACTTCCGCCTCATTGCCGGTTTGCCTTTTGCCCCGATCCCTCACGGTCGGGCGCTATATTTTAACCCATCCTTCATCCGCAAAGCTCACATAGCGACCGTCTCCGATGATCATATGATCCAATACCCGAATCCCCAATACATCGCCGGCCGTCACCAGCCGATCGGTCAATCGACGGTCTTCCGCGCTGGGCGTCGGATCCCCGCTGGGATGGTTATGCAGAAAAATGACGCCTGCGGCAGACTCACGAACCGCAAGCGCGAACACTTCGCGAGGATGGACGATGCTCAGGGTCAAACTTCCTTCCGACACCGTCGTTTCTTTGATGACGGTATTCTTCGCATCGAGTAGAACGACCTTAAACAGTTCCCGCTTCAGATCGCGGAGCAGGGGATGAAAATGCCGGAACAGATCCGCGCTCGAGGAGATCTTCGTCCCCGTCGAGACGGGAACCGCGATGGCCCGCTTACCCAATTCAAGCGCCGCTTTGAGCTGGGCAACTTTTGCCGGTCCGATTCCAGGAATTCTACAAAGCTCATCGACGCCACTCCGGACCAGTCCGGCCAGCCCTCCGGCGCAATGAAGCAGCTCCATGGCAACCTGCACCGCAGATGAATCCCGCCGCCCGGTTCTCAGCAAAATGGCCAGTAATTGGGCATCCGTAAGAATCTCAGGTCCTTTGGCGAGAAGGCGCTCTCTTGGGCGCTCAGTTTCCGGCCACTGGCCGATTCCTTTGTGGAGATCTGGAGTCGTCATTATTGCCTCTTTGCGAACAAAATTCTGACGCCACGCACCTTTTTGCACGGACGACCGAGGTAGGTTTTACCCCATGGAGACAAATACGTAACCGTTAAACTATTGAAATACTGACGAACGACAATTTGGTGCAGCTTTTGCTTTATTCGGCAATCAGCTGTTAACGCAGATACCTGGGAGGCCTCGATGGAATGTCCGAAATGCAAAGGGATGATGATGTTGGAGCGGTTCTCAGACTTCTTCCTCATTTTCTACGCCTGGAAATGTATCAACTGCGGTGCGATTATTGATCGCACGATTTCCAACAATCGAAGAAAGAGTCTGGCCGCGCGAGACAGTCAACCGGTGTCTGCCAGTTAACTACCCCAGGCCTCGTCACGTACACCCGATCCAATGTTGGGCATCCCATCGGATCGGGTTCGTGCCTCTGTCCAGAAACCGAGCGGCCTAAAACTATAACGGTTTCCTAACTGATTGGCAAAACATTTTCCCCCTCCCTGAATTTCAACTTGCCCCTATCCCTTCTGAAACCTCTAATTCCTCTCCAGACTCCGACCCACTTCTGATTGCTTGACCCCTTCAAAAACGCTGTGTTACAGTCAACTCCTCTTAACGACGCGATATATCTGAAGACATGCGAGTTATAGCTGGATCCCACCGGGGTCGACGCCTTCAGGGACCACAAGGAACTGCGCTCCGTCCTACCTCAGACCGAGTCCGGGAAGCATTGTTTTCTATTCTTGGCAACCGGCTTCCGGACAGTCGAGTGTTGGACCTTTTCGCGGGGACCGGAGCGATTGGCATTGAAGCACTCAGTCGTGGAGCAACGCACGTGACCGCCGTCGAATCTCAAGCCGAATCGTTGAAACTTTTGCGGCATAATATCGCTGAGTGCGGCATGAACAGCCTGGTATCGATTCAAGCCAGGACGGTCAAGCAGTTTCTGACCAGACCTGACCTCTGGACGGGGCCGTACGACGTTGTGTTCGCGGATCCGCCCTACGACATGGCCTACAAGCTGGAAGACATGTTTGAGACGGTTCCTGCGGCACTCGCCTCGCCCGATGCCTGGCTTGTTGTAGAACATGCCTCGAAAACGATCCTGCCGGACCGGCTCGGCGCGGCAGCATTCAAGAAGCGATACCAATACGGGGACACGGCGCTGTCGATCTTTTCGTTCCCCTGTGAGGTTGTCTCATGAAAATCGGTATCTACCCCGGCACCTTTGACCCCATTACACACGGCCATACCGATATCATCACGCGAAGCCTGCGCGTCTTCGACAAAGTCGTCGTGGCCGTCGCCCCCAATCCGACCAAACATCCGCTCTTCAATCTGACCGAACGCCTGGCGATGGTGAAACTGGTCATGAAGGATCTGACCCAGGTCGATGTGACGACCTTTGAAGGTCTTCTGGTGGACTATGTGGCGCGATCCGGAGCCCATGCTATTATTCGCGGCCTGCGGGCGATCTCCGACTTCGAACATGAATTTCAGATGGCGCTGATCAACCGGAAACTAGCCAAACACGTCGAGACAGTGTTCCTTATGCCCAGCGAAGAATATTCCTATCTCTCATCCACCATCATCAAAGACGTCGCCCAGCACGGCGGTGCGTTGACGGAATTCCTGCACCCCGAGGTGGCTCGACGCCTTGAAGAACGAATCCGGAGCCTAAAAGCATGAAACTCGCCGCACGCGTCAGTCGCATCACGCCATCTCCGACATTAGCCATGACGGCAACCGCCAAAGCCATGGCCGCACAAGGCATCGACGTGGTGGATTTTTCCTCGGGAGAGCCGGATTTCGATACGCCGGAACCCGTCAAGGCTGCCGCCGAAGCAGCCATCCGTGCCGGCTTTACGAAATACACCCCGTCTTCTGGCATCGATGAACTTCGCCAGGCGATCATCGACAAGCTCCAGACAGAACTCGGGCTCCGGTACGAGAAACCCCAGATCCTGGTGTCCTGCGGAGCGAAACACTCGCTCTACAACCTGGCCGAAGCCCTGTTGGAAGCAGGCGATGAGATCATTATCCCGACGCCCTACTGGGTCTCCTATGCGGACCAGGCATTCCTCAACGATGCCACGCCCGTGCTGCTGCCGACGAGAGAAGACCGGGGTTATGCCATCGATCCCGACGAGCTGCAGAAATTAATCACGCCGCGCACCAAGGCCATCATCGTCAACAGCCCCTGCAACCCGACCGGCGCGACCTATGACAAACGGACGCTCGAAGCGATCGCCGGGATCGCCGTCAAGCATGACCTGCTGATCATCTCCGACGAGATCTACGAGAAGGTGCTGTACGACGGAGCCACACATATCAGCATCGCCACGCTGAGCCCCGAAGTCGCCGAGCGCACCGTCATCATCAACGGCGTCTCCAAAGCGTATGCGATGACCGGCTGGCGCATCGGCTATGCCGCCGGACCGAAGCCGCTCCTAACCGCGATGGCCAATATCCAAAGCCAAAGCACGTCGAACCCCTGTTCGATTTCGCAAAAGGCGGCCGTCGCCGCGCTGAAACTCGGCGGACCGTTCACCGAGAAAATGGTGGTGGAATTCGACCGGCGTAGAAAAGTCATGGTAGAGCGGTTGAACGCCATCCCCGGCGTTTCCTGTCGCATGCCGGGAGGAGCCTTCTATGCGTTCCCTAATATCAGCGGAGTGCTGGGCCGAACAGGACCGAATGGCCCCATCACGTCACCGCAAGAACTGGCCAACTATCTCTTGAAAGAGGCCCACGTGGCGGTGGTTCCGGGGGAACCGTTCGGGAGCCGGCAGCATGTGCGTTTGTCCTATGCGACCGGCATGGACACCATTACCAAGGGGTTGGATCGAATCGCCGCGGCGTTCGGGAAATTATCGGCATAATCGCCCCTTGATTCACTGTCAACACGCGTTATTTATCTCTTCGATAGAATACACACATCCGGAGGATGACACGTGCCTATTTACGAATACCTCTGCCACGATTGCTCATACCGGTTTGAACTCAAACAGAGCATGAAAGACGAAGCCGTCGCCACATGCGAGAAATGCGGCAAATCCGTCGGACGGATTATTTCGGCGCCTGCGATTATGTTCAAGGGATCCGGCTGGTATATCACGGACTATTCAGACAAGATGAAACCGCCGACCGGCGACACATCAAAACCGACACCGACCGCAACCACGACGGCGCCTTCTGATTCGTCTACGGCGGCAGCAGCCCCGGCGACGACGTCCACACCATCGCCGGCAGCTGCATCCGCTGCGCCATCCTCGTCAGGCGGAACCTCCGGTGCCTCTCCCGCTTCGTCAGGCAGCGCACCGGCATCCGGCACAACCTCGGGCTCAAAGTAATCGCCGGAACCGGACTAGGTCCGCTTGGCGGGAGCTTTTTTCTTCGCAGGAGTCTTCGCGGCAGGCTTGGCAGCCGGCTTGGCTGCGGCCTTCGCTGGAGCTTTAGGGACCATCGCTTTCACGGCTTTGGCCCGTAAGGTTTCCACCTGATTCTGAAGGCTCGAGATCATACCGGTCTTTTCCCTGTTCATCCGGCTCAGATCATCGACCTGCGTCTGTAAATCCTGCTTGGCCTTGGATAAATCGTTGATCTGGTTCTGGAGCTGGGCCTTCTCCATGTTGACGGTTTGCACTTCCGAACGAACCTGCTCCAGTTGAGCCTGAAGCGCGGGCGGCCAATAGTCACACCCCGACAACGCCATCCCTGTTACGGCCACCATGCCGACGAGCGTCCGCTGACATATCACTTTCACCATGCACTCCTCCTTTCTGACATCATTGGGCCGATGTATAACACACTTCTCACGATTTGAGGTGAAATCCTCTCGCCGTCAGAGTCTGCTGGAGCATCTGCCGATCGATCGGTCCCTCTCGAATGATTCGTACTCCGTCACACACATCCAATACCGTCGACGCCAACCCGCCCTGCGTAGTCCCGCCATCAACAATCACATCGACCATGGCGCCGATCGTCCGCTCCACTGCTGCCGCAGTCTGAACCGGCGGCTCCCCTGACCGATTCGCACTCGTGCCCGTCAATGGACCGGTATGGCGAAGCAATTCCGCAAGCGCGCCGCAGGAGGTGTGACGAACACCGACCGTTCCCGTTCCCGCAGTCACAGAGAGAGGAAGCTTCGCGCTGGCGGGCAGCACCAGCGTTAGCGGCCCCGGCCAATAGGCCGTCATCAAGACGCGCGCAACCGGAGGCACACTCGTGACAAGATCCTGCAACTGTCCCTGATCTCCGATGAGGATCAAAATCGGTTTCCCGTCCGGCCGTCCTTTTATCGTGAGCAGGCGCCCGACGGCCGCCGCATCGAACGGATTCACACCGAGCCCGTAGTAGGTCTCCGTGGGAACCGCGATGACCTCTCCGGACTGCACCTTACGGGCGATTCCGGCGAAGAATACGAATGGATCCGCTGAAGGGTACGACGCAATGACAGCCATGAAACATGCGGGATACGTGGAACCGCTAACTGCTGCGCCGAAGGGCGCGATGGGCAATATCCGTCCTGAAGTGATGACCGGCGAATGAAATATTCCGGACCCGTCTGTACGCGGCCAACTGAGCCTCGGCAATCGTGGGACCTCGCCCGGTCACGCCCAACACCCGGCCGCCGGCGGTCACAATCTCCGATCCTCTTCGAGCGGTCCCGGCATGGAAGACGGTAGCGGAAGGCTCCCCGTCGGCGAGCCCATGAATGGGCCTCCCCGTCTCGTAGCTACCAGGATAGCCTTCCGACGTCATAACCACGCAGACCGCACAATCGTCGTGCCACTCCACCGTAAACTGGTCCAGCCGATGTTCCACCACCGCTTCGATCACATCGATGAGATCGGACTTCAGCAGCGGCAACACGACCTGCGTCTCCGGATCGCCCATGCGGGCATTAAATTCCAATACGTAGGGTACGCCTTTCACGACCATGATCCCCGCGTAGAGCACGCCTTGAAACGGAGAGCCCATCCGGGACATGGCCGACACGATCGGCTGTAAGACTTCGCGGGTGACCTGAACGCGCAACGCCGGGGTGCCCAACGGAGCAGGACAGTAGGCGCCCATTCCCCCGGTGTTGAGTCCCGTATCCCCGTCGCCGACGCGCTTATGATCCTGCGCCGGCAACATGGGCACAACCGTCTTGCCGTCCGTAAACGCCATAATGGTCAGCTCTTCGCCGTCCAGGAATTGTTCGATCAGCACCTGCCGGCCGGCCTGGCCGAACACGGCATGCTCCATCGAATCCACAATCGCCTGCCTCGCCTGCTCGCGCGTCGTCGCGATGATGACCCCTTTGCCCTGCGCCAACCCGTCGGCTTTGATCACGACCGGCAACTCATGCGTATCCACGTACGCCAGCGCCGCGTCCATCTTATCGAAGCTCTTTGCCCGTGCAGTCGGAATCTTGGCCGTCGCCATCACATCTTTTGAAAAGATCTTGCTGGATTCCAGCCTGGCGGCATTCTTCGTCGGGCCGAAGATCTTGAGCTTGGCCTTGCGGAACTCATCCACGATGCCGTTCGCCAGCGGCGCTTCCGGTCCCACCACCGTCAAATCGACCTGCTCCTTGATGACGAAGTCTTTAAGAGCCGTGATGTCGTCCGCCTTGATCGGCAGACAGGCCGCCAGCGACTCGATTCCGGCATTCCCCGGCGCACAAAAAATTTGCGGCTTACGCGGACTCTGCGAGAGCTTCCACACCATCGTGTGCTCCCGCCCGCCGCTCCCGACGACAAGAATTTTCATAGTCAATGTGTCTGCATGAATAAAAAGAGGCTGCTCAAAATGACCATCCCACAAGGCCGCGTCAACCGAATCGCGCCTAAAGAGGATGCTCAAACAGGACATCCAACGAGGCCGCAGGCGAGAAAAAACCGGAGGCGTAGCCTCTGGGCTACGTTGAGGATTTTTCCGAGCCGAGAACGAAGTTGGGGGCCTGTTTCAGCATCCGACTAATGGCGGAAGTGGCGCATCCCCGTCATAATCATCGCCACCCCCTGCTCATCCGCCGCCTTAATGATCTCGGCATCGCGAATGGACCCGCCCGGCTGAATCACAGCCGTGATCCCGGCTTGCACCGCCGCATCCAACCCATCGCGGAACGGGAAAAACGCATCCGACGCCATCACGCAGCCCTTCACCGGCATTTGCGCCTTCATCGCCGCCAGCTTGACCGAATCGACCCGGCTCATCTGCCCGGCGCCGATTCCGACCGTCTGACCGGGCTTCGCATAGATGATGGCATTCGACTTCACATGCTTACAGACCTTCCACGCGAAGGCGCAGGCCGCATACTCCTCGTCCGTGGGCTTTCTGACGGTCGGCACCTGAAGAGCCCGAAGATCCGTCAACACGCCCAGATCGCGGTCTTGCACGATCAAACCACCGACGAGCTTCTTGAGGTCGAACCCGACCTGCTTCACCTTGGTGAGCGGACCGACGTCGAGCAATCGCAAATCCTTCTTGCGCTTCAGCTCCGCCAGAGCATCCTCGGCAAATCCCGGAGCGATGACCACTTCGACAAATGTCGAGGTGATTTCCTTGGCCGTCGCCAGATCGACCGGCCGGTTGAACGCCAGCACACCGCCGAACGCCGAGACCGGATCCGTCTCACGCGCCTTGACATAGGCTTCGACCGGAGTGGCACCGAGCGCCACGCCGCAGGGATTGTTGTGCTTGATGATCGCAACCGCACACTCGTCGTACTCTTTCGCCAATTCGAGGGCCGAGTTCGCGTCCAGGAAGTTGTTATAGGACATCGCTTTCCCGTGCAGAATCTTCCCGCGCGAGACCGACGGCTCGTTGGAATTGAATTCACGATAGAACGCGCCCTGCTGGTGGGGATTCTCTCCGTACCGCAGCGTCTCCGCCAGTTCAAATTGCATCGAGAAGATCTTCGGGAACTTGACGGCTCCCTCCTGCCCGCCCTGCACCTGCTTTTCGAGATAGCCGGCAATCAGGCTGTCATAGCGCGCCGTATGCTGGAACACCTTCATCGCGAGCTCGCGCCGCAACGCATGGGAAACCGTCCCCGACTTCGCCGCGTCCAACACGCGCGTATAGTCCGCCGGATCGACAACGACCAGCACATCCTCATGATTCTTCGCCGCGGAACGCAGCATCGACGGCCCGCCGATATCGATATTTTCAATCGCTTCTTCAAACGGGCAATTCGGCTTTGCGATTGTCGCCTCGAAGGGATAGAGATTCACGACCACGACATCGATCGGACCGATATTGTGCTGCTTCATCTGATCGACGTGCGCCGGCACCGACCGCCGCCCGAGCAGGCCGCCATGAATCTTCGGATGGAGCGTCTTCACCCGGCCGTCGAGAATCTCCGGCGAACCCGTATAGGCCGCCACGTCCGTCACTTTCACGCCCGCGTCACGCAAGGCTTTGGCCGTGCCGCCGGTCGAAAGAATCTCCGCGCCGAGCGCTTCCAGGCCCTTGGCCATATCAATAACCCCTGTCTTATCTGAAACACTGATCAGCGCCCGCTTGATGCTGGCCATATCTAAACTCCTTGAAAAAACGCTTGATAAAGTAGTGATTGCTATCCGGGAAGGCGGGGCGAAGAATAGCAAATGGGTCAGGGAAGTTCAAGAAGACGGCCGGAGCGACAGCGATCCGACTGACGGTGCTGCATCATTTCCCCTTCGTTTGACTTCACCTTCCCCGCCCTCCTAGAATCCCGCTATGAGTTCGTCCTTCGTCCACCTCCATCTGCACACCCAGTTCAGCCTCCTCGACGGCGCGAATCAGATCGAGCCGCTCGTGCAACAGATCAAGTCGTTCGGGCAGCCGGCTGTGGCCATGACCGACCACGGCAACATGTTCGGGGCGATCGAGTTCTATCGCAAAGCCAAGGATGCGGGGGTCAAACCCATCATCGGGTGCGAAGCCTACATGGCGCTGGGCAGCCGCCACGCCAAGAAGGACAGCGGCCTCGCCCACAACGATTATTACCATCTGATTCTGCTGGCGCGAAACCTGACCGGCTATCAGAATTTGATCAAGCTTTCCAGTAAAGCATATCTTGAAGGATTCTATTATAAGCCGCGGATGGATAAGGAACTTCTCAAGGAGCATCACGAGGGGCTCATTGCCTTATCCGGATGCCTCAGTGGCGAGATTCCCTACCTGATCGGTCAGAAAGATATGGACGGCGCAATGGCCGTGGCGGGTGAATTTCAGGAGATCTTCGGCAAAGAACATTTCTACCTTGAAGTCCAAGCCAACGGCCTCGATCACCAGCGCATCGCCAATGCGGGGCTGGTCGAGATCCACAAGAAGCTCAATATCCCCATGGCAGGCACCAACGACTGCCATTACCTCAAGAAGGAAGATTCCCATCCGCACGAACTGATGCTCTGCCTCCAAACCGGCAAGACCCTCAGCGACCCGAATCGGATGAAGTTCGACACCGACCAGCTCTACGTCAAATCGACGGAAGAAATCGCACCGGCCTTCGCCGAGTTTCCCGGCGCCGTGACGAACACCTGCCGCATTGCGGACAACTGCGACCTGCAGCTCGCGCTCAATAAGACGCACCTGCCGCAATATAAAGTCCCGGAAGGCTATACGCGCGAATCCTACGTGGAGCAGCTGGCCATCGAAGGCTTGAAGGCCAGACTGAAGGAGCGTCCCAGCACCATCCTGCCCGCCACCTACGAGTTGCGGTTACGCGAAGAATTGACGGTGATCTGCTCGATGGGATTTGCGGGCTACTTCCTCATCGTGTGGGACATCATCCGCTTCGCCCGCTCGCGCGGCATTCCCGTCGGGCCGGGGCGCGGATCGGCCGCGGGCAGTCTCGTCGCCTATGCGCTGCGCATCACAGATCTGGATCCGCTCGTATACACACTGCTCTTCGAGCGGTTCCTGAATCCGGAACGTGTGTCCCTCCCCGATATCGACATGGACTTCTGCATGGATCGCCGCGGCGAGGTGATCAACTATGTCGTGGACAAATACGGCAAGGACCACGTCGCACAGATCATCACATTCGGGACGCTCGGCGCGAAAGCCGCGATCCGCGATGTCGGCCGGGTGCTGGAAATCCCCTATGCCGAAGCCGACAAAGTCGCCAAGCTGATCCCGAACCAGCTCAACATGACCTTGCAGCAGGCGCTGGAGCAAGAACCGAAGCTCACAGAACTGATCAACACCGACGCCAGAATCGCCGAGCTCATGAAGGTCGCCCAGTCGCTTGAAGGCCTGGCGCGGCATGCCTCGACACACGCCGCCGGCGTCGTGATCTCCGAAGGGCCGCTGACCGACCATGTGCCCCTCTACAAGGGGGCCAACGACGAAATCGTGACGCAGTACACGATGGGCGACGTCGAAAAGATCGGCCTGGTCAAATTCGACTTCCTCGGCCTCAAGACACTGACCATGATCCGCCGGGCGGAAGCCCTCATCAACGAGACGCATCCGGATCAGCCGCCGCTGTCGGTCGAGCAACTGCCGTTCGACGACGTGAAAACGTTCGAGCTCCTCTCCTCCGGCAAAACCACCGGCATTTTCCAATTGGAAAGTTCCGGAATGCGCGACCTGCTCACCGGCTTCCGACCGGACCGGTTCGAGGACATCATCGCTATCATCGCGCTCTATCGCCCCGGTCCGATGGACCTGATCCCCGACTTCATCAAGCGCAAGCAGGGCAAAGTCCCGATCACGTACGAGACGCCTGAGCTCGAACCGATCCTGAAGGACACCTACGGGGTCATCGTCTATCAGGAACAGGTCATGGCGATCGCCAATAAGGTCGCCGGCTTCTCGCTGGGACAAGCCGACATTCTCCGCCGCGCCATGGGTAAGAAAAAGCCCGAGGAGATGGAGAAGCTGCGCGTCAAATTCCTGGAAGGGGCGAAGAACAACAAGATCGCCGAGAAGAAGGCGGATAAACTCTACGAGTTGATCCAGAAGTTCGCCGGGTACGGGTTCAACAAGTCGCACGCGGCGGCCTATGCCGTCGTTTGCTATCACACCGGCTACCTCAAGGCGCACTACCCGACCGAGTTCATGGCCGCGCTCATGACAACGGACATGGGCAACCAGGACAAGATCGTCGGCTACTTCACGGAATGCCGCGACCTCGGCATCAAGGTGCTCGGTCCCGACATCAACGAGAGCGGCAAGAACTTCACGGTCGTCGACCGCGCCATCCGGTTCGGCATGGCGGCGATCAAGAACGTGGGCGAAGGGGCCGTCGAATCCGTTCTGGCCATCCGCACGGAGAACGGTCCGTTCAAATCCTTTTACGACTTCTGCCGCCGCGTCGATCTTCATAAAGTGAACAAGCGCATGCTGGAGGGATTGATCAAAACCGGCGCGTTCGATTCCACCGGAGCCAAGCGGGCCCAGCTCATGGCCGTCATGGATCAAGCCGTGGAAGACGGCGCCGCCGCACAGCGCGAGCGGGACCTGGGACAAACCAGCATCTTCGGCGATGAGTTGAGTAGTCCTGATACATCGGCGACGCTGGCCACGCCCCCGCTCCCGGCCATCGCCGAATGGGATCAGGCGCAGCGGTTAAAATATGAGCGCGAGCTGACCGGGTTCTATATCACCGCCCATCCGCTCACCCGCTATGAAGCGACGCTCAAAGCCCTCTCGACCGCGACGACCATCGGTCTGTCTGATGTGTCCGACGGAAAAGAAGTCAAAATCTGCGGCATCATCGCCTCGGTGAAATCCATGATCACCAAAAAAGGCGACCGCATGGCGTACCTGAACGTCGAAGACCTTCACGGAACCGTTGAAGTCATCGCGTTTCCGGATCTCTACAAAACGGCCGGCGAACTGATCGCCCCGGAGCGGCTAGTCCGCGTCACCGGCACCATCGATCGAGGCGACAAAGGCACCAAGCTGCGCGGAGTCAAAATCGAGCCGCTCGCCGACGTGCAGACCCAGTCGATCAAGCGCGTCCAAATCCGGCTGACGGATCGGCCGGGCGTGTCCGATCAGCTCCCGAGGCTCCGCGATATCTTCACCCGCTACCCCGGGAACACGACCGTGTCGCTGACCTTTTCGATGGAGAACGCGCTGGAAGCCGACACTGTCCCCCTGCCGAACCATACGATCTCGCCCAGCGAATATTTCGTGGCGGATGTTGAAGAAGTGCTAGGCAAAGGGGCCCTGTCTTTGCTATCTTAGTGTACGTAATTGGGGGTATACTCCCGGCAGTTTTACATTGGAACACCGAGCCCTATGCGTGACTATCTTGAATTTGAAAAGCCGATCCGCGAGATCGAAGAAAAGATTGAGAAATTAGCGGCGGCCAACTCGGGAAAAGCCTCCACCCAGGAAGAAATCCGGAAACTGCGGGGAAAACTCGCACAGGTCGAAAACCAACTCTACAGCTCCCTGACTCCCTGGCAGCGCACACAGCTCGCCAGACACCCCCAACGCCCCAGTACCCTCGACTACATCAGCGAGCTCAGCCGCGGATTTATGGAATTCCACGGCGATCGCTCGTTCGGCGACGACCGGGCCATCGTCGGGGGATTTGCCAAATTCAATGACCGGACGGTCATGATCATCGGGCATCAAAAGGGCAAGACTCTCAAGGAACGCATGCAGCGGAACTTCGGGATGCCCAATCCGGAAGGCTATCGGAAAGCCCTGCGCCTGATGAAACTGGCGGAGAAATTCGGCCACCCCATCATCACCTTCATCGATACGCCGGGAGCCTATCCCGGCATCGGCGCGGAAGAGCGCGGGCAGGCCGAAGCGATCGCCCGCAACCTCCTGGTGATGTCTCGACTGAAAGTTCCGATTCTGTCCGTCGTGATCGGCGAAGGCGGAAGCGGAGGCGCGCTGGCCCTGGGCGTCTCGGACCGCATCCTCATGCTGGAACACTCGGTCTATTCCGTGATCTCCCCGGAAGGCTGCGCCGCCATCCTCTGGGACAATCCCGCAAAGATTCCCGACGCCGCCATGGCCCTCAAGATCACCGCGCAAGACCTCATGGGCCTCGGCATCATCGACGAAATCGTTCCTGAACCGTTAGGCGGCGCACACCGCGAACCCAAAGCCGTCTGCGACCGGGTCGCCAAAGCTCTCACCAATCAGCTCTTTCAACTGCTCGACCTTCCCCAGAACGAACTCCTCAACCAGCGCGATCTCAAGTTCCGCAAGATCGGCGCTGTCGAAGGACTCGTCGCGCAGGCCTAGTTATTTGTCCCTTCTAGCTCTCGACAGGCTGTTCAAAAAGGTTATCCAGCAAGGCCGCAGCAAACGAAAAGGCGAGGCGTACGCTTCAGTACGTTGAGCCTTTGAGTGAAGCGAGTACGCCGCTGGCAGCCTTTTTCAACAGCCTACTAGCACAACAAACCCGCGTCCATGAACCGCCGCTGAATTGCCATTTGCATCGCTGACGCCACTTCCGCGCGGCAGTCATTTAAACTCTCATCCTGTAAATATCGCTCAACCGTCCGCGGCAGTTTTTTCCACCAGGCCTTCGCCGACCTGCGCGCCTGCTCCGCCTCGCCACCTCCGCCGGCCAGCAGCTTCCGGATCTCCTGCTCGAAAAACGAGACGTGCGTTTCTTCGTCATCCACGATGGACTGCATGTCCGGCCGGAGGCCGACCAGCAGCCTGGCGAACTCCAGCCCGAGGGCTTCATACCCGAACAACAGGACGGCGAGCGACGACCACTGATCCGGCACCGTCGGCAACACCTCGCGCCCCCAGGACTGATAGCCCACCAGCGTTTCAAAATGCTGGAGATGCTCTTCCTCATCGGCCTCATGTTGTTTGAGAAAGGCCTGCACATTCGGCGGCACATCGCGCAACTGCGCCGCCCGCACCGCCCACAGCGCCATGGCTTCGGCCTTGAGAAACCGTTCAAGAATCGCCCGCTCCGCGCTCTGAGGAATCATCGTGCCCGCCTGGGTTTCGCCTTCTGGTCCCTGGCCGGCGTGCGTGGCATGAGCCACTCAGCTGCGCCGGTCCCCGCGACATAGCCGCTCGCAAAGCACGCCGTCAGGAGATAGCCGCCGGTGGGCGCTTCCCAGTCGAGCATCTCGCCGGCGCAGAACACTCCCGGAATTCGGGTCAGCATCAGCCGTTCATCCAGCGATTCGAACATGACCCCGCCCGCCGTGCTGATCGCTTCGGCTATCGGCCGGGCGGCGCTCAGGGTCAAAGGCACAGCCTTGATCGCCGCCGCCAGCTTCACGGGATCGGCGAAGTCCTCCTTCGACACCAGCTCGCGGAGCAACCCGGCCTTCACCCCGCTGATCCCGACCTGCCGGTCGAGATGCGTGGTCATCGTCCGTTTGCCACGAGGCCGGGCCAGTTCCCGTTCCAGCCTGTCGCGATCGCGATCCGGCGTCAGGTCGAGATACACCGTCACAGAGCCTTTCTTCTCGATGGCATCGCGCAGAGCTGACGAGAAGGCATAGACCAGCCCTCCTTCGATGCCCGTCTCCGTCACGACGAATTCGCCCTGTTTCCACCGTTCACCGCCGGTCGGCGTCGGCAGTTTCATGGCTACGGACTTGACCGGATGACCGGCAAACTTCTGCCGCATGACCGGCGTCCATGCGAAATCGAATCCGCAATTGGCCGGACGCAGCGGCGCGATCTTGATCCCGCGCCCCATCAACCGCCGCACCCAGGCGGCATCCGAACCGAGTTGCGGCCAGCTGGCGCCGCCCATTGCAAGGATCACCGCATCAGTCCGCACGAATTGTTCGCCCGTCGGAGTGTCGAAGCACAGCATGCCGTCGTCGCTCCATCCCTGCCAGCGATGCCGCACGTGGAACGACACGCCGCTCTGACGCAGCCGTCTCAGCCACGCGCGCAGCAGCGGCGCCGCCTTCATGTCTTTCGGGAACACCCGGCCCGACGACCCGACGAAGGTCTCGATGCCGAGCCCGCGCGCCCAGGCGAGCAACTTGTCGGGAGGAAAGGCTTTGAACAAGGGCTCGATCTGCGGACGTCGTGCGCCATACCGGCCCAGCATCCGCTCCAGCGGTTCGGAATGGGTGAGGTTCAATCCGCCCTTTCCCGCCAGGAGAAACTTCCGTCCGACAGACGGCATGCTGTCGTACAGATCAACCCGCACCCCCGCCGCACTCGCAGCCTCCGCAGCCATGAGCCCCGCCGGTCCGCCTCCGATAATCGCAAGAGTCTTCACCAGGTCATTTCCCTTCACACCGCGCAACCGCAAAGTGGTCGTTGACCAGGCGATTGGTTACACACAGGCACATATAGGTCTCAGAGAGGATGGGGATTGTAGCAAAGTCGGGAGGAGGAAAGAGACAGCCGCGCGGAAAACATTCCAAGAAAGCCAGAAACAAGAAAAACCAGCTTGAGCGGCGATTATTCAGAGCCCCGCCGGGGAGTCATGCAGAGGTAGTCCTTTATGCGGGTAGATCTTGGGCTGTCCGTGTGTTGCCGAACGTGCTCGGTCAGCCATGTGCCACTCGCAATGCCTGGCTAGGCATCATGGTCGGCATCATCAAAAACTCCTATCTCGAACACATCCTGAATCGGATGGCCTGCGAGCTTCGCAGCAGCCGCGAGATGATTGGGCGCGTGGATGAGAAGCATGTCCGCGCCGGCCGCCAGTTCCTCTGGTGTGAATCGCTCTGGAAACAAATGCACCGCTATCATAAACGCAGCGTCGGTGTGCCAGTCCACCAGATGGAACGCAATATCGCGTGCGGTATCGGACGCGTAGTCTGCCGATAATGCGCTCGCCAG
>CAZEHM010000055.1:0-17077 GCA_964512025.1 uncultured Nitrospira sp. | reverse complement strand
TGTCCAACCTGAAGACTTTCAGCCGTGTTGGATGAGTGCTGCTCGAGATCTCTCCCGTCCGCGTATCGATGCTGTAGGCGCCGCCGAACGGTTCATCGGGTATCCGGCCGACCTCTCCACTGATCACCAGATCGTTGAGCGTTCCGGGTAAATGCCCCTGCTTCGCACGATAGGCATTCCGCGCCGATTCAAGCGCTTGGATATCGCGTTCGATTATGATTTCTTTTGCTCGATTTTCCAACACTTCACGCATTTCCTGATCCTGCGTCTGGAGCCACAGCGCCTTGAGAAGCTGGAGCGCCACCTCAGGGTTGTTTGCCTCCGCATACATTCGACTCGCCAGGCCGGGCAAATAGCTCGGCCCGCCCGGAAGCTTCGCGGCAGCCGCCATGTACTCCGCCCCTCTCGCCGCATCACCGAGAATGAAATAATAGTTGTAGCCGAGCAGAAACGGCAGGTTCCAAACCGTCGGGTTCGCGTCAAACCCTTTCTCCAGCAACCGGTTACTCAGATCGGTCCGATGTGCCAGGTTTGTGAGCACGACCCCGCCCACGTAATAGGCATAGTCATACTGCGGATCCAGCGTCGTGATAACGTCCAACGTGTGATAGATCCATTCATATTCATCGGCCGACGTCTTTTTTTTCCCGAGTACTTGCAGTAACTGCAGCCAGAGCAGGTCGGCCCCGGCGTGCTGATACCCGAGGAGCATAGGCTTCAGGTACACGCCGCGGGGCAGCTGGGCCAGCTCCTCGATACGGGTCACGTCACGGTCCAGACGTTGGTCGAGAGTCTGCTGAAGAATAATCAGTGCAACAAGTCCGATTATGGCAAGAACGCAGCCTATCACCAGCGAAGCCGTGGGACGCAGAGAGTTCGTCAGGTGAGAATCTGTCGGTATGGTGCTTGAGGTCATCACAAGAGCAAATCCTGAAAAACAGCCTGGCCCGCCGGCTGTTACGCCGGCGGGCCAGAACCGCACACTTCACACCGGCTTAGAACACACCGGGCACACAGTCCTGCGAACCAGTAGCATCGGCAGATGCCCACACAGAGAGGACTCCATCTCCATCCAGGTTGCTCGTTGCAGTAGCCCTGAACCCTCCGGCAGCAGGACCCGCATCAGTTGCCCCAGTCTCAGGGGTTATCAACGCCGCAGGAGCTAAAGTCGGTCCCGTACACGATGAGTACGACGGCACATAGGTTCCCGCAGCATACTGATACAGGACATTTCCGGTAGCCTGGAAGCCGAGATTCGCAAAGGTTCCACTAGATACACCCGCACCTGCTGCACCTACGCACCATCCGGTAGCAGCCGCGGGAGTGGGAGTAAGCCAGGCAGCTGCAGCCACATTCCAAGCCTGGGGAGCAGACTTTGTACCAGCAACCGGTGCAGTCGCTGGTGCAAGTGCGACCGTCAGGAAGCAACCACGTTCACCCTGCCAAGATACCTCCGACGTTTTGATCGCCATCAGGTTCGTCTTGGCCTCAGACTGCCGCGACTTCATCTGATACTGCAGGAAGTTCGGGATGGCGATAGCCGCCAAAATACCGATGATCGCCACAACGATCATCAACTCGATGAGGGTAAAACCCTCTTGCTTCCGGAATGACTTGAACATCGTACTGCCTCCTGGTTGATGGTTCACTGACAGCCCACTTTCACTCTCTGCATCTTCTTGCTACCCGAGGCGCTCGTGTTGGCGCCTACCAGGGCTATAGCAGGTTTGATGCCGGTCAGTGTTAAAGAGGACGGTACCACTATCTTGCTGCAAATCAACAAGTTACGAAAAATCATCCGAATGAGCACTTCTGCTCCAAGTCCCGCAAGCCTTCCGTAATCTGCTCAAAGATGCCGAGAATTGGCATCTCGCCTCCTGTGCTGATCTGAAAATGGACATCGAACTCGAACATCGATACTCCATCTATCAAGTCTCTTTCGTCCTAAGAATGCCGGCGGAATCTCCGGCCGACTAACAGACTATGTCTTTGAATCTGCGGAGAAATAAGGAAACGCAAGGCAGGAATGAACTGGTCGAAACCAGATGAAAATCCAATGACCGGTGACATTGATGTGCTGCAACTGGAGTCCAATCGCTCACATATAGAAGGGACAGCGTTGTCGACTATTGACTGGATTGCTTGGACTGTATCTTCTCTGATACGCGACGCTTAGCCTGCTGAATACGATCTTCGCTGGCGGGATCACCAAGCCCTTGCTCGCGGAATCGCTGAAAGAGCTTGTCATTTGAGGGGTCCAGTTCAAGTGAATGGAGCCAGGCCTCCTTCGCCTCGGACAATTTCTGCTGTTTCAGATAAATCTCACCGAGATGCTCGTAAATAACAGGGTCATCGCCCACCAGCGCAACCGCCCGCTTGATCTCGGTAAGCGCTTCATTGAATTGCCCGGACTTATAAAAAGCCCATCCGAGACTGTCGACGTAATATCCATTATCGGGTTTGAGCGCAACGGCCTGTTTGGTCAAGGTCAACGCCTGCTCCATCTTGATGCCCCGTTCCGCATAGCTGTACCCGAGATAGTTCAAGGCGTCGGCGTGATGCGGATCCAAAGCCAGAGCCGTCTCCATCGCCTTGACCACATCGTCGAAGCGGTTGAGCTTGTCATACGCGGTGCCAAGATTAAAATGCAGATCGGCGTTCTTCTGGTGATAGCGGATCCCCTCTTCAAAAGTGCTTAAGGCCTTCTCGAACTGCTCGGCCTGAAGGTGAGCCAACCCCAGCACAATGAACGGTTCCGGCTGCTTGGGATTGATCCGTGTGGCCTCCGTCAAATGCGTAATCGCCGCAGGATAGGCCTTGAGCCGATACTGGAGGACTCCGAGATGCATGTGACTTTCGGCATAGGACGGATCCAGCTGAATATTGAACTGATACGCTTCTACCGCCTTCGGAAACTCCTTGCTCTCTTCATAGAGATAGCCGAGATAGTCCCGAACTTTGAGTTCGGCAGGCCGCGCCTTCAGTACGCCCTGTAGCAGTTCAATGGCCTTCGTGAATTCTCTTTTTTCTCCATAGATCAACGCCATTCTGAGCTGCGCATCGAGATCGCCAGGTTCTTCCGCCAGCATCTTATCGAGTTCTGCAAGCCCTCCGGCATAGTCCTTCGTATTGACGTAGAGCTGAATCAGATGCTGCCGGATATCCTTATTATTGGGGTTGACCCGTTCCAGGTACCGCTTGAGCACGGCGATCGCCTTCTGCCGTTCCTGGCGGGTTTCGTACAGCGACGCCTGGGCAAGATAGGCCGGTTCGAACGCGGCATTGACCGCGATCGCCCGGTCGAAACTCGCCAGCGCCTCTTCCTGTTTTCCGGACTCAAGAAAAATCCGCCCGAGGTAATAGTGGCCGACCGGAGAATCCGGCGAGACTTTCAAGCCCTGCTTTGCGGCTTGCTCGGCTTCTGCGAGCCGCTTCTGATTGACAAGGATAATGGCTTTGGGGAAATAGGCATCGCCATGCCCCGGATCACGTTCGATCGCGAGATCCAACAGCCGTAGCGCCCGATCGGGCTTGCCCGCACTGGCCAATATGCCGGCCATCTGCGTGAGCTGCTGGGCGTCCTGACCGGTCCCTTCGCCGACCTCTTCCGCATAGCGGGCGGCATTAGCCAGATCCCCTAATCCGAAATAGATTCCGGCCAACCGCGCTTTGACCGAACGCGAGGTAGGATCAGTCTTCAACACCGCACGATATTCCTGGATCGCTTTCTCGTTGTCTTGCGCCAGCTCCGCCTGATACCCCAGCATGAAATGATAGGACGCAGACGCATCCGTCGCTGGAACCGCAGCCGGCTTTTTCGCTGTGGCTCCGCTCGATGGGATATCCGACGAATGCGGCGCCGCCGCACAGGCCACGATGACCAACGGAATGACGGCCCCGAGAAGTCCACGCCCCGCGCGACGAGGCATCACACGAGAAGTGAATGATGAAGATGCGACCGAAGACCAGCGTCGTGTATTCACAATAGCCTTGGGGGAAAAGGACTCGGAGTGCGCCGTCGACACGAAGGAATTATACCGGCAGGGGAAAAGACCCGTCAAACGACTTTACGATTCGCGATTGTCGAGACTTTCAAACTTGGCGAACCGATCATGAAAAAAGAGATCCCTCTTTCCGATCGGTCCGTTTCGATGTTTGCTGATGATGATCTCGGCAATGCCCTTCCGCTCGGAGTTCTGATCGTAGACATCTTCGCGATAGATGAACATGACGACGTCGGCATCCTGCTCGATTGCGCCGGATTCGCGCAAGTCGGCCAGCATAGGGATCGGCGGTTTTCTGGCCTCGACCGCCCGGCTGAGCTGCGAGAGCGCCACGACCGGCACGTTCAGCTCTTTGGCCAACGCTTTGAGCGAGCGGGAAATATCAGAGATTTCCTGCTGGCGGGATTCCGAATCGCTCCGCCCTTGCATGAGCTGCAGATAGTCGACGATCAGAAGATCCAGTCCTTTTTCGGCCTTGAGACGACGGGCCTTCCCGCGCATCTGCTGCACGGTAATCCCGCCCGTGTCATCGATATAAATCGGGGCTTGCTCTAATCTGCCGGCCGCTTCGGCCAATCTCCACCAATCCTCTTTTTGCAGTTTGCCCGTCCGGAGTCCGTGCGAGTCGACGCGCGCCTCCGAGCTCAACATACGCAACACGATTTGCGGCTTGGACATTTCGAGGCTGAAGATGCCGACCACCGACTTGGCATGGATCGCGGCATGCGTCGCAAACCCCAAGGCCAGACTGGTCTTCCCCATGCTGGGACGGGCCGCCACGATTACGAGGTCGGACGGCTGCAGCCCCGCCGTCAGATCGTCGAGGTCATAATACCCTGTCGGGACTCCGGTAACGTGCTCTTTCCGCTTGGACAACTTATCGACAAGATCGAGACTCTCTTTGATGATGTCGTTGATCGGCGTGAACGAACGTTCGAGCTTGCCCTGGGCAATGCTGAACACGGAGCGCTCGGCAAAGTCGAGCAGATCGTCGATGGAGGTCGTGCCCTCGTAGCCTTTGGTCAGCACTTCCGTCGAGGTGTGAATGAGCTCACGCGCCACCGCTTTGTCCCGCACAATTTTGCAGTGATAGCGGATATTCGCCGAACTGGACACCGACTGGACCAGCTCGGCAAGAAACGCGGCGCCGCCGACCGATTCCAGCTCCCCCTTGGCTTTCAACCGCTCGGTCAAGGTGATCTGGTCGATGACTTCCCCGACATCGGACAGATCGAGCATGGCGCGAAACACTTTGCGATGGGCCGTGCGGTAGAAATTCTCTTCGACGAGCAGTTCCATCGCCTTCGGCATGGCCTGATTATCCAGCAGGATGGCGCCCAACACAGACTGCTCCGCTTCGAGGTTCTGCGGGGGCAATTTCGGCTGAGAGAGGTCGACGGTCGCGAACGGCTTCATGACGTCCTTTTCGATCCGTTCCGGATCCGTTTGGACGGTCCCGCCATGCCTTGAGAAGCCTGTGCTTGCAACCCGCGGAACAGACGGTCGACGTTCAACGCAAATCCCGTAGACGGAATATTCCGTCCGAACCGGCCGATGAGGTGGTCATACCGCCCTCCACCTCCCAATTCGACTCCGACTCCTTCGGCGAACACGTCGAACACCACCCCATCGTAGTAATCGAATCCACGGAACTCGCCCAAGTCGAGAAAGAGCACGTCCTGATACCCGGCTTCGCATAACGTCTGATAGACCGTTGTCAAGCGAGCAAGCGCCTGTACGGCTGAGCGGTCTCCCTTTGCCAGCGCGCGGCCTCTGGTCAATACCTCGGCCTGTCCGCATAACTCGGGCGCTTCCAAAATAGATGCAGCAGAGCGGGTCGCAACCTGCTCGCCGGCGAGAATTTCTTGCAGACGCGGAAGATCTTTGCGGGCCGCAGCCTGCTCGGCACGTTTTTGCCCGGCTTGGGACAGACCTGCTCTGACCAACAATCCTTTAAAAAACCCGACATGCCCGAGCGAGATTTTGAAAGAACGGAGGCCGACCTGCTTCAAACACTCGATCATGAGGATCAGCATCTCACTGTCGGCAGCGGCATCATCCGCCCCGATATGCTCCGCGCCGACTTGAAAAATTTCCCGATCACGTCCGGCGTGTTCCGGTTCATAGCGGAACACGGATGTACGATAGGACACGCGCAACGGCAACTGGTCGCCCATCATGCCCATGGCAACGGTTCGGGCGATCTGCGCGGTCGCGTCCGGCCGCAGGAGGAGAATGCGGCCCGTGGTGCGGTCGGCAAACTTGTAGCATTTCTCGATCAGCTCGGGCTCCAACCCGGGAGTCAGGACATCGAGGTATTCGAATGTCGGCAGAATGACCTCGTCATACCCCCGACGAGTCAAACGCCCGAGTAACTGCGCCTCAAGCGCTCTGACCTGTTTCGCGGCGGCAGGCAGAATGGTCGCCATCCCGGACGGGACCAGCGACCGATCGCGCAAGGGATGGCTCTGTCCGAGATCAACGCGCGTCTTCGAAGAGGCAGGAGGCATAGCAGACCGGTGCGCGTCTACGACCGTTAGGAGAGATTTGCTACTTTGACCGAAAGAATATTGGAGCTGGACTTGATCTTATCCAGCACGGCCGCAGGGAACACCGTATCCGACCCAATGATCAACAAGGCATTCCCGCCGCGCTTTTCGAGCGCGCATTGCATGCGCACGATATTGATATTGTTCTCGCCGAGCACATGACCCACCATTCCGATCACACCGGGGCGATCGACATTGTGAATAAACAGCATGTGTCCTTCGGGAACCACTTCGACCTTGAAGCTGTCGATTTCCACCACCCGGGCGTCTTTCTTATGGTAAAGCGTGCCTGCCACCTGATGCGTGGCCTTTCCCGCCTCGACTTTGACGCGAATCAGGCTGGTAAAATCACCCGCATCCGTACTCTTGACCTCTTTCACTTCGATGCCCCGCTCTTTCGCCACAACCGGAGCGTTCACATAATTCACCGGGTTTTCCATGATCGGCGTCAACAACCCCTTCAATACACCGATCGTCAGCGGGGCAATCGAGAGCGATGCGACCTCTCCGCTGTATTCTACCGTGACCCGTTCAATTCCGCCCTGGCACAATTGCGACTGCAGCGATCCCATTTTTTCTGCAAGCGTGAGATAGGGTTGCAGCCGCGGTAACAGTTCCGGCGCAATCGACGGAATGTTCACCGCGCCTCTAGCGACGCCCTTTGTAAAGTAATCCACCACCTGCTCGGCGATCCCGACCGCCACATTCTCCTGTGCTTCCGTCGTCTGAGCGCCGATATGCGGCGTGCAAATAAAATTATCCAGGGCCAGGAGAGGATTGTCCGCCTTGACGGGCTCCTCTTCAAACACGTCGAACGCCGCGGCCGCCACTTTTTTGCTCTTCAAAGCTTCGACCAAATCGGCTTCGTTGATGATCCCGCCGCGCGCACAATTCACAATCATCACACCGGACTTCATCGTCCCAATCGCCTGCGCATTGATGATGCCCTTGGTTTCCGGCGTCAACGGCGTATGGACCGAGATGATATCGGCGCTCTTGAACAAGTCCGGCAGGGCCATCATCGTGACGCCCATTTTCTCCGCGCGTTCCGCCGCCAAGTAAGGATCGTAGGCGATCACCCGCATGCCGATGCCTTGCGCCATCTTCGTCAAATGGCTGCCGATCTGGCCGACGCCGACGATGCCGAGCACCTTATTATAGAGCTCGACTCCCATGAACTTGTCCTTCTCCCACTTGCCGGCTTTCACGGACGCAGTAGCCTGCGGGATCCGGCGGCTCATGGCGCAGATCATAGACATCGTATGTTCGGCCGTGGTGACAGTATTGCCGCCGGGAGTATTCATCACGACAATGCCGCGTTTGGTAGCCGCCGGCGTATCGACATTGTCGAGACCGGAGCCCGCGCGACCCACGATCTTCAACTTCGGAGCGGCCTCGATCAACTCGGCGGTGACCTTGGTCCCGGACCGGACGATCAGTCCATCGGCGTCCTTGATCTCTTTAAGCAACTCATCCTTCGGCATCTTGGACTTCACCACCACGGTGAAACCCGCCTTCTGGAGAAGTTCGACGCCCTGCGTGGACAGACTGTCGCTGATCAGAATCTTCAATCCGGTATTCGCGCTCATCGTGATCCTCAACCCCTACTTGGCCATCAAAATTTCTTGTGCTTTGCCTACTCCGCTTCCCAACTTTACGGAATGCCCGAGTCCCTTCAACACCATCTCCGTCGCGGCCACCGCCGTAATCACATCAAACCGGTCGGCATAGCCCATATGCGAGAGACGGAACACCTTCCCCTTCAATTGGTCCTGCCCGCCGGCGGCAGTGATGCCGTATTGCACACGAAGATTCTTATAGATAGCCTGCCCGTCGACTCCATCCGGCGCACAGACTGTCGTCAACGCATCGCTGGGTGAATTCTTGGGAAACAAGGCCAATCCCGCGGCCTTCATCCCCTCACGCATCGCGTGGGCCAGTTGCCCCTGCCGCGCAAACATCTTATCGAGCCCTTCGGCCTTCATCATCCTGAACACTTCCTGGAGGCCTATAATCAGAGACACCGTCGGCGTAAACAAGGTCTGATTTTTGGCCTGATTCTCGCGCTCTTTCTTGAAATTGAAATAGAACGATGCGTTCTTGGCCTTCTCCGCGAACGCCCAGGCTTTGTCGCTGACGCTCACAAACGCCATGCCCGGCGGCAGCATCAACGCCTTTTGGGAGCCGGTGATGACCACATCCAAGCCCCAGGCATCCGTTTTAATATCAAACACGCCTAATGCCGTAATGGCATCGACGACCAACATCGTATTCTCATACCCTTTGACGATCTCGCCCAGCGCCTTCACATCGTGAGACACCCCGGTCGAGGTCTCACTCGCCTGGACATACACGGCCTTAATCGACGGATCGGCCTTCAAGGCATCCGCCACTGCCTTCGGATCGACCGCATGACCCCATTCGACCTTGATCTCGGTCACCTGCACGCCGAACGCTTTGCAGATCTTGCCCCACCGTTCACCGAACTTCCCGCCATTGATACACAGCGCCTTGTCGCCGGGAGAGAGGAAATTAGAAACCGACCCTTCCATCCCGCCGGTGCCGGAAGAGGCCAACATAAGAACGTCATTTCTGGTCTGAAACAGCCACTTGAGCCCCTCGCGAACTTCCGCAAAGATCGGATCGAACTCAGGTGCCCGGTGATGAATCATGGGGCGGGCCATCGCCAACAACACTTCTGGGGGCACAGGCGTAGGACCCGGAGCCAACAAATACCGCTTCAACATTGACCGATCCTCCTTCGATATCACCCGGTAGGGATGCCACTAGAAAAGAGGCGGTACGCTACCACTAGCGCTACAGAACTGTCAAGAAACGGGACCCCGCAAGAGCTGAAAATCGCTGAGGGTTTCGTTCTCGCATTTCACACACCTCACCACACCGCCGGCCCTCGGATCACGCCTCAGCGCCGCCCGTCCTCCGCAGCATTTCCTCGAAAGAGGGACAATCTAACCTCTTCAATTTCTTGACAACTCACAGACCGATGGATAGTCTAACCTCAATCAGCGGTCTTTCACCTGAACTTGAGGTTCATTTTGAATCAGCGACAACTCCTCTCGGCAGTCCTCGCACTTGGATTTTTCGCCACCGGCGCCTTCTCGATCCCGGTCGAAGAAAGTCTCGCGCAAATTGCACCGCCTGAAGCGGCCGCGGATGCGAATACTCCGGAAGAAGACGAGGAGGTTGACGCCAACCTTGTTCCCCTGGAACCTGAGCTGTCGATCCTTCCGGCCGAAACAGCTGAATCCACACCGGACACAGGAACCGCCGCACAAAACTCAGTCAATGCCGCAGTACCATTTCCAGAGCAAGTTCAATCCATCAATGGCGGAACGGTCTACAATATCCCCATTGTGATGGACCCCACCGTGCAGAGCCACATTCGCTTTTTCAACACATCAATCCGATCTCGTTTTGAACAATGGCTGGTGCGACTCAGCCGCTATCAGCCGCTGGTCGAAAAGATCTTCTCCGAATTCAATATTCCCAGCGATCTTGTCTATCTGTCACTCGTCGAGAGCGGCTTTAACCCCTACGCCTTTTCACGCGCAAAAGCGACCGGACCATGGCAGTTCATGAAGGGCACAGGGCAGGTTTATGGCCTGCGCATCGACCACTATGTGGACGAACGGCGCGACCCTATCAAGTCGACCGTAGCGGCCGCTCGCTACCTCCGGGATCTCTACGATCTGTTCGGCGCCTGGCCCCTCGCCATGGCGGCCTACAATGCCGGCGAAGGCAAAGTCATGCGAGCCCTGCATAAAGTGCAAGGAGAAACCTTCTCCGACATCTCAAAAACCAAATTGATCAGGGCCGAAACGAAACAATATGTCCCGCGCATCATGGCCGCGACCGTTATCGCCAGAAATCCCGACCAATACGGATTTCCGCAGAATCCGGTGGCGCCGCACCAGTTTGAAGAGGTCGTGGTCAATCGACCGCTTCATTTCCACGCGATTGCCAATACAACCGGGATCCCCTACGAAGAACTGCGTCTGTTGAACCCGGAACTCCGGCGAGATGCGACACCGCCAGGGGAATCGGCCTATCACCTCAAAGTCCCGGTCGGAACCAGCGCGAAAGTGGTCCAACTCCTGGACCGTGTCCCCACCTATAAGTTCCCCCCGCTCCCGGCAGTCAAAGTGCAACGCGTCAAAGCCGATAGCGGACGGTGGTACCGTGTGCGCGGCGGAGACACTCTTGAGAAAGTCTCGAAGCGCTTCCGTGTCCCGATGAAAACCCTGAAGGCAAAAAACAACCTCACCAGCCCTGTCCTCAAAGCCGGAGAGTTCTTGATCATCGCACGGTAATCCGCACCCGCTTCAGGCATACGCCTGAAGCGACAGTACCGCAGACATTGGCAGATTAGGGTTTCTTCGGTTCGGCCGGTGCCGTAGCCGCCGGCGCGGGAGAAGCAGGGGCAGGGTCAGGAGACTTCTTCACTTCAAGAACCTTGAGCCGCACCGCGGCTTCGTTCGCCAACGGGGAATTCGGATAGCTCTTCATCAAATCCTGATAATGCGCCAGCGCGCCCTCAGGCCGGGACAGACTCTCTTCCAGCCTAGCCAACTCAAACAACGCATGATCCCGATTCAGTGCACCGGGAATCTCCAGCACAGCTGAATAGGCCTTGGCCGCCTGATCACGATCCCCCTTCAGGAGATACGCATATCCTAACCGCTGCTGAACGAGGCCAGACAACGATGTATTCGATCCATACATCAGAATAAACCGCTTATAGGCTTCAATAGCCGCATCGAATTCATTGGCCTGGGCCAAAGCATTCCCAAGATGGAAGGCCGCGAGCGGAGCCGTCGATGTCCGCGGATACTCCTCGACAATTCTCTTATAAAGCGCCACCGCTTCCTTGAGATTCGCATCGGCTTTCTTGGGATCGTCTGCCGGACGGGTGAAATAGTGAAGCGTGGCTTCCCGCTCAAGTTCTTGCGCCTTCTGCGCCGTCTGGCTGTCGTACCAGAGCACTCCGCCGACAATTCCGACCGCAAGAACGAGAATCGTCGCGCCCACGAGCAACGGGCCTCGATAGACCCGCACATGCTCCAGCCAATGCTCGAGATTGCTGACCAGGTGCGCCTCATCAACAGGCAAGGTCCGTGGTGGAACTTTAATACGATAGGTCATAAGATGTCCTGACGCAGTGGCATTCCCTTCCAATGAACCTGGGCCTTATACTAGGGATTGATTTAGCTTGTCAATGTAACCGACTTATCGCAGGACGCGAATATCCCGGCCCCTCACATTTCCAGAGACTAGCTCCCATGTTTCAAGACCGCCTCCGACAACTGGCCGACCGATCGCTGACCCGGCATCTCCATACACTTCAGTCCGCCACAGGTCCGACCATCCAACTCGCCGGCCGCACGGTCATTCTCCTCGCCTCTAACGACTATCTGGGCCTTGCGACCCATCCCGATGTCATTCAGGCCGCGATACAGGCAACCGAGCAATACGGAGCAGGAGCGGGAGCGTCCCGCCTGGTCTGCGGCACGCTCCCTCCCCATGCAGAATTAGAACAAGCCCTGGCCGGTTTCAAACAGACCCCCTCAGCACTGATTTTTGGATCCGGATACCTCGCAAACCTTGGCCTGATCCCGTCGCTCATCGCGAGAGGCGGATTGATCTTCGCGGACCGGCTATGTCACGCCAGCCTCATTGATGGGGCGCGGCTCAGCGGCGCGGATCTGCGGGTCTACAGACACCGGGATCTGAATCACCTCGAGTCCCTCCTCAAGCGGACAAGTGCGGGACGACCGCAGCTCATCGTGACGGACGGACTCTTCAGTATGGACGGCGACCTGGCCCCGCTTCCGGAGTTGGCCGCGCTGGCCGAACGATTCGGCGCAACCCTTTATGTCGACGATGCCCATGGCACCGGAGTGATGGGCCCGTCCGGGCGCGGCACGCTCGAGCATTTTGGCGTCGAGGACCGAATTCCCTTTCACATGGGAACGCTGGGAAAAGCGCTGGGCAGCAGCGGCGCCTACATCGCCGGCCCCACAGACCTGATTCAATACCTTATCAGCACCTGCCGGCCGTTCATGTTCACCACAGCCCCTTCTCCCGGCAGCGCGGCGGCCGCGCATGCCGCGCTGACAGTGATCCAGCAAGACCCTTCCCGCCGCACTCGCCTGTGGCGCAATCGCGAGCATCTCTTTGCAGGCCTCACGCGCCTCGGATTTCGCCTCACGGAATCAGTCAGCCCCATCCTTCCTATTCTGATCGGCGAGGCGGACAAGGCCCTCGCATTTGCGCAGCAGCTTCTGACGCATGGCGTCTATGCACCGGCCATCAGGCCGCCCACAGTCCCGGATGGATCCAGCCGGATTCGCGTCTCCGTCACCGCCGAACATTCCCCCGAACAGATTGAACTGGCGCTGGCAGCATTTGAGCGCGCGGGACGAATCACCCAGCTGCTCTAGCCGCTCACACCCGCTCCGCATCTTCCCGCGATTCGCTTGCTTTCCGGTCTTGCTATGGCATGATGCTCACAAGACTTTCATCGGGCGAGACCACATCCGTTTCTTACAGCAACAACCCGCTGCCCGCGGGCCATTTTTACTACGGAGTTGCATTCATGGATATTTCAAAACTGCTGACATTTTCGGTCAAGGAAGGCGCCTCGGACTGCCATATCAGCTCGGGCGAGCCGCCCATGATCCGCATCCATGGCGATCTGAAGAAACTGGACCATCCGGCTCTCACACCGGACGAAACCCATGCCCTGATCTACGACATGATGACCGATACCCAGCGGAAGAATTTCGAGGAACACCGGGAATGCGACTTCTCCTTCGAACTCGGCGACATCGCCCGTTTCCGCGTCAACGTCTTTGTCCAGCAGCGCGGATTGGGTGCCGTCTTCCGAAACATCCCCACGGAAATTCTTCCGCTCGAAAAACTCGGCATGCCGCCTATTCTTCGCAACCTGTGCGACAAGGAAAAAGGGCTCATTCTCGTGACCGGCCCCACCGGATCCGGAAAATCGACCACCCTGGCCGGCATGGTCGACTATCTGAACAATACCTTTGAAGGCCACATCATCACGATCGAAGACCCCATCGAGTTCGTGCATAAATCGAAGAAGTGCCTCGTCAATCAACGCGAACTAGGCGTCCACACGTTGTCATTCGCCAACGCTCTTAAGTCCGCCCTTCGCGAAGATCCGGACATCGTGCTCGTGGGCGAAATGCGGGATCTCGAAACGATTCAGCTCGCGCTCACCGCTGCGGAAACCGGGCACCTCGTCTTCGGCACGCTGCACACCTCCAGCGCGCCGAAAACCATCGACCGTATCATTGACGCCTTCCCCCCGGCACAACAGGCGCAGATCCGGACACAGTTATCGGAAGCGCTGGAAGCCGTGATCACACAGACACTCCTCAAGAAGAAATCGGGAGGACGTGTGGCGGCGCTCGAAATCATGGTCGCGACCACTGCAGTCCGCAACTTGATCCGTGAAGCCAAGCTCCATCAAATCCCCGGCATCATGCAGGCCAGCCAGAAAGACGGCATGCAGACGATGGATATGGCCCTGCTCGAACTGGCGACGCGCGGCGTGGTCACGAAAGCCGAAGCCCAATCACGCAGCATGAATCCGAACCTCTTCGGATCGGCCGCCTCACTCAGCGGCGCCGCGTAACCACCGCAGGATAACGGAGACAGGCATGGATATCCGCAGCCTCTTAAAAGTCATGGTCGATCAGGAAGCGTCCGACCTCTACCTCACGGTCGACGCCCCCCCGATCTATCGGATCCACGGATCCACCCAGCAAACGGACGCCCCTCCCTTCAGCAACGAGCAACTGGAAGCGCTGGCCCTGGCGCTCATGCGAGGACAGCAGCGGGGAGAGTTCGAAGAAAAGATGGAGATGAACCTGGCGCTCTACTACAAAGAGCTCGGCCGGTTCCGCGTGAACATCTTCCGACAGAAGGGGAACGTGGGACTCGTGTTCCGCCTCATCAAAGCGGAGATCCAGTCCGTCGATCAGTTGCAGCTCCCGCCGATCATCAAAGACATCGCCATGACAAAACGCGGGCTGGTCCTGGTCGTCGGCGCCACCGGCTCCGGAAAATCCACCTCACTCGCGGCCATGATCGACCATCGGAATTCGATTCACCAAGGCCATATCATCACGGTTGAGGACCCGATCGAATTCGTCCACAGCCATAAGAAGTCGCTGATCACGCAGCGCGAGATCGGCTTTGATACGTTGAACTTTCAGAATGCGCTGAAGAACACGCTCCGGCAGGCTCCGGATGTGATTCTCATCGGAGAAGTCCGGGATACCGAAACCATGGAAGCCGCGATCACATTTGCCGAAACCGGACACCTGTGCATCGCGACATTGCACTCGAATAATGCCAACCAGGCGATCGAGCGCATCATGAACTTCTTCCCGGTAGAGCGGCACCCGCAGATCTATCTGCAGCTCTCACTGAACCTGCGCGCGATTATTTCGCAACGGCTCATTCCTTCCCTCGACGGGCGACGTGTCCCGGCGCTGGAAATCATGCTGGACACACCCCGGGTGAAAGATCTCGTCAAGAAAGCGGAGATCGACACACTCAAAGAAGCGATGGAGCAAGGCGTCGATGAAGGCTGCCAGACCTTCGACCACGTCCTCTTCCAGCTCTACAAAGCCAATAAGATCAGCCTCGAGCAGGCCTTGATCAACGCGGACAGCGCCAATAACCTTCGTCTCAAGATCAAGCTGGAAGGGCTCAAAGGAGATGATGCGGTGAATGCCCTGCTGGATAAGCAGCACTCCAACCAGCAGAGCGACGCATTTAAGATTCAGGGAAGCGGGAACGTAGTCCCGCTCAAAAAACGCTGACCCGAGAGCGAGAAGCCCCGGCGTTCCATCGCCTACGGAACCGGGGCGGTCCCCGTCTGGTGCTCCAGATACTCCGCAATCTTCTGCAATGCCAGCGCGCTCAATTTGGCGCCATACCACTCCGGCATTGTCCGCTCCGGATAACCCGGCACAACGAATACTGACGGGGCAACCACAGACTCCACCACATACTCATGCACAGTCGCGGCCCTCCCTCGATACAAGGGATCGGCCAGCCGATGCCTTCCCGTCACCCCAAGCGTGAGCGCCGGACCGACCTGTCCGCTCGCGCCGGGAATCCCGGGAATCACGTGGCAGACGGGACAACCGGCCTTGGTAAAAATCTCCACGACCGGCTCATCGCCGGAAACCAGCGGAATCATCTCGGCCGTCAACGACGCAGGTCCGATACCGGAAGCACCAGCCGACGCCGCCGGCGGACGTTGAGGGGCCCGGAGAGTCCACAGCGCATACAGCAGGATCAGCCCCATGACGAGCAGGATCGCCGCCCGCTCCGGCGAGCGCGCGGGACGGGAAGAAGAACCGGACGATTCGGATGGGTCAGTTTGCATGCGCAGTTAAAGAGAGCCTCAACTGATTGCCTGATTCAGAATGAGCCCGCAGATCCAGCCTACTTCGAAACATCCATGGCGCACCGGAACCCGACCGTCCGGTCTTCAAACTCCGGCTCGGCTGAAAAGCGAGCGGTCACCCGCAGTGCCGTCGGCAGATCCGCCCAGGACCCACCTCGCAGCACACGCTTTTCCCCGCTCTTCGGACCGGACGGATCGGTGTCAGGACTCGTCAGATAGTACTCGCGATCATACCAATCGTTCACCCATTCGGCGGCATTCCCCGCCATATGCGCCAATCCATAGGGGCTCTTCCCCCCCTCTTTGAGACCATGGCGGACACTCATCCCCTCCAGGCCGCTGCCGACCGGCACCAGGGTAATGGACTCGCTGACCCACAGGCCCCGGTTGTAGTTGGCGATATCGACGAACGGCTGCATCGCACCCCAGGGGTATCGCCGGCCGTCCGTTCCCCTGGCCGCTTTTTCCCATTCGGCTTCAGTCGGTAAGCGCTTCCCCGCCCACGTACAATAGGCAACCGCTTCCTTCCAGGTGACGCCGACCACTGGACGGTCTTCCAAAGAACGTCCCGCATCATCATCCGCTGGGGCGGACATCTCGCGTTTGCCCGCTTCGAGAAACTTCTCGTAGCGCCCTGCCGTCACCTCATACTGATCGATGTAGAACGCCTTCACTGTCACCGTATGCTCAGGCCGTTCATTCGGCAACCCGTCATTGCTGCCCATGAGAAACGGGCCGGCAGAAATCAGGATCATCGGCGCCCCGTCCTTGCCCTTGACCGATTCCGCCGCCGCGGCGTGAGCGGACATGACCCCGGTCAGCAACAGAAGCCCCAGGCACCGGCCGATTCCTAGTCTCATGGCTCTTACCTCATGTCGATTCAGAGTGTCCCGGCAAACGTGGCGCGCTCCGAAAGATGATGGGAAAAGTGTACCTGCCACGTTCAGCAAACACAACGGCGGGATTTTGAAAATTGCGGGGGTAGGAACGATACGGAAGGTGGTGTCCCCAACGGGATTTGAACCCGTGTTACTGCCTTGAAAGGGCAATGTCCT
>CAZEHM010000054.1:0-20219 GCA_964512025.1 uncultured Nitrospira sp. | reverse complement strand
AGCCGGCCGGCAGACTCTTGGCGCCGCTCCCGCTGTTCGCCTCCCGCAGCCAGGTTGAGGGCGCCACAACGATATCAGCGATCACCGTCTCGTTGATCCAGAGTTCGACGGTGTGCCGGAAGCTGCGAACCATAATAAGCACGCCGATCATAATGGCCAGGCCCACCATCAGCGCCGAGACGGTGACGCTGTTGCGGCCTGGATTTCTAGCCGCATGCTCCACCGCGATCTCGCGCATCGCGCCCTGAATCCCAGCGGAATGTTCACCCTGCAACACCCTCTTTTTCCAGCCAGTAATGCAGAAAGGGGCCAGACAGGACAGGCCCGCCAATAAACAGAACGTGGCAAGGTAGCCTAAAATCGGCACACCGCCCAGCGGTCCGGCCAACGCCAGGAGCCAGGCGACCAACAGCAAGGCAAGCCCCGCTAAAGCCAATCTCCCCACACGGATCTGCCGGCTGCTCTCGTAATCCCCCGGAGCCAGCGCCCGCACGGTGGCGGTGCGGCTGGCATCCAGACTCGGTCCGATTGCGCCGACCATCGAGACGAGACAGCCGATGACAATCCCCTCGAACGACGCCTGCCAGAGTTCCGCCGAATCAAACCAGGATGCGCCCCCCTGACTCACCGGAGTGTAGAGATCCGAAATCGTCCGGCTGACCAGCGACACGAGCTTCTGCGCCAGCAGAACACCGCCCGCGCTTCCGACGATCCCGCCCAGCAACCCGAATAAGACCGCCTCAGCGAGAAACAGCCAGGCCACACGCGACTCCGTCATGCCGATCGCGCGGTAGATGCCGATCTCACGCCGGCGTTGCGCCACGGCGAAGGCCATGGTGTTGTAGATGAGGAACATCCCGACGAGGAGCCCCACCCAGCTCAGGACCGTGAGATTCAAGCGGAACGCCCGCACCATCTGCTCGACCTGTCGCGTCCGGCTTGTCGGCCGCTCGACCGTCACATGCGGGGGCAGGACCGCGCGCACGGCCTGCGCGACCGCGTCAACCTCAACCTCCGGATTCGTCACCAGATCGATCCGGTCCAGCTTTCCGATCATGCCGAAGAGAACTTGGGCCGCAGCAATGTCCATGATCGCCACGTGGTCCCAGGATGAGACCCGGTCGGATTGGTCCTGAATCACGCCGGCAACCCGCGCCTGCACCTGCCGGGGGCCGACTTGGAGTTGGATCATGCTCCCCCGCTCAAGGCGCCACTCCGCCGCCAGCTTTCTTCCAAGGTAGAGGCTGTCGACCTTCAACAAGTCGGCAAGCGGATTGTCGCCTTGACCATCCGTCACCCGAAAGCCGCGGGAATCGAATTCCGCCAGCAGATCCAGTCCAATCACTTGCACCGCTCCAGCCGGACGCCCGGCATCGAGCCGCACCGCCGTCTGCGCAATGACTGGTGACGCAGTCGTCAACCCCGGTACTTCCCGCACCTTTGCGATCAGTTGCTCATCCAGCCCGAAGTCCCCGCCGGACACTTCCAAAGTGGTTGGCCCGGCAACCGTCAGCACCGCCTGTTCGAATGAGTGCAGCACCTCCATGTTGGCGGTCCGCACCGCCACGGACGCCGCCACGCCCAGCGCCACGCCCACAATAGTGAGACCGGTGCGAAACGGCCGCTGAGTCATATGGGAAAGGAGAAGGAGCGCTACGACTTTTAGCCACGCCATCTTGCAACTCCCGTTGGCGAACACCTTACAGACACTTACGTAGCAACACGAATAGACGGGACGACCGCGCCGTCAGGCGAATCGGCGGCCTGCACAGATTGGCCGTTTCGTTTACAGGTCGGCGACCCTTTGCTAGATTGACGAGGAACATTTGATCGGGAGTACCACATGGCACGAAGTCGAGGGAACAACGCACTTCAGATAGACCGGAGCCCGAAGGCCGAGTTTTCTATCACACCCCGGCAACGGGAAATTCTCAAGATGGTTGCCCTGGGCCATACGAACAGGGAAATCGCAGAATCCCTGGCGATCAGTATCCGCACCGTCGAGGTGCATCGCTTCAATCTGATGCGGCGGCTGAACGTCCGGAACGTCGCCCAACTGCTTCGGCAAGGGCTCCAGCAGGGATTACTGCCCCGCAACTTCGGCTTGAAGTAACGTCAGAGCTCCTTGACCTTCCCCCGACATTCCGTCACCGATCCGTAGCCCTTCTTCTTCAGCTGCGCCGCCAGTTCCGTCTCCAGCCGTCCGAAGGCGCCAAGCCCCTCTTCGACCAGAACCGTGCCGACCTGCACGGCTGAGGCTCCACAGAGGAAGTGTTCGAAGGCATCGACCCCGTTCATGACGCCGCCGGTACCGATAATGGGAATCTTTCCCTGAAAGATTTTGTAGAAGGCCCGCACATTCGCCAGCGCCACGGCCTTGATGATGGTGCCGCCGAGCCCGCCGAATCCGCCCTTCGGCTTGATCACGACTTCTTCCCGGTCCGGATCCACCACCAGCCCGTTGCCGACCGAGTTAATCATGTTGAGAAAGTCGACCTCGCACCGGCCGATCACCTTGCCCATCACCTCGTGATGCGCCGGATCGAAGTACGGCGGCAGTTTCACCCCCATCGGCACGGTGATGACCTTGCGCACCCGCTTGAGCAAACGCTCTGACGCTTCCGGATCGTAGCCGATCTGCGGCTTGCCGGGAATATTCGGACAGGAGAGATTCACTTCGATCAAGTCAGGCTTCGCCGCGTTGATCGTGGCGGCGATCGTGGGGAAATCGTCTTCGCAGAGTCCCGCCACGCTCGCGATCACCGGCTTGCCGAACTGTTTCAACTCCGGAATGAGCTCGGCATAGGCGCGATAACCGAGATTGGGCAATCCCATCGAATTAATCGAGCCGCCGGGGAATCCGTAATACCGTGGCTCCGGATTGCCCTGGCGCGCGTCGACCGTCATGGACTTGGTCACAATCGCTCCGGCGCGGGACTTCCCCAGCGCCATGAGCTCGTCACGCGTCACACAGAGCGCGCCGGCCGCGTTCATAAAGCAGCTGGGGAACCTTACCCCTGCAATCGTCGTCGAGAGATCAGTCATGCCACCCCCGTTAAAGCCGATGACAGCACGCGCGACACAAGCCGCCCGTCCTGCATCGTCCAGATATAGTCGGCACATTGCGCGGCCGTCTGGCTGTGCGTCACCAGCAACACCGTGACGCCGCCTGCTTTGGCCAGCGATCGAATCAACGTCATAATCTCCGCCCCCTGGTGCGAGTCGAGATTGCCGGTCGGTTCATCGGCCAGGAACACTTTCGGCCGGTGCACGAGTGCCCGGGCGATCGCCACCCGCTGCTGTTCCCCGCCCGAGAGTTCGCCGGGACGGTGATGACGTCGTCGGGCCATCTGAACCGACTCCAACACTTCCTCCGCCCGCCGCGTGACGCCTCCGCCACGTTCGCCTCGCAACATCAACGGCAACGCCACATTCTCCAGCGCCGTCAACCCCGGAACCAGATGAAAGGCCTGAAAGACGATACCGAGCACCTCCCGCCGCACGACAGTCCAGTCGTGACTGGTAAACGCCGCAGTTGCCCGACCGTCAAGAAACAGCTCTCCGGACGAGGGCTGATCGAGGCCTCCCACCAGATTCAGCAACGTACTTTTCCCGCAGCCGCTGGGTCCGACGAACGCGCAGAACTCGCCGCGCCCGACTTCAAGACTCACCTCGTGCAACGCCGCCACAGCAGCCTCGCCACGCGCATAGGTCTTCGACAACCGGGCCAGCTTCACCATGCCT
The DNA here is from genome assembly GCA_964512025.1 of uncultured Nitrospira sp. Classification (GTDB taxonomy): domain Bacteria; phylum Nitrospirota; class Nitrospiria; order Nitrospirales; family Nitrospiraceae; genus Nitrospira_D. Next base: position 16,475 of record CAZEHM010000054.1, on the reverse strand, counting down.
GCGATGCACCTCAGATTCTACGATGCCTTTGGAACAATTATCCTCCTATAACACAACCATTTAGAGGCCCACAACCTTGACAGTCGCCGGTTCCTGCCCTACAACCTGGCGCATCATCTCTCCAATCCTGAGAAAGAGACATGATGGGATCGTGGTCTCAGAAACTGCCGGGTCTGCTGCGACACACCGTCCGGTTTTTCCTGCCTGCCGATTGCGCCACGTGCGGAGTACCGCTCACGACCGATTCCGTTCCGCTATTCTGTACCACCTGCTGGGACACCATTGCGCCGCTCAAGCTGGCTCGCTGTTCTCAATGCGACCGTCCGCTCCCGTCGCCTGTTGCACTCACCTACAGCCCCGCCCATCGCTGTCACCACTGCACGGTGCGACCGCCCGCCTATCTGAAGGCCTGGACCCTGTATCCCTATCTGCCGCCCTTGCAGGATGCTATCTGCCTGTTCAAGTACCGCGAGAAAGTCTCGCTGGCCAAGCCGTTGGGACGCTTACTGTTGGATGCACTCCCTGCTGGGTTAGATGCAGACCTCGTCATTCCCGTTCCATTGCACCCGACCCGTTTGAGAGAGCGTGAATTCAATCAATCCCTCCTACTCGCCGACCGGGTCGCCAAACATCTCAGCCGCCCGCTCTCCTTCACCAATCTCGTTCGTACGGCACCGTCAGAACCTCAAAGCACCTTGTCACGCAAGGAACGGATGAAAAATCTTCGCCGGGCCTTTGCGGTCCGCCGACCGGAATCGATTGCCCGGAAACGCGTTCTCCTGATCGACGATGTGTTTACGACCGGCACCACGGTGAATGAATGTGCCAACGTGCTGCGAACAGCCGGAGCCGAAGCCGTCTTTGTCCTCACACTGGCACGGACGATCGAATCGAACGTCGTACCGGATCGAATTCTGGCCCAGCGGGCAACCGGACCGCTCAGAACATTTAGGGGATAGTATGCCGATCTATGAGTACCATTGCCGCGAGTGCCGCAAGCGGAGCACCTTGCTGATACTGAACCTGGCTAACCCGACTCCTCCTGCCTGCAAACAGTGCGGGAGCCGGTCCGTGGACCGCCTCCTCTCCGGATTCGCCTCTCCAAAATCTGAAGAGGCCCGGCTGGCATCCCTTTCAGACTCCGACGACCTCGACGGGCTGGATGAGAACGATCCGGAGTCTGCCTCCCGCTTCATGAAACAGATGGGGAATGAGATGGGTGAAGCCGCCGAACACGATGTCGAGGCCATGATGGATTCGGCTGGCCATGGGGATTCCGATGATGGCATTACTGACAGTCTATGACAGGCATTGTCATGTATTTTTACTTGACAATCCAGCCTCACTCTCTAAAATGGCCCTTACCTTCTGGAGTCTTATGAGAAACAGACCTTCTCAGAACAGGTGGGACGATGGGGACAGCCCCGAAGAGCGAATTGATGACGGTGTCGGAGACCTGTCAGTACCTGAAGATTACGACCCGCACCCTCTATCGCTATATACAGAACAGACAGATTCCAGCCTTCAAGCTTGGGAAAGAATGGCGATTCGTACGTTCGGATCTGGAGCAGTGGATCCGCGACCGGACCAGAACCGCCCTCCCGTCATAAACTAGGATCGATCCATGTTCGCTGGCGAATATCTCTGCAAAGTCGATGAGAAGGGGCGGTTTATCGTGCCCTCCCCGATTCGCGAGCAGATCGAAGCCGACGGCCAGGCCGTCACGTTCCTGAAAGGGCCTGAACAATCCCTCCTCATCTATTCGTTGAAAGAGTGGGAAAAGGTTCTGGACCGGACCAAGACGACGCTGGACGAAGACCAAAGCCGTCTCTTCATGCACTTTGTCGTCTCCGAAGCCGGCACCTCCGAGATCGACAAGACCGGCCGTATTCTCATTCCAGGGCGTTTGCGCAAACTGATCCCGCTGGATGAAGATCTCGAGATTATTCTGGTCGGAATGTATCACCGGCTGGAAGTCTGGAATCCCAGCGAGTGGCGCCGCTTTATTGCCCGCACCGAAGACCGCTACGAACAGAATATGTCGAAGATTCAGAATCTCCTGTAAGTTCGCGTCATGCCTGCCGGACGACGTCGTACAGGCTCCCCCTCCTCAAAAGTGTCCGTTCGCATTATCTCCTATCGGCCGACAGCCAAACCTGAACCGGCATCGAACTCATTGCCTGCGACAGCGCTAGGCGCAACAGGCCGACCGTCACGTCCCGGAACGCCGCTTCATATCCCCGCACCTGCTGCAGTCATCACCGCCGACTCCATCGAAATCACGCTGCCCGTCCCCCCCAGCATCAACCATCAGTACGCTACGGTCCGTGGCCGCCGGGTCCTGTCTTCGGCCGGACGAACCTATAAGCAGCAGGCCGGCCAGCAACTCTGGCTGGCTCTCTCCCAATCCCCTCACAAGCAGACCTTGATGCATCGGCTTCGCTCTGAACCGCTGGCCCTCTCCATTCGCTTCTATTTCACATCGCCGCTCCGCCGCGATGTCGACGGCGGACTGAAAATCGCCCAGGATGCCCTCTGCGAAGGCATCGGCCTCAATGACAATCGCATTGTCGAAACGCATCTCTACAAGGATGTGGATCGAACGGCCCCTCGCATCCGGATCGCCCTCTCCCCGGCAGTGCAAGAGCCCCTTCGATAGGCCGACTCGGCCGCTTTAGATTCCGGCAGGCTTGGCCGATAAGGGTATGAACTCTTTCAATTACTTATTGTTCCTGTACCCATGGCCACAAAGACTATTTCGATCGATCAACTACGCGTCGGGATGTACGTCGCAAAAATCGACCTGTCCTGGTTTCAGTCGCCGTTCATCCGGCGCTCGCTGCGCATCGAACATACGGCCCAGATCGAAAAGCTGCGCCACGCCGGAGCACGCCACCTCGTCATCGATCTGTCCCGCGGAGATGATGCCGAAACATCAACGCCCCTCGATCCGCCGACCGCTCCCCAGGAAAACCCGCTGATCGCAACTACGCATCCACTTAAACCGATTCCCAAGCCGTTGACGCAGCTCAATGAAGAATATGCCCAGGCGCGTGTAGCCAGGAAACAGCTGGAACAAGCCGTTCGCTCCGTATTCTCGTCGATTTCCGAACAGGGTTCCGTCGATCCTCACGTCGTAGCGGAAGCGGTCCAGGAAGTCACGATCATCACCAGAACCCTCTCCAACGCGGCCGTTTTCATGGCCCTCAGCCAGCAGCGGGCTGGCGATTCCTCGCTGAGCCAGCACGCCTTATCCACCTGCACGCTGGCCCTCGTCATCGGACAATCGTTCGGCTACAACCCGCTCGAACTCCAGGAACTGGCCATGGCCGCGCTGCTCCACGACATCGGCCTGCTGCAGATTCCCGGATCGATTATTCAGCGAAGCGCCAACACGTCGCATCCGCTCTCCCGGCAGGACCGGGACATTCTCCAGTCACATCCCCGATTGGGCATTCTCGCGCTTGAACGGCAGGGAGGATTCGAAACCAGAGTCTTGCAAATGATCGGGGAACACCATATCCGCCTTGATGATTCGGGCTATCCCCAAGGCACCAGAGGCGAATTTACGACGGACCGCTCGCGCATCCTGATGATTGCCGATTACTACGATGAATTGATCACCGGATTCGGCGGAGCCTCGCCGCTGGCACCCCATCAAGCGCTGCAACGGATTTTCCGGGAATCCCAGGACGGAGCGTTCGATCAGGCGATTCTGTCGCGCTTCATCAAGCTCATCGGTATCTACCCGATCCACAGCCGCGTGCAGTTGAATACCAACGAGAAGGCTGTCGTGACGGAGTTGAATCCGTCAGCGCTGCATCGACCGGTCGTCACAATCACCCACACCCCGGGCGGCACGGCCACGCCCGACCCGCTGATCATCGACCTGGCGGACCAGAAGAATGTCACGCCGGAACGGACCATCGACAAGGTGCTGGACTCCCCGCAACCCGCCCCCTCTTCACAAGCCGCATAGCTCTCAATGCACAGGACCGGGCACCGGCCACGGCACCGCCGGCGTTCCGTTGACGGGGACGATCCCAAGCTGCGCTACTCGTAGCGCAGCGCGTCGATCGGATTGAGGCGTGAGGCTTTATGAGCCGGATAGAGGCCGAAGAAGAGCCCGACTGCAAGCGAGAACAACAGTGCTGCGACAACCGTAGTGCCAGAGATGATCGTCGGCCATCCCGCAAGGACCGTGATCAACCGGGCTCCTCCGACACCGAGGAGAAGGCCGAGCATCCCGCCGGCCACACTCAACGTCATCGCTTCGATTAAAAACTGTATGAGGATATGCCGCCGCTTGGCGCCGACCGCCATCCGCACGCCGATTTCACGCGTCCGCTCGGTCACCGACACCAATAGAATATTCATGATGCCGGTACCGCCGACCACCAGGGCAAAACTCCCGACCGCGACCAGCAACATCATGAGATCCCGGCTTGTGCCCTGATAGGCGTTCGCGAGCTCATGCGAGTACCGGACCATGAAATCATCCGGCTGATCAGCCCTCAGACCATGCCGCAGCCTGAGGTGATTCCGGACCTCCTCCAGCACCGGCGTAAGATCGTCGGTATGGCGGGCGGTCAGATGGATGGTTTCGACCGCGTTCGGGAGCTTGACGCGAAACAGCCTGCGTTGTGCAGTCGAGAAAGGGACATAGATGAGATTGTCCAGATCGAAACCATCCGCCGTCGCCCCTTTAGGTTCAAGCACTCCGATGACCCGAAACGGGACGTTTCTGATCCGGATGAGCGAGCCAACCGGATCCTCCTCAGGCAAAAAAAGAATGTCACTCACCGTATGCCCTAACACAGCCACCTGAGCACCGCTCTCCATATCCTCAGCGGTGAACGGCCCGCCCGCGGCAAATGCCCATCCGTAGAGAGTAAAGCAACTGGGAGACACCGATAATATCGGGGCTTGCAGGTTTTCATGTCCAAAGGCCACCTGACTGGGATCCCGCCGTCTGACACAGACCTCTTCAATCAGCGAGACCGATCGCTTCAGATCCTCGGCATCTTCCGTGGTCAGGCGCGCCGTTGCGTCGTACCCCAGACGAACACCCATCATCGTCGAACTCTTTGCGGTGATCGTCGCCACATTTGTCCCCTCGATCTCAAGCCGCTGCAGAAAGCTCTCCCTGGCCCCCTCCACAACACTGACCAACACGATGATGCTGCCGACGCCGATCATGACCCCGAGCGTCGCCAACCCGCCGCGTAACCTGTTCCGGCTGAAGAGATGGGAGAACGCAACCCTTGCAGCAAACAGCACCGTGCGCATAGGCTGTACCAATCTCCCTTAACCCCGCAACCGGACGCGTGGCACGGCGGCGGCAGGCCCGGTCACTCGTAGCGCAGCGCGTCGATCGGATTGAGGCGGGCTGCTTTATGGGCTGGATAAAGACCGAAGAACAGACCGACCGCGAGCGAAAACAGAAACGCGGCCGCCACCGTATTGCCGGAGATGATCGTCGGCCATCCGGCGATGACCGTGGTTAACCGGGCTCCCGCAATGCCGAAGAGAATGCCGAGGGTCCCGCCGACCACGCTCAACGTCATCGCTTCGATCAAAAACTGCATGAGGATATGCCGCCGCTTGGCGCCCACCGCCATCCGCACGCCGATTTCCCGCGTCCGCTCGGTCACCGACACCAATAAAATGTTCATGATGCCGATGCCGCCGACCAGTAACGACACCGCCGCGATGGAAAGCAGCATCACCGTCAACGTCTGACTCGTGCCTTCCTGCACTTTCCCGATATCGACCTGCGTGCGGATCGTAAAATCATCGCCCTGTTCGGCCTGGAGACGATGCCGGGCCCGCAAGAACTCCCGAATCTGGTCGACCGCAGCAAACAAATCCTCCTGCCGCTCCGTGGTGGCGAACAAGGCGCCGACCGATCCGATGAACTGCGTCCCGAACACTTTCCGTTCAGCCGTGCTGAACGGGATAAACACGATGTCGTCCTGATCCGATCCTTGAGCGGACTGGCCCTTCGGAGCCAGCACCCCGATCACGCGAAACGGCACGTTCTTGATGCGAATGACCGAACCAACCGGCTCCTCCCCCGCATCGAACAGATTTTCCACCACCGTTTGTCCGAGCAGCGCCACCCGCGACGCGGCATCCAGATCCGCCTGCGTAAAGGGGCCGCCGCTGACGAACGACCAGTCTCGGATCGACAGATAGCTGGGAGAAATCCCGTTCACCGACCCGTTCCAGTTTTTATTGCCGTTCACAATCTGCATCACGTCGCGTTTGGCCCATCCGGTATCCTGGAGCAGCGGAATCCGCTTCTTCATCTCCAGCGCATCGGACACATTCAGCGTGACGGCTCCGCCCTGCCCGCCCCGGACGCCGCTGACGGTCGTAGAGCCCGGCAGCAGGATGATGACATTGGTCCCCATACTGGCGACCTGAGCCTGCACCGCCGCTTTGGCCCCTTCTCCGATACTGACCATCGCGATCACTGCGCCGACGCCGATGACGATCCCGAGCATGGTCAGCCCGGCCCTCAGCCGGTTTCTGCCCAGAATCCGAACCGCGGTCATGAGGGTCAGGAGCAGGAAGGCCGGCATCAGCGTCCAACCAGGGATGTGGGGTGTTCGGGCCTGGTGCGGCGATCGGTCAGCACCTGCCCGTCTTTGATCACAATCTCGCGCGCGGCATAGGCCGCGATGTCGGGCTCATGGGTCACCAGAATGATCGTGATGCCCGCGTCCCGGTTCAACCGGTCGAGAATCGTCATGATTTCACGGCTTGATTCGGTGTCGAGGTTCCCGGTCGGTTCATCGGCCAGCAACAGCGACGGCGTTGTGACCAGCGCACGGGCAATGGCCACCCGCTGCTGTTGGCCGCCGGATAATTGAGTCGGATAGTGCTGCTCGCGTCCCTTCAACCCGACACGCTCCAGCGCTGCCGCCGCAAGCATCCGCTGCTCGCGCAGGGGAAGTCCACGGTAGAACAGGGGGAGTTGCGCATTTTCCAACGCGCTGGTGCGGGGAATTAGATTGAAACTTTGAAAGACGAAACCGATCTGCCGGTTTCTGATTTCGGCCAATTCATCGGCTCGAAGCCCCGCGACATCGACGCCGTTCAGCCAGTAATGACCGCGGGTCGGCTGATCCAGACAACCCAGCATGTTCATCAGGGTCGATTTTCCCGATCCCGACGAGCCCATGATCGCCACAAACTCGCCTTGCTCGATCGTCAGATTCAACCCGCGAAGCGCCTGCACCTCCACATCGCCGAGGCGATACACTTTCCACAAATCCTGGCATCGAATCAACGAGACAGGCGGTCCATTGCCGTTAGTCATGAGCATCCTGTCTCTTCATCTCAACCTTCGGAGAGGACCGGCGTGAAGCGGCATAGACAGCCTACATCCCGCGGTCACGCGTGCGCCGCTGTCCACCGCCGCCGCCGAACCCGGGCGGCAACTCGCTCGCCTGCCGATTGGCCCGCGCGACATCCAACCCCACAATAACCATCTCTTGCTCTCCGAGCGAGCCGCCGACGATCTCCGTCCACACGCCGTCTGAAATTCCCGTCTGAACCGGCACGGACACCGGCTCACCGGATTCGTCCTGTTTCCACAACCGGCGCGTAAGGCTTCCAGGTTCCGCAGGACCGGATGACGACCGGGTTACAGCCGGGGCACCTTCGGCCCGGTCACTCTTGGGAGGCGTAAAGCGTAAGGCCGCATTGGGCACCTTCAACACCTGGTCTTTTTGCGCCACCACGATAGACACATTCGCCGTCATCCCCGGCTTGAGACGCAGATCCTGATTGTCGACGGCCACCACGACATTGTAGGTCACGACGTTCTGGACATTGATCGGAGCCAATCGCACCTGTCTGATCGTGCCGGAAAACCGCACCCCGGGATAGGCATCCACCGTAAACGTCGCGTCTTTGCCTTCGGCGAGCCCCCCGATATCCGACTCGCTGACATTGGTGTCCACTTGCATCTTCGTGAGGTCCAACGCGATCAGAAAGAGGTTCGGCGTGGCAAAACTAGCGGCGACGGTCTGACCGACTTCGATATTCCTGGCGACGACGATGCCGTCGACCGGCGAGCGGATGGTGGTATATTTCAGCTCCAATTCCGCCGAATTCAACGCCGCTTCCGCCTGACGGACCTGCGCTTCCGCCACATGCACCTGCGCTTCCGCGCCCTGCGCGTTGGTCACGGCCACATCGACGTCGTTCTGCGACACAAAGTTCTGGTCGATGAGCGAACGGACCCGGTCGAGTTCGCGCTTCCGTTGCGCCCCGTCGGTCTTGGCGCGGGCCACATTCGCTCTCGCCATTTCCAAGTTGCTCGCCGCCTGGTCACGCCGGGCCTTGAACGGCTCGGGATCGATCACCGCCACGACGTCGCCGGCCTTCACGCGTGAATTGAAGTCGGCGTGGAGACTCTTGATCATCCCGGAGACTTGCGAGCCGACCTGCACGGACACGACCGGATTAATGGTTCCCGTGGCGCTCACGATCGACACCACGGAACCGCGCTCGACCGCCGCCGTGCGGTACCGCACCGGAACCTTGCGCTCTCCATTGAAGAAGACATACCCGCCGATGGCGAGCCCGACGGCCAACACACCGATAATCACACCGCCACGTCGCATAGGGAATTTCTCTCCGGACTGGAACGGGTTTCATCATATCAGGAACCGGCGCGGCGAATCATCCCGCGCCGGACCCGGAAAGCACGAGGGCCGTTTCCCCTTACGGAGAAACGGCCCTCATCGAACACGTCATCGCCCTGCGAAGCGTTACGGGCTGACGGAAATGCGGTCCTTGATCATATCGAACGTTTCCTTCGGCACCACGTTCTTGGCCACCAGCTCACCCTTCACACGATAGGGGCGGTTCGTGACAATCCGGTCCGCTTCGTCTTTCTTCAAGCCCAGGAACAAGATCATATCGCTTGCGGACGCCTTGTTCACATTCATGGCCGCGGACGCTGCGGCCGGCGCCGGCGTGGCCGCGGCCGGTGCGGAACCGGGAAGCGGAGGCAGGCTCGACGGCGTCAACGACCCGGTCACCGAACGCGAACGGTCTTTCAATTCCTTCTGATAGCGGGCCACCAGCGACTTCAACGTCTCGTTGTGGCGCTTCACATCTTCATATTCCGCCCGCACGTTCTTGTTCTGCGAAGACATGGCCTTGAGTTTGTCTTCCAATTCCTTCGTGCGCGTATCGAGCGACCCGCGCTCTTTGTCGCGGCCATGCTCGATGCGCTGCAGTTCGTCGCGGGCCGCTTGGGCCTCGCTGCCGAACTTCACATTCAGTTCCTTCAGCGTCTTGACCTGCTGTTCCATCGCATTCTTCTGCTGGCGCGTCTTTTCCAGTTCCATCTTCGCGCTATCCGCCTCCGCCAGCGCATCCTGATATTTCTTATTCGAGACTACGCAGCCGCTGGTCATCATGGCGACAACCACCAGCACTGACAAGATCCACTCACGTCTCATACGAACCTCCCCCTCTTACAATGACCGCGTATTAGTGAACGGGACCGGTGCTCTCAGGCCGGAATGCACCCGTTGCCTTCCGGTGATGCCGTACTCATTCAATTTGTGTGTATGCCAACAGTCCTTCTTTGTCAACTTATTTGCAGCTGTCGCCATGAGTCTCAGTGGCTCTCCGCCGGCACTGCCGGAAACATCATCGAGCTTGACGGCATCGAACAGCTCTGTGATGATCGCGATGACACGCAATCTCCACTACGCACTTTTCAACACAGGAACATCATGACTGAATGGGGCCCCGCGCTCGCGGTTATCCTTGGCATCGTAGAAGGACTGACGGAATTTCTTCCGGTCTCCTCAACCGGGCATCTGATTCTCGTGGGTCACGCATTGGGATTCACCGGAGATGCGGCCGCCAACGCGGAAATTTCGATTCAGCTCGGCGCCATTCTCGCCGTCATCGTCTTCGAACGGGAAAAAATCGGCCGCCTGCTCTCCGGCGCGTGGCAGGAACGAGCGGCGTTGCAGACCCTGCAACGGAGCGGCCGCTATCCCACATGGAACGCGCTGTGCCTGGCCTCCATGCGGGCTCACCCTCATTTATGGTTCGTCATCGGCCTTGGGCTGGCCTTCCTCCCCGCCGCAAGCGTCGGGTTCCTGGCGCACGGGTGGATCAAATCCGTGCTCTTTTCCCCGCAGACCGTTGCCGCCACCTCCATCATCGGCGGGCTGATCATCCTGGCGGTCGAAGCCCGGCAGCCGAACGTCCACACCACACAACTCAACCAGGTCTCCATTAAATCCGCGTTCTGGATCGGCGTGGCCCAGTGCGCCTCGCTCATTCCCGGCATGTCCCGATCCGGCTCCACGATCATCGGCGGACTCCTGGCCGGACTCGACAGAAAAGTCGCAACCGAATACTCCTTCTTTCTCGCGCTGCCTACAATCATCGCCGCGACCGCCTATCAGATGCTCAAAGCGAAAGCGACGTTCAACCAGGCGGACTATATGGCGTTGGGCGTCGGCATGCTCGTCTCGTTCCTCGTGGCCTGGGCCGTCATCGCCGCCTTCCTCACCTACGTCCAGCGGCACACCTTGCGGGTGTTCGCCTATTACCGGATCATCCTCGGCATCATTGTATTTGCGATCGTGCGATAGCCTCGCCGCCTGAGGAAGTCACCGTGCCCGTCAGGAGCGTCGGAAGACACCGGGCGCTGCGCGAATCAGAGGGGACAGAGAACGACCGGGGAAAGAGTTCCCGTTACAAACCGGGAGGCTGAGTTGAGGGCGTTTCCGGCACTGCCGGCGGAACATCCTGCTTTTCAAACATGAAGTGGATGATCAGAAAGATCACTCCAACCGTGATCGCGGAATCCGCGACGTTGAATGCCGGCCAGTGGTAGCTGTCGATATAGACATCCAGAAAATCGATTACCTCACCGAACCGTAGCCGGTCAATGAGATTGCCGACCGCGCCGCCGAGAATCGCCGACACGCTCAAACGCCCCATCCACTCCCGCTCCGGCATGCGGTAGAGAATCGTCCCGAGCAGCACCAGCGCAAAAATCGACGTGAGCCCGAAGAACACCATCCGGAACGCGTTGCTGCTCCCGGCCAGCAACCCGAACGCGGCACCCGGATTACGGATGTAGGTAAAACTGAAGAGATTGGGAACGATCGAAATGGATTCGTGCAGCCGCATCGTCTGCATGATGTGCTGCTTCGACAGCTGATCAATCACGATCACGCTGCCCGCCAGCGACGCCAGCACCAGATTCCGCAAAGTTGAGCCGCTCAACGGATCGCCTCCACGCACCGGTCGCAGAGGGTGGGATGTTCCGCATCAGCGCCGACCGCCTCGCGGTAATTCCAGCAGCGTTCGCATTTGCCGGCCGATGACTTGGCCACCGATACCTGAATCCCCGCCTGACCGACAGCCCCCTGCGTCAACGTCACCTTCGAGACGATGAAGATCGTCCCGAGATCCTTCTCGTAGGGTTTCAGGAACTGATAGGCCTTGGCATCCGCCTCAAGCTGAACATGCGCTTCAAGCGACGATCCGATCACTTTGTCGCGGCGGCTCGCTTCCAGCACCCCCTGCACCTGGCTGCGATAATCCAGCAACGCCTCCCAGCGTGCGGCCAGCTCCGTATCCCGCCACTTCGGATCAACCTCCGGGAACGAGGCCAGATGCACGCTCTGCGTGCCGAGACCGCCGGGCACCTGCGCCGACACCACCCGCCAGATTTCCTCCGCCGTGAAACTCAGGATCGGCGCCATGAGTTTCGTCATGGCCATCACGATATCGAACAGCACCGTCTGTGATCCGCGACGCAACGGAGAGTCAGTCCGAAACGTATACAGCCGGTCTTTCAGAATATCGAGATAGACGGAACTCAGATCCACCGAACAAAAGTTATTGAGCGCATGGAAGATCGTATGAAACTCAAAATCATCATAGGACTTCCTCACCCGTGGGATCAGCTCACTCAGCCGATGCAGGGCCCATCGGTCCAGCTCAGCCAACTGCTCATAGGGGATGCGGTCTTTTGCCGGATCGAAGTCATACAGATTGCTCAGCAGAAAGCGGCAGGTATTTCTGATCTTCCGATAAGCCTCAATGAGATGGGTCAGAATTTCAGGTGAGATTCTGAGATCGTCACGATAGTCCTGCGCCGACACCCACAGACGCAGAATTTCTGCGCCGGATTGCTTGATCACATCCTGCGGCGCGACGACGTTCCCCGCCGACTTGGACATCTTCTTGCCCTGCCCATCGAGGACAAATCCGTGCGTCAGCACGGCCTTGTAGGGCGCACGGCGATCGGTCGTCACGCCGGCCAGCAATGCGCTATGGAACCAGCCCCGGTGCTGGTCAGACCCTTCGAGATAAAGATCGGCCGGCCACCACTTTCTGGGCTTGAGCACCGCGGCAAAGCTCACGCCGGACTCGAACCAGACATCGAGAATGTCCCGTTCTTTTTCAAACGCGGTCTCGCCGCACTTGGCGCAGGCGGTTCCGGCAGGAAGTAACTCTGCGGCCGATCGCTCGAACCAGACATCCGCGCCCTTCGACTCCATGAGACCGGCGACGTGATCGATAATGGTCGGGTCGGCGACGACCGTCCGGCAACCCGTGCAGGTGAAGCCGGGAATCGGCACGCCCCACACGCGCTGGCGTGAGAGACACCAGTCCGGCCGGTTCTGAATCATGCCGTTGATCCGGTCGCGGCCATAGGCCGGAATCCACTGCACCCGCTCGATCTCCGCCAGCGTTTCCTTGCGCAGATCGTTCGTCTCCATCGACACGAACCATTGTTCAGTGGCCCGAAAGATGACCGGGCTCTTGCAGCGCCAGCAGTGCGGATAGGAATGATTCAGCGAGCCATGGCCCAGCAGCCGTCCATTGGCCTGGAGGAATTCCACGACTTTCGGATTGGCCTTGAACACATGCTGCCCGGCGAATTCCTTCACGACATCCGTAAACTTCCCGCCGTTATCGACCGGCGCCAGGATCTCCAGCTTCTCTCCGACCGACGCGCTCGCATTGTGATTGAGGACCAGGATGTAGTCCTCCATCCCGTGGCCCGGCGCGATATGCACGCAGCCGGTTCCCTGTTCCAGCGTCACAAAGTCGCCGAGCAGAATCGGAGACAGCCCGGTCGTGAGCGGGCGTTGCGTTTCCAGGCCCTCAAAGCCTTCCCCACCCTTTTTCACGCCGATGACGCGATACCCGTCAAGCTTGCACTCCTTCGCCACGCTCTCCAGGAGTTTTTCGGCCACGATCAGCAGTTCGTCTCCGACCTGAACGAAGGCATAGTCGAAATCGCGATGGAGGCAGACTGCCTGATTAGCCGGAAGCGTCCAGGGGGTGGTGGTCCAGATGACGACCGACACCGACTTGATGCCGTCAGGAAACGCGATGCCAGGGAACGTCGCGCTGAGTACCGGCGGCGAGGTCACGATCGGGAATTTCACATAGACCCAGGGCGAGGTATGGTTGTCGTACTCGACTTCCGCCTCGGCCAGGGCCGTTTGATCCTGCGTGCACCACAAGACCGGCTTGAGGCCCTTATAGACTCCGCCGCGTTCCACGAACTTCCCGAACTCGCGGATGATCGACGCTTCATAGGCCGGCGTCATGGTGAGATAGGGCTGCTGCCATTCACCCAACACACCGAGCCGCTGGAACTCCTCTCGCTGAATCGCGACATACTTCTCGGCGTATTCACGGCAGAGTTTGCGGATCGCCGGAGTATCCAGGTCTTTCTTCTTGTCGCCCAGCTCCTTCATCACCTGATGTTCGATCGGCAGGCCGTGACAATCCCAGCCCGGCACATAAGGAGCCTGGAAGCCCGCCATCGTCTTGGACTTCACAATGATGTCTTTGAGAATCTTGTTCAGCGCATGGCCGATGTGAATGCGGCCGTTCGCGTAGGGAGGACCATCGTGCAACACATAGCGGGGTCGCCCCTGACCGGCCGCCTGGATCTGCTCGTAGAGCTTCTCCTGCGCCCACCAGGCGAGCATCTCCGGCTCCCGTTGCGGCAGATTGGCCTTCATCGGAAAATCGGTCTTCGGTAAATTGAGTGTGGCTTTGTAATCCATAGCAATAGAGCGGCGGCCAGATCATTCCAAGTGAATTGACGGGTGAATATACCGGAATAACTGGGGACGGCACCAGTCTAAACTCACGACAGGGATATCCCAGGATGCTCAAACAGCTTTCCGGCAAGGCCGCAGCAAGCGAAAGCCCGAAGCGTACGGTTCTAGGTACGTTGAGGGGTTGAGCGAAGCGAGAACGAAGCCGGGGAGCTGTTTCAGCATCCTGGAGCTAGCTGACGGACATCATGCGATCAAGCGCAATCTTGGCCCACCGCTTATCTTCGTCGGACACCACGATGTGGTTGACGACATGGCCATCGGCGAGGTTTTCCATAGCCCAACAGAGATGCGCGCCGTCGATGCGGAACATCGTGGCGCACTGGCAGACGGTGGAAGAGAGAAAGAACACCTTCTTATCGGTCAGATCGCGCTTCAAGCGGTTCACCAGATTCAGTTCTGTTCCAACCGCCCAGGCGGTACCGGCCGGTGCCGCCGTCACCGTCTTGATGATGAACTCGGTCGATCCCGAGAGATCCGCCTTGTTGACGACATCTTCATGGCATTCCGGATGGACGATCACCTTGCCGTCCGGAAACTGCTTGCGGAAATTGTCGATATGGACCGGCTGAAACATCTGGTGCACGCTGCAGTGGCCCTTCCACAGAATCAGCTTTGCCCGCTGGATTGCTTCGCGAGTATTGCCGCCGTTGGGTTGGAACGGATCCCAGACAATCATCTGCTCGCGCGGCAGCCCCATCTTGTTGGCCGTATTGCGGCCCAAATGCTCGTCAGGGAAGAAAAGAATCTTCTCGCGTCTGGCCCAGCTCCACTCAATGACCGCTCTCGCATTGGATGACGTGCAGGTAATGCCTCCATGCTCCCCGCAGAAGGCTTTCAAGACCGCGGCGCTATTCACATAGACCGCCGGCATGACAGTCTCTTCGACCGGCAGAATGCGCCCCAGCGTCTCCCAACATTGATCGACTTGCTCGATGGCCGCCATATCCGCCATGGAGCAACCGGCAGCCATATCAGGAAGAATGACCGTCTGCTTCGACCGGCTCAGAATATTCGCCGTCTCCGCCATAAAATGGACGCCGCAGAATACAATATAGGGCCGTTCGGAACGCTCTGCGGCCAGTTTGGACAACAACAACGAATCGCCGCGAAAATCCGCGTGTTCAATAACTTCGTCCCGTTGATAGTTATGTCCTAGAATCATGACCCGATCGCCTAAGGCGCGCTTCGCCTCAGCCGTTCGGCGGAAGAGTTCATCGGGCGAGAGCCCCTGGTAATCCGTGATGGGTCTGGGTACGGTTATCGTCGCCTTCACATCCACCTCAGCAAAAATTCTGGAGATTGGATTCTACGTTAGCCCCACCCCACAATCAACGAACCGGCTTCGTGAAGAAGGCCTAGCGGCCTGGTAGGCCTAATAGCCCGTTGACAACGACCGGGGCCGGGCATACGATCTTTTCATAGCTAGGGGGGCCATCAGGCTGAGAGTCCGAATGATCGGACGACCCTCACAACCTGACCTGGGTAATACCAGCGTAGGGAAGCGGACACGTCGCCGGACCACCGGAACGACTTTCAGCCGCACCCCTCCTGTCAGGTGCGGTTTTTTTTTGCATCAAGCACTCCGCCCATAGAGAGCGATAGAGAGGAAGGGAGTCCCCATGGGTACTATGAATGGATCGGCCAACGGATCGAACGGTCAGGAGAAAAAAACGGAGAACGCAGCCACATTGACGACCGCGCCCTTCCCGGCGTCGCGCAAGATCCATGTGAGCGGCGCCCATCCAGGCGTACGCGTGCCGATGCGGGAAATCAGCCTCAGCCCGACCAAGTCGATGAACGGCGGCGCGCCGGCTCCCAACGAACCCATCACCATCTATGACACGTCCGGCCCCTACACCGACCCCTCCGTGACCATCGACGCGCGCGCCGGGCTCGCCCCGCTCCGCCGCCAGTGGGTGTTGGACCGGGCGGACGTCGAAGAACTCACGGACGTCTCCTCGCAATATGGCCGGATGCGCAAGGCCGATCCCAAACTCGACGAATTGCGTTTTCAACATATCCGCAAACCGCTTCGCGCCAAGGCCGGACAGAATGTGACGCAGATTCACTATGCCCGCAAAGGCATCGTCACCCCGGAGATGGAATTCATCGCGATCAGAGAAAACCAGTCCCGCGAAGTGGCGCGGGAACTCGCGTCCCGCAACGGGCATGGCGGCGGCATCGCGCAACATCCCGGACAGGCCTGGGGCGCCAACATTCCGAAGGTCATCACGCCGGAATTTGTGCGCGACGAAGTGGCCCGCGGCCGCGCAATCATTCCCGCCAACATCAACCATCCGGAAACCGAGCCGATGATCATCGGCCGCA
>CAZEHM010000053.1:0-20385 GCA_964512025.1 uncultured Nitrospira sp. | reverse complement strand
AATATCGGGATGCGGCCGCCTTTCGCGACAACTTTAAAGCGCAAACCCTTACCCGAGCCGCCGTTCAAGCCGCCCGTGCCGTTCTCCAGCAGGATTTCATCAAGGATAAAAAAAACGGCGAAGCCTACGATGCGCCGACCGATCTCTGGGCCATGCCGATCAAGAATTATGCGATCGGCGACGGTTTTCTGAGCGCGCAGATCGAGGATGAGCTGGGCAAGCTCAATCTCAACGACTTGGCCGCCGCGCCGGGCGACGAACTCCAGAAAAAGAAAAAAGTTCAACGATTCAAGCGATTGTTTGAACTGCTCCAGCTCAGCCCCGATCTGGTGGATGCCTTGGTGGATTGGGTTGATGCCGATGAAAACCAGGAACCGGCCGGCGCCGAAAGTATGTATTATCAATCGCAGCGTCCGGCCTATCGCGCGGCGAACGCTCCGTTGCGCGGGTTCGGAGATTTGCGGCTGATCAAAGGATTCACGCCGGAAATTGTCGATCGTCTCTCGCGGTATGTGACACTGTTTCCCGCAGAGGGAAGCGGACTGGTCAATCTGAATACCGCCGATCTCCTGGTGATTCAGTCCCTGGATCCGGCCATCACCCAGACCATGGCTGCAGAAATCGCCCAAGGGCGGCCGTATAAGAAGAAAGAAGATCTGGATCGGATCGGCAGCTTCCAGGAAATCGGCGCGAAATTGCGGGCAACTCAAAGCGGATACGATGTAAAGAGCGATTATTTTTCCGCTCGGCTGGCCATCAACGTCAATGATGTCACCAAGACAGCCTGGGTGGTCTTGCAACGCGATACGAGCAAGGGCGACAGTACGGTGAAATATCTGCGTGTATTCTGAGTGATCGGCCGAAGGAGGTGTGTGTGGGGCGACAATTGGCGGTTTCGATGAGCCTGAATGTAGTGCTTGCGGGATTACTCCTTGTCGGGTGGGTGGCGCCGAATGTGAAGACGAGCTTTATGCCCGAGGTACAGACGCCGGTGATTGCGCCACATTCGCGCATTCATCCGTTGGCTGCGGTGATCGGATCCGTGAGTATCGGGGAGCGGGTCTATGTGGCTCCGGCCGCGTCTGTGCGCGGCGATGAAGGACAGCATATCTTTATCGGCAACGATAGTAATGTGCAGGACGGCGTTGTGGTCCACGGGCTGGAGACGTTTGAAGGGGACCATGAGCTGCCTGAAAATGAAGTGGAGGTCGCCGGCGTCAAATACTCGGTCTATGTCGGCAATCGAGTCTCACTGGCCCATCAATCGCAAGTTCACGGGCCTGCAAAGATCGGCGATGACACGTTCGTCGGTATGCAGGCGCTGGTGTTTCAAACTGAATTAGGCGATCACGTGGTCGTCGAGCCGGGGGCCAAACTCATCGGCGTCAAGGTCGCATCTGGTCGCTATGTGCCGGCTCTGTCGGTCGTTACGAAACAGGCACAAGCGGATGCCCTCCCCGTCATCACTGCAGAATACCCCTACCGGAGATTGAATGAGGGGGTCGTGCGGGTCAATATTCAGTTGGCCACGGCGACTCAACCCCTGCCGGTCAGCAAGTAAGCGGCTGAGTGCCTGTCGGGTCACAGGCATGCTTGAGATGCCGGGGGCGTTATCTAGGTGACAGGTCGCCGGATTCCTTTTCCGGCGTCGACTCCTGATACAAAATTAACACGCCTGTAACATTGGGGTTACTTCGCTGCAATCCCCTCCCGGTAGAGTCAATGCCGATACGAGAGCGTCCATTACACATGGAGGGTATAGGGATGTTGCCAAACGATTCTTACCGTCGAGCCTGTCGTGCACGGTCAGTGGCAGGCGTGTTTCTGTCGGCTGGGTGGTTGCTCATGGGCCCGGTGGGTCTCGCAACGGCCGAAATTGCCGGACCGCTGGCCGTGGTCGGCTCGGATTCTTCACTGGCTCATTACAATCCACAGGCCCAAATTTCTGGGACATTCAAAGTGCAGGGGTCTGAGACGATGTACCCCCTGATGAGCCGTCTGACCATGGAGTTTCAGCGGCGGCAGCCGAAGGTGGCCATCGATGTGAAGGGCGGCGGTTCCACGAAGGCGGTTGCGGAGTTTCTTCAGCCCCCGCTCAGCAAGACCGGCAAGGTGATGCTGCTTGAAGAGCGCGCCGGCAGTTTTAAGATGATTGCGACGTCCCGTGAGCTGTTCGATGCGGAAGTGAAAGAGTTTGTCGCGCAACATGGATATGAGCCGACGGCGGTCCCCGTGGCCGTCGATGCCGTTGCGTTGTATGTGCATAAAGATAATCCGGTTACCGGTCTGACGCTCGACCAGGTCGACGCCATGTTTTCGACGACGAGAAACCGCGGGCAGAAAACGGCGATCACCCAGTGGGGACAGCTCGGACTCACTGATGGCTGGGAGAAGGCGTCCGTTCAACTCTACGGACGGGATCGCAAGTCCGGCACGCGCGCATTTTTCCAGGAGCATTGCCTTGCAGGGGGCGAATTCATGCCTGGGTTACATGAAGAGCCGGGAGCCGCGTCGGTGATTCTCGATCTCGGGCGGAATCAGCTGGGGATCGGCTATAGCGGACTGGGACTTCAGTCCTCGATGGTCCGAATGATTCCCCTCGCGGATGCAGCGGGAACGCCCTATGTGATGCCCTCGGCCGCGACGGTTGCGGATCAGAGCTACCCGCTGCGGCGGGTGCTCTATCTCTATGTTGACAAAGCGCCGAATACCTCGATCCCTGCTGCGGCGCAGGAGTTCCTGACTTTCATCATGACGCAGGAGGGACAGGAAGCGGTTACTAAGGCCGGATTTTTCCCGTTGCCTGCCGGTGAGGCGACGAAGAGCGCGGTGGCATTAGGGCTTGTCGCTCCGGCTCAGACGATCCGGTAGCGTGCGGGACCAGTCACGGTGTTTCGGATTACGGTGAGGGAAGTTTCCGGGGTGGCTGCTTCTTGGACTTAGCTTGATCGAGTTCGAGACGCAGCCGCTCCATTTGGGCATTCAGTTCTTCCATCTTCTTCTTCTGATCGTCAAGACGGCTGCGGAGTTCCAGGTTGGAACTGGTCAGTTCGCGGATTTGCAGCTGCAAGTCATCTGCTGTGACGGCCGGCGGCCCGGCTTTCTGCACGGGGGGAACCGGCATCGCAGCGCTCTCGCGGATTGCATAAGCAGGTGCGGCCTTCGTCAGTTGAGCCAACACTTCTTTGACATTGAGTGAGACGTGGGTGGTCTCAAACGGAGCCCAACCCGGTTCTTCAACGTCCGGTACCATGGCGGCGTGCGCCGGGGCGGCAATCACCAGTTTCATTCCCTTCGTGTCTCGAATGTCCTTGAGCTCTCCCCCTCCGGTGTCGGCCTGGATAAAGGACGAATGATCGTGAAGAATCACGTGCAGGTATCGTCCTCTCAGGAACAGTGATCCGGCCGTGCGATCTTCGCTATAGCTCACATCCGGTTTCGGCAGCGAAAAGAAGACCCGTTCTGAGGGTGACGCCTGCCGCAATGCCGCAGTGAGTTGTCCGGAAACCATCGTCAATTCTTTAGGGCTGAACAAGGGAACCGGACGAGGGGGGCTCAGCATGCCGACGATCGTGCCGCTCCATCCGCTCACCTGGATGGTCTGGAGGAGCGCTTCCAGTTCCGATGTGCTGAGCCCGGCCGGATGATGATTGAGGGTCGAAGGCAGGGATGACGACAGGGTCGGATCCGGCTCAATTCCGATGCGAATCCCCTGCTGGTCGTAGACGATTCGTTCTGCCGTCGAAACGAGACCGCAGGAGGAGAGGACCGGTACGCCGAGGAGCAATGAGCAGGAGAGAAGAAGGCGGCCTGCGGATCTGTTTATTTGCATGTGAATTGAATCCCCCATATGCGATCGGTTCCCATCTGAGGCCCCCAGGCCCGATCGGCGGCTTTGCTGATCTTCGGCACCTCGCCCTCTTTGACGATACGGACGCCGGCCGGACATTTCTCCTGCATGAGGCGTTGCGCGTCATGCCGGCCGGATGACGAAAAGACGTCCGACTCGGTTTGGATGGAAAATGTCACGAGGCCGCCTGCGTCGGTTTCCCGTTGCAGGGATGCGTCATGTCCGCAGGCGGCCAAGCTGATTGTCACGATCGCCAGAGCGCCGGCCCTGACCACCGTTTCGATGATGAGCATTCCGGTGGCTATCGGGAAATAAACGGGGCGATCCCCTTTTACTGTCCTGTAGAACAGAAGGTGTCCTCCTGCAGCGGCTCGTAGCCTCCTCCAAATGAGGGAAAATCCGAGATATCCCTGCCACCGGTCTTCCAGAGGTGTACGCAGGCGGCGAGCACAGTAGGAAGGCTTTTGGGGAGATCATCGACAGAGACCACTTTGGGTGGCTGGGTGGTTCCCACTACCATAATACGATTGCCGGGTTGGAGAAATAACGGGTCAATCTTGCCTTGATACACGATCGCAAACTCCCCGCTTCGCTTGCCTATATCTTTGGGGCCGTAGGCAGGATGGTCAACGATGGGAAGCTGGGCCGTCACAATGGTGATGCTGTCGCCCTTTGTCTCCGCTTGAATAATCCGGCCGCCGAGCTGAATCTTCTTCGCCTCAGCCTGGTTCGGCACCATCCGCCAATGGGCAAAATCAAAGTTCTGGTCCACGCCTTTCAGGGTCTCCGGTGGAAAGACCCCCTGCACCGAGCAGGCAGCCAGCGAGGTGCTCATCAAGACCAGAAAACACTTGGTGAATGCGTTCATATCAGTTCTCCTTACTCCGAGAGATTGCAGAATGCAATGGGCTAAGTAAACCGCCGCAATTGCCTACATAAAGCGAACCTGGAATTGCACGAAGAACGCATTCTGGGCAAATGGGTCTGTCTTGGAGTCGAATGCGGGTGTATTCGGTCCGGTGCCCAATCCGGAATGGTGGCGGAATTCATAGTTGAACTGGATTTTCGACTGAATCTTCGGCGGGAAGTTTTCGAAGTAATACGTCAGGCCTACAATCGATCTGGTATACAGGTCGTTGCCCATACTGGTATTCGGGTCGAATTGTTCGTACATAAAAGTCGGTTCGAAGTTCTCCAGCGGGCCGCTGGTGATAAGATATTTCGCGAGGACGTACCAGGTTCGGCGGTGCATGCCGGGCGCGCCGGATCCTCCGCAGCCGCTCGCACAATCCCCGTTAGCTGCTGTTCCGACGGTGGTGGCATTGGCGCCGTCGTGCCCCTGCCAGTATTCGCCCTGTATCATGAAGCCGGGCAGGATCTTCGAGGTATAACGGGCATCGATGCCGTAGCGATCGAAGGTGCCTTTGCCTCGTCCGTTGATCAAGGTGCCGGCGTTGTTGGAATGCCCCTGAATCGTGGTGAAGCTGATGAAGGACACGTCATTGCCGAACAACCGCACGCGGCTGTAGAACGCTTTCGGTTGGTTTCCGCCGCCCAGCCCTGACGTCGTGCTGACGAGCGAATTGGCCTGGAAGTTGTTGTTGTTCATCACGCCGACCACATATTCCAGCCGATTGGCGATCTTCCCGCGCACATCGGCAAAGTAGTCGCGTTCCTGGAGAAACTCGATCGCTCCTCCGGTGCCGTTCTTATTCTGGCCCGGGCCCCCGCCTCCGCCAATGGAGGTCAGATAGGGCGAACTAATGACATCCCGCAAACCGCCGGACGTTTCCGTGAAGATACCGAAGGGCATCCGGAAGATACCGAGCCGGATCATGTTCAGATTCGGCGCCCAGGATTGGACGGGCCGCACGTCGATGTAAGTTTCACGGAAGAACGTCGTCGATGTCGGCGTCGAGGCGCCGCTGGTCGGCGTGTTGTTGGTCAGATTGATGCTTTGAAACTCCATCAAGGCGTGCCAACGGGGAATCGTATCGCTAATCTTGCCCCAGAACAGCAACTCTGAACGGCGGATCGATAAGCTGTCCTGGTTCCGCCCTTCCGGAGTTTTGGCGTTGACGTGGCCATAGAGAAATTGCAGGGCGTTCAATCCGAAATTGACCTTGTCGCGGAGCAGCGGCAGGAGTTCCGTTTTGCCCTTCCATTCCTCCAGCGAATCGATCCGGCGGGATTGATCGGCAACCCTGTATTCCTGCTCGGCGCGGATTTGAATCCACTCGTCCATCGTGATGGTGCCCTTTTGCAGGAGCAGGTCTTCGATAGAGGCGCCGCCGGGAGGTAATTCTCTTGCCGGAGCCGGTTCCTGTCCTTGTGGTGCCGGCGTGGCGGTCGTTTGCGCAACCGTGATTGTGGATCCGCTCTGATCCTGGGACCGCTGCGGCTCTGCGGCTCGTCCCTCCGACTGCGGCATGGCCAGGGCCATGGCAGTCAGGATCGCGACCATATGCACCGTCCTGTGAAGACCTCTCATCTCGACGTACCCCCCGGTTGAATGTTGATCCTGTCATGAGTGCGAGCCTGTTCTCTCATGAAAGGATCACGAGACAATTTCGGGCATGTTACAGGATTGTTAAAAATCCGTCTGCTCCTCATTTCGCGTATTCACGTGAATCGACCTCCGGCGGGAAGACGGTCCGGAGAAGTTAACGCGGAGTTAACACTGGTGTAACGTCATCGGAAACATTCACGCGTAGGGTGCATTGCATATCGTGAGCGGCATGCGCACTGACAGGCTGAACGTAACTGGGAGAACAGCGATGCAGAGATTACTGCTAAATGGGTTGGGTGCGATCCTTATGTTGAGCGTCGTGAGCATGGTGGCAGGGCCGATTGAGCCTGTATCATCTGAATCCACAACCTTAATTAAAGTCGATGGCTCCAGCACGGTATTCCCTATTACCGAGGCGGTCGCTGAGGAGTTTCAAAAGGAGACCCGCGGTGCAGTCAGGGTGACGGTTGGGATTTCAGGAACCGGAGGCGGGTTTAAGAAGTTCTGCCGTGGCGAGATCGATGTGCAGGATGCATCCCGTCCAATTTCAGCCGGCGAGATGGAAGTCTGCCGCGCCGCCGGCGTGCAATATATTGAGCTGCCGATCGCCTTTGATGCGTTGACGATCGCCGTCAGCCCGCAAGCGACCTGGGTCGACTCCATGACAGTCGCAGAATTGAAGGCCATGTGGGAGCCTTCCGCGCAAGGAAAGATCACGAAGTGGAACCAGATCCGATCCACCTGGCCGGATCAGCCGCTCAAGCTGTTCGGAGCGGGATCCGACTCCGGCACCTTCGATTACTTCACCGAGTCCATCGTGGGTAAGGCGAAAGCCAGCCGGGGCGATTTTACCGCGAGCGAGGACGACAATACCCTTGTCCAGGGGATTGCGAACGATAAGTACGCGCTGGGCTATATCCCCTACGCATATTACGAACCCAACAAGAAACGGCTGAAGGCGGTGGCCGTCGATGGCGGGCACGGGGCGGTGCTGCCGTCACGCGACTCAGTGGAAAGCGGATCGTATCAGCCCTTGTCGAGGCCGCTGTTTATCTATGTGAATGTGAAGTCCGCTGCGAAACCGGAAGTGAAGCGGTTTGTGGAGTTTTATCTGGCTCAGGTGCCGGCGCTGGCGCCGCAAGTCAAGTATGTGCCCCTTCCAAAGCAGGCCTATGATCTCGCGCAGGCCCATTTGAAGAACGGCAAGACCGGCACGGCGTTTCAAGGCATCTCGACGATCGGGATGAAAATTGAAGATCTGCTGCGACGGGAGGCCACGCTCTAACGAGGCTGCTATGAAAACCGAGGCCGCCAACGTGCCGCTTCAGCAGAAAGCTGTGTGGTCTTCCTTCTCCCCTCGCACGATTGCCAGGATGAAGGAGCGGGCCATTGAGCTCGTTCTTTCGTTCGCCGCCTTTACGTCGGTAGCGATCACAGCCGGAATTGTCGGGGTGCTGGTCTATGAGTCCTTTCACTTCTTCCAACAGGTGTCCCTGGTGGAGTTTCTGACCGACCGCCAGTGGACACCGTTGTTTGCCGATGCCCATTACGGGATTCTTCCTCTTGTGTCAGGAACGCTTGTGACCACAACGGTGGCGTTGCTGGTGGCCATTCCCATGGGAAGTTTGATTGCGATTTATTTGAGCGAGTACGCCTCGCGTTCAGTGCGTGAGACCGTGAAGCCGGTGCTGGAATTGCTCAGTGCAGTTCCGACGGTGGTCTACGGCTACTTCGCGCTGTTGTTTGTAACCCCTGTGTTGCAAAAGATCTGGCCGGATGTGCCCGGTTTCAACATGTTGAGCGCCGGTCTGGTTATCGGTTTCATGATCGTTCCCTATGTTAGTTCCGTCAGCGAGGATGCGATGAGAGCCGTTCCGCTGTATCTCCGCGAAGGGGCCTTTGCCCTTGGGGCCACCCGCATGCAGACCGCGTTGCGCGTCGTGTTTCCCTCAGCTTTGTCCGGTATCACGGCTGCCTATGTCCTGGGCGTCTCACGGGCCATCGGGGAAACGATGGTGGTGGCGATTGCCGCCGGCATGCAGCCGACCTTGACGGCCAATCCGCTGGAACCGGCAGCAACGATGACGGCGTATATTGTCCAGGTGAGCCTGGGAGATCTGCCGCACGGGAGTGTGGGGTATCAAACGATCTTTGCCACCGGGCTGATGCTGCTCCTGATCACCTTATTATTCAATATTGCAGGCCATGCGCTTAAAAAACGATATCGCCAGGTATATTAAATCCACGCCGCTTCAACGGCGCATCATGCGGCGCAAGGCGCTTGACCGCTTTTTTGCGTTCGAAGGGCTGTTGGTGATGGGCCTGTCGCTGGTCGTCCTGTGCGCGTTGGTCGGACAGCTCGCCGGCGATGGCGCGGGCCGCCTGTCCTGGCAGTTTCTGACCTCCTTTCCTTCGCGGTTTCCGGCGCAGGCCGGCATTCTTACGGCCTGGATCGGCACCATTCTGGTCATGCTGGTGACGGCGCTGGCGGCGATTCCGTTGGGAATCGGCGCCGCCATCTATCTTGAAGAGTATGCCGCGAAAAACTGGATGACGGAGATTATTGAGATCAACATCGCAAACCTCGCCGGCGTTCCGTCGATCGTCTACGGACTCATGGCGCTGGGCCTGCTCGTCTATGAGTTGCATCTGGGACAAAGCGTCCTGACGGCCGGCCTGACTCTGGGCATGTTGATCCTGCCGATGGTCATCATCGCCACCCGCGAAGCGATTCGGTCGGTGCCTCCTTATGTGCGCGAAGCCGCCTATGCGCTGGGCGCCACGAAGTGGCAGACCGTGCGGGATCATGTGATTCCCTATTCGATGGGCGGTATCCTGACGGGCATGATTCTGGCGCTTTCGCGCGCGGTCGGTGAAACCGCTCCGCTCATTACGGTCGGAGCCTTGTCCTTCATTGCGTTTCTCCCCCACCCGCCCTGGCAGGGTGAGTTCCCGTTTGTGTCGTTTCAATGGCTGTTCGACCCCTTTACCGTCATGCCGATCCAGATGTTCAATTGGGTGTCGCGACCGCAGGAAGAGTTTCATGTGAACGCGGCGGCGGCGGGTCTGATCCTGCTGGCGATGACGCTGGCGATGAATGCCATTGCCATCATCATCCGGGCGCGATTCAGAAAGCGGATTCACTGGTGACCCGATGAAAGCCTTGGATGCCTCTCAAGCGGTCTTGAAAGCGGAAGCGCGCGGCCTGAATTTCTACTATGGCAAAGTTCAGGCGCTGCACGGGGTGTCCCTGTCGATCTATGACCGGTGCGTGACGGCGCTGATCGGTCCGTCCGGATGCGGAAAGACCACGTATCTTCGCTGTTTCAACCGCATGCATGATCTGTATCCCGGGAATCGCTATGAAGGGGATGTGATCCTGTATCCGGACCGCGTCAATATTGTGGGGCCGGAGGTGGATCCGATCGAGGTGCGCATGCGCATCGGCATGGTGTTTCAGAAGCCCAATCCGTTTCCCAAGTCGATTTATGAAAATGTGGCCTACGGCATGCGCATCAGAGGCGTGTGGTCCAAGCCCGATCTCGATGCGGTAGTTGAACGGGCGTTACGGGAAGCGGCGCTCTGGGGCGAAGTGAAAGACCGGCTGCAGGCGTCCGCCATGAATCTGTCCGGCGGCCAACAGCAGCGACTGTGTATCGCGCGGGCGCTGGCCACGAGCCCTGAACTGCTGCTGTTCGACGAGCCGACCTCGGCGCTGGATCCGACCGCCACCTCACGTATCGAAGAGCTGGTGACGGAATTGAAGCAGAAAGTCGCCATTGTGATCGTGACCCATAATATGCAGCAGGCCGCCCGCATTTCGGACTATACGGCCTTCATGTACGAGGGACGTCTGGTGGAATTCGACCGGACGGAGAAAATCTTCACCAATCCTTCCGTCAAACTGACGGAGGACTATGTCACCGGCCGTTTCGGATAATATTCGGAGTTCGCACCATGCAACGACATATGGATCAAGAACTCGCCGACTTGAAGACCCGCCTGCTGGAAATGGGGGCGCTGGTTGAAGAGCAGATCGAGCGCGCGATCGCGGCGATGATCGAGCGTGACGCCGTGCTTGCCGGGCAGGTCATCGAGCGGGATACCCTGGTCAATCGCTTCGATGTGGAAATCGACGAGACCTGCATCCGCTTGCTGGCGTTGCAGGCGCCGGCGGCCAAAGATCTGCGCTTTGTCACCACGGCGATGAAGATTTCCACGGAACTCGAGCGGATGAGCGATCTCGCTGAGAATATCTGCGAGCGGGTCATCGAGTTAAACGAAGAACCGCAATTGAAGCCCTACATCGATCTTCCGCGAATGTCCGCCTGGACCATGAAAATGGTGCACGAATCTCTGGAAGCGTTTGTGCTGCAGGACGCGGCGCTGGCAAGGAAAGTATGCGCCGACGATGATTTTGTCGACAACCTCACCCACCAGCTGTTTCGGGAGCTGGTCTCATTCATGATCGAAAATCCCGCCACGATCACCCGGGCGATCCGCCTCACGTTCATCGGAAAATACATCGAGCGCATCGCGGACCATGCCACCAATATCGGCGAGCTGGTGATTTATATGGTCGAAGGCAAGATCGTGCGCCATATGACCCCGCCGGCCACACCATCCTGAATTCAAGAGCTTGTATCGTAATCGGATCGGTTAAGTCGCAGTCCGCTTGTTCGGGGCGATCCCGCATCGAAGCGGGGGAAGGCCATGAGTTAGGCCGCGTAGTGAACGGAGAAGAGAGTATATTCTGAGCGGTGCCGACGAAGGGTGATACCGCCGCGGCGCGCCATGCGATCGATGGCATGGAAAACCTGACTCCAACTGTACTCCGGCAGCAGGATGGCCAGTGCATCCAGTCCGATGACGGCTTGTTCGTCGATATGGCGGAGAATGGCGTCTTCGAGCCTGTCAGCCGAGAACTGAACGGCGATGGGTTCATCGAGCAGCGTGTGAGCAGTCATACGTCCTCCTACAGTGAAGAAAATATCGGGGCCATGGTTTGCGATGGCGCGGAATGAGACGGCTGAGCCGGGCTAAATCGGACGGCCAGCACCCGAATGAGTCCAAGTGTCATGAGGATCACGGCAAGAATCGAGAGCTTCTGCCAATCCCCTCCTGTGAACCATTGGGAAATCACCTCTGTCAGCATCACCACAAGGACGGTATCTACGATAAAGGTGACGCGCACCCGGCCTTCAGAAAAATAGGCCAGAGTGGTTTTCAGGACCTCCACGACCGCCAGCAGCATGAGCGTATTGACGATGAGATGCCGGAGTCCGAGGTCGATGTCTGCGGTCAGCAACAGGCGAAGGCCGAGGAAGGTCTTGATCACGCCGCCGGCCAGCCCTACAAGAATGGTGACGATGAGAAGACTCAAGACGACTTGCGTTCCTCTCTCCCAGAGCAGTGTCAGATCCGATGAAGCCAACACCTGTCGCAATTGCAGGAGACCGATTCGAGGTTGAGCAGTTGCAGAACTTGCAGCCATTAACAATCCTTTCCAGAAAAGAGTTGTGCCAGATCGCGGGAGTGTGATTGCAGAAAGAGGAACAGTCCTAGAAGTACCAGGGCCTGAAATCCGATCATCAGGGCGTCACCGATTAATTGCGACATCCTCAATCACACCTCAAGACAACGTGAATATAGGAAGTCGATCGACCCCCAGTTTCGACAAACCTGAAATTGCTTTTGCATGAGCAAACTCTATCGTTTGGATATTCCCTGAAGGTCACCGATGGGTTAAATCCACGTTAACTCAAGACTTTGAAGCCAGGTTGTGTTCGTGGTGCAGGGCGGAAAGTAAAATACGCCGGGATTGTGAGGGTGTTGAAATCAGAGAAAGGTTGGTGACGGACAGTGATGTCGGAAGAGAGAAACTATTGCGATCGGGCGGGTTTATAGGAAGCCGGAATCGTCAGTGAATCGGAACCTGGATGGTGACTTCATTGCCGCGGGCATTGTAGCGGAGGCTGGGGAAAAAAGATCGCGCCAGAAAGATCCCCCGGCCGTTGGAATCTCCCTCATGACAAGCTTCTGTGGCCCGATGGAGCAGTGTTTTCCATTGGAACCCCTTGCCCTGATCGGTGATCTGGTATTCAAGGATGCCCTCTTCGCGATCGCAATGCACCTGAATGGCGACCGTGCGCTGAGCCAGCATGGGCTGCGCCAGGCGTTCCTGCACCAGCTGACTCAACCGATTCTGTTCGATGGCCTTCTGTTTGACTTGATAGGACAGTTCCAGGTTCCCGTGCTCGATCGCATTCAAGAGTAGCTCCTGCAGCGTGCCTCGAAGATGCAGTTGCGTCGTATCAGACAGGGACGCCGCAGTGGCTCTGATCAGCCAGGACACGACGCCGGGAATATGGTTGGGATCCGAGTCGATCGTCAGAGAGTAGCTGGAACGTTTGACGCCGGGCGTATTCCATAAGTCCGGCAAGAGAAGATTGCGCGCACGTTGAAGTGCGTTCGCCAGTTCCTCGACCCCGATGGGCTTCTGTATGAAATCGACGGCACCGGCCCTGAGGGCATGGATCACGGCCTGTTCCGATCGATGCTCACCCATGACGATCACCGGACAGGGCATGTGCCTGGAGCGGATCGTCTTGGTCAAGGTCAGTCCGGCCCCGTCGGGATAGAAGGAGTCCGTGAGCACGATATCCGGGCGGGTCAGTTCGATGGTCGAGAGCGCGACTGTCGCATCCTGGGCAGAAATGACGGAGAACCCCCGGCTCTGGACATGATCCAGAATCTGGGCCTGTGTATCCCGACAGGGGTCTACGATCAGCACGGTGCAGGAAGGGGTTGAGATATTCATGCGGCAGGCCTGTGCGCCACGTATTCG
The DNA here is from genome assembly GCA_964512025.1 of uncultured Nitrospira sp. GTDB lineage: Bacteria > Nitrospirota > Nitrospiria > Nitrospirales > Nitrospiraceae > Nitrospira_D. The sequence goes on along the minus strand of CAZEHM010000053.1, from coordinate 7,179 downwards.
CGCAGCGCCGTCAAAAGGGTAGTCAATTCTTGGCCAACCAGGGCGCAGACCGGTTTCGCGCCGGCCAAGTCGCCGGCTTTGCCGAGCGCTTCCAACTGCGTGGTTGCCTCAAACAGCGTATGGGCGGAGAATTGCAGAATCGCTCCTTTCATCCGATGGGCGGCGCGCGCCAGTGCTGCGGCGTCGTTGGCGTCCAAGGCGGCTTGTGTCGCGGCCATATCCAGAGGCGCCTGTTCGATGAACAGCTCGGCCAACGTCTGAAAAAGATCTTCGTCCTCATCGACGCGGGTCAGCGCCTCCGCGAGATTGAACACGGGTTCGTGACTCATGATCGAAACTCCAAACCCAGCAGAGCCGCATCGTCGGGGAAGATCGGGGCTCCATGCCATCGTTCGGCCTCCGCCATCAAGACCGGCAGCGCCGTGCTGAGTGGAGAACCCCTGTGCCGGTCAAGGGTGACCGCGAGCCGCTCCTTCCCCCAGATTTCGCCGGTGGACGCGGGCGCTTCGTAGACTCCGTCGCTCATGAGGATCACCCGGTCACCCTTCTCGATGAGGATGGTCTCAATGTCATACGCGCTGTCCGGTTCAAATCCCAAGGGAAGATGGGGGCGATCCAGCCATTCGATGGTGCCGTTCCGGCGTTGAATCATGGCGCCGCCATGTCCGGCGGTGGCATAGCGCAACTCTCGGGTCGATTGATCGAACGAGCCGACCCACACCGTAAAATAATGTCCGGTATCCGTCAGCGGATATTGCCGGTTGGCTTCGGAGAGAATTTCGGCCGGGTCGTTCGACATGACGACACGCCGGAGATTGTCCGCGTTCAGGAACGTTGCAAACGAGGCGGCCCGCAGGGCAGGTGACACGCCATGGCCTGAGGCATCGAGCATATAAAAGAGAATGGACCGGTCGTCCCATTGCGAGCAATTAAACAGATCGCCTCCGAGCGCCAGGGAGGGGCGATAGGTCCAGGACATGTGGATGCCGGCGGCGATTTCACCGGCGGCGGGAAGCAGGGAATGCATGTACTCCGCGGCGGATCGGAGTTCGCTCTCCAATTGCTCCTGTTTCTCGCGAAGTTCATCGCGGGTATGTTCGATGCTGTGCAGCAGCGAGGCGGCGCGTAATCCGGATTGCACCCGGGCCAGAATCTCCTGCTTGCTGGCGGATTTGCTCAGAAAGTCGTCGGCGCCGCGAGCCAAGCCTTCCGCGATTTGCTCCGGCTGGTCATGGGACGTCATGAGAATGATCTGGCTGGAGAGAATATCCGGATCCTGCCGGACCTGTTCGCACACTGTCGGCCCGTCCATTTCCGGCATCATCCAGTCCAGGATTGTCAGATCGGGCCGCTCCCGCCGGAGAATCTCGAGGCCGTCCTTGCCGTTGCTGGCCTCGAGTACGCGGAGGCCCATCCGTTTCAATCTGGCTGCCATGCTCAGGCGGCTGACGGGCTCGTCATCGACCAGTAGAATGGTCGCGGAACCGGACGGCATGTGCGGAGCCGGCTGTCCGGCGAGAATGTCAGGATTCATAGGTCCTCAACGGTTATGCAGCTTGAGCTTTTCCGTTTACGGCATCCTGCTCGTTGTCGTAAATGGGGATCAACTTGGGGATATTCGCCAGCCCCAGAATTTCACGCACATAACTTTGCGGTCTGAGCATGCTGACTTTCCCCTGATTCAGCTTGAAATTCTGAGAGACCAGTGCCAGCAATCCCAAGCCTGAGCTGTCTACGAAGCGAACGTCAGCCATATTCAAGATCACGTGGCGGCAGCCTTTTTGCCGCAAGGCTTCCACCGCTGCCTTAAAGAGGTCCCGATGAGCGTAGGTCAGATCTCCGTTCAAATCGAGAATGACGGCATTGGGAATGGGGCGTTCTTTAATCTGCATCGTAGACTCCTTAAGTGAGTGTGATGATGAATACGTGTGTGACGATCTCGGCGATTACGCTGCTTTGGCATTGATGGCCGCATCTTCGGTGAGGAAGAGCGGAATCATCTGTCCGATATGAGCCAGGTCGAAGACCTGTTTGACGGTGCCTTGCGCGCCCACGATGCCGAGCCGCCGGTTCTGCCCCTTGAATTGCTGGGCTGCAAGCGCGAGCAGCCCGATTGCCGCGCTGTCGACGAAGGTGACCTGTTTGAAATTGAACAGAATGTGCGCGCTGTGTCCCTGCTTTACTTTTTCGAGAGCGGCCGTGAAATCCTTCCGTGCGCCGAAATTGAATTGGCCGACGAGATCCAGAACATCGGCGGTACGGTGAGTGCGGTGAACGATCTGCATACAACCTCCAAAATTAAGAATGACGGGACACGTGCGTTAGGACGGCGCCGGGGATATCTGCCAGCGGCAGAATCTTGTCGACGCCGCCCAGTTTTATGGCTTCCTTGGGCATTCCGAATACGACACAGCTGGCTTCATCCTGAGCAATGGTGTGGGCTCCGGCTTGCTTCATGGCCAGCATGCCTTTGGCTCCGTCCCCTCCCATTCCGGTCAGGATCACTCCGACAGAATTGCCCCCGGCGTACCGGGCGACGGAGTCGAACATGACGTCGACGGAAGGACGATGCCGGTTGACCGGGGAATCTTGATTGATGCGTACCGAATAGCGTGCGCCGTTTCTCACGAGCGTCATGTGATAGTTGCCCGGTGCCACGAGCGCATGTCCCGGGAGCACGCTGTCGCCGTCTTCGGCTTCTTTGACGGAAATCCGGCAGATCTGGTTCATGCGATCCGCCCAGGATTTGGTGAAGCGTTCCGGCATGTGCTGCGTGATGATGATGGGCGGCGTATTAGGGGGGAGCACCTCAAGAACATCCTTGACCGCTTCGGTACCGCCGGTCGATGAGCCGATTGCGATGATCATATCGGTTGTCTTGATCATGGCGGAGGACATCAGCGGCGTTGCTCTGGGCGCCGCAGTGTGTCCTGCAGGTTTACCGCTGCGGACCTTGGCCTGTGCCGCGGCTTTGATTTTGGCGATCAGGTCCTGCGCCTGCCCTTCCATGCCTTCCTGCAAATCAATTTTTGGTTTTGTGATGAAGTCTACGGCGCCTAATTCGAGCGCACGCAATGTCGTTTGGCATCCGGCTTCCGTGAGCGAACTGACCATGACGACGGGCATGGGTCGTCCACGCATCAGCTTTTCCAGAAACGTGAGGCCGTCCATTTTAGGCATCTCGACATCGAGTGTGATGACGTCCGGATTGAGCGATTTGATTTTTTCACGGGCAACATAGGGATCCGGTGCCGATCCGATGACCTCGATATCGGGGTCTTTGGATAGCAATTGGGCCAGGACCTGGCGCATCAGGGCCGAGTCATCGACGGTCAGTACGCGTATTTTCCCCATCGCTCACCTCATCGATCCCAAGCGCGACCGTTTCGTCTCGTCGCACGGCAACATGGTGGTATCAGAACAAGGTCACGTCGCTCTGCTGTTCTTCCTGCTCCTGTCGCAGGTGCTGTTGATACTCGTTTTCCCGGTCATAAATCGTCCGGTTCTTGATCCGCTCGATCTTCTTCATCAGGACCCGTCCGGAGTCAGTGAAGTAATAGACTTTGCGCGGGAAGATGTCGCCGAGATTGCTGCTGGCGACGGTAAAGCCTTCCGTTTTGAGATAATTCAAGACCCACTCCGTATTCCGCGCGCCCACATCGATATTTCCCTCGTAGATCTTGCCAGCTCCGAATAATTTGATTTCCAGCCGCTGACGCAAGCCGCCGCGTTTGAGAATCCCGTTGATCAATTGCTCCATGGCGAAGGATCCGTATCGCGTCGATTCCCCTCCCCAAGCATCGCCTGACTGGAATTCCTTGGGCGCCGGGAGCATGAAATGATTCATCCCTCCCACACCGGCAAACGGATCCCGAATGCAGGCGGAGATACAGGACCCCAGGACGGTGTAGACGACCATCGGTTCGCTGCTCACAAAAAACTCACCCGGCAGAATCGAGGCGATTTCATGAGGAAACCGGTTGTCGCGCATCCGGCGGACGTGAGTGAACCGTTCGGTATCGACGACAGGCATTGGGCTACGGGTCCTTCCTGTAGATCGTCGGCGCAATCGTCGAGAAATCGTGTTTGAGCCACTGGAGGCTTTCCGAATGGCCGATAAAGAGATGTCCCCCCGGCTTGAGGTACCGGAAGAATTTCCCGATCAGTCGCTCCTGCGTCGGACGGTCGAAATAGATCATGACATTCCGGCAGAAGATGAGGTCGAGCGGAGATTTAATTGGAAACTTTTCGCTCATCAGATTGAGATGCCGGAATGTGATCATATCGGACAGGTGCGGCTTCACTTTGACGAGACCGGTCTTGTTCCCCTTGCCTTTGAGGAAATGGCGGTGCGCCACGTCGGCCGGGACCGTCGAGATACGTTCTTGTGCGTAGAGTCCCTCGGCGGCGTGTGCCAAGACCCGGGTAGAAATGTCTGAAGCGAGAATCCCGAAATTCCATTGGGCGGGATTTTTGACGCCTTCGCGAAGTGTGATCGCGATGGTATAGGGTTCTTCGCCCGTCGAGCAGGCCGACGACCAGATTCGGATGCGCTTCTCCCGTTCAAGGCTCGGAAGGATCTGGTCCCGTAAAAATTCGAAGTGTTTCGGTTCACGGAAGAAGTCGGTCTTATTGGTCGAGAGCAGATCCAGCATACGGGTGAATTCCGCTCCACTCGTGTCGCTGGTTACGAACTCGTAGTAGGCTTCGAAACTGTCCAGGTCGAGGTCTCGCAGCCGCTTCGAGAGGCGTGAAACGACCAGGGATTGCTTGCTCTCTCCGAGGGAGATCCCGCTTTCGTCGTAGAGCAGCGTGCGAATCTGGTCGTATTCGGTTTTGGTAATGGGATAGTCCATTGTCCTAGGTCCTGTACCAGACAAAAATCATCATGTAGACGAGATAAGCCGAAGCGATCGTGCCTGAGAAGGTCCAGATCAGCAGGTGGCCGAGGCGGCGGTGCGTGGTCATGCCCGCGGCCATCGCACCGACGCTGCCATAGCGCAAGCGGTGAAGACCCATGTAGAGGTTATAGGAACCGAGCGCGATCGTGGTAACGGCCAGGAGCATGTGGGTGGCGAAGACCGGCATATAGATTGTCCAGTATTGCTCTGCGGTCCCGCCGAACTGCTCTCGACCGAATAGGACTTGTTTCATGACGTAGGCGACGAGCCAGATGCCCACCACGGTGCAGGCAATGATCATTCGCCTGGAATGGTGTGAGACATCGTGTGCTTTGGCGGCACGTACTCCGGCCAGCGCGATAAAATAGGCTCCCGTAATGCTGGTCAACACTGCGTACCAAAGGATCGATTTCAGTTCCATGGCATCGTGTCCTTTTTCAAGGCATAGGTCTGGCTCTGGCGGTTCTGTATCGGTTGTTACTCAAAGAATCTTTACTGGTTGAGGGGAAGGCAGGAGGTCGGCAGGAACTACCTGCGGGGCAGGCAATACATGCCTGCCCCGCCCGGAGAGGAATCTAGAACTCTTCGAAATCGTCGTCTTTCCGGCGGCGATCGTGGCCATTTCCGGCTCCGACTCCTGCCGGGGCCTTTTCGTCGGTGCGCTTCGCCGCCGGCATCGGCTTCTTCAGGCCCGGTTTCTGGACATATCCGGCCATTGGTTTTGATTGAGCCGAGGGGGCAGGTTTTGTATCCCGCTTGGGTGCTGTGTGGCGTTCGCTATGGCTTTCCCCGCCGGTCTTGAATACTTCGACCTGGGTCATCAACTCTCGGGCCTGGTCCTTCATGGATTGGCTGGCTGAAGTGGTTTCTTCCACGAGCGCGGCATTTTGCTGGGTGGTTTCGTCCATCTGCATGATGGCCTTGTTGACCTGATCGATGCCGCTGGCCTGTTCCTGCGAGGCGGCGCTGATCTCGGCAATGATGTCCGTGACCCGCTTCACGGAGCTGACGATTTCTTCCAGCGTCTTGCCGGATTGATTGACCAGTTCGCTGCCGTCGTTCACCCGCTGGATGGACTCGTTGATCAGACCTTTGATCTCCTTCGCCGCCGTGGCCGATCGCTGCGCCAGGTTGCGGACTTCGGCCGCGACGACCGCAAACCCGCGGCCGTGCTCCCCTGCCCGCGCCGCTTCGACCGCGGCATTCAAAGCCAGGAGGTTGGTCTGGAAAGCGATCTCATCGATGACTGTGATGATATCGGCGATCTTCTTGCTGCTTTTATTGATCTCGCCCATCGCTTCCACCGCGCGGACCGTGACTGATCCGCCTTTATCGGCGATGTCTCTGGCAGTAATGGCCAGCTGATTGGCCTGTTTGGCATTGTCGGCATTTTGTTTTACCGTCGAGGTCATTTCTTCCATGGAGGCGCTGGTCTCTTCGAGCGACGAGGCTTGTTCGCTGGTGCGCTGCGAGAGGTCCTCATTGCCCTTAGTGATTTGCTCGGCGCCGGCTGTGACGCTCTCCGCTGCTTCGCGGACGGTGGAGAGGGCTGTGCCGAGGGTATTGATGGCGCTGTTCAGGCTGACTTTCATCTGCTCGAATTCACCCTGATAGTTGCCGGTCATGGTCTTCGTGAGGTCGTTGGCGGCCATAGCCGTCAACACTGTTTGCGCTTCGTGCAACGGCGCAACCACGGCGTCGAGCATTTTGTTGATACCCTGGGAGAGGTTTTTGAAAAAGCCCTCGAACTCCTCGGCGTTGATGCGTTCGGAAAGTTGGCCGGCTGTAGCCGCATTGATAAGCTTATCGACTTCATTTTGAGCCTTCTTCTGGGCGGTGATGTCCGACCACTCCACTACATTGCCGACGTATTCGCCCTTCTCATTCGTGATCGCAGCGGCATTGAGGTCAAGGGTAAGAGTCCCGACTTTAATTTCAGACCGATGCGGTAAGTTCTTGGGATTATCCAGCAACTGGCGCTGGTGTGCCGGATTCTTATGGTAACTATCGATGCTCGATCCCAGAACCTTGTCTACGGAAAAGTTCGGGAATACTCTGCGGATCTCGTCTTCACGGCGGCGCAGGGTAGTCACCGAGGCCTTGTTGACGTAGACGATGGTGTAATTGCGGTCACAGACCATCACGTTGGTGGAGGTGTTGTCGAGGGCCGTCTTAATGCGGGCCATCTCGGTCTCCAGTTTACGCTTCTCGGTTACGTCTTCCCATTCGAGTGAATTACCGAGATACTCTCCGGACTGTGATGTGATTGCACTGACTG
>CAZEHM010000052.1:0-20738 GCA_964512025.1 uncultured Nitrospira sp. | reverse complement strand
CGCCGCCGGTTTTGACTTCATTCTGCGGCCGGCCGCTGCGAAGGCCGTCGGTGAGCGAGCCCCAAAAGTGATAGAGCCGCGCGTTACACATTTCGAGGATGCCGCCGACATACGACGGCTTGGCCCGGTCGAGGAACAGCGCGGTTTCCGGCGTATTCGCGTAGCGCGCGCCCGTGCGCTTCAGCATGCCCAGCGCGACCAGAGCGTCGAAGAAATCCTTCGCGCTGCGGGCATGCAAACCGAGTCGCGCGGTCAAGTCCTCCGCCGTGCGCGCGCCTTTCGCCAGCTCGGTAAAGAGCCCCAGCTCGATCGCGCTCAGCAGGGTCTTCGATCCGAAAAATCCGGTGCCCAGTTCCATGACCTTCGCCGGGGTGAGAGGCTTCTTTGCCATGGTGCGATCCTTTCGTGAGACGTGACGCCGAACGGAACGCGGCCGTTACCCGTTCGCCTTGGCGGCCGCATCGTAATATTTTTCGCGATAGATCGGGCACAGTCCCTTCTGCTGCAACGTCTTCGTCACGTCGGCGATCATCCCGCCGCTGCCGCAGAGATAGACGGCGAGTTGCGCCACCGACGTCACGCGCTCCTCAACCAGCTGCTGCACCCGTCCGGCTGCTCCGGCCCAGCCGGGCTCTGGGCGGGACAGCGTGAGAACGGTCGTCATCTTCGGGATCTTCCGCGCAAGCGCAATCAAGTCTTCTTGATAGTACAGATCCCGCTGGCTCCGCAGGCCCCAGAACAGGGTGGCCGGTCTGGGATCGGGCCGTTCCGCATTCGCCAGCAGCATCGACCAGATCGGCGTGATGCCGGTGCCTGTGGCGACAAACAGCAATTCACGCCCCGGATCGTCGTGCAGCGTGAAATGCCCGGCCGGGCCCTTGAAGTGCGTGGTGTCCCCTTCTTTGAATCCGTAGAGCAGCGCGGAGCCGGGCCCGCCCGACACGCGATTGAACAGCAGCGTGACCCGATCGGGACGGCTGGGGGAGGACGCGATGGAATAGGCCCGCGTGATGGGGCGGCCGGTTTCCGGGTGCGGCAATTCGAAGGAAATGAACTGGCCCGGCTTGAACTCGATGGTCGCGGGCTCGACGAGACGCAGGTCGAGCCGGCGCACATCGTGCGTCAGATCCGTAATCGACTCGACCTGTGCGGTAAACGTGTGAATGGACATCGACGCCTGCGGCCGGGCGCGCTTCGATTATCGAGAATTCGCGTGACGCGGGAACGCTGCCGGCCGGTTTGTTCAGCATTCCGCCGAAGAACGGGGCATTATCGGCTGGCTCGGGACGCAGCGTCAAGATTGGAAGAAGCGGCCGGAACCCGGCTCACCAGCCGAGTTGCCACTGATGGCCGGCTCGCGCCACCAGCGCATCCGCCTCGGCAGGGCCCCAGGAGCCGGCTGAGTAGGGATGCACCGTGTGTGTGCCCGTCAGCAGCGGATCGTACAGCCGCCAGGCCTTCTCAGTGAATTCCGCGCTGACGAACAACGTTTGATCCCCGATCATCACGTCACGCAGCAGGGTTTCATAGGCTTCGGGGAGCTGGCCGAACGCTTTCTGATAATCGAATTGCAGCGCATGGTCGCTCAGCATGAACGGCCGCCCCGGACTCTTCACGGAAAAGCAGAGGGAAAACCCTTCGCTGGGCTGCAGCGTGATCAGCAGTTTGTTGGATGCGATGCTCCCCGGATCGAGGGACGGGAACACGTGGGTCGGCGCCTCGCGGAAAATGACGGCGATCTGCGTGAGCTTCCGGGGAAAGCGCTTGCCGGTGCGCAGATAGAACGGCACGCCCTTCCAGCGCCAGTTATGAATCTCCGCCTTCAGCGCGACATAGGTTTCCGTTTTGGAGTCGCACGGCACGCCCGGCTCCTCGCGGTAGCCCGGAATCGTCTGCCCCCCGACCTGCCAGGAGGTGTACTGGCCGAACACCACGTCCTGCTCCGCGATCGGCGCAATGGAGTGGAGCACTTTCAGCTTCTCGCTCTGAATGGCGGCGGCATCGAACGAGACCGGGACCTCCATCGCCACCACGGTCATGAGCTGGGTCAAATGATTCTGCAGCATGTCGCGCAACGCGCCGGCCTGCTGATAGTAGGCCCCGCGATGTTCGACGCCGAGGTCTTCGGCCACGGTAATCTGCACGTTCTCAATGGCGTCGCGTTTCCAGAGCGATTCGAAGATGGGGTTGGCGAACCGGAACGCCAGGAGATTTTGGACCGTTTCCTTTCCCAGATAATGGTCGATCCGGTAGATCTGCGATTCGTCCACATATTGATGCAGCGTAGTGTTCAAATGGCGGGCCGACTGGAAGTCGTGCCCGAAGGGTTTTTCGAAGACGACGCGCACCCATCCCCGCCCCTTGAGCAGCCCCGCCCGGTCCAGCCCTTCGATGGCGGCGGGCGCAATGTCCGGCGGCACGGCCAGATAGAACACGCGATTCTCCGGCATGACGTGCTGCTGCTCGATGCTGCGGATGTAGGAGGCCAGCGCGACGTAGTCCTCGTCCGTCCCCCGGCCAATGGTCTGATAGTAGAGGCAGGCGTCGCACCAGTCGCGCAATTCATGGTCGTTGTGCCAGCCCGCCTTGTGCAGCCCTTCGTGGGCCCACAGACGGAACCCGTCCTCCCCGATTTCAGGGAGCGCCGCCCCCACAATCAGCGTATTGCGGGTTTCGAGCACGCCCTGATCCCGCAAATGATAAAGCGCCGGCAAGAGTTTCCGGCGCGTCAGATCGCCGGTCGCGCCGATGATGACGAAGACATGAGGCTCCACCTGCTGTTGCGACATCCCACTACTCCTTCTTCAATGCGTGTCACCCGCTGGGATGTCCACATCATACAGATTCTGAGCCGTTCCGACCTTATTTTCCGACGTCTCCCAATCCCCGTATCTCATCCAGCCAGCCGTCCCGCTGATGTTCGGTCAATCCCTCGATGGAACCGATGATCGTCGCCTTCACCGGCCCGATACCGCAGAACCGGAGGGTGTTACGCGTGAGGCTCTTGAGACTATGCGCAAAAAAGATCCAGCGATAGACGAACGCGGGCATGCCCATCGTCACGATGATGCGCGCCGACCTGCCGCTGAGAAGCTTCTTCGCCATCCCGCCGGATTGCTGATACTCGAAGGCAAAGCCCGGCCGCAGGAGCTGCTCGAAAAATCCTTTCAACAACGCCGGCATCGATCCCAGCCAGAGCGGATAGATGATCACCAGATGATCGGCCCAGGCCACGGTTTCCTGCGCCAACTTGATCGCCTCAGGAGGCCGGCCTTTCTCGAAATCCTCCTTGGTCCGCAAGAGCGGGAAGTCGAGAGTGGCGACATCCACACGCACGACATCGTGTCCACCATCCTCTGCTCCTTTGGCATATTCGTCGGCCAGGGCATGACAGAAATGCCGGGCTGTCGCGTCGGGATGCCCCTGAATGATGGCAATGCGCTTGGGCATGGGCACCTTCGTTCCGTCGAGAATTCAGAACAGCGGATGGTGCGGGGCGCTGCTTGGCGGCACGGACTCGGTGATGCCGCCCTTATTGCCGAGGAACCGCCAGGCCCCGTCCTCATAAATCAAGTAATGGACCTCGCCGGCCCAGCTATCGATGGTAATGGTCTTCCCCGATTCCTTATCGATGCCGTAGAGCCCGCCGGTACAGGTCACCGAAGCCTTTTTCGCCTTCCCGGTCTGCATCAGCTTCACGTCGGTGAACACATGGCGGGAGGACAGATCCCGATAATGCACAAACACTTCGGCCCAGATCCGGCGGACATCGGCCGGCTTCAGGCCATAATAGTTGTAGCCTTTGGCGTAGAAGGGCATCAGCGCATCCAAATCGGCCTGCCGCACCGCCGCATCGGCCTGATCGAACGCCGCCACGACGGCCCGCATCAGCGCCCGATCGCGCTCTTCCACGACGCCCGGAGCCACCTCGACCTCGGCAGCCGACGGCGTCGGATGGTGACAGCGGGAGACGCCACCGACCATGCCCAGCAACGCAAGCATTAGCATAAGACGATTCAGTTTCATGCCGATGAAATCAGCAATGATGATGCCATGCTCGCTGGATTGCGTTTCTCCTGCTTCTTCTCTCTGTCCCGGCTCTTTCGCTGGTGTGACCCGAACCGGACCCTGCCGGATGGGGCCTAACTCCCCAGCCCTCACCTTCGTTCTGCCGCACAATGCGCCAATCGAGGGTTCAGGCAGCCGGCAACTGCCGGATATCCGCAGGCTGCATCCGGCATACCGGATGCAGCGCTTCTCAATGAGGAGATCTGCGACGATGACGGTTCCCCTGCTCGACATTGCGGCGCTCACCTTCGAGGCGGATCACCATCCCATCCTGGATCGGCTCGACCTCTCGATCGAGCCCGGTGAGATTCATGCCCTGCTCGGCGCCAACGGATCCGGCAAAACCACGCTGGCCTATGTGCTGATGGGGTGCGAGGGCTATGTGCCGAGCGGAGGCCGCATCCTGTTCGACGGCACGGACCTGTTGCCGCTCAAGATGTATGAACGGGCCCGGTTAGGACTCACCCTCGCGTGGCAGGAACCGGCGCGATTCGAAGGGGTCACGGTGCGGGAATATCTCGCGCTGGGACACCCGGACGTCGATCCGGCCCCGGCGCTGAAACAAGTCGGCCTCGATCCCGACCGCTATCTGCATCGCCGAGTGGACAAAGCTCTGAGCGGCGGGGAGCGCCACCGGATTGAACTCGCCTCGGTGTTGTCCATGCACCCGAAGCTGGCGATCCTGGATGAGCCGTCGGCGGGAATCGATATGCTCTCGATCTCGCACATCATCGCCATTATCCGCGCCGTGAAGACAGGCGGGGGATCCGTCATCCTGATCACGCATCAGGAAGAGGTCGCCCTCATCGCCGACCGGGCCTCGCAGCTCTGCGCCGGCCGCATCATCTTTTCCGGTAGTCCCCGCGATGCCGTCGACCATTTCCGCGGACGCACCTGCGTCCGTTGCGACGGAGAAGTGTGCAACTATGTCAGACCTTGAGGACCTGAGGCGGACCCTGCCGATGGTCGGCGCCGAACCGGCCATCCTCGACGATACGCGCATCGCCCATGTCGTGGCGCACGGGCATCACATCCTGAGTCATCGGACCGTGCCCGGAGTCCGCGTGGAGCTGGAAGAAACGCCGGATGCCCTTGTCGGAACATTGACCGTCGAGGCCGGCGCGCAAATCGCGCAGCCCATCCACATGTGTTTTGGGCTCGCCCATCCGACCGGAATCCAGCAGATCAAGATCGACGTCCAAATCTGCGAAGGGGCGCAGGCGCGCGTGCTGTCGCATTGCCTTTTTCCGCTCGCGCAATCGGCGGAACACCGGATGCAGGCGGTAATGGAGATCGGACCGGGCGCATCACTCACCTATACAGAGGGCCACTACCACGGCCCTCACGGGGGTATGCGGGTTTTGCCTCACGCGACGATCAAGATCGGGAAAGGCGCGCGATACTTTTCGGACTTTTCGCTGCTCTCCGGCTCCGTGGGCACCCTCGACATCGACTATCTCGTGGAGGTGGCGGCCGACGGCCTGGCCGAACTCAGCGCGAAGATCTTCGCGCACAAGACCGATCACATCACCCTCAAAGAAGCGGTGATGCTCCGCGGTGAACGCTCGCGCAGCTTCATCAAAACCCGAGTCGTCCTGGAGGGCCAGGCGCAGGCCGACATCGTCGGCATTACCGAAGCCTACGCCAAAGGCGCGCGCGGCCACGTCGATTGCATGGAGATCGTGCAGGGCCAGGCCCATGCCAGCGCTATCCCGATCGTGCGGGTCTTTCATCCTGAAGCCAAAGTCACCCACGAGGCTGCCATCGGCAGCGTGGATAAAAAAGAACTCGAAACCTTGATGGCCAGAGGCCTGAGCCCCGAGCAAGCCGTCGAATTGATCGTCAGCGGGATCTTGCGATAAGGCCGCGCGCCCCCCTCGGCTTCAGCTGGCTCTGCTGAACCGGCCCATCAACTGGGCTTCGGCCAGAATATGTCCCTTGCACGCCTCCAGCACCTGGCTCTTGGTGGCGCGCGGCTTCAGATTCAAAACGGCATCCAGCGCGTACAATTTGAAATAGTACCGATGCGGCTTCCCCGGCGGAGGACAGGGCCCTCCGTAGCCGACCCGTTTGAAGTCGGTCAGACCTTGCAATGCGCCGTCAAGCCAATGGTCTTTGGCCGGAATGCCTTCGGGCAACTCGCGCAGATGGAACGACAGGTTATAGATCACCCAATGCACCCAGGTGCCGCCTGGCGCGTCAGGATCGTCGGCGATCAGCGCAAAGCTTTTCGTCTCAGCCGGCGGCACGGCCCAATGGAGCGGCGGCGACAGATCCGCTCCTTCGCAGGTGTACCGATCGGGAATGCGCTCCCCCTCCTTAAACGCCGAACTCGTCAGTTCAAACGCCATCACTCTGTCCCCTCCCTCCGAACAAGTCACAACGGCCTAACATCACGTCCCAGTTACGACCACTCCCGTTGCGCCTTCGCCGCCCGTTCGCCCCACAATGCGCTGAGCGGCACCTCGGACAGGACATACGATCCCGGCTTCAGTTGCGGAAGCGCGCGCGCGGCGGCGAGCATGACCTGCGCGGTCAGCACGCTGTCATCACAGCGCGCCTCCAGCAGCAGATGCTGATGCCCGAATCGTCCCGGAGGCCCCCGCCGGTCGAGGACCACTCCCCGTCCTTCTTCCTCCAGTTCCGCGAGACTGTCCACCGGGAACACCTGCGTGTCTTCCGCGAGAAAGAGCGGGTCGGCACGAATGGCCTGTGTGATCCTGTCCGTATCCGCCCGCTTCTCCAATTCGACATAGACATACCGTTGCAGCCGTCCGCCGGGAGCCCGCACTTCGGCACAGAGCGCATCCTTCACCCCCGTGACGTTTTGCGCCATCGTCGTATGGCGGAGACTGATGCCGGTGTGACGTCGCGTCTCCGTCATGCCCCCGGGCGTCAATAAGGCCAGCCAGGAGCGGAACACCGACAGCGCGCCGGGATCCCACCCCGCCCCCACGATGGCGGCCGCCCGATGATGAACGGCGGCCTTATGGATCACATTGCTATGGGCCTCAAGCGCGTCTCCGTGCAGCATCACGCAGTCCACGACCGGAATGCCGTGCTGCAGAATCTGCGCGGCGAGTTCTTCGACCGCGTTCGCCGGCACACAGAGCAGCGCGGCATCGACAGTTCTCGCCTGTCCGATATGGGTGATGACCGGAACGGAGCGCAACGTCTCCGGCAGCTGTCCCGAGACGCTGACGGCCCGCCGCACGATGGCAGCCAGACTGAGATCATGGCTCCGGGCAATGAGTTCCGCGCAGACTTGTCCGACTCTGCCGAACCCGACGACGGCAAGCTGCAGCGGCTTCATGGCTGACCGTCTCCTTGCATCCGGATACCAGGCAATCCTTGCTTCCTAGATAATGAGCAATCGCGGTGCCGCCGCCTCGAACGGACAACGCTCTCATGCAGGCAGTTGCAGATCGGGAACAATCTTCGCGCCTTCGAAGCTTGGAGTGACGATGAAGCATCGCGCGTGAAGCAATGAGATCGTTCACCTCCTTCAGCCATTGCGACCTTTTGCTACAGCCGGCGGGATGCGTTTGTAGCGCATCTCCTCAACGGTTCCCCGGTCCACACGATGTGGCTTATTCAAATCTGTCAGTTTCCAACCTGTTTGACCTGACGGACACTCTGACCAGGCTGGCCTCGTTCTTGCGCTATTGTGCAGAACAAGCGGTCATTCGCTCAGCGAATCCCTCCACCGAATCCGTGACCAGCGCTCGTCGCGTTTCATAACGGGTTCATATCCACCCCACAAAGGAGGAATCCCATGTCCGTCGCCAAGATCATCGAGATCAGTTCTGAATCGCCGAAGAGTTTCGAAGATGCCATCCAGAACGGCATTGCCCGGACATCCAAGACCGTGCACAACATCAAGTCGGCCTGGGTGAAGGAGCAGCATGTGGTGGTCGAGAACGGCAAGGTCTCACTCTACCGCGTGGATCTGAAGGTCACGTTTGTGCTGGATTAACGGGACGCCTCGATCCCTCGGCGTAAGTCTTCGGCCGCGGCTCCGCGCCGCGGCCGGACCACAGTGAGGATCCATCCTATGACGCCCGCTCGTCCCCGCCGCCGGACCCCCTGGAATCCGTGGACTGTCGCCTGTTCTATGATTCTGACTCTCTCCGCGACTTCGCACGCATCCTGGGCATCGAGCCAGCCGCCGGAGTCCCCCACTGAGGTCGTGCGGGCGACGCTTACGGAAGTGTTCCGCATCCTGGAAGACCCCAAGTTGAAGGATCCGGCTAAGCTCATGCCTCGACGGCGGCTGCTGGAACAGGTCATCGGCGAACGCTTCGACTACGCGGAAATGTCCAAGCGCGCCCTGGCCGCCAACTGGACGCCGCTGACCAACGACCAACGGACCGAATTCGTCGAGCTGTTCAAAGCCTTCCTGTCCGACCGGTACGCGGGAAAAATCGAAGGCTATTCCGGCGAACGAACCGAGTATCTCAGCGAACGGCAGGAAGGCGCGTACGCGGAAGTCCGCACCAGACTCGTCTCCAGCAAAACCGACATTCCGATGGATTACCGCCTGATCAATAAGGCAGGCCGCTGGTACGCCTACGATATCATCGCGGACGGCGTCAGCCTGGTGAAAAACTACCGCAGCCAGTTCGACAAGATCATCCGTGCCGACTCCTACGACGAACTGGTGAAGCGGCTGCGCAACCGTACCGTGGCCGAGGAGAAAAAGGACACGCGGTAATCCGCATATCCACGCCCTCTTCCTCCCTCGTTCGGCCGGCCGTTTGACCTTCGGACAAACGGCGTTATCTGATTCTTGAGCGGAGGCCTCGGTGAGAGGAACAGTCAAGGATAAGGAGGCCGAGCGCAAGGGTGGTGAGCAAGCCCGCCGGATCGAGCGGGAAGCCTGAAACCCTTCCAAGGTCTCAAAAGTGGATCTAAGCTCTCCAAACCCGCCCCCGCTCCGCTTTTTTATTTCCTCTTCGCACACCCGTCCGGAGCTGTGTCTCCTGTTGAACACACTGATCAGAACAGAGGGGTGAGAGCCGGCGGCAGGTCGTACTCACACCGGATTACAGAGGGATGACCGGCGGGATAACCCCTTCCTTCATGAAGAGAGAGACGCCGTTCCGAACCGTGTGAATTCTTGCGGTCGCTTCCCGGATCAGCCGCTCGCGGGTGAGACTCAGTTGAGCCAGTCCCTGCCGCTGTGCCTCCAGCGCAGCGGCCGCGGCGATACGCGGGACGACGTCCCATTCGTCCATCGTCGGAAGAATGCTGTCGGCGCAGATGCCTCGCTCCGCCGCGTACGCCGCCAGTTCCGCCGCCGCGGCCAGGGCCATCTCATCGGAAATGGTGCGGGCGCGGACATCCAGCGCGCCGCGGAAGATGCCGGGAAAAACCAGCGAGTTGTTCACCTGGTTGGGGAAATCGCTCCGTCCTGTCGCGACGATCCTGGCGCCGGCTTCTTTCGCCTCCCACGGCCAGATTTCAGGGACCGGATTCGCACAGGCAAACACGATGGCGTCCCGGGCCATCGTCCGCACCCACTCCGGCCTGATGATCCCGCCGGCGGCAAAGGCCACGCACACATCCGCGCCGGCCAAGGCTTCGGCAATGCCTCCCCGACGCTGATCCCTGTTCGATTCCACACACACCGTCCATTGCTCGCTGTAGTCCGGATTCGTTTCATACTCATGACGATGCGGTCCGAGAATCCCTCCGAGATCGCAGGCCACGATGTTCCCCGCATCTGCGCCACTGGCCGTCAGATACCGATAGGTCGGAATATTGGCCGCCCCCATGCCGATCATCGCGATCCGGACATGACCGATCTCTTTGCCGACGACCTTCAAGGCATTGAGCAACGCCGCGAGCACCACCGTGCCGGTCCCCTGCTGATCGTCATGCCACACCGGGATCGTGCACAGCCGGCGGGCTTCGCGCAGGACGCGGAAGCACTTCGGCATTGCGATATCTTCGAGATTGATTCCCCCGAACGAGGGCTCCAGCAGCTTCACCGTCCGGACGATTTCATCCGGATCTTTGGTGCCGAGACACATCGGCACCGCATCCACTCCGCCCAGATATTTAAACAGCAGCGCCTTGCCTTCCATGACCGGCAACCCGGCTTCCGGACCGATGTCCCCCAGGCCGAGGACTCGTGTCCCGTCCGAAATGACGGCAATCGAATTCGCCTTATTCGTGTGCTCATACACCAGATCCGGCCGAGCCTGAATCGCACGGCAGGGGGCGGCGACGCCCGGCGTGTACCAGATCGAGAAATCCTCGACGCCTCGAATGGGACACTTAAGCGCCGTCTGAATCTTGCCCTTGTAATACGCGTGCAGCCGCAAGGCCTCTTCGGCCGGCTTCCGGGCTTTGGCCAGCAACTCTTCAGGCGTGGGCATCAGCGCTCCCTTTCCTGCACAGGATCGTGCATCAACCGCATGACGCACCGGTGCTCAACGGCGCACACTCGATTCGTCGTATCGTTGGGGGATGCTTCCGGTCTTGAAACCGGCGGAACTGCCGGCCTTGTCCGAACAGGGCGCGGCACCGCTCCCCGGTTCCGGCAGGCCTGCGGGTTAGCTGAGAGAAAACGGTCTCCGGCTGGTACCGATGTGCCCGCGTGACGGCTCCGCGCCACCCGGCCGCCGATGGGCGAGAATCACCGGATCGATCCGCTCGCCGCAACTGACGCAATGCCAGTCGAACGAGGCGAGTTCGTGCACCGGCTCCGGCACCATGAGCCCTCCGCATCGATGGCAGCGTTCGGCCTGCGCCTGCCGTTGAGAGACGGATATTGTTGAGCCTTTGACCATCGCCTTCGACCTCCTTGTGGCTGACATATCGGGTTGCACATATGAGCCACAATCCCGGGAAAGGATTCATGCCGGACTCCGTCCGTTCTTCGCCAGGAGTTTTTCGATGATGCCCCGAAGCCGGCCGCCGGTTTCCTCAAACTGATAGCGCACCGGGCAGGCCGGATGCGTGAAACCGATCAGCCGGCGCAGATCCACCGGTGTGGCGATGAGCACCAGATCGCAATCGACTGCGTTGATCGTCTGCCCCAATTCGAGGATTTGCTCCGGGCCGTAGCCCATGGCAGGCAACACACCGGCGAGATGGGGGTACGACCGGAAGGTCTCGCGAAGGCTGCCCACCGCCGCAGGTCTCGGATCCACGATGGCCGCAGCCCCGTACCGCTTCGCCGCGAGGGTGCCGGCACCGTAGGCCATGCCGCCGTGCGTCACCGTCGGGCCGTCTTCGATCACCAGCACCCGCTTCCCTCGAATCAGCGACGGATCCTCGACGGTCACCGGCATGGTCGAATCGATCACGACCGCAGCCGGATTCGCCGACCGGATCGTCGCCCGAAGGGCCGCAACCTTCTGAGGATCCGCCGTCTCGGTTTTTGTCATGATGACGACGTCGGCACGAAGCAGGTTCACTTCGCCGGGGAAATAGCCTCGTTCGTCACCGGCCCGGTGGGGATCGGCCAGCACGATCTCCAGATCGGATTCATAAAAGGAGAAGTCGTTGTTGCCTCCGTCCCACACAATCACGTCGGCTTCAGACTCGGCCCAGCGAAGAATGCGCTCATAGTCGACACCGGCAAAGACAAGATCGCCCTGTCTGAGGTGGGGCTCATACTCTTCACGCTCTTCGATCGTGCAGTTGGCCGTGCGGAGATCGTCGAGCGAGGCAAATCGTTGAACCGCCTGATCCGCCAGATTTCCGTAAGGCATAGGGTGGCGGACCACGGCGACCCGCAGCCCCTGCTCTCTCACCAGTGCCGCCATGTACCGGGCGACCGGACTCTTGCCGGCTCCCGTCCGCACCGCACAGATGGAAATCACGGGTTTCGCCGACCGGAGCATCGTGGAACGCGGCCCCAGCAACCGGAACTCCGCGCCGGCGGCCAGCACTCGTGAGGCCTGATGCATGACCGCTTCGTGAGACACATCGCTGTAGGCAAAGATCACTTGATCGACGGCCCGGTCTGCAATGAGCGCGTCCAGATCCTCTTCCGGCACGATCGGGACTCCGCCGGGATACAGCGCTCCGGCCAGTTCGGGAGGATACGACCGCCCCGCAATATTGGGAATCTGCGCCGCCGTAAAGGCCACGACCCGGTAGTCGGGGTCGGCGCGAAATACGACGTTGAAGTTGTGGAAGTCCCGGCCGGCCGCTCCCATGATCACGACTTTGATCTCTTTACTGACGCGATTTGCCACCGGACGTCTCCCGTTCTGATGATTTCTGCAACAAACTGAGGGCGACTCCCGGGCTGTTGCCCAGGCTGAAATCATGGATTCACAAGCAGATCGTATGATTGGCCCCGCTCATCTCCTGGTCTCTACCTTGCAGTTCTCATACTCACCGTGCTCACCGTGAATGACAGACAACTCACAGAAGGAAGGTCGCTATGAATGTTCGATCAGCCTCGATCTTGGCCGCCGCCTGTTTAGGAATAGGGCTCTGGGCTGCACACCCGCTTCTCGCCATTGCAAAAACCCAGGTCACGGCGAACACGATTCAGGAAGCGGATGCACAAACAGTCACGGATCTGCTGGCGACCTTCGAGCAGGCCGAACAGGCAATGCAGGCCCGGGATCTGGACGGCATCATGGCGTTGTACGCGGATGACTATTACTACCATGGCCTCAAGAAAGCCGATATCCGGAAAGTGTGGACACAGCTCTTCGACAACTACACAGACCTGCAAAGTTTCCACACGTTTTCAGTGATCCGGACAGTGGGGGCCGGAAGCAAGCTCACCGCCGAAATGACTTGTACCGGTGTGGTCTGGGGTACCGCCAAGAACACCAAACTCAGAAGTCCGGTCGATAGCTGGTATGAAGAAGTGCACTTTCTGAAGAAGGAACACGGCCGCTGGAGAATTACCGGCAACGCCGGCGGGGAATCAGAACCGATACTCCCGTTTGGAACGGCACCGCATCCGCTTTTCTGAGGCGGGAAATACACTACCCGCTTCTGTGAGGAGCCCTCCGGTCCGTCCACTCACTGCCGGAGTGAACCCGAGTGACCCGGCACCTCCAACCCTGTCCGGCCACCCTGCGCCTCCCAGTCTTCGGGCTCTCTTCGGAGCCGTGCCTCCTACGGGCACCGCGATGGAAGCGCATCCCTTCGAACCCACTCCGTCTCTGACCCGGACCCGAACTCCGAACCAACCGTCCGGCACAGAAGCGGGAACCTCTCGATTATCCTGGCCTCACCTCCCCTCCTACTTCTGTCATAACGCACATGCGCGAGAAATCAATGTCGAACAACTCCCCATCAGCGAAACCGCCGCTGCCCTATAACGCAACAGTACCCGGAGCCTCCCTCTGCCGGCGAAACTCGGCACGTGACGGAACCCGTTGAATCTCCACCGATCATAATAATTTGGGCGGCTCCTCTTTCCTTTGGCATCGTCGATGCTATCCCTCTTTGTAGTATCGCGCAGGCGGTTGAGGTGAACCATGGCGACAGCTCAAGATCTAGGCGTCACTCTTCTGGAACTGCTCGAACAGACTCAGGAGTGCGACGTGGACGAGTTACGGGTGCACTGTCCTCAAGCTACATGGAATCAGGTCTTTCTCGCTCTGGACCAACTGAGCCGCTCAGGGCAGGTGACGCTTCGGCAACAAGGACCGGGACGATACAAGGTAGGGCTGGCCTCGCAGAGAGAGGCCGCGAGTCGGGTTTTGTCACAACATCACGCCTAATTACGTGTAGGCAAGGAGGCGCAGATTATGAGTACTCTCACGAGATGGGAACCCTTGAGCCGCTGGAATCCATTGAAGGAAGTGGAGGATCTGGAGAAACGTCTCTCGTATCTCCTGGGTCGGCATACGCCGGCAGGAAGCGGCGAGAAGAACGAGGCCATCACCGTCGCCCAATGGTCGCCGGTCGTCGATATCAGCGAAGACGAGAAGGAATACGCCATCAAGGCCGAACTGCCGGATGTGAAGAAAGAAGACATCAAGCTGAACGTGCACGACGATGTCCTCACGATCACCGGCGAGCGGAAATATGAGAAGGAAGAGAAGGGTAAAAAGTATCATCGAGTCGAACGCGCGTACGGAAGTTTCATGCGCAGCTTCACCCTTCCGGAGGATGCCGACGGGACAAAGGTGACTGCGGAATACAAGGACGGTTTGCTGAACGTCCGGTTGCCGAAATCGGAAAAAGCCAAGCCGAAAACGATCGACGTCAAGGTGGCCTAAGACGGGCGGCCGGATTTCCTGGTGAGGCTGAGGGAAGCAGGATGACGTCGCTGCCTCAGCCCTACCTGATTCGAAAGGAGGCGATGATGTTTCGCCATCCCCATTATCTGGACATTCCCTGGGATATCCACTGGCATACGGAGGCGCACGCGCGTCACCGGCACGCCTGGTGGCTGGTCGGAATACTGGTGCTGGTCGCCCTGCTTCTGATCGGAGTGCGCGCCGTCGGCGGAGCACTCTAAGAAGCAGGTGTCGTTGAATGACATCGCAGCAAGGGAGGCGTCATGCTGTTTCGCGATCGTCGCCATGCGGGGATTCTGTTAGCCAATCATCTCCAGGCCTATCGGGGCGATCATCACGCGGTCGTGCTCGCCCTCCCGCGCGGAGGTGTGGTGGTGGGGCATGAGGTCAGTCTGGCGCTCCATCTGCCGCTGGACGTCTTCATCACGCGGAAGATCGCGGCGCCCGAATCGCCGGAATATGCCGTCGGTGCCGTGAGTGAAACGGGTGCGGTCTATCTCAACCGGGAAGCGGTGAGGGCTATGCAGTTATCCCAGGAGGATCTCGACGGACTGATCGCCGCGCAGCGCCGTGAAATCGAACGGCGCCGGCTCCTCTATCGCGAGGGGCGCGGTTTGCCGCACATCCATCATCGGACGGTCATTCTCGTCGACGACGGCGTCGCGACGGGGGCGACGCTGTTCGCGACTCTGGATGCGCTGTCCGCGCTGAATCCCCTGCGCGTCGTAGTGGCCTTGCCGGTCGCGCCGCCGTCGACGGCCGAGCGCATTCGCGCGCTGGTGGATGAATGCGTGATTCTCTCGACGCCGGAACCGTTCGCCGCCGTGGGCTGTTTCTTCGAGGAGTTCGATCAAGTGACAGACGACGAAGTGATCCGCACCCTGCATCAGGCCGGCGAGGCCCTCCGGGGCGCAC
Source organism: uncultured Nitrospira sp. (assembly GCA_964512025.1). Taxonomy (GTDB): domain Bacteria; phylum Nitrospirota; class Nitrospiria; order Nitrospirales; family Nitrospiraceae; genus Nitrospira_D. The sequence continues at coordinate 5,526 of CAZEHM010000052.1, read as the reverse complement.
CCAATGCCGGACGGTCACGATCGGCCCTGTCTTCAACCAAGGGAGTATAAGCGATGACCACAAGTTCTAATGCCGGAGGTCATGAAGCCCGCCGGGACCGTTTTGTCGAGGAATACCGGCACGACTCGTACAAATTACCGAGCAAGCTGGCGGAACCGACCGTGTGCCCCACATGCAGCGCCGTATTTCATAAAGGACGATGGAGCTGGGTTGCGCCGCCCGCCGGCGCGCATGAGACCGTCTGTCCCGCCTGCCACCGCTTGCAGGACAAGCGCCCGAAGGGGGTGCTCATGCTGAAAGGCACCTTTGCGTCCCAGCAGCCGGAACAGGTCATGGGTGTGATCAAGAATACCGAAACGAAAGAAAATAAAGAGCACCCACTCGCCCGTATCATGAGCATCGAGACCACGCCGGACGGGCTGGTGGTCTCGACGACGGATTCACATTTGCCCAGACAGATCGGCGAAGCGCTGAAACATGCCTATCATGGCGAGCTGGACATTCACTATGGCGAAGGTGAAGACTCCGTTCGGGTCAACTGGACCAAATCCTAGTGCCCTGCCCCCAAGGCCGGCAGAGAACAAGAGGGAGCAGCTATGAAGGTTGTTGCAGGTGTCGATTGGTCCGATGAAGCGTTCGCAGCCGTTGAACAACTCGGTCTTTTATATAAACCGGACGAAGTCCTCCTGGTCCACGGCGTGGACCTGGGCATGTTTCAGTCGCCGCTGTTGGCCGGAGCCGCCAATCTGCAAGGGTATGACGAGTTTCGCCGGGCGATGCTGGACGCCGGGCGCCAGGCCGTCGAACGCGGGAAGACTGTGCTGCCCGCCGATATTCCCTCCGTGCAGACCAAAGCCGAGCTGCACCACGCCGCGTCCTTCATACTCGACAATGCCGGCGCGTCGAAGGCCGATCTCATCGTCGTCGGGACCCATGACCACTCCCGCCTCGCGGAACTGCTGGTCGGCAGCGTGTCGCACCAGGTCCTGCTCCACTCACAGACCCCGACGCTCATCGTCAAAGGCAAGGCCAAACCCGTGGCGCGCGTGCTCCTGGCCATCGAGGGCCGTGACGATGCCGCCCGAGTACGGTCCTGGCTTGCCGCCCATCCATTCAGAAATCCGGTAGCCATGACCATCCTGTCGATTGTGCCGTCGCTCGCCATGGTCGAACCGACTGTCATGGCGGGCTATCAAGCATGGTCCGAGGAGCACCGGCGCCAGGCCGAGCAGATCGTGGCCGAAACCGCTCAGGCCCTGGCCGGACCGCGCTTTACCGTCACCACGGATGTCCGGACGGGCGATCCGGTGTCCGCGGTCTGCGCCGGGGCGGCCGGACACGATTTGATCATCGTGGGATCGCACGGCCGCAAGGGCGTAGACCGGTTTCTCCTGGGCAGCGTGTCGCATGGCATCGTCCACCGGGCCGGATGCTCCGTCCTGGTCATACGCTAACGGCGTTTCATGAAAGGAGCCCGCAGCAACATGAAAACCTTTTCCGTCATCTGCGCTCTCGGTGTCGTCATCCTCGGATCCTCCTGGGCCGCCGGACAGACCGCGCGCGGGAACCCCGAAGCCGGCCAGGCGGTCTACGAGAAACAATGTCTGCGCTGCCATGGCAGTAAGCTGGATGGGAAAGGACCGGACAGCCAGGATCTTATCGTCCGGCCGGCCAATCTGCAGTCGCAGGCCTCCCGCACCAAGACCGATTGGGAGCTGCTCGTCACGATTTCGAACGGCGTCCTCTTCAGTCCGATGCACGGATTTCGAGGCAAGCTGACGGATCAGCAGATGCTGGACGTGCTGTCGTACATCAGGAGCGTCGCTCCGTCGGAAATCGTCAGTTAGAGCGGCGATCCACCCGGGAGCGTTGGCGGTGTCTGCTCAACCTGCATCTCGACATTCCGGGGCAGCCTCCCCGCTCACCTCTTTCTTCCATCCCCGCGCGGTGGCCGTTGTCGGCGCCTCGCGGGATCCGGCCGGTATCGGACATCGCATCCTGCTCGCACTCCTGGGCAACCGGTTTTCCGGCCCGATCTTCCCCGTCAATCCGCACGCGGCAGACGTGGCCGGACTCAAGGCCTTCCCTTCGGTGACCTCCGTACCAGGCCCGGTCGATCTCGCCATCGTGGCCGTCCCGCCGCACCTTGTTTTATCGGTCATCGACGAATGTGCCGCTGCACACATTCCGGCCGTCGTCCTTATCACAGCAGGCTTTGCGGAAACCGGCGGATCCGGACTCTCGCTTGAGCAGCAACTATATGCGGCGATCCGCCGGCACGGAATCCGCCTGATCGGGCCGAATTGCTTTGGATTGATGAATCTCGATCCCGCCGTGCGCTTGAACGCCACGTATACGCCCGCGATCCCTCCCGCCGGACGGGTGTCCATCGCATCCGAAAGCGGCGGACTGGGACTGGCCGTCGTGACGGCAGCCCGGCGGTTGAACCTGGGGCTCTCCGGCTTCGTCAGCGTCGGCAACCATGTCGATGTGTCGGTGCTCGATCTCCTCGAATACTGGGAACAGGATGAAGCAACCGGCGTAATCCTCCTCTATCTCGAAACCATCGTCGATCCCCAACGGTTCAGACAGATCGCCGGGCGGGTGGGAAAAAAGAAACCGATCGTTGTCTTGAAAGGAGGCCGGACACCGGCGGGACAATCCGCAGCCGGCTCGCACACGGCGGCGCTTGCCACAAACGACACAGCCGTTGACGCGCTTTTCGCACAATGCGGCGCGATCCGCGCGCAGACGCTGGAGGAGTTTCTCTCCTTGGCAACTGGCCTCTCCGCCCAGCCGATGCCTTCCGGCCGGCGCATCGGCATCCTGACGAATTCCGGCGGTCCCGGGGTGCTCTGCGCGGACAGTTGCGCGGCGGAAGGACTTACGGTGCCGGGATTATCGGACCTCACGCAATCCGCCCTCGCATCGTTTCTTCCACCGACAGCAGCTCTTCGGAATCCCGTCGATGTCATCGGCTTCGCGACGGAGGAACAACATGCCCGGGCCGTCGAAACGATGCTCGCCGCGGACTCGCTCGACGCGCTCATCATCGTGCATGTCTCGGTCAGACCCGAAGACAATCCCCCCGTCGCAGCCGGAATCGTCCGGGGCATCCGGGCCGCCCGCCGGACGAGCGGGACACGGAAGCCGGTCTATATCTGCTGGATGGCGGAAGGCGATCTGGATCGGACCTTTACCGTAGATGAAGAAACCATTCCCACCTACCGGCACCCGGAGATTCCCGCCCGCGTCATCAACCGGGCACTCACCTACACAACCTGGCAACAGGAGCCGGCGGGACAGATGCCGCGCTACCCCGACGCCGACCTAAACAATGCCGGAACGATTTGCGCAACAGCGTTATCCCGCCGCGGGCCGGGATGGCTCACCACACAAGAAACCCGCGCACTCTTGGCGGCGATGAAACTCCCCCTGGCGGAAGGAGACGTCGCCGCGACTGCGGAGGAGGCCGTCAAAATCGCGCGTGAGATCGGTTATCCCGTGGCAGTGAAACTCGCGTCCCATACGATCCTGCACAAAACAGAAATCGGCGGGGTCCAGTTGAATCTGGCTGATGAACAGGCTGTGCGTACCGCATTCGACGCAATCAGGACCAGGCTCGTACAGGAGAACAAGCTGGATGCCATGGAAGGAGTACTGGTGCAGCCGATGGTCTCGGGCGGTGTCGAAGTAATGGCCGGCATGACCCGAGATCCGTTGTTCGGACCATTGATCGCGTTCGGCCTCGGCGGCATTCATGTGGAGATTCTCGGAGACGTCCAGTTCCGCCTCGCACCGCTGACCGATCAAGATGCGAACGAAATGGTGAAGGGAATCAAAGGTCACCGCCTGCTGCAAGGCTACCGGGGTCACCCTGCGGCAGATGTGAAGGCGATCAAAGATGTGTTGCTGCGGGTTTCGCAGCTCGCCCAAGCAATTCCCGAGATCAGCGAACTCGACCTAAATCCGATCTTCGCGTTACCGCCCGGACAGGGTTGCCGGATTGCGGATGCGAGAATCCGAGTGGCGTTTCGCCCCCTACGGTAGAAATCCGTCCCTTCGCGCATCATCCCAGAATTGTTTGGTTGTAACCAACAACCCTTCCCTAAGGCCATGACTCACATTGTGGGGCGATTGGAACTGAACATGCCAGCTGTCAGACATGAATGGCAATACCAACGCTGCAGCTGCCCATTCGAATGCTTTTCCATTCACGTTATATTGATAGCGTTTTTTCAGTTTAGCATCGATAAAAAGCTCATACGTGATTCGATAGCCAAGCGAATTGTCATAGAAGGGAACGAGCCAGAGAGTGAGGTGCGTAAATGTACTCCAAGCCCTTGCCATTGCAGGCATCTCAACCTCCTCAAGCTGAAGCGAGCAGAATACTCCGGCTTCCGGTGGAATTCTTGTCACTTTAAAAGGATTCGTCTCGCTCTGCATGTTAATTTCCCTCTTCAAGGAGTCGAGAACCGTATGTGGGGGTGGAAGGAACCCATGATTAGAAAATGAGGGCCCTTGGGATAAGTATTCCGGTATATATAAACTGACCGAGGGTGATTTCAGAGTCGCATCAACTGCAGCATATGGGGCTACCGTAGAAATCGGGGCATCCCAACTTTGAGTTATGCACGATGAGAGCAAAAATCCGATTATGACAATTAGGCTGGCGAGGGGAGGGAGTTGCCGTCTCATCGCATCTCACTTGCTTGAGGTCAAGTCGGATATGGAAGGAACTACGGTGATCGGAGATACCCGTCCGCCTGACTATCTTGGATGAATTTGTAGACTGTCCCTTTAAACGCGTGATTGTAATCACCCGTCAACTCATTCACCCACAAAACCGGAAGCATGGCGATCCATTGCACCAGCGTTTTATGGATCTCGTACCTATAGATCTTTTTCAGTTCATTGTCGATAAGCAGATCATATTGAACTAGATATCCACCGGTCTCGCTATAACAAGGCAGTGCGGTGAGCGTTAGAAATGACAGTGTACAGAACCCCTTACTCGCAGCGGAGAGCTCTTTTGGAGTTTCATAAATATTGAGATGAATACCTTTTAGCGTTGGGGGATTCGATACAATAGCCCCTGCGTATCCTGCTTGGCGCTCTAGAATTTCCTGAATCAGCTTGGCCTCGGCGGGCAAGGAATTCTCTTTCACATTCGGGACTCCGGCACTACCCGTGTAGTAGAAGAATCCAATGATCCCTTCCTTCTTCATTGAGACCGGCGGCTCACTCAATTCAGGACCGTAACTAACAATGGTGCAACCCGTCGCGGCCCACAAGTAACCGAGCAAGGCCATGGTTCTGAGTGCGTGGCTCACAAACATAGTTGGCGAGATTGCCTTACGCTAGCAGTAAAATCAATAGCAGTGCGAAGCATAGAGACTCTACAGGCTTTTTAAGGTAAGCCCCTGCATACTGAGAAACATCCGAGTTTGCCAGATCGTGCATCAACGGCATTACCGCAGCGTCTTCAGCCAGGCCTGGATGTCGGCCATCTGCTGCTCGGTGATC
>CAZEHM010000051.1:2657-20965 GCA_964512025.1 uncultured Nitrospira sp. | reverse complement strand
AGTGACCGGCTGTTCCGTGGGCACAGAGTGAGCTCGCCGGAGTCGAAGGTTGGATATGTTGGGGCAAGCAAAGCTGTGGTTTTTCTGGTGAACGCAGAGTAGCGCTTTTGTAAGGGAGGACCCCTTGCGGAGGCGTTTTTTTCTGCCTTGAAGAAGCTGAGTCGGTATTGAAAAGCATAGTGGGTCGTAGAAAAGGAGTGGAGGAAATCATATGAAAATGTCCTGGCATCTGATGTTGGTCTTGGGGTTGGGCTTGACGGTGGCTGCGTGCGGCGGCGGTGAGGGCGGCGGCGGTGAAGGCCCGGTGGTTCCTCCTCCTCCTGCTCCCGCGGAATATGCGGATAAGCACATGCCTGCCGGCTGGTGGGCGGATGCGGCCAAGCTGGAAGAAGGGCGGAAGCTTTTCATCGGCGAGACGAATCCCGATGTGAACTGTGCCAGCTGCCACGGCAAGGACGGCAAGCCGGTCAAGGCGGGTGCCCGCGATTTCCGCGTCGGCGACCGGATGAAGCTGTATTCGGATGCCGTGTGGTTCTGGCGTATTTCCGAGGGTGTGCCGAACACCAAGATGAAGGCCTGGAAGAGCAAGTTGTCGGATGAGGATCGCTGGAAGCTTGTGTTGTATGAGCGCAACTTCGGTTTGGCCGGCAAGGGCTGGGATGAAGGCAAGAAGGCCTGGGTCGATGCGGCTTCAGTCTCGGCGGCGGCAGCGCCTGCGGCAGCGGCTCCTGCAGCAGCTCCGGAAGCCGGCAAGTAGATAGCAGATTAATCTAGTGAGGAGGAGCGGCGAGGCATCATGAAAACATGGCAGCGCAGTCTCATGGCTCTCATTGCGCTTCTGGCGCTGTTCGGCGGGGCGGCCTATGCACAGGCCCCTGGGACGCCGCCGGTTGAATTCCCTTATACCGGAAACCGGACAGCGGTCTGGATCGTCGCTCAGCTCCATATCCTGTTTGCGGGATTCATTCTCGGGGCGCCGATATTCGTCGTGATTTCGGAGTGGCTGGGGTACCGGAAGCAGGATCCCCGCTACGATCGGCTCGCGAAGGAAGTCACCAAGGTTACGGTCATTCTCTACAGCATGACGGCGTTGACCGGCGGCTTGTTCATCTTCGTGTTGCTGGCGACGTATCCGCAGTTCACGACCTGGCTGATCAATCACTTCTTTATCGTCTTTGCCGTGATCTATCCGCTCTTGTTCATCGGCGAGACCTTCGTGCTCTACATGTATTTCTATACATGGGATGCATGGAAGGGAAACAAGAAGGCCCGGCATATCGCGCTCGGCGTGCTATTGAACCTGATCGGGTCGATTACGCTCTTCGTGATCGACGGACCGACGTCCTTCATGAATACGCCGGTGAAGGCGGAAGGCGTGTCTCCGGTCGAGTTTCTGGCGACCGCCAGCGTCTGGGACAAGATGTTCAACTACAGTTGGATGCCGCTCAACCTGCATCGGCTGGTCGGGAACGTGACCTTCGGCGGCTTCGTGGCCGGACTCATTGCCGCCTACATGTATATGGGGTCCACGAAGGACGAAGAGCGGGCCTATTACGACTGGATGGGGTTTGTCGGCAATATGATCGGTGTGGGAGCGCTCTTGTTCCTCCCGTTCATGGGGTATCTGCTGGCGTATGAGCTGTGCGACTACGATGCCTCGATCTGTCCGTACATGATGGCCGACCAGCTGTCGATGTTCTTCGAGATGCAGGGGGCCATGATCGGCCTCATCTTCCTGGCAAGTAACTACTATATCTGGCTGAGTATGAAGCGCATCGAGGGAGTCGAGAAGGTCCGCATGACCATCATCGCTCCGATCGTGATGGTCGCGCTTCCTCTGGTCATGACGAAGGTGCTGACGGATTACCCGGCGCCGGATCCCAAGTCTCTGATGTTCCTCTTGCCGATGTTGCTGGCCCCTGCGGTCCTCGGTCGGTTTATTCCGATCACGGTGTCGTCGCGGACGGTCATCAAGATCGGTTTCTTGATGGTAGTCGTGGGGAATGCCATCTGGCTCACGCCGCACGGATTCGTTCCGACCGGCGCCAAGCTAGTCGCCGAGCTTGAATTGCCGGCTGACTGGAACTTCCTGGCGTTGATGCCGGCGAAAAACTCGGCGGCCTTCACTCTCGTCTTTGTCACCGTCGTTAATTACATCATCTATAACCGCGCAGTGACCCAGGGCACGATTGTCTGGGGCAAGATCGACTACGCCTCGCAGTTCGTCCTGATTTTCCTGGCGTTCAGCGCGATCTGGACGATGGGCTTGATGGGCGCAGTGCGGTCGCTGCTGCGGAAATACTTCCATACGTATAACTTGCTGCCGGACTTTACGGCGGAGTCGTTTACGCCGACCCTGGCCTATTCAGCCTGGTACATCACCGGAATTACGGTGGTGTTCTATGCCGTGGTCAGTTTCGCGATTATCGTCACGCTCCGGGCGTCGCATCCGAAAGAGCATGCGCCTGAGGGCAGTCCGGTTCCGGCTGGAGCGAAGTAACGGTCGAATTTATCCTGGTGCATTCATAGGGATCTAGAACGAGGAGCAATATGGGCAAGGCAATCATCAAGATTATCGTCGGACTCGTGATCGGCGCCGGCCTTTATATGGCCACGATGGCGTTCGATTTTCCGCCTGTCTTCCGATGGCTTTTCTTTGGGTATGCCGTGCTGGGGACTACCGTCTTCTTGATTCTCGACGCGCCGACGATGAAGGTGATGAGCGGCGGAAAAGCGCTCGTCTCACTCCTGGTATTCTATGCAGTCCTCTGTACGGTGTTTATTTCAGGTGCGTCTCTCTGGCCGCAATATGATCCGGAAGACGAAAAGGGAAAAATCGTCAAGATCCTGAAGGGGAAGCCCAATATCCTGGATCCCTGGAAGGCGGATGAAGTGATTGCGCGAACCAAGGAGTTGGATCAGAAGGCCAAGGAGTTGACCGAGCGGATCAAGGCCTTGGGAACTGCGCAGGCTCCTGCCGGGCAAGATGCCGGCGCGGCCGCGGCTCCTGTTTCTGCCGGAGCGTCCGGCGGCGATGTCTTGAAGATCGGTGAAGAGCAGTGGCAGCTCCAGGAATGTTATAACTGCCACAAATTGAAGGGCGAGGGCGGAAAGAAGCGCGGGCCTGAGCTGGACAATATCGGGACGCTCCTGCCGCAGGAAGAGATCGCTAAGAAGATTCTTGATCCGAAGTCATACAAGGCGGAAGGGTTCGATGCCGAGTATGAAAAGGGCAAGATGCCGGATAAGTATAAGGACCTGATGGAGCTCAAGGATGTGCAGGCGCTCGCTGCCTGGCTCTCGACATTCAAGAACACGTCGGTCAATACACCGAAACCCATCAAGATGAAGTAATGATGCAGCCGAAACTTAAATCCAAGGTCCGCGCGACGGACCGTGAAATAGGGGAAGTCTCGAAGGTCATCGTCGATCCGCTGTCGCACGAGATCAGCCATATCGTCGTCTCGATGAATGGCAGCGGCGAACGGCAGGTATCGATGGCGTTCGTCCAGTCGGTCACCGACAGTCTGGTCGAGCTGCGCGCAGCAGCCGGCGACATTCTCGAACTGCCGCCCTTCAAGCGGGACGATTTCGTGACGACCCACGAGGTCGAGATCGCCCACCTGGAAGAGCGTGTGCATGTCACGCCGGGTGAAGTGCTGGTTCCGTTCCCCGAGCTCGAGAAGAGCGTCAAGCGGCGCACCTTCTTCATGAATTTCACGCACGTGATCGGGTTCCTGATCGGCCTTCCGATTGCCTTCCCGGTGTTGCGCTATCTGATGAAGCCGATGTATTCCCCGTTCGACAACGGCTGGCTCAAGATCGGCAACGTCAGCAAGATCAAGCAGGACGACATCGGCTTCCAGTTCAAGTACAAGCGCAAGGTCAAAGAAGCCTACATGCCGGAGTCCGAAATCGAGAAAAACGTATGGGTGTTGAAGGTGACTCCCACTGTCCTGGAGAAGGTGTATCAGGGCAAGGACATGGAGTTTAAGGACGCCTTCGGCAAGACCGTCTGGACGAATAAAAAAGATTTCCCCTACGTGGCCTTCTCGGGCAAATGTCCGCATCTGGGCTGCGGCTACAAGTGGCGCCAGCATAAAGTGCTGGGGCAGGTGTTTCTGTGTCCCTGTCATTTGAGCATCTACGATGCGTCCGGCAAGGTGCTCGATGGTCCAGCCCCGCGTGCCCTCGACGCGCTGCCGATCAGGGTGTCGGCGGGGGGCGAGGTTGAAATCATCGATATGGAATTCAAAGCCGGCACTAAAACTCAAATCCGGATCATCTGATCACTATGCAACAGACACCGACTTCCTCTGCCGGGCTTACCGCACTCGAAAAGGTGATCGCCTTCGTCGACGAGCGGGTAGGGCTTAAGACGATTCAAGCGAAGATGCTCAATGAGCCGGTGCCGGGCGGATCCCGCTGGGCCTATGTCTTCGGCTCGATTCTCCTGTTCATCTTCATCATGCAGGCCGTCACCGGCATCCTGCTGATGTTCTATTATGTGCCGACGGCCGACCATGCGTTTGCCAGCACCCAGTACATCATTCACGAAGTCGACTACGGGTGGTTCCTCCTCAGTTACCATTTCTGGGGATCGACTGCGATGGTCGTCTGTGTCTTCGCCCATATGTCGCAGGTCTTTCTCTGGGGAGCCTACAAGAGTCCGCGTGAACTGATCTGGCTGGTGGGTTTGGCCCTCTTCGGCATCGTCATGGGCTTCGGCTTTACCGGGTATCTGCTGCCGTGGGATCAGCGGGCCTACTGGGCCACCACGGTTGGCGTGGAAATCATGGACAAGACGCCGGTCATCGGCGACTTCATGGCGCGCTTTCTCAAGGGCGGCGCGACTCCCGGGCAGATGACCTTGAGTCGGTTCTTCGTCGTGCACGTCATGATTCTGCCGGCGGCTCTGATGGGGCTGGCCGGGCTGCACATTTTCCTGTTCAGAGCCGCCGGCCCTGCCGGACCGTTCCGCGGCACGCCTGAGGAAATCAAGGCCAAGACCGACTACTTCTTCCCGCGTCAGATCTGGAAAGATATCGTCGGGATGATCGCCGTGTTCTTTACGATCTGTGCCCTCGCGTTCTGGGAGCCGGTCGTGCTGCTTGAAGAGGCGACGCCGGATCCCGGCGACTATCACCCCGAGCCGGAGTGGTACTTCCTGTTCCTGTTCCAGCTGTTGCGGCTCAAGATGTTCGGCGGAGAGTTCGGGCAGTTCCTTGGAGCCGTCGCATTGCCGGGCGCGTTCATGGCCCTGCTGGCCGCGCTGCCCTTCATCGACAAAGATCCGGAGCGGAATATTTTCAAGCGCCCCATCGCCCTGATCGGCTGGATTGTCGTGATGGCGATGATTCTCCTCTTTACCGTGGCTGCCATTATCAACCGGGAATTTTTGGACTAGTCGAGTGGGGCGACGTGAACCGCGCCTCAAATGAAACTATGACCGAGCGAGAATTGCCGTCTCCTGTCAAGCTTGGATTGAACGTCCTCTGGTCCACCTGCTGGACCGGGTTCCCAATCAAGGTTGGAATTTGCCTGTTGTTCATGGCCCTGGGACTCATTCATTTTGAGTCGCGTATCGGTCTGGCGTTTCTGATGTATCTCGCCAGTCCGGTGACGGTCTTTGCCATGCCGATTCTCGCGATGTTGTTTGAGCCGCACCTCGGCGAGGGGGCGGGTATCGCGCTGCTGTTTCTGATCTGCATTCCCATCGATATCTGGGCGACCGGAGTGGTGGCGAAAACGTTGTTCCTCGAGAAGCTGCGGCGTGAGCCGCAGGACGGCCTCGGCTTGTCACTCTGGCTCAAGAGCGCGATCGTTGGCGCGCTGTTCATGCCGGTGTTGTGGCTGGTGGTCGGATTCACGACTCAGACATCCATCGAACTCTCGCACAGTCTCTTCGAAACCGACATGCTGAAAGGCGTGCCGGTCGCGGAGAAAATCGGAATCGAATTGACCCTCTGGGGCAGTGTCTCGAGCGGCGTGCTGATCGCCATGATGCTGATCGGCGTGTCGCTGGTCGGGCGTCTGATTCGCAGCGCCGCGCAAGATGCGGCTCCCGCGGTCGGCGACTATCAAGGGTTGGTGACGAGATGGGATTTGATGCGGGTGCCGGCCGATCAGGGCCTGATGCTTACCGCGACGACACTGGCCGGCCTGGTGCTCTCGATGCTGTTCTGGTCGGCACTCCCGGTCAGTACGCCCCATCCGCATGAGTGCTGTAAGAAGCCGGAAGTGAAAGCTGCGCCGCTCTACAAGCCTGTCGATACACTCAATAAAGATGAGAAGGCGATCGCTCAGTTGACTGCGCAGGTGGAAGCGATTGAAAAGCTGAAGGCTGAAGAAGAAGCGGCAAAAGAAAAAGACAAGGACAAGGGGAAGGCCGTCAAGGCCAAGCCCGCCGATGCCAAAGCACCGGTGAAGGCTCCAGCAACACCCTAAGACTGGGCGACGGAGAGGTGATATCCATGATGGAACGGCCTGGAATGATTCAACGGCTTATTCGGCGCGTGGCCGAATCGCCTGCTGCGGTGGCTGCCTTCGTTGCGGCGTTGGGAATGCTTGCCGCTCCGGTGGTCGGGATGGCGGCGGATTCTGGCGGGGCCTCGGCCGTGGCTTACCGGGACGTCCCGGGGATCGGAAGCCGGAACCTGGTGTGGATCGTGGCGCAGCTGCATCTGCTGCTCGCGGGATTCGTGCTCGGCGTGCCGATTTTCGCCTGGTTGTGCGAAGTGGTCGGGTGGAAGAGCGGCGAAAAGCGGTACGACAAACTGGCCAAGGAATTTACGAAGCTGCTGAGCTCGGCCTATTCCACGACGGCGCTCTTCGGCGGTATTTTGCTCTTCATCCTCATCGGCGCCTACCCCAAGCTGATGGCCTATCTCAGCGATATCTTCTTCCCGTCCTTCATGGTGTATTGCGCGCTGTTTCTGCTCGAAACGGCCACGCTCTACATGTACTGGTACGGGTGGGACGCGATGTCGGAAGGTCGGAGCAAGGTTTTCCACCTGTTCCTTGGATTCATGCTCAACGTCTTTGCGTTCTTCATCATGATCATCCCCAACTCCTGGGCGACGTTCCAGGCCAGTCCGGTGGTGATCGCCGAAGGGTCTGATATCGCCAAAGCCTGGGCGGCGACATGGAATCCGACCTGGTGGCCTGTCAACATTCACCGCTTGATCGCGAACGTGGTCCTCGGCGGCTATATCTGCGGAGCCTACGCCGGCATCCGTTACCTGTCCGCCAAGGGACCGGAGGAGCGGGAGCACTACGACTGGATGGGTTACGTCGGAAACTTCATCGGCGTGTTCGGTCTGCTGCCCTTGCCGTTCGCCGGGTACTGGCTGATGCGCGAAATCTATCAGTACAACCAGCAGATGGGCATCACCCTCATGGGCGGTTTCCTGTCCTGGCTGTTTATTCTTCAGGCGATGCTGATCGGCGTCCTGTTCCTCGGCTCCAACTATTATTTCTGGATGGGCATCACGCATCGCATTCCCGGATCGGAATTGCGGTACCGGAAACCGATTCTGGCGATGCTCATCATTCTGCTCCTCTGTCTCGGCGTCTGGATGACCCCGCACTCCCTCGTGGCCAGTCTTGAAGAAGCGAGAAAAATGGGCGGTACGCACCACCCGTTACTCGGTGTCTTCGGCGTCATGTCGGCCAAAATGACGGTCTCGAATCTGATGATCCTCGTCACGTTCATGAGCTTCATCATGTATTGGCGCGCCGGCAAGGAAGACACGGCAACCTGGGCGAAGCTGGCGAATGCCGTCATGGGCGGCGTGCTCATTATCGCGGGTATCGTGGTCGTCGTGCTGGGCGTGTGGGGCTACTTCGTGCCGGCGATCGTCCGCATCAACTACTTCTCGACGTCGCAAGTGCTCCTCGTCATCTTCGTCATGGTCACGATTACGCCGTTGACGGCGCTGCTCTTGAAGAGCGCGAAAACGACGACGGAGATGGTGTGGGGGCGGATGCCGCCGCGCGCCGGCTATTCGCTGGTGTTGAACGCCATTATGGTCATCCTGCTGATGACTTTGATGGGCTACGCGCGATCCTCCTCACGGGTTCATTGGCATGTGTACGGCGTCATGCGCGATTCGTCGCAATATGCGTTCTCTCCTGCGCTGGGTTATGCCGCGGCACTGATGGCCGCGAATACCTTCATGTTCTGCATGATTGTGGCGTTCATCTTCTGGGTGGCGACCATGGGAGATAAAGCGAAGAATACGCATGGCGGCAACGAAAAGAGTGGCGAAGGCCATGGGGCATTGCCGGCTATGGCGGGTGGCTCTCAAACATTGGACAAGCAGATCTAACCGGATCGTCTTGCTCAGAGGAGTCCTATGAGTGAAGTCGTCAAATTACAGCTGATCGGCCTCTCGGTCATCGGGAGCGGCGTCCTTATTCTGCTCTTTATCCGCTCGCAATTTTTGCGGGTGATCGGATTTGTGGCCATCGTCCTCGGCCTCTTCTCCTTAGTGGCGCTGGCCGTTCCGCAGATGGCCTCCCTGCCGCCGGCAGAAGAAAGCATCGATATCGCCAGTATCAAGACGCCGGCCGACATGGCGTCGATCGGGCAGAAGATTTTCTTCAGCAAAGGCCAGTGCGCATTGTGCCATACGATCGGCCCGAGCGAGTCGGCGCGCTGTCCGGACTTGAAGGGAATCGGATCCAAGCTGAGCCGGGAATTCCTCTTTGAAAGTTTGACGCAGCCCCAGGCCTATATCTATCTCGACTATCGCCACGAGGGACTGCCGAAGGAGTATCCGGCGCGGATGCCCTACATCAATAAGAATCCCATCGGATTATCGAAGAATGAAATTCTCTCCGTGATCGCGTTCCTGCAGCAGATGAGCGGGGAACCGATCTCGGTGAACCCGTCGGAACTGGAAATGCCGGGAGCAGCCCCGGCGGCTCCCGTGAAGGCGGCTCAAGCTGAAACCGTGACGGTCGCGCAAGCGAAGTAAGGAGGGGATATGGGCGGCTCCCTCGTAAAGCCAGTCGGTCTGATTCTCGCGATGTACGTGTTCCTGAAGTTCGTGGTGCCCAATATTCCCGGCTCGGCGCCGTTGCCGTCCAGCCTGATCTTTCTCTACCTCATGCTGACGACGACCGGCATCGTCATTTTCGCGACGTTGAGCCGCGAATCGAAGGATGCCTTCTTCGCGCCCATTCTGAATTTTTTGACCGGTGAAAACATCGGCGCTATGAGCGCAGCCCGGTATGGCTTTCTGATTCTCTTCCCGCTGCTGGTCGGCTGGCAGACCTACGGCAGCACCGCGACGAGCGATGCGCCTCCGGCGGAAAACCGCACCATCCACCCGGCTCCTCCTGGAGAGTACACCGGCCTGTCGAACCCGGTCTCGAAGACGCCGGAAAATATTATGCAGGGAAAAGGTTTCTACGCCGCGTTCTGTTCGCCCTGCCACGGCGGCAAGTTTGACGGCAAAGGGCCGGCGGCCCGCGGCTTCAATCCTCCGCCGGCGAATTTCTCCGATCCGACGACGATCGCCATGCTGCAGGAGAGCTATCTCTTCTGGCGCATCAAGAAAGGCGGCGTCGGCCTTCCGATCGAAGGCATGCCCTGGAAGTCGGCGATGCCGCGGTGGGAAGTGGAATTGCCAGACGAGTGGATCTGGAAGATCATCATGGGCGAATACGATGGCGCCCACCAGTCACC
Source organism: uncultured Nitrospira sp. (assembly GCA_964512025.1). Classification (GTDB taxonomy): domain Bacteria; phylum Nitrospirota; class Nitrospiria; order Nitrospirales; family Nitrospiraceae; genus Nitrospira_D. Next base: position 11,271 of record CAZEHM010000051.1, on the reverse strand, counting down.
GAGAACGTGGGAATAATGAGCAAGGGCGATCTGTGGTTGTCCTTCTGTGAATCGAATACGAGGCCCGTATGATACCGGCGAATCAGATCAGACAGTGGGTGAGCGGAGTCGGAGCGGTCGCAGTGACGGCTCTCATTCTGGCTGGAGCGGCTCCAGGGATGGCGCAGGAAAGCGAGAGTGTGTCCGTGAGCGCGCCGATGGTCAAGGGAACCCTTCCCGTTGACGATCCCAATGCGGCCATCTGGAGCACGGCCAAGCCGGCGAAATTCCCGATGTCCCCGCAGGTCCATTGGCCGAACCGCATTCTGGAAACCACCGTCAAGGACGTCTCCGTGCGCGCCTTGCACGACGGCACGCAGGTGGCGTTGATGCTGGAGTATGCCGATCCGACGGAAGACCCCGATGACGCCGCCGCCATTGAATTCATGGTGGGAGACAAGAAGGCGCACTTCGCCCACGGGCAGCCGATGTCCCAGGTGGAAGGCGGCCCGGTCAATATCTGGTTCTGGAAGAACAAAGATAAGAAGGCCGTCGACATGAACGCCATGGGTTTCGGCACATTGAAAGTGCAGACGCATCAGGATGTGAAAGCGACCGGCGCATTCTCGAACGGGACCTGGAAAGTGGTCTTCACGCGGCCGCTCGCTACCGAACATGCCGACGAGGATACACAGCTGGTTCCTGGCGGCTTCATCAACATCGCGTTCGCGGTTTGGGACGGGCGGAAGGACGGTTCTGGCGACTTGGTGGAAAAGGGCTCACAGAAAGCCGTGTCATCCTGGTGGTACTTCCGCGCGGAAGCGCCGCCGGATTACTCAGCGTACTACTACGCGGCCTTTGCGGCTGCGCTGGCTCTGGGGTTCCAGTTTGTCCTGATTCGTAAATTGAAGAAAGGGCAGGCAGCATGAAGGCGGCAAGGCTACAAGTCATAGGAACGGTCGCCGGCCTGATTGGATTGTGGGCGATGACCGCAGGCGGTTGTGCCAATGAGCAGCAGAAGAAGGGCCAGGAGTTGTATGCCCACTACTGCATGCATTGCCACGGTGAAACCGGGCGGCAGAACGAGGGGTTCAACTGGTCCTCGATGCCGGATCCCAAGCCGAAAGACCTCTCGAACAAATCAGAAATGGGCACGTTCAAGGACGAAGATATTTTCAACACGATCTCCCGTGACATGAAGGACACCAGCCCGGGAGGCGATAAGATCGGCGACGATGACTTTGCCGTTCCGACGATGCCGACTTTCAAGTATACGCTCTCAGAGGATGAAATCTGGGCGATTGTCGGTTACGTGCGGACGCTGCACGGGATGAAACTGGAATTCAAGGTCGAAGAGCGCAAGAAAGAGCTGACCGAAGGGCTCAAGACCGCCCAGGAAAACTTCGATCAATCCAAGCAGGCCTATGAAGCGGCGGAAAAGAAGGCCAGCGAGGAAGCGGAAAAGAAGAGCGAAGCGACGAAGAAAGATGTCGAAGTCGACGAAGCCTCCTACGCGAAAGAACAGACGGCGATGGTCGCGGCCAAGAAAGCGCTCGATGCCGCCCAGGTGATGCTCAACAATTTCGGCACGCGGCCTGGCAAAGGCCTGAACATCGCCCGTCCGGACATGACGATGACTCCTGAGCAGGCCGCGCAGCAGGCCGAACTGGGCAAGCGGCTTTATCAGAACAAGTACGGATGCAACGGCTGTCACAGCGTCGCGGGAGAAGGCGGAAAGGTCGGTCCTGCATTGGATCGCGCTGGTTTCCGTTTGAACGCGACCTGGGTCTACCGGTGGCTGAAGAATCCGCAGGCGATGAAGGCCGAAACCAGAATGCCGGCTCTCGGACTCAGCGATGCCGATGCCAAAGCGGTCAGCATGTATCTGAGCACCTTGCGTGCCCCGAAAGCGGAGGAGCCGGCGGCTGAGAAACCCGCCAGCTGATCCGCGCTTACCAGATGAATCCGGCGATCATTCCTGCAAAGATCGCCAGTCCGACCCAGACATGAGCCTGAAACATCCGGAATGCCTGCGGCGGGGTGACCTCCCCGCGCAGGCTTCTCGTCTGCATCGCGAAAAATACACCGACAGCGCCCAGCACGAGAAAATAGGGCCAGCCTATTGCGGTTTGTATGCCTGCTGCGGCTAACAGCAGAAGCATGATCCCGAGGGTCAGCCCGACCGCGAGCCAGGTGGAGGATCCGAAGAACAGCGCCGACGATTTCACGCCGATGCGCCGGTCATCCGCCAGGTCCTGGATGGCATAGATGGTGTCGTAGGCGATCGCCCAGACAATCGTCGCGGCAAATATGGTCCAGGCGGGCGCCGCGATCGTTCCGGTCGCCGCGGTCCAGGCCATGATCGCGCCCCACCCGAAGGCCAGTCCCAGCATCGCCTGGGGAATATGAATGTACCGTTTCGAAAAAGGGTAGAGTGCGGCCAGGATCAGAGCGACCGGTGAGAGCCAGAGCGTCAGCGGATTCAGGAACCAGAGGAGCGCGGCTGCCGGGAGCAGCAGCAGGCCGAGGGCGGTGAACGCCTGCCGTCTCGACAACTCTCCGGAGGCCAGCGGACGGGTTTTTGTCCTGGCGACCCGGCGATCGAAGGATTGGTCGGCGAGATCGTTCATGACCACGCCGGCGCTGCGCATGAGAAACGACCCGGCGATAAAAATGCCGAGCAGGCGCGGCGACGGAAGGCCGCGTTCCGCCAGCGCCAGCGCCCAACAGGTCGGCAGCAGCAGGAGCGCCGTGCCGGTCTGATTGCGGAAACGAATGAGCCGCAGCCATGCGCCCCACGGCAGAGCGGGAGCAGGCACGAATGAACGAGTCGGGTGGTCCACCATGTGGCGGACCTTAGCCCAGGGCAAATCCGACTGTCAATTTGGCGGGTGAGTTGTGATCGATCCGGCCTTTTCTGTATAAAACAGTGGTGCAACGAGTCATGCAACGACGACAGCAGTTTTCTTGCCTACTCAGTCCCGCCAGGTTTCTTCTCGTAGGGCTGGTGCTCGTTCTGTGGGCTGGTTGTGCCGGGACGGCACGGGTTGATCGCTCCACGAAAGACACCTCGATTCCCCTCGCGCCTCTGCTGAGACTTTCCAATTCAGCTGCCATGACGCTGTCGTACAACAATGCCTGCGGAGAACCGGTTGCCGTGTCCCTAGGCGAACCGCTCGCCGCCGCGCTGAAACAAAAACTGGGGCAGGCCTTTCAATACATCATTGTGGATCCCGCCGTGCCGTCAGATGGCGTGATGGATGTGGCGCTCACTCTGAAGCAGATGGAATTGACGATTCCGCGCCGTGCCACGAAGGCCTACCCTGTGACCGTGAGGCTCGGGCTGGAGGGGGTGTATACGGCGGAGGACGGCAGCCGGCTGTGGGCGAAGAAGGTCAAGAGTGAGGAACTTGGCGCGGTGGAGACGCAGGAGTCATCGTGCGATGTCACCGGTCTTGAGGCGGTGGTCAAGGCCGCCGCGGATATCGTCGCGCAAGGTCTCGCCATGCAGGTCAGTAAATCGGACAGGATTCGTGACTACGCCGAAGCTGCGCAAAGCAAAAAGCCGGTCATGGCTCGGGCGGCGGCCGCAGCGGCATCTCCGGTATCTGCAGGCGCGGCGGAGGCTTCGGTGCGAAGGCCGGAAATGCCGGCCGATAAGTTGCCTGAATCGCCGGGGTCCGAGCCTGTGGCGACCAAGCCGGACGGGGCTTCCCCGGCACTGACCTTCCGGGCCATCCTCCGGGATGAAAACCAGGATCATTTTCTTCAGCCGGATGAGCCGCTCACGATCGATCTGGAAGTGAAAAACGACGGTCCGGTCGAGGCCAGGGGCGTCGAGGTGGTCATCGGAGGCACCGGAGCTCTCACGGGGCAGCTTCCGCCGGTGATCGTCATCGGAGATGTTGCGCCAGGCGAGATCAAGCGGGCGACGATGACCAGGCCGATCGCCGGCATGAAAGAACCCCTGCAGGGAGAATTGTGGCTGAGCCTGCGATCCGGTTCGCCCTTGTCGCACGAGCCCGCCCTCAAGAAATTTACGGTTGTGGTGAAGCCCGGTCAGGCCGACGCCGGCCAGGCTCCTGCCGATGTCGAGCAGGCGCCGAAACCATCGGCGGCGTTCAAACAGCCGAAAGCCGTTGTGATTGCGATTGGAGTAGGGAATTTCCGCGATGCGCAGGTGTCGCCAGCCAAATATGCCGCGCGCGACGCCGAAGGAATGGCGTCGTACCTGCAAACCATCGCGGGTCTTTCCGCCGACCGGGTGCGCCTGCTGGTCAACGGACATGCGCTCAAACAGGATCTGGTCGAAACCTTCGAGGAGTGGCTCCCCCGGCGAGTAGATCCCGCGACGGTCGTCTATGTCTATTTTTCCGGTCGGGCCCTCGTAGACGGCGTCAGCGGCGCCGTGTCGCTGGTGCCTTATGACGGCAGCACCGCGTCGGTGAGCCGGGGCTATTCACTGCGGCGTCTGCAGGAATCGTTGGCCCGCCTGCCGATTCAACGGGCCATTCTCATGGTCGATGCCTCGCTGGAACATGCGCCGGGGTCCGATCCGGCGACGGGCGCGGCGCCGTCATGGGAAATCGGCGCAGCCGACGCAGATTCCAAACTGATGGGGATGATCGGAAACAGCAGGCTGCAAGATACTCATGTCTATGAACGGGGCCGGCACGGACTGTTTACCTATCATTTGCTCAGGGGCCTGCAGGGACCGGCCGATCTCGATCGGGACGGGACGGTCACGGCGGGGGAGCTCTGTGCCTTTGCCCGCGGCGAAGTCGTCCGCATGGCGGGGGAACAATTCGGGAGCGGCCAGGAACCGGTCTGTCTGCCCGCCCCTGGCCAGGGGGCAATGGTCAGGATTCACCCGATGGCCAAGGGGAACAATCCCAAGCCGGTGTCGCCGGTCAAAAAAGAGGCTCCCGCTTCCGGGGAGGGTGCGGCGGCCTCGCCGTCGGGGGTCGGGCCGGGCCAGTAAAATCTGAGAGAGTCTCGCTCCTTCGTTGACAGGCCGCAGGGTCCGCCGCTATCATGACGACTGGCTCGCCCGAGAGGGCACAGGATTCCAGAGCCATCCGCCGCTGGTCAGGATCGCCGACGTAGCTCAGTTGGTAGAGCAGCTGTTTCGTAAACAGCAGGTCGCCCGTTCAATCCGGGTCGTCGGCTCCATCCACTTCGCTCAGTTCGTTGAACGGGTGAACTGGGGGGATTCGAAGGGGGTGTGCCCCCTTCGCGGGGATCGTACAAGGGGGCGTGGCCCCCTTTGTAGGAATCGGTGAGGCAGGGTTCAGAGCCGAACCGATGACAGGTTGCTCCGTTCAATCCGGGTCGTCGGCTCCAGATATCGCACAGGCGGAGGATTGTGAAAGGCGGGACCGCCGGCGGATTACTCTTTCACGTCAACTGTCCGGCCTGGAAGATTCCCAACATCGTGGTTTCCCTCATGCTGCACAGGCTCACTGATTCCCGCCGCCTCTATCTGATCCTCGCCGTCTGGTTTCTGGTCTGTGGCCTCGCCGCAATCGATTTGTGCGATTTGAGCGACGAGGTGCTTCAGCCGCTCATGGTGGCGGGCGTCGTGGTTGAGTCGGAAATCGAAGAACTCGACGACGATTCGTTCTTCCTGTTTCGCCATGAGATAGAGTCTCGTCGCAACGAGGCTGTGCTGCTTTCTTCTCAGGGTTGGTCGGTCTTGCCGGCGCCACACGAACAGCGTGCGTTTCCTCCTCTCTATCTACAGGTCTCTCAGTATCGGATCTGAGTAATCCCTTCTCCTGCAAGCTTCAAAGCACCGTTACATCCTGATCGGTCTGCGAGGACCGGACTCCCGTGTTTAGTCCGGGCCGGCGAGACCGATAGAGCCTGCATGAAAGGTATCCGCATTCATGATCGATAAAGTCATCGGTTTTGCGCTGACGCAGCGCATGTTCGTCTGTGTCGCCGGGCTTGTGCTGCTCTTCGGAGGGCTCTACGCGTTCCATGTCCTGGATGTGGTGGCCTATCCGGACCCGTCTCCCCCCATGATCGAAGTCATCACCCAGTACAGCGGGTGGTCGGCCGAACAGATGGAACGGGCCATTACCCTGCCGATCGAGATCGCGCTCCAGGGTATGCCGGGACTCACCGATATCCGCTCCCTCTCCATCTTCGGCCTGAGCGACGTCAAAGTCTATTTCGACTTCGGTACGGAATATTTCCGCGACCGGCAGGAAGTTCTCAACCGGTTGCAAACCATCACGCTGCCCCAGAACGTCCAGCCGGCGATCTCGCCCTGGTCGGCCATCGCCGAAATCTTTCGCTATGAAGTGACCGGGCCCGGCAAGAGCCTGACCGAGTTGAAGACCATTCAGGACTGGCAGATCCGGCGGGAGTTCAAGCGGGTGCCCGGCGTGATCGATGTCAGCACCTATGGCGGCACGACCAAGGAATACCACGTCGATCTGGATCCCGGCGCACTCCTGGGGTTCAATGTCTCGCTGGATCAGGTCATTCAAGGGCTCACGCAAAACAATACCGATGTGGGTGGCAACTATCTCACGATGGGGGCGCAAAGCTTCAACGTGCGCGGCATGGGATTGATGCGGGATCTCGACGATATCGCGGACACGGTCGTGACCGAGAAGGACGGTACGCCGATCTTCGTGCGCAATCTCGGCAAGACCAGCGAGGGGTACCGGGTCCGGTTGGGAAAAGTCGGCATCGACGAGCGGGACGATGTGGTCGAAGGCGTGGTGTTGTTGCAGCGCGGGGAAAAGGCCCTGCCGGTGCTCGAGCGCGTGCACCAGAAGATGAAGGAGCTGAACGAGCGCCGGCTGCCGGCCGGCGTGCAACTGACGACCTTCTACGACCGCACGGTCCTGATCCACACGACCATCGAGACGGTCATCGACATCCTCATCGCCGGCGTGCTGCTGGTCTCCGTGATTCTCTATGTCTTCATCGGGCATCTGCGCACGGCCGTGATCGTGGCGCTGACCGTGCCGGTCGCGCTGCTCTTTACCTTTTCAATCATGGTGCTGCGCGGGGAATCGGCGAATCTGATTTCGCTCGGCGCGATCGACTTCGGCATCATCGTCGATTCGACGCTCATCATGGTGGAGAGCATCTTCTATCACATCTCGCACAAGCGCTCGCAGGGACTGACCGTGCCCATGCATGTGATGCGGGCGGCGCGGGAAGTGGGCCGGCCGATCTTTTTTGCGACGACGATCATCGTGGTGGCGTTTCTGCCGCTGTTTACCATGACCGGCGTGCCGGGCAAGATCTTCGCGCCCATGTCCATGACCTACGGCCTGGCGCTCACCGGGGCGTTGCTCATGGCCTTTACCCTGGCGCCGGCGCTCTGCACCCTCTTGATCACGGGAGCCGTCGAAGAGCGGGATACCTGGATCGTGGCCTGGATCAAGCGGCACTATCTGGTCGTGCTCCGCTGGGCGCTCAATCATGAATGGCTGGTGATCGGCTGCGCGGGTGCGGCGCTGGCGGCGGCGATCGCCACCGTGCCGTTCGTCGGCGGTGAGTTTATGCCGGCGCTGGAGGAAGGCAATATCTGGATGCGGGCGACCATGCCGGTCGATATCTCGTTCGAACAGGCGGCGCAATTGGCGACGGAAGTGCGCCTGATCTTCCGTAAGTACCCCGAGGTGATCGACGTGGCCTCGCAATTGGGCCGTCCCGACGACGGAACCGATCCGACCAGCTTCTTCAACGCCGAGTTCCTGGTCACGCTCAAACCGTTCAAAGAGTGGCGTCCCGCCGTTCCCACGAAGCATGCGTTGATCGAACAGATTGAAAAGGAATTGGCGGATATTCCCGGGGTCAACTTCAATTTCTCCCAGGCGATTCAGGATAACGTGCAGGAGGCGATGTCGGGCGTCAAAGGCGAAAACGCGATCAAGCTGTACGGGAACGATCTGCAGCAATTGGAAGTGGAGGCGGCCAAGATCGAACAGGTGATGAAGGATGTGCCGGGGGTCAGGGACCTCGGGACGTTTCATCTCATGGGGCAGCCGAATCTGATCATCGAGGTCGATCGCAAAGAGTGCGCGCGGTACGGGTTGCAGGTCGGCGACGTGAACGACGTCATCCAGGCGGCGATCGGCGGGCAGGCCGTCACGCAGGTGTACGAAGGGGAGAAGTGGTTCGATCTGGTCGTGCGGTTTCTGCCGGAATACCGGCGGGACATCGACAGCATCGGGCGCATTCTGATCAGCACGCCGGACGGCGCGCGGATTCCCATCAAACAATTGGCGACGATTTCGGAAAAGACCGGTGCCTTCATCGTCTACCGGGAGAACAACGAGCGGTACATTCCGATCAAATTCAGCGTGCGCGGCCGCGATCTGGAAAGCACCGTGACGGATGCGCAGGAGCGTATCGCCGAGCAGGTCAAGCTGCCGGAAGGATTTCGGACCGAATGGCATGGAGAATACGATCAGCTCCAGGAAGAGAAGCTGCGATTGGCGAAGATCGTGCCGATCACGCTGCTCATCATTTTCCTTCTGGTCTATTTTGTGCTGCACTCGATGCGGGACGCCGTCCTGGTGCTGATTGCGGTGCCCTTTTCACTCGTCGGCGGAATTATGGCGCTCGCCGCGACCGGCACGCATTTCAGCATCTCGGCGGCCGTGGG
>CAZEHM010000051.1:0-2557 GCA_964512025.1 uncultured Nitrospira sp. | reverse complement strand
CGGCCAGGTGTCGGCCCAGGGCCAGGGTTTCACGCCGGTTTCTCCGGCAAGCGTGCGGGACCAGGCCCGCTGCAGCAAGTGCTGCGCGAGCCCGGCCTTCGCATAAATCCACGATCCTTCCCCGAGCTGCCACAATCCAATAATAGCGAGGAGGCACACTATTAGGGCAGTCAGCGTGCGGGGAGTAGGTCGGATCGGATTCATGCGATGCGTTTCCGATATCCCCGCACGCTCCACATCAGCCAGGCCGCCAGCAGCGTGGCGAGGCCCAGCAGCATCTGCAGCTGCCCGCTCGTGGCGGTCTGAGGCAGACCGAAGATCGCCTGATAGTCCTGCCCGTTCGGCAGATTCGTCTTCATGGCATGGGACTGCAGTGGCTTGTCAGCCGGGCGAACCGGCGTCACATCTACTGCAACCAGGCTGGTGTACTTGCTGACAAGGTGATGGGCGAGGGCCACATCGAGCACGGCCTGCCTCGTCGCGGCCTCATCTTGGCCATAGCGCTGTTGATCCATGAGGGCGGCGATCTTCTGCCGCGCCCAGTAGACCGACAAGCCTTCACGACTGTCGCGATGTTTCAGCATGATCGACGTCGTCCAGGGGATGGACCCGATCATGCCGTGGATCGTGACGGTCTCCGGAAGGGAGGTACCCTTCAACACGGCCACGATCGGCTCGCCCTCGTAGAGATCCGGGATGCGGGCGGGAAACATCTCGACCTGTCCGTCCAATCCCTCGATGCGGAGATCCGTCAGCGCAGGCCGTTCCAGCTTGCGGAAGATGGCATCCATCTGGGCCTTCACTTCGCTGGTGCTGCCGATGTGGGTAAATGTCCCGCGTCCGAACTCTGCCGCCTTCCGCATGAAGTGGCTGTTCGGCGCCGAGCCGATCCCGATGGTAAAGAGGCGGCTCGTCCCGAGATTCGTGCGGATAATCTCGAATAACTCGTCCTCGTTGCCGACCTGGCCGTCCGTCAAAAAGATGACCTGGCGCAGGTGCGAGGCAGGCGCGCTGCCTTTCAAGGCCATCTTCAATGCGGGGAGGATCTCCGTGCCGCCGTTGGCTCTGAGTTGTTCGACGTAGTGCACGGCCTTGCGCAGCGTGTCCGGCTTTACCGGCTGCGCCTGCGAAAACAGCACATGGGTGACACTGTTGAATTGAATCACGTTGAAGCGATCCTGTGCGGTCAGGCGATTCAGGGCGAGCAGCAGCGCGGCCTTGGCCTGCTCGATGGAGGTGCCGGACATGGAGCCGGAGGTGTCGATGACGAAGATCGTTTCGCGGGCCACGGTTGTCGGCGCTTGATCCGAACCAATCGGCGGCATCGCCATCAGAAAGGCATAATGCTCATCGCCCCGTTGCTCGCGAAAGACGGAGAGGGTGGGCGCCTGGCCTACTGTTGGTTTCCAGGTGAGTACGAAGTCCCGATCGGCCGGGACGGTATCTTCGCGCAGCGTGATGTGCTGCCGGCCATCCGGTTCGGCGATGGTGAGAATCTGGTGATAGGGCGACTCAAGCTTGCCGAGGGGAAAGCCCGGCGCGAGATCGATGTTCAAACTGAGTGGATTGATCGAGCCTGCATTCGGATGCTGGACCGGCAGCGTAATTCGTGACGCATCCGGCACGCGATCCGTATCCAGCGACCAGCCGTTGCCCGGCGGTTGATCCTCCATCACCACAGGCGCGCCGGGGATGTAGCGCGGGCCGACGACCATGGGAAAGCGCAGCGAGAAAGCGCCCTGGTCGTAGCGGATGGTTTCCTGATACTCGATCTCGACCGTGATGCGTTCGCCAGGTCCGATGTTGGCCACGGAAGTCGTGAAGATGTTTGGCCGTTCCTGTTCGACCAGGCTGGCCCGCCTCCCTTCCTGCTTCGCCTGCTCGTAGACCTTCTTGGCTTCCGCCTTTTCCTTGATCTGGCCTTCGATGATCCGCTCGCCGACTTTCATGCGCAGATGATCGACGGCGGCAGTTTCAGGGAGGGGGAACACATAGATCCCCTCGGCCCAGGCGTCTTTCTCCAGACTTGGATTCAGGAATTCCTGTGAGACGGTGGCGCGGGCGATGAGTCCGGTGACGGAGATGCGGACGTCGGTCTTGAGGGTGGGGGCCGGGAGAAAGCGTCCGGGTTGATTCGTCTTGAAGAGCAGTCTGCCGCCCTTCACTTCATTCAAGGAGATCGTCTGGTCCGGCTGTTCCAGTTCGTTCCCGCAGGCCGGCGCCAGCGACAGGCTGCCGGCGCCCAGCGAGAGGAAGAGGGCGAGCGTGGCGCGAAGAAACAGATGTCTGGTCATAGAGTCCTCGTCTGATTCAGTCAGGATGGTAGATGAAGGCTAGTCTGCGCGAGGTCTGCACCTCGCGCAGAACCTAACCAAGGCGATACGTTAGCTGCCCGATGCCGGGTCAAACGTGGTGACAGCCGGCGAAGAGGGAGAGGTGGTGCCGGTCGAGCTACCGTCCTGGCCCGAGGCCTGTTGCTCGATGCTCGAATCGGCCGGGTCGATGGCGGTGGTGTTGGCGACCGTTGGGATCACCATGTGCTCCTGGCCGATCTTCC
>CAZEHM010000050.1:14968-21299 GCA_964512025.1 uncultured Nitrospira sp. | reverse complement strand
GTCGGTGACGGTGGATCCGAGCGGCCGGTTTGCCTATGTGGTGAATCAGGGCGCCAATACGGTGTCGGTCCTGGCCATCAACGGCACGACGGGCGCCTTGACGGCGGTGGGGGCGCCGATTGCGGCTGGTACGAGTCCTATAGCCGCCAGTGTGGACGCGAATGGTCAACGGGCTTATGTGGCCAATCTTGGATCCAACAATCTGTCGGCGTTTACGATTAACGGGAGTACCGGTGCGCTCACGGCTCTTGGTACCTTTGCCGATGTGCTTCCGGTCAGTGCTCCGTTCAGCATTACGACTAGCAGTGTGTTGCAATAGGGGGGTGGCGAAGTAACTGACTGGCCACAGCATCGAGGTTAGTAGAGGCGGCAAGGATCGAGCATATGGCTTGAACTTGCCGCCTTTTTTTACTCGCTCACATTGAGTACTTGTCTTTGATCCTGCTGGAAGCCAGTCTCTCATACCTGGCACATCCAGGCGCCTAGAGGTTTCTGGTCTCACTCACCTCCAGCTGGCCATAGCTACCGGTGAGTTTCTGTTCGCAAGAACCTTTCCATCTGCTCAGTGGTTCTACTGATCATCCCCCCCCTTCAAATTGATTTCGAACGGGTTTCCCAGGCGGGGTTTAGCGACTCCTGGTAGAGGCGTGCATTGTCGAACACTACTTGAAATGTAGGTTGCAGGCGATTTGGCGAGGATTTAGGCGTGATCCGTAAATCGTACATGGCGGGTACCCTCGAAAGAAGGGGAAGACCCTCATCTCTTGAGGGATAGTCCTCATCCTGGGAGCCTGGTACACATAATTCAGGCACCGTGCATTTGTGCAGAACACCGAATCCTTCACGCGCCACGACATACGTAATAGGAGGCAGTAATGATCACGACGAATCCCTTTCCGCATTCGCTCAGTACCGTTCGGCAGGCAGCTCGGCTGGTGACGGTTGCTGCGGTGAGCCTGGCCACTCTCGCACTGGCTGGGTGCGGCAGTGGGGGTGGAAGTGGCAGTGGAGGCACGGGTAGTGTCGGCGGGGCGACGTCATCGACTGTGCCGCGGTTCGCGTACGTAACGAACACGAATGAGAATACGATTTCGTACTACGCAGTGAATTCAACCAGTGGGCAGTTACGTTCGCTGGGATACGTCATGGCAGGGTTCCAGCCCTTCTCCATAACCATCGATCCGAGCAAGCGGTTTGCGTATGTGGCGAATCAAAGCGGCAGTTTGTCGACCTTTTCGATCAATGCAGCGACAGGTTCGTTGACGGAGGTCGCAGGTAGTCCGATTGCCGCGGGTCCCCTTCCCACTTCCGTGGTCGTTGATCCGAGCGGCCGGTTTGCGTATGTGGCCAATCGTAATGCCAATAGCGTATCGGCCTACAGCATCGACAGCACCACAGGGCTGTTGACTGCGGTGGGCACTGTTCCGGCAGGGACGGCTCCTATGGTGGTCACGGTAGATCCGAGTGGGCGTTTTGTGTATGTGGTGAATTCTGCTTCAGATGATCTGTCCGGATACGCAATCAACAATACGACGGGGGCTCTGACCCCGGTACCTAACAGTCCGTTTCACACAGGGGATTTTCCGCGTGCTATTGCCATCGATCCGAGTGGGCGGCGGGCTTATGTGACGAATCGTGTTGATGACAGTGTGGTTATGTTTTCGATCAATAGCACGACGGGGGAGCTGACGTCGGTTGGCGGACTGGTTGCTACGGGTTCTGACCCTCGCGCTATCACTATCGACCCAAGGGGGCGGTTTGCCTATGTGGCGAATTTCAGCGCCGACTCGGTGAGAGGATACAGGATCAACAGCACAACTGGAGTGCTGGAACCCCTGCTTGTGGCGGACAGTCCGACAGGCAGTCATCCGATCTCAGTCACTGTGGATGAGAACAGCCAGTTCGTCTATGTCACAAATGAAGCAGGTAATACCGTGTCAGCATTTAGGATTGACGCAGCTACCGGAGTGCTTGTGTCAACTGATACGGTTGCAGCCCGCACGGAGCCAAGCTCGCTGGCCATTGTTCATGGTGCGTCGGCAGTGCGGTTCATGCCGAAGTTTGCCTATGTGGCAAACGCCACTTCCAACAACGTGTCTGCATTTACAATCAACACTACGACCGGAGCGTTGACTTCTGTGGTGGGCAGTCCTTATTCGACAGGTGGGTTGGATCCTCGGGGCGTCACTGTGGATCCGAGTGGGCGCTGGGCGTATGTGGCGAATCAAGACCCTGGTTCCAACAGCGTCTCGGCATTCTCGATCGATAGTACCACAGGAGCGTTGGCGCCTTTAGCAGGCAGTCCATTCGCTGTCGGGACGAACCCTGTTTCCGTAACCGTCGATCCGAGCGGTCGGTTCGCCTATGTGGCGAATCGAGGGTCCAACGATGTGTCAGCATTTAGTATTAACAACACGACAGGAGCTTTGGAAACACTGGCGGTTCCGGGCAGTCCTTTTTCTACGGGAACTCTTCCCGGTTCTGTGACTGTGGATCCCAGCGGGCAGTGGGCGTATGTGGTAAATCGTGGTTCGGACGATGTGTCGGTATTTACAATTAACAGAATTACAGGGGCATTAAATCCTGTGGGGGCTCCGGTTGCTGCAGGAATGAAACCTGTCGCACTCGCCGTCGACCCGAGAGGGAAGGTGGTCTATGTCGCGAGCGAACTTTCGAACGGCGTGTCTGCGTTCACGATTAATAATCTGACAGGCGCTCTGACTCCGGTAGCGGGCAGCCCATTTACTACGGGAACGACTCCAGTCTCTGTTACGGTGGATCCGAGTGGGCAATGGGTCTATGTTGCGAATCAAGGAGACAATACAGTTTCGGTGTACAGCATTGACAGCACAACGGGCGCACTGACGGCAGTGGGCGTGCCGGTAGGCACGGGGGTGCTTCCGAGCTCTCTCACTGTGGATTCAAGCGGACAGCGGGTCTACGTGGCAAACGAAACGTCAAATAACGTATCGGTGTTTACCATCGATAGCACTAGCGGCGCGTTGACGGCTGCAGGGACCTTCGTGGGAGTGGCTCCCGCCTCTGGCTCTAGTAGCATTGTGACAACCGGCGTGGTGCAGTAAGTCTCAGTTACGGGTTCGTCACGGTCTGTCATCTGTAGGAGCGAGGTGGGCGATAAGATTGAGGCTCGAGCCTTCGTCTTGTCGCCCGCTTTCGTTTGCTCCTCAGGGTGTTTCGAGTCGCACTGATTGACTGTCGGCCTTCCGTGAGCCGGGCCATATTCCCTCGAAAGAAGGGGGTCTCTCATCTCTTGAGGGATAGTACGTATCTCGGGAGCCTGGTACACATACCCTATATACGCGCTGTGCAATAGCGCAGAACACTGAACCTATCATGCGTCAGGATATTATTTAGGAGGTAATAATGATCACGATAGGCCGGTTTTCCCATCCGCTTAGTGCCGTTCGGCAGACAGCGCGGCTATTGACGGTTACTGCGGTGAGTTCGGCCATACTCGCATTCACAGGGTGTGGCAATGGGGATAGCAGTGGCAGTGTGGGTGGTGTCGGCGGCGGGTCGGCAGCATCGGTAGTGCCGCGGTTTGCCTATGTCACAAATGCAAACGAAAATACGATCTCACTTTATGCAGTCAATGCAACCAACGGGCAGTTGCGCTCTCTCGGCTACATCACGACAGGAGGGTTAAATCCCAGTTCTGTCACACTGGCCCCTAACGGCCGGTTTGTCTATGTGGCGAACGAGATTACCAGTGACGTGTCGGCGTTTGCCATCAATAGTACGTCGGGAGCAATTACAGCGGTTGGTTCTCCTGTTCCTACAGGGACAAATCCGCTCTCCGTGGTTGTGGATCCGAGCGGGCGGTTTGTCTATGTGGCGAACCGTGTTTCCAATAACGTGTCAGCCTATACGATCGACAGCACATCGGGGGCGCTGACTGCAGTCGCGGGCTCACCGGTTCCTGCGGGGACGGCTCCCATCGTCGTTACCGTGGACCCGAGCGGGCGATTTGCCTACGTGGTGAATCTCTTTTCCGATAATGTCTCAGCGTATGCGATCAATAGTGTGACAGGAGCATTGACAGCGGTGCCGGGCAGTCCGTTTGCCACGGGGAGTATCCCTCGGGCGGTGACGGTGGATCCGAGTGGGCGGCGGGTCTATGTGGTAAATCGTGGTGACAATAATGTCTCGGTATTCTCGATCAATAGTACCACCGGAGCATTAACTCCGGTGGGTGGTTCCACTCCTACGGGGATTGATCCTCGCGCCATCACGATTGATTCAGGCGGCAAGTGGGCCTACGTCGCGAACTTCGGCGCGAACACGGTGTCGGCATACACGATCGATAGTACGACGGGGGCCTTAACGGGGGTAGGCAGTCCGGCCGCCACCGGGGTGGGACCGATTTCAGTAACAGTGGATCCGAGCAGGAAATTTGTCTATGTGACCAACGAAGCCAGCAATAACGTATCGGCGTTTTCGATCAACAGTACAACCGGAGCGTTGACCTCCTTGGCCATGTCCGGAACAGTCGCGGCCCGTACGGCGCCAAGTTCCATCGCTCTCGTCAGTGGCACGACACCGGTGCAGATCACGCCAAAGTTTGCCTATACGGCGAATCAGGCGTCCAATAATATTTCGGCGTTTACGATCAACAGTACGACCGGCGCGCTGACGTCGGCTGGTAGTCCGGTTGGCGCCGGGGCAGCTCCGCGGGCGGTGGCGGTGGATCTGAACGGCCGGTGGACCTATGTGGCGAACCAAGGGGACAACACGGTATCGGCCTATACAATCGACAGTATGACGGGTGTCCTGACTGTGGTGGCGGGCAGTCCGTTTTTGGCTGGAGCAACTCCTGTCTCTATCACGGTGGATGCGAGCGGCCGGTTTGCCTATGTGGCCAATCAAGGGGACAACACTGTGTCGGCGTACACGATTGATGCGGGCACCGGGGCATTGACACCCGCGTTGGGGAGTCCGTTTGCTACGGGGACCGCGCCGCGGTTTGTCAGTGCCGATCCAAGCGGACAGTGGGTGTATGTCGTGAACCAAGGTTCAGCCGATGTGTCGGTCTACGCGATTAATCGAGTTACAGGGGGGCTGACAGCGGTGGCGGGTAGTCCGGTTGCGACAGGGCTGACTCCGGTCTCTGTCACGGTGGATCCGACTGGGCGGGTGGTTTATGTGGTGAACGCCGGCGCCAACACGGTGTCGGCTTATACGATCAACAGTACCACGGGGGCGCTGACGGCCGTGGTGGGGAGTCCGTTTGCCACAGGGTTGACTCCCACTTCTGCGACGGTGGAGCCGAACGGCCGGTTTGCCTATGTGGCCAATCAAGGAGATAGCACGGTGTCCGTGTACACGATTGATGGAGGAACCGGCGCTCTGACAACGGTGGGGATGCCGATGGCTACGGGTACCTTCCCAGGCTCCATCACGGTGGATACGAGTGGGCAGCGGGTTTATGTGGCAAACGAAACGTCGAATAACGTATCCGTGTTCACCATCGATAGCACGAGTGGCGTGTTGACCGCCGCGGGCACCTTCGCGGGAGTGCTTCCCGCCACGGGGCTCAGCAGCATTGTGACCACCGGCGTGGTGCAGTAAGTATCAGGCGCGGGTTCGTCACGGTCCGCTATCTGTAGGGGTGAGGTGGGCGACAAGATTGAGGCCTGAGCCTTCGTCTTGTCGCCTATGCTTTCGTTCTTACCTTCAGGTCAGCTTCAGCTATTGTACTGGTTGTCTTTTGTCTAAAGGGCAACATTGTTGGGCGCCCACTCGGCTTCCCCTCCGTATATTTTTAAAGGCGGTACTGCATTGCAGAGCTCACATTCACCTAAAAAATACTCTTACTGACCTCCGTTGAGGGGAGACTTTCGTTTCCTGCTGAGTCTACGGCTGTAATCGTGAAATAGTAAGTTGTGCCTGTCTGGAGCCCCGTGGCTAGGTAGCTCACGGTTCCGGCCGGCACATTGGCAAGTGCTGCTCCATATACTCCAGGGGTTGTCGATCTATAGACATTGTAGGAAGCCAGGTCAGTATCATTGTTTGCATTCCATGTAAGAGTTGCAGTTGAAGTCGAAGGTGCGCTGACTGTGAGACTGACCGCCACGGTTTGTGGAGTATTGGTCGCCCCCGAGGCTGTAATCGTAATGGTTCCAGAGTACGAACCGGCTGCAAGTCCTGAAGTATTTATTGAGGCAGTGAACGTTCCTGATCCGGTGCCCGATGCTGGGCTTAATGTGAGCCAAGCGGCGGTATCACTGGCAGTCCAACTCAAGGTGCCTGTCCCGGAGTTGGTGATTGCCACGGTCTGATTAGTCGGATTTGCGCCGCCTTGCGTGGCGGT
>CAZEHM010000050.1:0-14868 GCA_964512025.1 uncultured Nitrospira sp. | reverse complement strand
CGGATTTGCGCCGCCTTGCGTGGCGGTGAATCCCATGCTGGTAGGGCTATAGCCAATGGCCGTCGGTGCTGTCAATGTCAACGATACAGATACAGTTTGAGGTGTATTCGTTGCACCGGTTGCAGCAATGGTAATTGGTGCACTATAGGTGCCGGCTGTCATGCCGGCCGTATTTACGCTAATTGTAATGGTGCCTGTTCCGGTTCCCGATGCCGGACTCACGCTGAGCCACGAAGTGCTTTCGGATGCCGTCCAGTTGAGGGTGCCGCTGCCAGAGTTGGAAATGGTAATGGTTCGATTGGCAGGATTGCTTCCCCCTTGGACCGCTGAGAAGGACAGCGATGTGGCACTGAGTCCGATCGTGGGTGTGGGGGCGGCGGTGATGTCGAATGTGACGGTCATGGCCTGAGGAGAATTGGCTGCCCCGGCTCCAATGATGGTGATGACTCCGCTGTGAGCTCCCACTGATAGGCCCGTGGGGTTTACTCCCACGTTTACGGATCCGAGATTGCTTCCCGATACTGACGTTGCGCTATTGAGTGTGAGCCATGCGCTATTAGAAGTTGCCGTCCATGGTAATGTGCCGGGCCCGCTGTTGGAAATCGTCAGAGCTTGAGCTGCCGGAGCTGCACCATTCTGGACAGCCGAAAATGACATGGTGGACGGGTTCCGGGCGATAGTCGGGGTGGTGACAGTGGGATCCGACTCTTCGTATGCCGCGATCTGCGCTACGCCGGGAATTTCCGAGAAAAGACGTCTCATGCTAGCTGGCGGGGTTTGTGCCGACAAGCCTGAGTCTGCCGCTGCTGTGCGTCGCGAAGAGGTAGCGCTTCCGATCAGTGGGGATAATGTGGGTGTGGTAGTTGGCGTTACCTGTCCGGCTAACGGAGAAGCCAGTGGCGCGGCAAATGCCATTGGCATGACGGACTTGTTTGCGCTGGCCTCTTTCGATTGGGTGGACGTGTTTTCCTGTGTAGCGGGAGATAACAGCGTTGCTGAATTGGTTGTCGGGGTGACCGGAGTCAATTCGACCAAGGGGTTCTGGCCGGTGGGTGTGGTTATTGCCGGAGTTGGGCGTCGGATTAATCGATGGGATTTCTTGGGCGTAGAGATTGCCGGGTTGGTATCAGTGGAGGGAATGCTGCCGGTTTGCTTGGCTTTGGGTTGAGTCGTACGATCATCCATTGGTGCGGCCGCGGTCGGAGTCGTTGCCATCAGGGTGCTCAGGTTGAGTGCCAAGACTATAAGCGACGCGCTCAGAGTAGGCCCGTGGCGCATATTGTCGTTCGTGCGATGGTGTAAGGCACGCATGGTTCGGATCCTCCGTGTTACAAGCCGACCAACACACCGCCGGGGAGTGTTCAAGACACAGGTTTTGGGTGTCTCTGGGGTAGAGGGTGAGCAATTTGAATGCCTTTTCGTATACTGGTTGGATCGATGGCAAAAGCTTCTGATGGGGGAGCGTATTTTCAAATGGTTATGCGGAATGGATGAGTTGCCCCACCAGCTCAGAGTAAGTGCACACCTTGCCGATTTGGCCTCTGTGTTCATACAGGAGCCTCGCTTTTCGTACATGCGAAGTGAAGCTTGAGGTATGGCTCGCAGTGCGCTGATTACACTTGCCAGCGTGAGTGGTTCATCCTAATCATTCAGCAAAATCTGTCGAATTGATTTATCGGGCGCTCTCAGCGCTATGCTTTCCGTAAATTCGACTTTTGGTGAGCCTCTCATTTGGAGTGCCTCGCTGTGACTGTAGTCGAGTCGAGTCTGCGGCGTCAGCGTTGTGAGAAATGTCCTCTTCCTTGACGGACTTTCAGGCTTCTGCCATTGTGCTTTCAGAAGAATTTGGAGGATGTATGGGTAAAGAGCACGGTAGGTCAATTGCAGTAGTGGGGTTAGGGTATGTGGGGCTTCCTATTGCTGTTGCGTTTGGCAAGCAAGGCCCGGTGGTTGGCTTTGATATCAATAAAACTAAGATCGAAGAGCTGCGACGTGGGATTGATCGAACAGGAGAGGTGTCGCCCTCAGATCTCAAGGCGTCGCAGGTGCAGTATACGTGGGAGCCAGCGGAACTCAAGGCTGCCGATTTTATTATTGTTGCGGTCCCGACTCCCATTAATGAGGCACTTCAGCCCGACTTCACGGCGCTACAGAAGTCATCAGAACTCATAGGCGCGAACATGTCTCCCGGATCTATTGTTGTCTATGAGTCAACGGTTTATCCCGGGGCTACAGAAGAAGTGTGTCTGCCCATTCTCGAAAAGATGTCCGGGATGAAGGCTGGAATCGATTTCAAGATCGGGTATTCCCCGGAACGTATCAACCCCGGCGACAAGGAACATACTCTGGAGAAAATTATCAAGGTAGTTTCGGCACAAGATGCGGAGTCTCTTGAAATTGTTGCCAAGACGTATGGAGCTGTCGTGAAAGCCGGTATCCATCGGGCTTCGAGTATCAAGGTGGCAGAGGCTGCGAAGGTGATCGAGAATACGCAGCGGGATCTCAATATTGCGCTGATGAACGAGTTGTCGCTGATCTTTCATCGGCTGGGAATCGATACGAAATCAGTGCTTGAGGCAGCCGGCACAAAGTGGAACTTCTTGAGATTTTCCCCAGGTTTAGTCGGCGGTCATTGTATTGGTGTGGACCCGTACTATCTCACTGCGAAAGCTGAGTCGGTAGGGTATCACCCGCAGGTAATTCTTTCCGGACGTCGAATCAATAATGGCATGGGGAAGTTCGTGGCAGAGCAGACCATGAAACTTCTGAGTCAGCTTCCCCGTCCCGTGAATGAGCTCAAGGTTGCCGTGCTTGGATTAACATTCAAAGAGAATGTGCCGGATCTTCGTAATAGTAAGGTGCCTGATATTATCAATGAGCTTCGTGAATACGGAGTACAGGTTATCGTCCATGACCCGATTGCGGACTCCGGTGAAGCTGTGCATGAATATGGTATCAAGCTGGTTGATTTGAGGCAGGTCCAGGGGGTCGATGGTGTGATCGTTGCCGTGGCACATAAGAGTTTCCTGGAGATGGGACTCGCAGAACTATTGAAGCCCTTGCGTGACCACAAAAGCGGCGTTCTAGTTGATGTGAAGAGTATTTTTGATCCTGCGAAGATTCCGGCTTCGATCAAGTATTGGAGGCTTTAGCTCTGAAGGGGTGACTGGAGCATCAGTCTCAGTCGGCCATTTCTAACTCTTCGCCATTTGCTTGACGCTGATATCCGAAAGCTTTGTAGGGTCCCCCCTTCATTAGAGCATTCGATCCACTGCATATAGGTAAGCGCTTTCCTGATTTGTCAATATAGAGTATAAGTAATTCAACGAGTCTGGTATCAAACTTCCATCCTCCAAGGCCGTATTTCAATAGGCAGAGAAAGGTTGCTCTCGTTGTGATGCGGAGTATACGAATTCGAGCCGGTCGGTTCTTGCCCCAATCCTGGCATGTCGCTGGATGGCTTTTGTCTGTTGCTTTTCTCTCAGGCTGTCTTGCTTCGCAGGATGCGAAGCGGGGGGACCAGCATCTGGCCGCTGGGAATTGGGAAGAGGCTAGTCTTGCCTACAAAGAGGCATTGAAAAATGATCCGTTCGATCCGGGCCTCACCAGCAAGTATGCGATGGCGAGAGAGCGGGCTGCAGGCATGTATCATGAGCGTGGCCAGGCCTTTCTTAAAGAAAGGCAGTTGGATCTTGCGATCGAGCAATTCAAACGGGCACTGACGATCGAGCCGGCGAGTCTCGTGCATCAGGCAAGTCTTGCGGAAGCAACCCGGTTAAAAGAGTCCCGCTCTCATTTTCGCGAAGCGGAACGGTTGGCTCAGCTTGGCCGAACGGATGAGGCTATGGGAGGGTATACGCGCGCGGCCGAGCTAGACCCCACTTTTAAGGATCCTTTGGAAAGCATCAGCCGGTTGACGGAAGAGCAGCAAGCTGCGATGCGCGGGGATCGCCTCAAGCAGCCGGTGACAATGCGATTCAAAAATGCCGGCATCAAAGAAGTGTTGGAGGGGGTAGCGAAGGTCGGCGGGTTTACATTGATTTTCGATAAAGATGTTCGGAATGATCCGATCTCGATCGGGGTCCAGGATACTCCGTTCGAGGATGCGTTAAGTTTGGTGTTGAACAGCAACAGCCTCTTTTCCAGGCAAGTCTCTCCCGGCGTGCTTATCATTAGTCCGAATACCAAGCAGAAGCAGGAACAGTATCAGGATCTGATGATCCGGACGTTTTATCTCTCAACGGCCAAAGCCAAGGACATGCTGGTGTTACTGAAGAGCATGCTTGATTCCAAACGGATGCATGCCAATGAACAGCTGAATGCTATTGTGATTCGTGATCAGCCTGAAAAGCTGGATTTGGCGGAGCGCATTATTCTTGCCAATGACCGGCAAGAGCCTGAAGTGTTGTTCGATCTTGAAGTGTTGGAGGTCAACCGTACCAAGAATCAGACCTACGGATTGAATTATCCGAAGCAAGCCGGGGCAGGGCTCATCCCTCCCGGGTTTACGGGAACACTGGCTGCCGATCCGGTGCAAATGACCTATCGCCAACTGACGAGTCTTGGACCTGACAGCTATCTGTTTCGCCTTCCGACCAGCGTCTTGCTTGATTTCTTTAAGCAGGAGTCTGACGCCAAGACGTTGGCCGCCCCCAAAGTCCGGGTGGTGAACAACAAAAAAGCCGAAATCAACATCGGGGACAAACAGCCTATTCTGTTGTCCACTACCAATGTTTTACCGGGACAGGCGGCGACCGGAGCTGTCCCGACGACCTCAACTGTTACGTCGATTGAGTTTCGAGATACCGGAGTGAAGCTGACGGTCGAGCCGTCTATTCGATTGGGCAACGAACTTTCGTTGAAGATGAAAGTCGAAGTGATCCGTATCGGCGACCAAGTCACATTGCAGGCTTCTCCGCCGATCCAGCAGTTCCGTTTCGGCAATCGTTCAGCCGAAACGACTTTGAACATGCGTGATGGTGAAACCATCGTGCTTGGCGGGTTGATCCAGGAGGAGGATCGTCGGACCCGCGTAACCATGCCTTGGATCGGTGATTTGCCGGTTATTGGGAATTGGCTCAGTTCATTTAAGACGGAGCGTGTGACGACGGAAGTTATCTTGACGATCACTCCCCGTATTATGCAGTCCCCATTGGCACCCGGATCAACCAATCAGGCATTCTGGTCGGGAACGGAAACCAGCTACGCCACAACTCCCCTCTTTTCCAGCGCTCCGAAGAAAACCCTCGCCCATCTTTCCGGCAGTCAGACAGGCCTTGGTTCGTCTTCGTCGAATGGCGTACGGTCCAAGAGTGATACGGGGACCTCATCTTCACTGATGAAAGCTGCGGTAGCCGGTCCAGTGCTTTCCATTCAGCCTGGTGATGCGGCCATTCAGATGGGAAAAGAGGTGAAGCTTAAGGTCGTGGACGAAAGGCTCAGGGCTTCGGGTGACGGCCTGTTTCATCTGGAATATGACCCGCTCTTGTTGCAATTCAAGCGGATCCTCGATGCGGAACTGGTCGAGGCTTCCGGAGGCGAGGCTGTGGGCGGTGATGCCGGGAAATTGAGTTTCCGTTTGTCCAGACCGGACAGCCGTGCTCCACGAGCAGTCACAGTGATTTTTGAGGCTGCCGCAGTAGGAGTTTCTCCCGTCCGCGTTGAACTTGTCGAGGCTGACCGCGAGAGTGCGACGCAAGCGACCGAAATAGGGACAGGAGTCGTGAGGGTGCGGTGAGAGAGTCAGGGGTCACGCTTCTTGAATTGCTCGTCACGATGACGATTGTCATGATTCTCGCTTCAGTTGCGATGCCGTTGAGTAAGGTGACGGCTCAGCGACGGCAGGAGAT
Organism: uncultured Nitrospira sp.; assembly: GCA_964512025.1. GTDB lineage: Bacteria > Nitrospirota > Nitrospiria > Nitrospirales > Nitrospiraceae > Nitrospira_D. The sequence continues at coordinate 9,019 of CAZEHM010000050.1, read as the reverse complement.
TGAGTTGCGTCAGCAATTGCGGGCCATTCGCTCGGCCATCGATACGTTTAAGCTGGAGTGGAATCGGGACGGAGATCTGCTGCTCGGGCCCGTCTGTTTGAAAAACAAGTTAACCTGTAAAGATGTGACCAGTATTTATGGCTATCCGAAGACGTTGGACACGTTGCTCGGAGTCAAGTTGACCGGGGAGGAAGCGACGGTTCGCGGGACAGCGATGCGGCGGTATTTGCGAGGATTGCCGATCGATCCGCTCACAGGGAAAGCCGATTGGATACTCCGGTGTTATAAGGACAGTCCGAAACCGTCCGGTTGGTGCGGCGAGGATGTCTATGATGTGGTGACGCAAAGTGAGGCCATAGCGCTGGATGGAACGAAGTATCGAGATTGGTAGACAGGGTGGGCTCGACGCAAGGGGATTTACTCTCATTGAGCTGATGATCGTGGTTTCGATCATTGGAATTCTAGCCACGCTTGCAGTGCCGTCGTATCAGTCTTCGTTGATCAAGGCGAGGGAAACGGTGTTGCGGCAAGATCTTTTCACTATGCGGGAACTCTTAGACCATCATCGTGCCGACCATGGGAAATACCCGCCCAGTTTGGAGGGCCTTGTGGTGGCGGGGTATCTGCGTTCGATTCCCAAGGATCCGTTCACGAATTCTTCAACCACGTGGCAGGAAATCACAGAACCGACAGAGGGTGGAATCTTCGATGTGTATTCTGGCTCAGACCTTGTCGGAACAACCGGGACCGCCTACAATCGATGGTGATGAGAATCATGGCTGACAGTTCGATCGGTGCACTCATGAAACAAGTGGGCCGATGTATGGGCATACGATGGGTGAGCGGGTATGCACTGTTGCTGCTGGGGGGGCCTCTTGGACTCCTCGGATGTGGCGCACTTGAACCGGTTGTTGAGCAGGAGGTCTCGGATCTTCAGCTCACGGTGGACACGCTCAAGACCTCACTCCGTGACTCTCAACGCACTGTCGCTGAGCTTCGTTCCGAGCTGGAGTCCCGGCGCCAAGAGCTGGCTGATTCCCAGATCGCACGAGCACAGTTGGACGGGAGGATTCGAGAGGCGGAGCGGCGGTTGACAGAGGCCCGCCATGTGATTGATCTGCAGCGTGAGGAACTCTCGTCGTCGAGGGTGGAACGCCAGCGGGTTGCTCAGACCGGAGCGGCGCTTCAAAGCCAGTTGAAGCAACTCCAGAAGCAACTGTCGAAAATCGGAAAACAGTCTGATCGGGCCGGAGATACGGGAGCAGCGCCTGCCAATCTTTCATCGGCGAAGGTTCGACCGTCTGCGGTGCGTCCGGTCAACATGGGCGCGCCCGATCACAGTGTCGAGATGCCGTATCCGGCGGTCGTTCCGCCGGTGATGGCGCAATCTGATGAGGGTGTTGATGGAGAGGGCGGTGCCGTTGCTGAAGACGGTTCGCGCTCCAGCCTTTCCGTCAAGCCAGGGGATACATTGTGGAGTATTGCCCAGCGATTTCATACCACGGTTCAGGATCTGAAAGTCGCGAATGAATTGAAGGATAATCGCATTCACATCGGACAAGCGCTTCGGCTCCCAAGTCGCCTCCCGTCAGGGACGCCGTCACTCGATAAGTCAGAGTAACCACACCCCCGGTTCCCGGGGAATGCAGGCACTTTTTCATGGCCATCTTCACGTACAGAGTTGCTCGGTCCGACGGCTCAATTGTCGACGGGCAGGTCGAAGGGGCCGACGAGACTGCGATTCGTGGAAAGTTAGAGTCTCAAGGATTGCTGGTATTCACCGTGCATCAGCGAGGTGCGGCGGGGTTTGGACGCACTGCCGCGGCCCGTTCCTGGGGGAAACTTCCCCTGGGAGAGTTTTTGGTCTTCAACCAGGAATTCCTGGCGCTGGTAAAGTCAGGATTGCCGGTTTTAAGAGTCTGGGAGTTACTCATCGAGCGTGCGCAGCACGCGGGGTTTCAACAGGCGTTGCGGGAGGTGCGGCAGGATATCCGGGGAGGAACCGCATCATCCGATGCATTAGCCAAACATCCGGCGTATTTCCCTGAACTGTATATCGCGACGGTGAAAGCGGGAGAGCAATCGGGCAATCTTCCCGAGGTGTTGCAGCGGTACATCGGCTATCTCAAGCTGATGATGGCGTTGCGGCAAAAAGTCACGAAAGCGCTGTCCTACCCGCTGTTTCTCGTCTTGATCGGAGTGGGCGTCATCGCCTTCTTGCTCACCTATGTCATGCCGACCTTCGTGTCAGTCTATGGAGAAAGCGCCACGACGCTTCCGTGGGCGACGCAACTGCTGATGGACTTTGTGCAGCATGGCGAAGCGCAATTGATTCCGGCCCTGCTGCTGTGCAGCGCGGGTGGATTAGCCTTGCGGGCCTATTATGCAACTCCGACCGGGCGATTCACGATCGACCGATTGGTGCTCGCGCTCCCGTTGATCGGGCCCGTCATGGTCAAGCATCACACGGTGCAATTGACCAGAACGCTGGGAACCATTTTGGCCGGGGGCACTCCTCTTGTGGAAGCGTTGCACATCGCACGGGGCGCCGTCTCCAATCGGTGGGTGATGTCGGGTTTGAGCGAAGCGGAAGACGAGATTCGTGATGGGGCCACATTGGCGGCTGCGCTTGAACGCCCGCAGATCCTGCCGAAGTTGGCCATTGAGATGGTGTCGGTCGGAGAAGAAACCGGTTCGTTGGAGAGCATGTTGCGGGACGTCGGGGATTTTTATGAGGCGGATCTCGATACACGTTTATCCCAACTGACGACATGGATTGAGCCGGCGTTGCTGCTGGTGATGGGAATATTGGTCGGAGCGATCGTGATCGTCATGTATCTGCCGGTCTTTCAGATGGCCGGAACGGTCGGGTAGGACAGAATGAAGATCGAATCCCAAGACTGCCGGTGTGACAGCTTCAGACCCGAGGTGCACAGTGGCTCGTAGCGCGACCCGTCCTACGTTGACGGAGGTGTTGATTCGCCATGGCCTTGCGCGGGAACCGATCGACCAGGCACTTCGCCGTCTGGGTGGCGCTTCCGTGGCGCTCGGTCAAACGCTGGTGAGCGAAGGAGTACTGTCCGAAGAGCAGTTGGCCAAGGCCCTCGCCGAGCAGTACGGACTACCCTACGAGCCGCTCACGGATTTTCGAGTGGATCAGCAGTTCTATGAATCAATCTCGGTGAAGCTCATGCAGCGGCATCCCTTCGTGCCGATGGGGGAGCGGGCCGGTGTTTTGACCATTGCCATTGCCGATCCACAGAATGTGCTGGGCCTTGATGAACTGGAATTGTTGATCGGCAAGCCGTTGGAGCGCGTCGTCAGTTCGCGGAGCGCGATCCTGTCGGCGCTCGAGCGGAGTGAAGGGTCGAGTCAGGCCCTCCGTGAACTGGAAGCGGAATACCGGTCGGTCCTCGTCAAAGAGGATGATCGAGGAGAGGAAGTGCTCACCGTCGATCATACGGCGGAGGATCAGAGTCCTGCCGTTAAGCTGCTGGACTCGATTTTGCTCAGCGCCATGCAACGCCGGGCGAGCGATATTCATATCGAAGCCTCCGATCGGGCCACGAAGGTCAAGTTGCGGGTGGACGGTATTCTGGTCCCAGCCATGGAACCGCTGGATATTCGTCTGCATGCGCCGCTGGTGTCGCGGCTGAAAGTCATGTCCGAGCTGGATATTGCGGAACGGCGCGTACCGCAGGACGGCAGTTTCCGAATGAGGCTTGACCGGAAGACCGTCGACTTCCGCGTATCCATTCTGCCCAGTGTGTTCGGCGAGTCTGTCGTCATCCGCATTCTGGACCGGGAAGCGATTACGACCGGAGTGTCGGCTCTCCGCCTGGAGCGTCTGGGGTTTAATCCTGAAGATTTGAAACGGTTTCGCCGTGCGATCGTCAGGCCCTACGGCATGGTTTTGGTGACGGGACCGACCGGAAGCGGAAAGACGACGACCCTCTATGCCGCGATTTCAGAAATGAATACGGCTGACGACAAGCTGATCACGATCGAAGATCCCGTCGAGTATCAACTGACCGGGGTAGTGCAGATACCGGTGAATGAAAAAAAAGGGCTCACGTTTGCACGAGGCCTCCGGTCAATTCTGCGTCACGATCCGGATAAGATCATGGTCGGAGAAATTCGCGATGCAGAGACGGCGCAGATCGCGATTCAGTCCGCATTGACAGGGCATCTGGTGCTCACGACGGTCCATGCGAACAATGTGTTTGATGTTATCGGTCGGTTCTCGTCGATGGGGATCGATGCCTATAACTTTCTTGCCGCATTGAATTGCGTGTTGGCCCAGCGATTGGTCCGAATCCTTTGCCCCTCGTGTCGAGTGCCGGTCGCGGCCGAGCAAGCGCTGTTGGAGGAGTCCGGTCTCGACTATGAACAGTATAAGGATACTCCTTTCTATCAGGGCAAAGGGTGCTCGAATTGCATGGGGACCGGATATCGTGGCCGGAAATGCATTACGGAATTTCTGGACCTGACGGATGAGATCAAGGAAATGATTCTGGCGGAGCGGCCGCTGTCGGAAATCAGATATCGGGCCGTGACCGACGGGATGATTACGCTGCGTCAATCGGCGATCAAGAAAGTGCTGCAGGGTGAGACCTCGCTTCGCGAGATCAATCGCGTGACATTCAGTGAGGAGGGGTAGGCGATGTGGGGGTGGATGAGCGGACGGCCACAGCAGTGCCTTAAAGTCGGCGTGGAGTCCGTGGCCTGGGCGGAGATCCAGTGGGGCTGGCGGGGCAGACGCGGGCACCGGTGCGCGACGTCGCCGCTTCCCGAGGGGATGGTCAAGCCGTCCCCGGCCGAGCCCAATGTGACGCATCCCTCCACGCTGGAGTCCAAGATTCAAGCGCTTGCAGGACCGTCGCACGATGTGCGGATACTCGGGCAGACCGTGGTGGCGAATCGTCCCAGGCCGGTGACGTTGCTTCTGCCGGACGCGGCGGTTCGTGCCGTGGTCTTGCATTTGGATCAACTGCCGGATCGCATCGAGGAGCGCGAGGCGCTGATTCGCTGGCGGTTCGGCCAGGAGCAGCTGTTCCCCCTCACTGGCACGACGATTGTCTCGCAAGTGTTTCCCGGCGGTCCGGGTGCGGCGGGATCACCGCAGTCGGTCCTGGCCGTTGCCATTCATCACTCCGTCTTGAGCCAGTACGAATCGGTGTGTGAAAACGCCGGACTCGTTCCGCATGATGTGGGGCTGACCAGCCTTCGTCTCTTCGATTTATGGGCGAAGATCACCGGGCGAAGCCGAAGGGCTGATGAAGATCTGCTGTGGGTGAGCTTAGTGGATCGCGCGCTGACGACCATGGTGTTTCAACGGGGCCGCCTGCTGTTCTACCGGTGTAAATTGTTGACGGCGGATGCATTGGGCGGGACCGACACCGGTTTGCAAAAGATCGCCGACGAATGTGCCGCGTCATTGGAAATGTGTCAACAGCGCCATCCGACGGTGGCGGTCAAGCACGCGGTGTTGTGTGCCGACGACCTGGTCTCGTTGCATGACCTCCTGGAAGAACAGCTGGCATTGTCCGTTGAAACGCTTGGCTGGGATGACGTCGACTCGCGCCGATGGGGAAGTCCTGATGGCCGCCAAGGGGTTGCGTCTCTCGCAGCATTGGCAGGAGTCTTGTCATGTTGACGTCCTTGCGTGAGGGCATGAGAAGTCTCGTCGCGCGGCTGGGGCAGACGGTCGGACGCCGGGGCTATTTCCAGATTTCCCTGGCCACTCGATATCGGTGGTATCTTCGTCCGGTTCGATCGGTACTCATGGCCTGTTGCGTAGGGCTCTGCATGGTGATTGTCTGGAGCATTGCCCAGACCGTTCTCGGGTATGAGGAAGTCTGGAGAATGAGCGCCGAGCTTGCGCGCATACGGCAGCAGGATCAACAATTATTGGCCGAGGCAACCCAGGAGGGAATTGATCTGTCCGATCAGGCGATGCAGCAGTTGCCTGCGGAAGTGGCGCTTGCCAACCAGCTTTTGGAAAAGCGAACCTTTTCCTGGACGGCGTTTTTGGCGGGGCTGGAGCAGGCGATTCCTCCGCGTCTCGCGCTCACCAGCGTCCGGTTAGAGCCGGGGGGGACCCTGGTTCATCTGACCGGGTCGGCGATGACTCTGGAAGACCTCACGGCGTTTTCGGTCGGGCTTCAGGATCATCCCAAGTTCAAAGATCCCGTGCTGGCTCAGCATCGGGTCGGACCAAGCGGCCTTGTCGAATTCGATGTGACCGTGCGCTATCGGCGGGAAGGGGCCTAGATGTCGGAACGTCTTCGGCAGATGTTGTCCGCATCCTACGCGCCGCTGCTGCCATGGGTCGGTCTGGCCCTGGTGTTACTGGCGGGGCTCATTGCCGTGAATAAGATCGGCGTGCAGGGTGTCGAAGACCGCAGAATGCTCTTGGAAAGCGAATGGGGCCGCGCACGCCAGCTTCTGGTGCAGCATAGAGAGGCGAGGAAAGCACGGAAGGATGTCAGTCAGGTCTGGGCGGTCTTACCGGTCGAGCGGGATTTCGCGCCTCTCGCATTGGGCATATCTGAAGAGGCGAAGCATGATCATGTGACGCTCCCGGCGCTATCCTACAAGACCGAGGCGACGACGGTGGCCAATACGAGTAAAGGGGTGCTCCAGGGCTCAATGACCGGGAAGTATGAGGATTTGCGGCGGTTTATTTATGATCTGGAAACAGCCGAAGAGTTATTGTTTATCGAAGATATGGAACTGGCGGGCTCTTCAAGCCCTCGTGACCAGCAATTGACCTTTAATATCAAGATTGCGACCTACCTTCGCGGGGAGTCTGTGAAGCCTGCACCGAGTGGACCGAAATAGATGGATGCGAAGCGTAAAGCACTGATGGCGACCGGACTGGTTGTGCTCTGGGGCGGACTGGCCTACTGGCAATGGCTCGCGATGCCCGACCCCGTTCATCTGCCATTGGCGAATGTTTCGGGCAAGGCCGTGTCATCGGCGCGAGTAATGTCGCCGTCCTCGCCGTCGGGAGGATTGCGGGTTCATCTGGAACAGCTTGCCTCGGCGCGCACGCAGCGTGAGGCCACATTCACCACGCCGCGCAATATTTTCGCCGTGCCCGGTTCGGACGGCACATTGTCCGTGATGGGTGATGTTGCAGGGGCGCAGATTCCTGAACAAGCCACTGAACAGGCCTTGCAGCAGCAAGTGGCTTCTCTTGAGCTGGCGCAATACCGGTATTTAGGGTTCGTGCGCATGGGCGATTCCGCCGCCAGCCGTAATATGGCCGTGCTCACCAAGAACGACGAAGTGGTCGTCGGCCGGGCCGGACAGCATTTGGAGCGGCATCTTGTGGTGAAGTCCGTGTCTCCGGAGAGTGTGACGCTCCGCGACCTTCAGGCGCATATCGACCATACCGTTCCGTTGACGGAGGAGACGGCAGGGCCTCAGCCGCAGCCATGAGAGAGATGCTGTTCGATACTCGCAAGCACGAGCATGGATTTTCGTATGTCGTATTGATGTTTGTGATTGTGCTGATCGGCCTCGGAATGACCGTGGCGGCGCGCCAATGGAAGACGATGGTGCAGCGGGAACTTGAGGCCGATTTATTATCTAAAGGGATCGAGATTCAAAACGCGTTGGCGCTCTATTCAGCCGCGATGAAGGCGGGGCGGGTGGTTCCTGGAGAGGTATATCCTCAATCGCTGGCCGACCTGACGAGATTGCCGAAGCCGTTTTTGCGAAAAGTCTACGCCGAGCCGGTCGGTCATGGTGAGTGGGAACTGGTGCGTGCGCCGACCGGGGGCATCATGGGCGTGAGGAGCAAAAGCCGAAGTAAGCCGATCCGGCAGCACGACTTTCCGCCTGCCGTGAGGCATTTCGAGGGGCGGGGCTCCTATTACGACTGGGTGTTCCAATTTCCGAATCCGTCATTCGGCGGGCTGGTTTCGCCGGTGAGCGCCCTCAATACCGCACCGCAGCCGATGGCGCCGGCTGTGCCGGGGGCCGGCTCAACGGGACAGAGTCCTTCACCGGTCAAAAACTGACGTTTCGCGTCCCTGTTCCTGATCATATCGCTGGTAGTGGCTAAGAAAGGGCGATGCTGCGTTCTTAGACTTGTCCGCAGCATCTCTGCACAACTGCCCGATCCGGTGTCTTGACCCCCTTCAAACCCGCGCGGTATCCTGTCGCCCGTTCACTTTTTCACAGAGAAGGCGATGCGCATGATCTCCGACGAGGAACAGCAGGAGTTAGCCCCCGTTGATGCTCCCGAGACGAAGGACGTAGAAGAAGTCCCGCCGCTCTCTATCCCTGACTATGTGCATGAGCTGGTCACACGGGCCAGGCAGGCCGCCGGCCGGTTGGCCACGCTCTCCACCGTCGTGAAAAACAATGCCTTGATCGCCATGGCCGATGCCCTGGATGAGAAGAAGGCTGCCCTCATGGAGGCCAATGAAAAGGATGTCGAGGCCTTCGGTACTGAACCCGACAGAGCTGCGATGGCCGATCGCCTCAGGCTCACGGAGCAGCGGATTGCCGACATGTCGGCCGGGATCAGAGAAGTCGCGAAGTTGCCCGATCCCTTGGGGGATATGCCGAAGATGTGGACCCGGCCGAACGGGATGCAGGTAGGCCGGGTGCGTGTGCCGATCGGTGTGATCGGCATCATCTATGAGTCCCGTCCGAACGTCACCGCCGATTCCGCCGCGCTTTGCTTGAAGTCCGGCAATGCCTGTGTGTTGCGTGGCGGGAGCGAAGCCATTCATTCGAATACGGCGATTGCTGCCGTATTGGCTGAAGCGGCGGAGAAGGCCGGGATTCCTCCCGGCGCCATCAGTTTTGTCGACCGCCCGGATCGTGAACTTGTACCGGTGTTGCTCAAGCAGGATCGATATATCGACCTCATCATCCCGCGGGGCGGTCCGTCTCTCATGAAGACGATCGCCGAGCATGCCACCATTCCGGTCGTGAAGCACGATGCGGGAATCTGTCACATTTATGTCGATGCGGATGCTGATCAGGCTATGGCCGAGGC
>CAZEHM010000049.1:0-21464 GCA_964512025.1 uncultured Nitrospira sp. | reverse complement strand
CGGGCTTGAGGCCCTCACGAAGTTAGTGGACGAGTTTTACGCCATTATGGACACGCTGCCCGAAGCCCGAACCATCCGGAACATGCACCCGCAAGATCTCGCCGAGTCACGTAAGAAGCTGACGTATTTTCTCAGCGGCTGGCTGGGCGGCCCGAGATTGTTTCAGCAACACTATGGACCGATCAGCATTCCCGGCGCGCACAAACGATTTCCGATCGGTTACGAAGAACGCGACGCCTGGCTGCTGTGCATGCGGCGAGCCCTGACTGGCCAGCCATTCAGTACCGAACTGAAAGACTATCTCCTGGCCGCCCTCAGCATCCCGGCGGAACGAGTCCGGCAAGTGAACGCAGGAGAAATCTGACGAGCACATCCATCTCTTACCCCTCCCTCTAAGATGCGGTTTGGGCGATCTTCCCTGCGCGCATTGACCGAGCACCATCCATAGCTTAGAAACACGATAAGTCCCCGGTGCGCGGGCAGCGAGCAAGAAAGGCAGCCGAAGCCTACCCGCCCCTCCTTGACTCTTTGAAATCCGATCCCCGACAATGCCCACCATGTCAGCACACATCATCATTGAGCGATTAGAGTTCCGTGGGCGCTGCGGCGTCACCGCGGAAGAACGGGCGAAGCCTCAGCCTCTGGCCGTCGATTTGGAATTGGATGCGCCGTTCGATCCGGCCGGTCACTCGGACAATCTCGCGGATACCATCGACTACGCGAAGATTGCCAAGCGTCTCGTCGAGATCGGCACGACACAGGAAGCCTGCTTACTAGAAACCATGGCGGAACGATTCCTCGCCATGCTGTTTGCGGATTTCCCCATCACGCGGGCGAATCTCTGGCTCCGGAAGCTCCATGCTCCCATCAGCCAGGTCACCCGCTCCGTCGGCATCAGGATCGACCGCACCAGGCTCGCGCAACAACTCAGCTCCATTGAGCCGAAGCCGGCCCCGTTTCTGGTCGAACAGTCGCACCGGCTCCCCAAAGGCAACGTTCTAGATGTCGCGGCAGGCGGAGGGCGGCACTCGCTCCTCCTCGCCACGCGCGGCTATCACGTCGATGCGATCGACCGCGATGAAGCGGCCTTGTCACAGCTCACTGCATCCGCTACTGCGAATAAAATCCCGGGCATCAAAACCAGAACGGTCGATATGGAGCAGCCGGCGCCGTTCGATCCGGGTTTCGGCCATGAAACGTACGATGTCGTCATGGTCTTCTTCTATCTACACCGGCCGCTCTTCCCGTTTCTCATCGATGCGCTCAAGCCGGGCGGCGTGTTGATCTATGAGACCTTTACCATCGATAACTACACGCATCACAAACACCCGCGCCGATGGGAATTCTGCCTATCGCACAATGAACTGTTGCGCATGACGTCCACACTCCAGGTCCTGCACTACGATGAAGGCGCGCACGACGGCGTGGAAGGCCCTCGATCAACCTACACGGCGCAGCTCGTGGCTCAAAAGCCTCTGCGATCGGCCCACTCGACATGAGCCGCATCGACCTCCATCTGCACACGACCCATTCGGACGGCAGCCAGACACCGACGGAAGTGGTCCGGCTTGCCCATGAGGCAGGCGTCTCCGCCCTGGCGATTACCGATCACGACATCACCACCGGACTTCCTGAGGCCATGGCGACGGGACAGGAACTCGGCATCGAGATCATCCCCGGAATTGAAATCAGTTCACGCCACGGCGAATCGGAACTGCATGTCCTGGGTTATTTTCTGAAATGGGAAGATGCGCAACTCAACGAACGCCTGATGACGCTGCGGGAAAGCCGCCACCGCCGCAATCCCAAGATCGTCGAACTGCTGCAGGCGGCGGGCATCGACATCACGTATGACGAGGTGCGGGCGGTCGCGGGGAGCGATTCGGTCGGACGCCCGCATATCGCCCGCGTCCTCATGGACAAGAAGGTCGTGACGAGCGCCAAGGAAGCCTTCGATCGCTTTCTCGCCGACGGCAAACCGGCCTATGTCCCTCGCGATCTCCCCTCCCCCGTCGATGCCATCCGGTGGATCAAGGATGCCGGCGGGCTGGCCGTCCTCGCACACCCCACCTGGGTTAAGACGGTCGGGGGTACGCTGACAGACCTGGCCCGTCAGTTGAAAGAGCAGGGACTGGACGGCGTTGAAGTCCATTACAGCACCCATACCCCCAGACAGACGCGCGAATACCTGAGCCTGGCCAAGCAATTGGGCCTCCTGGTCACGGGCGGCAGCGACTTTCACGGCCTGACGAAGCCCGATATCGACGTCGGAACCGGAAAGGGCTCTCTGCATGTTCCGGATCATCTGCTTCCGAAACTCAAGGACGCCGTCGCGAAACTCTAATCCGCTCCCCAACCGGCCCGGACTGTGCGATTCCCGCTATTCGTTGACTCCCCGGGCCTATCCGTTAGACTTTGGGCAACTTCTTACTGAACCTATCCATGACACACGCATCCGGCTGGCTCATTCAGTTTGTCATCGTCTCATTCGTGGCCCTCTTCGCAGGACCGCTCCTGAGCAAGCTTCCGTTTGCCGACAGCTTTCCCCTGACTGTCCTTGGGCTGACAGGGGCACAAACGATCCGCCTCGTCGTGGGAGGCACCGGCCTCCTCACACTCTGGCTCCTCGCGTTTCATGCCTTTCGCCACATGCCCGACAACGGACGCGGGTTTACCTTTGTCAGTCGCATCGTGCTTCCTCTGACCACGATCCTCGTCCTCATTGTCGGGGACAAAACGATGCAAGTGGCCGGACAAACGCTGATCGACGAAATCGGCACCCGGCAATACAGCGTCGGCTATGCCGCCGCCCTGATCATCACCGGGCTCTGGTTGACCGTCGCCTGGCTGCTGAACCTCGATGCCCTTCATCACTACTTCACCGCACCTCCTCCGAGCCGGAAACGAGCGGCCCGGACATCCGGCGAAAGCCACGACACCCGCGAAAGCACGGACTCGTCCGACAATGCCCGCGCCGTGGCCGCCGCGCCTCCCGCAAACGGCGCGCCGCCCGCGACACTCGGCCGCTACAAAGTCCTGAAGGAACTCGGACGCGGCGCCATGGGGGTCGTCTATATGGGAAAAGATCCCACCATTCAGCGGTTCGTGGCGATCAAGACCATGCATCTGGATGAAATCGACGATGCGGACAAGGTCCAGGAAGTGAAAGCCCGGTTTTTCCGTGAGGCGGAGTCGACCGGCCGTCTGGCACACCCCAACATCGTGACAATTTACGATGCGGGGGAAGAGCACGATCTCGGCTATATCGCGATGGAGTTGTTGGAGGGCACCACACTCAAACAGTGGTCGCGCAAGCCCAACCTCCTGCCGCTCGACAAACTCATTCCCGTGCTCGCGAGCGTCGCGGATGCCCTCGACTATGCGCACCAACAGGGCGTCGTCCACCGCGACATTAAGCCCGCCAACATCATGGTGACCAAAGACCAGACGGTGAAGGTCATGGATTTCGGCATCGCCAAAATGGCCTCGTCGTCGAAGACGCAGACCAACGTGGTGCTCGGCACGCCTACCTATATGTCGCCGGAACAGATTGCCGGGAAAAAAGTCGACGGGCGCTCGGACGTGTTTTCACTCGGCGTGGTGCTGTTCGAATTACTGAGCGGACGGCCGCCGTTCACGGCGGACAACGTGTCCGCGTTGCTCTTCGCGATTGCGCACAATCCCCATCCGTCGATCAAACTGCTCCGCCCGGATCTCCCCCCGGCCGTTCGCCAGATCCTGGACCAGGCACTCCAAAAGGATCCGGCCTTGCGATTCCGGCGGGCCGCCGAATTTGCGCAGGAGCTTCGCGCCTGCCTGCAGGGCCAGCCCATCTGAGCCGAGGAACCATGCCCTTCCGCATCACGTTCGGCGCACAATCGGATGTCGGCCGCAAACGGGCGCACAACGAAGACCGCTACTGCACGGATGCCACGCTGGGGCTCTTTGCCGTCTGCGACGGCATGGGCGGCAGCAACGCCGGCGAAGTCGCCAGCGCGCTCGCCATCGACACGATCCACCGGCACATCAACGCGGCGTCACAACAACCCGATCGCCCCCTCATCGGTCCGGTGTCCGTACGTGTCGCCGCTCCCACCAACCGCCTCGCCAGCGCCGTTCGCGACGCGAATCGTGTCATCTATGCGCAGGCCGGCAAACGGCCGGAATGGGCCGGAATGGGTACGACGGTGGTTGCCATGCTGCTGACGGATCGACTGCTGTCCTTCGCCCATGTCGGCGACAGCCGCTTGTATCTGATCCGTGCGCAGGAGATCCGGCCGCTGACGGCCGATCATTCGTGGGTGGCCGAACAGGTCCGCTCGGGGCTGATGACCGAAGAAGAGGCCGAACGGTCGCCGCGGCGCAACATGGTCACCCGCGCGGTCGGCGTTCAACCGGATGTCGACGTGACTGTCGGCGAAATCGAATTACACACCGGCGACGTGCTGCTGCTCTGCTCCGATGGCCTGACACGAGGGGTCGATGCGGGAGCGATTCTCCACTCCCTCACACGGACCGACGACATGAGCGAGACCGCGCAGCATCTCATCACGCTCGCCAATGACGCGGGCGGTGAAGACAATATCACCGTCGTGACCCTGGCTGTTCATGACGCTCCCGAACAGACCATGTGGCATCGCGTCCGCCAACGCATGGCCATGTAACAGCGCCGCCCAGACCGGACAATGCCGGGCCGGCAGCACCGGCGATCCCTGCATCCGGCTGATGCCGCTTGAACCTGTCTGCTGAAGAAAAGATCCGGAGAGGAGAGAACAAACGAACGGAGTCAGTTTCTGAGAGTGAGGGCGCCCTTGGGCAGCGTCGCATAACACCCGTCCGACACGTCCTGCGCATGGTCCTGCAGGCACTGCAACATCTGCCCGTCCCCCGGCTGCACATCGCGACAGAATCGTTTTACATCGTCCGCACAGGCCAGCGCATGTCCGGACTGCTCTTTGAACCGCACCAGCCGCTGGCGGACCAACGACTGACAGGGCGCGGAAAACTGCTTGACCCGCTGCGCCATGCACCGCTGACGATTCTCCCCCTGCAGACTATCGGGGCAGACCTGCTGCAATTCAACCTCGCATTTCATCTCCACGATCTGCTTTGTGCGAAGATCCACGATGCCGCCCGCCTCGCCCGTCTTCTGCTCGTCAGGAGTAACCTCTGTTCCATTGATCACGACACGATGCGATCCCGGCGCATCCGGAGAGGGGACACCGGGAATACTGAGATCCAGCTCAGGCGTCGGAGGGTCAGCCTTCTTGGACCGGGACGAGACACCGGACGATTGAAACTGCTCATTCGCCGGCATATTGGCCCAGACCAGCCCCCAGACAAGCCCCAGGCCGGCCAGAGTCACGAGAATTGCCGCAAGCCGATTGGAAGAGGACGGTGGTTTCGACATGATGTCAGGCTAGGATAGGACAACGCCTGAAGAAAAGCACCGAAAGGAGAGATTTTGAGCAGCGCGACGCGGCAGGACAGTCCGGCGAAAAATTAATTGTCGGGCGTTTCGACGATGTGATTTTCGAACCTGGTGCAACCCTCGGCCAGCAATCGATTGGTCAGCATTTCTCCGGGCCATTCGATCGGCAGATCGGCTGTGAACACCCAGACATCGGGAGAGGTCCAGACCGGCCCGTGCTCCTCCGGCAGCTCCGGATCGAACAGATCGGTCCACACCGGCATATAGACACCGTTCCCGCATTGGGTATGGAGATGCACGACCGTCCTCGACCGGACCAACGGATCGAGATCCCGCCACACCGCGGCGGTCTCATCGGCCAGATGATGAATGCGCACCGCATTTTGCGCGTCGAACATCGCATAGGCGGCATACACCGGCACCTCGATCGTATCCGGCGCGAGGGCGAGTTCCGGACATTGCTCGACCAGCCCTTCCAGGATCGCCCGCCGATGCCGATCCTCCCACGAGTCCGGCAAACCCGGATCGGACGCGCCGATGATTTCAAAGAGGAGGAACGCCGTATTTTCCACCGGCGGATAGAGGCGCGCCGCGATCGCTTGCGTCCGCTCCGAGTCGGCAACGGAGGTTAGGTGATCATGCAGCAGCTGCAGATTGAGCGGCTCCAGCGTCGCATCGGTCAAGAGTCGGGACTCGACCCGCACCACCGTGCCGGACGACAACCGCAGATGGCGGTGCAGCAACTCCGCCGTAGCAATCGGATCGATTTTGAGTTTGAGTGGAGCCGTCAGGTTGGCTTGCAGCGGAAGTTCCAACGCCGCCATCGTGGCATACGACGGCTTCTCCTCCGTCGAATCATCCAGCGCCAGGGTGCAGCTGGCCTCCGCCAGCAGATCGAACAGCCACTCCGCCATTTCTTCATCGAGCGCGGCCAGGACAGTCAACAGATCCGACTCGCGCCCCTGCTCTAGAAATGCCTGCAGCGTGTCGATCGCCGCGTCGGTATCGCCATGATCGTGACGGCGCGCGTTGATCAGATGGATGAGATCGCGGGTGAGCGGATCTGGACGGGACCAAGCCAACATCAGACACTCCTCAGATAACCGGAAAAGGACTCTCGCTCACCGACATCGCACAGGTCCATGTTGCCAAAGAATCTCCGCAGGAGCAAGGGCGAAGACAGTTCCCGCGCCGTCGAGTCCGGCGCCCACGGCCGAATACGCCCCCCCTCATTCACCGATCACTTTCACCAGCACGCGCTTGCGGCGACGGCCGTCAAATTCGCCGTAGAAAATCTGTTCCCAAGGGCCGAAATCCAGCCGCCCTTCCGTCACCGCCACCACGACTTCACGCCCCATCAACTGCCGTTTGACATGCGCATCGCCGTTGTCTTCCCCGGTCTCATTATGCCGATAAACCGCTTCGTGCGGCGCCAGCCGCTCCAGAAAGTCGTCGTAGTCCCGCAGCAGCCCCGGCTCGTCGTCATTGATATAGACGCTGGCCGTAATGTGCATGGCATTGACCAACACCAGCCCTTCTTTCACCCCGCTTGCATGAAGGACGGCTTCGACCTGAGGGGTGATGTTGAGATAGGCGCGGCGAGTCTTCGTTTCGAACCAGAGTTCTTCTCGATAGGATTTCATCGGCACGACTCATTCATTGGTGTAGCGAGAACCGCATTCTGCCGAACGGTTCGTCCGAGATTCAAGTGGCCCGTTCGAATTCAGCCGCACGATTCGCCTCTCACCCGAAACGGACTATAATAGAGTGTATGACCACGCCGCGATCACGATCCTTGCCCGCACCGCTCTCAGCCAACGCCTGCACCGTCCTGGCCCAGCGCTATCTGGCACGAAGCCACACAGGCGCCGTGTCGGAATCGCCGGCGCAGCTCTTCCGGCGGGTCGCCCGCGACATCGCCCGAGCCGAGCGCAATTATCCGGCGCCGACCCGACTGCCTCATCTGGCCGGGCAGTTCTTCGACCTCATGGCGCGCCTCGACTTCCTGCCGAATTCTCCGACCCTCATGAACGCGGGGCGGCCCTTGCAGCAACTGTCGGCCTGCTTCGTCCTGCCGGTTGAAGATGCGCTCGCGTCGATTTTCGATGCGGTGAAGTTTCAGGCGTTGATCCACCAATCGGGCGGCGGCACCGGCTTCTCCTTCAGCCGGATTCGCCCCCGGGCCGACCGCGTCGCAACAACCAACGGCGTCGCGTCCGGTCCGGTCTCGTTCATGCGGGTCTTCAATCTGTCGACCGACGTCATCAAGCAGGGCGGCACCCGGCGCGGGGCGAACATGGGCATTCTGCGGGTCGACCACCCGGATATTCTCGAATTCATCGCGCTCAAGCAGAATCCCTCAGAAATGACAAATTTCAATCTGTCGGTCGGCATCACCGACCGCTTCATGCGGGCCGTGCACCAGCGCCGGACTCTTCCGCTGATCAACCCTCACACGCGCAAGATCGTCCGCCGCGTGGCAGCCGAGGCTATCTTCGATCGACTGGTGCAGGCTGCCTGGCAATCCGGAGAGCCCGGTGTGGTCTTCCTGGATACGATCAACCGGGCGAATCCCACTCCCCAGCTGGGAGAGATCGAAGCCACCAACCCCTGCGGGGAGCAGCCCCTTCTCCCCTACGAATCCTGCACCCTCGGCTCGATCAATGTCGCCAACTTCGTGTCGGTCCGCTCGGGGACACCCGCGATCGATTACGACCGGCTGCACCGCATCATCCCGACGGCCGTTCGATTCCTCGACAACGTCCTCGACCGTTCCCATTTCCCCTTGCAGGCCATCAAGGACCAGACGGCGCTCACGAGAAAGATCGGCCTCGGTATCATGGGCTTCGCCGATCTGCTGATCCATCTCGGCATTCCCTATAGCTCGAACGAGGCTTTGGCGGTGGCAGAGGAGCTCATGGGATTCATCCAAACGCAGGCGCACGAGGCCTCGGCCCGGCTGGCGCACGAGCGCGGAGTTTTCCCGGCGTACCGCGGCAGCCGCCTGCAATCATGCAGACAGCGCCGGCGCAACGCCACCGTCACGACCATCGCCCCTACCGGTACCATCAGCATCATCGCGGATTGCTCCGCCGGAATCGAACCGCTCTATGGCATTCACCTGGTGCGCACGGTGATGGACGGCACGACGCTCTCGAGCCTCCATCCCGCCTTCGTGCGGCATGCCGATACGCACGGCCTGGCGCTCCCGGCTCTCCAGCGGGACCTGGAGCAAAGCCCGTCCATCCAACACCTCACCCGGCTGCCGGCTTCGTTGCGCCAGCTCTTCGTCACCGCCCACGACGTATCGCCGGCGCACCATGTGCGGATGCAAGCGGCCTTTCAGCGTCATAGCGACAGCGGCGTCTCCAAGACCATCAACCTCCCCCCTGCGGCAACACCCCGCGATGTTGCGGAGGCCTTCAGGCTCGCCCATCACCTCGGGTGCAAAGGACTCACCGTGTTTCGCTCGGGAAGTCGAGGCGACCAGGTCCTCTCCTGCTCGCAAAAGCAATCCTGCTGACGCATCGGCGTCGACCCGGAAGCGCATTTCTCTTGTGAGAATCCCCCACAAAATTGACTCCATCGGACCTTGGTGATAAGTACTTTCACAGAATATGATCGTGTGCCGATGATCGCTACAGGGAGGTGTCCGATGTTCGCAGTCGCTGGGGGTCCGTCGTTCGCAGGCAATCCGCTCTCCGCTCTGTTCTTTGCCCGCCAACCGGAACCGGATTTGGAATTCACTGAAGAAGAATTAGAACAAACGACGAATACCCGTTCGTCTTCGCCCATGAAGTCGCCCAAGAAATCAGGCGGACGTCCGGTCCTCTGGATCCTGCTCTTAGCCCTCATCGGCGGCGGCGCCTATGTGGCCATGGAACCGGAAATGGTGATGGACTGGGTCAATCAGCTGCTCGGAGAAACGCCGGCCCCACAGCCGCCGCCGATGGCCGCCAGACCCGTGCCTCCGGCACCGATCGCACAACCGGCACCGGCAGCAGATGCACCGGCTCCTGTTCCTGCAACCCCGCAGGCGAGCGCTCCGGTACCCGCGCCTCCGTCTCCGGTATCGCCGATGGCCTCGGCTCCTGCGCCAGCCGGAACACCGGCGGCACCCGGCGCGACACCGGCGCCGCCTGCAATGCCGGCAAGCCCCGCGATGACAACTCCGCCTGCACCCGCGGCCCTCGCGCCGATGTTCGGAGAGGGGCAACGTGTCACGGTCTCAGTCGATCCCGCACTGGCCGGCGGCATGCTCACGTTATTCCAGGACGCTGCCGGTACCAAGCCGGGTCCGGCCGTTCGTTCCGGAACCGGGCTCACCATTCTTGACGGAGATCTCCAGCCGAGCGGATGGGTTTACGCCGTCCGGACGGACGACGGGGCCAAGGGATGGGTCGCTGAAAAGCGTCTTCGCCTGAAGCCGTAATCGATTCACATACGTTCAGAGATGCACGGGAGGGCGGCGATACAGGATTGTATCGCCGCCCTCTGTGCTATAATGCGGCCCGCCAATTCTGAAACAGACTCAACCCGGATTGAAACTGGAGATGAAGACTTTACGCGCTATCCTGTTTGATTTCGACGGTGTCATCGCGGACACGGAACCGCTCCACTTTGCCGGACTCCGGCGCACACTGGCCGACATCGGCATCACACTGACCGAGCCGGACTACTATGCCAACTATCTGGGCTTCGACGATCGCGGATGTTTTCTTGCCGCGCTGCAGGCCAACGAACGCCCGGTTACCCCTGCGATCCTTCACGACCTGATGGCGAAAAAAGCCGTCGCCTATCTGGCCTCCGTCAAGGACCACCTCGTGATTTTCCCCGGGGTGCGCGAGTTTGTGCAGGAGGCGGCCGCGCGCTATCCGTTGGCCATTGCCTCCGGCGCTCTCCGCCAGGAAATTGAACTGATTCTCGAACAGGCCGGTATCAGAAAATCGTTTCTCCACATCACCAGTGCGGAAGACGTCAGCCGCGGCAAGCCCGATCCGCAGCCGTTTCAGTTTGCGCTCGCGGGACTGATTCAACAACGCCCCGCGCTTGAACTTGATGCGGCCTCCTGCCTGGTCATTGAAGACTCCCTTCCCGGTATTCGTTCGGCGAAATCCGCCGGCATGAAAGTGCTGGCCGTCGCCAATACCCACACCACGCAAGATCTCCATGAAGCTCATGCCATCACTCACAGCCTGGCCGACACCAGCCTGGCCGAACTGCAAACCCGCCTCTGGTCCGGTGCATGAGGATGACATCGTAATGCGGATCTGCTCGCTGGTCCCCGGAGCCACAGAAGTCGTCGCCGCGCTCGATCTGGCAGACCGGCTGGTAGCGGTCAGCCACGAATGTGACTATCCGGAATCCATCCGCCACGTCCCTTCCGTCGTTGAGCCGGCGATCGATCAGCACGCGCTCTCAAGCGACGCGATCGATCGCGCCGTCAAACAACTCGTGAATGCCGGCCGGCAGCTCTACCGTCTCAACGAGCGGCGATTTATCGAGGCTCGACCAGATGTGATCCTCACGCAGGATCTCTGTCCTGTCTGTGCGGTCACCCCGGACCAGTTGACGCAGGCCATCGCATCGCTCAACTTCACGCCCCGACTGGTGACGCTGAACCCGACCTCGCTGGAACACGTGCTGATCGATGTTGAACGCATTGCGGACGCCGTCGGAGCGGACGACCGCGGCCTGGCGTTGCTCCACTCGCTCCGGACAAGACTCGACCGGGTGTCCGCTGCCAGGCCGGCGACCCGCCGTCGGGTGGTCTGCCTGGAATGGCTGGACCCGCTGTATCTCGCCGGACATTGGATCCCCGAGATGGTAGCGCTGGCGGGCGGGGAAGATGTCCTTGGCCGTCACGGTCAGCCCTCGCGTGAAACGACGTGGCAGGAAATCGCCGGGGCCGACCCGGATGTCATTCTCCTCATGCCCTGCGGATATTCCGTTCAGCGAACCATGGATGAACTCGACCGTCTTGAACAAACCGGGACGCCATGGCCGGCGATGCTCTCCCGCCGGCCGGAAATCTATGTCGTCGATGCCAACTCCTATTTCAGCCGTCCCGGCCCCCGTCTCGTTGATGGAGTGGAATTACTCGCCGCGCTGTTTCACCCGATGCCGTCGCGTCCCCTGAACCCTGCACAGGCCGTCCGCCTGACAACCCCTTTGCCATCCGTGGAGTCCCGCGCATGACCGTCGATGAAGCTCAAGCCCATTGCACCGCGCTCACCAAAGCGAGCGGCAGCAACTTTTACTATTCCTTTCTCTTTCTGCCCGAGGCGCGCCGCAGTGCCATGTACACCGTCTACGCGTTCTGCAAAGCCGTCGACAGTGCGGTGGATGAACCGCCCCCCGGCAGTCAGCCGCAGGAGGAACTGGCCCGGTGGCGCGCGGAACTGGACGCCGCCTATCACGGCACGCCGACGTGGCCGATCACGATCAGTCTGGCCCATCATGTGAAGGCCCTCTCGATTCCCAAAGTCTACTTCGAAGAGTTGATCAAGGGCGTGGAGATGGATCTGCACAACAACCGCTACGTCACCTTCAACGAGCTGTCATCTTACTGCTATCGTGTCGCGTCCGTCGTGGGGCTCATCTGCCTGCACATCTTCGGTGCGACGTCCGCCCGGGCGCAGGACTACGCCGTCGACCTCGGCATGGCGTTCCAGCTCACCAACATTCTCCGGGACGTGGGCACCGATGCGGCGCAAAACCGCATCTATCTCCCGCTCGAAGATCTCCACGCCTGCAAGTATTCGGAAAAAGCCCTGCGGCAGCAGACCTATTCGCCGGAATTCCGCAAACTGATGCAACACGAAGCCGCCCGGGCCCGCCAGTACTACGATAAAGCCCGCGCCGCACTGATGGCCCTCCCGCCGCATGAGCGCCGCGCCCTGACAGTTGCCGAGATCATGCGCGGAATTTACTCCCGGATCTTAAAGAAGATCGAAGCGTCCGACTATCAGGTGTTCGGACCCCGCATTCGCCTGTCAACCAGTCACCGCCTGGCGATTGCCGCAGGAATCTGGCTTCGCTCCCGATTCTCGTGACCGCTGCACGCCCAGAGTCCGTCGTTATCCTCGGCACCACGCTCGCCAGCCTGACCGCAGCCTACGAGCTTGCCCGGCGCGGATATCCCCTGACGCTCATCGACCACCCCGCCTGGACGGACGACCTCTCTGCGACTGAGCATATTCTTGGCTGCCATACCGAAACCCATGCCTTACTCCGTTCCCTGCCGGGCTTACACGCCGCCGCACTGGAGCCGTCAATCCCGCTTGAATTCAGCCTGTCCGACGGGCGCATCGTCTCCTACAGGCCGACGACGCTTCCCGGATCGCTCCATTGGATTGCCGGACTGGTTCGATTTCGCGGCCTCTCCTGGAACGACCGCTGGCAGCTTCTCTCCTACCTCGAACGAATCTGGGAACAGGAGGCCTCTGTCCCGACCACCCTCGACCAGCGCACAGCCGACGCCTGGCTGGCATCGATCGGACAAAGCCAATCCGCGCGCGACAACATCTGGTCGCCTCTGGTCCGTTTCCTCACGGGCAATACACTGACCGATCTCTCGGCCGCCTCCTGCGCACGAATCCTGGCGCCGCCGTTCCTCACCGATGCGCGCGCGGCCCAATGCACCAGACTCGGCCCCCCGGTCTTCATGCGCCTGCACAAAGCGTTACGAACCGCCGTGACAGAATCAGGCGCCCGCATCCTCCCGCAAACCGACCTCCCCCACATTCAATTCGGCCAGCATCGCATCGACCACCTCCGCCTGTGTGACGGGCAGACGATCAGCGCGACCTGGTTCTTATCCGGTCTGCCTCACCACGCGCTCCTGAAACTCCTCCCGGACCGGCTGCTCACCAGATATGGATACTTCTCGCAGCTGAGCGAACTGACAGATCTCCCCGGAGTCTCCGTACAACTGACCGCATCGGCGCCGGCGACCACAGCCCGCCTCGTCCTGTTGTCAGGACATACATTCCAATCAATCGCCATGTCGGCTGCCGATTCGGGAACCGTCTTGTATGAGTTGTCGGCCGCCGGAGATCTGCCGTTTACTGAAAGAACCGACACCGACCTCATCAACCAGGCCAAGCAGGAATTACAACGCCTGCCCCCTACACTCCGGACATCGGAACTGCTCCCGGCCACAATCCATCGGCGATCACGTGCGGCACTCTCGCTCAAGGCCGGCACCGCAATACTCCGCCCGATTCAGCAAAGCCCTGTGCAAAACCTACTGGTCGCGGGCTCATGGACCGACACCGGCTGGCCGGGCAATAGTGAGAGCGCCGTCGTCAGCGCGCACCAATGCCTGAAGATCATCGCAGGCCCATCAGCTTGACCATCGGCTGTTCAGCTGGTAGGTGTAAGACATGTCGCAACGCCGCATCCTCACCATGACCATCGGAATCCTTCTCTACGGACTCTTCGGCTGCGTCCAGAGCCCCTATGACCGCGGCGGCCATCCGTCAGGATATAACCGGGCCGAGGTGGAACGGGACTATATGGAGTGCGAATACAAATCCCGGCTGGCCAACGAACAACATTTTTACAGCCAGAGTTCGCCCTTCCCCTTCGGCGCGGGACCTCAGAGCCCCGCCGACCATGCCCGCGCGCTGCACGGCCTCTCGACCATCAACGCCATGCGCGATACCTGCCTGGCGGCCAAAGGTTATCGGGTGGAATAGCGCGGCGACCTGTTCCTCCTGCGTAACTCTGACTCATTGACAAGCAGCGACGGCATTTCTAAGATACCGTCATCAATCGGCTGCGATGCGACCATGACCACAACTCCACTTCAGGATCTCGCCAAGTCTCTGCATAACTGCCAGCGCTGCAAGCTGGCCAAGCTGGGGCGCAGCCAAGTCGTCTTCGGCGTGGGAAACCCGCATGCCAGCATCATGTTCGTAGGAGAAGCGCCGGGAGCGAATGAGGACCTGAAGGGTGAGCCGTTTGTCGGTGCGGCGGGAAAGATCCTGAACGACCTGCTGCAATCGGCCAATCTCTCACGCGAAGATATCTACATCGCCAACGTCATCAAATGCCGACCGCCTGAAAATCGCGATCCAGAGCCGGACGAAGTCGAGACCTGCAAGCCCTTCCTCCTGCAGCAAATTCAGTTGATTCGACCGAAGCTGGTCTGCACGTTGGGCAACTGGGCGACGCAAACGCTGCTGGAACGGAAAGTCGGCATTACGAAGGTCAAAGCGCAGGCTTTCTACATGAAAGACTTTGTGCTCTTCCCGCTGCTCCACCCGGCTGCAGCCCTACACCAGGGCGGACTGCTCGACACGTTGAAAGCGGATTTCAAGAAGCTGAAGGAGTTTCTCGACCGGAACACCAAACCGTCTGCACCGGCATCGACCACGTCACCAGGAGCGCCGACCCTGCAGATCGACCCGCCGCACCCGACTCAGATGGATCTGTTCTAACGCCTTTCCGTTCGAGCCGATCGCAGGGACCTTGCCAAGCTCCGACTATGCCTTGGAGGATTGTCCCTCTGTCGTGGCGGCGGACTCGGCAGTCTCATCCTTTTCGGCTTCTTCGCCTTCGGCCGGCTTCTCTTCTTCCGGCACATCGAACCATTGGACCAGCATCTCATCCCACCAGCCCTCGGTCACGTCGTCGCCGGGATCGGTGCCGAGAAACGCGACGTCCTCTTTCTTCACCTCGGGACCGACGAGCTGGGGCTGAAATTTCGCGCGATCGATGACTTCCTTCGTCGCGTAGCCGCCGATGATCCAGGCATCGGGATCGGCGCGGCGGGACTTGTAGGCCTTGAGTCCGATTTTCAAGTACATGAACAACTGCTGCTGAATCGGGTCGGCGACACCGGATTGCGGCAGGCTCAATGTCTTCTCGATCTTCTTCCGCCAATGCCGATCGTCATAGCGCGACGTAATCAGCTGCAACATTTTCTTTCCCAATTCAACATCAAGCGCCATCTGTTATCCCTTCACACAAACCGTCGTGATCCCGCCTGCCATGTCTACGTGTTTACCGGCCGTACATGGCCGTAAATGAGGTTTTCGCCAGCGCATTCTGCTTCAGATAGTAGCCGACCATCGCGCCCGAAGCCTCCTGCTTGAGCGGGAGCTGATCCACCTTCAACGCGTACAGCGTAAAAATATACCGGTGCGGCTTGTCGCCTGGGGGAGGACAAGGCCCGCCATACCCGGGCTGGCCGAAATCCGTCATGCTTTGAATGCTCCCCTGCGGGGCGGACGGACTGTCCGGCTTGCCGGCCCCTGCCGGTAGCGAAGCCACCGTCGGGGCGATGTTGAACATGACCCAGTGCCACCAGCCGCTGCCGGTCGGGGCGTCGGGATCATAGACCGTCAGGGCAAAGCTCTTGGTATCCTTGGGCGCATGCTCCCACTGCAGATGCGGAGAGACATTCTGACCCGTGCAGCCAAACCCGTTGAACACATGGTCATTGCCGATCGTGCTGTGATCCTTGATCGTCGGACTCGTCAGCGAAAATTCCACGGCAAAACTTGCGTCAGCAAGCGTCAGTGCCGCCAGAATCATCAGGCCCCGTATAAGAGATCGCATGGCCTGTTCCCTCCTCATCATCCTAATTTCCCGCCACCATCAATTCGCCTAACTTCAGGCTCGGACTTGCAACCCGGCCACGAAATACCAGGTCGCTTCCCACCGTTTCAATGTCGGTGAACATCTGCTTGAGGTTGCCGGCGATTGTGATCTCTTCGACGGGATAGGCGAGCTCTCCGTTTTCAATCCAGAATCCGCAGGCCCCGCGGGAGTAATCTCCGGTCACCATATTGATCCCGAATCCGATCAGCTCGGTCACATACAGTCCTTCCTTGACCGATCCGATCATCTCCTGCGCCGTCTTCGTGCCGGGAACCAGATAGAAATTCGTGGGGCCGACCGACGGACTCTCGCCCACGCTCCGCGACGCATTTCCCGTCGACGGCAAGCCCAACTTCCTGCCGGAATACGAATCGAGCAGATAACTTTTCAGTACACCACGTTCGACGATCGTATTTTTGCGCGTGGCCAGTCCTTCGCCGTCGAACGGACGGGAACCGAGTCCGCCGTCCATACGCCCGTCATCATAGATCGTCAAATGCTCGGACGCGATACGATTGCCGAGTTGATCCAAGAGAAATGAGGCTCGTTTGTAGAGCGAATAGCCTGAGATGGCGCTGCAGAGATTGCCGAGGAGACTGCCGGCCGTGTCCTGGTCGAAAATCACCGGCACCCGCTTGGTGGACACCTTGCGTGCGCCGAGACGACGTAAGGTGCGACGCGCCGCCTCCTGGCCGATCGACTCGGGAGACGCCATCCGGCTGAATTTGCGCTGCACCTCATACCAGGCATCCCGCTGCATCCCGCCGGTGGCGGTATCCGTGGCGATGGGAGAGACCGAAATAGAAAAGCTCGAGCTGCGGTACTCGCCGACAAATCCATGGCTGTTCGCCAGCACGACTCGGCCCGACGACGAATCGAAATCGCCGCCCTCCGAATTCGTCATGCGGGGGTCGGCCGACAAGGCCGCGGACTACGCCCGCTTTGCCAGATCGATCTGCTGATCGGTCCCGAGCCTGGTGCTGTCATAGAGGTCCAGATCCGGCCAGTCGGTCGCCATCTGTGACGCCTCGGGCAGCCCCGACACCTCGTCCGGCACGACCGCCTTCGCCAGCGTGCAGGTCTCATCAACCAGCCGATGCAATGAGTCGATCGAAAAATCGGAGGTCGAGGTCGTCGCGGACCGTTTCCCGACAAACACACGCAATCCCAACCGCTTCTCGCGGGCCTTGCTCAAGCGATCGACGACGCCGACGCGCACCTGGACGGAAAATGTTTCCCCGTCGGCGACCACGATGTCGGCTTCCGTCGCCCCGCACTGTTTGGCACGGGCGAGCACATCCGCAGCCAATTGCGCATACCCGTCGGTCTGTTGCGGTACATTCTTCATGTTATCGCTGCGTCCCGCCGACGGTGATTTCGTCGATCTTGATGGTCGGCAATCCCACCCCGACCGGCACCGACTGTCCATCCTTGCCACAGGTACCGATTCCGTTATCCAGCTTCAGATCATGTCCGACCATCGACACCTTCGTCAGGATCTCCGGACCGTTCCCGATCAGCGTCGCCCCTTTGACCGGCTTGGTGATCTTCCCGTCCTCGATCAAATAGGCTTCGCTCGCCGAGAACACAAACTTCCCGCTGGTGATATCCACCTGCCCGCCGCCAAAAGACACGGCATAGAGGCCGCGCTTGACCGACTTGAGAATGTCCTCCGGATCCGATTCACCGGCCAGCATAAAGGTATTCGTCATCCGGGGGAGCACGATGCTTTGATAGCTTTCCCGCCGTCCGTTACCGGTCAACGGAATGCCCATCAATCGCGCGTTGAGTTTGTCCGTGATGTACCCGCGAAGAATCCCCTTCTCGATCAACACCGTCCGACCGGTGGGCGTCCCTTCGTCGTCCATATTGAGCGACCCGCGGCGAAACGGCAGCGTGCCGTCATCCACGATGGTGCAGACATCGGAGGCCACGCGCTTGCCGATCAAGCTGGAAAAGGCCGACGTCTTCTTCCGGTTGAAGTCCGACTCCAATCCGTGGCCGATCGCCTCATGCAGCAAAATACCCGGCCATCCGCCGCCGAGCACCACCGGCATCACTCCTGCCGGCGCATCCACCGCAGAGAGATTCAGAATTGCCTCGCGCGCCGCTTCCCGGGCATAACCCAGATAGCGGCTCTCCTCCTGATAGAACTCGAATCCGACCCGCCCGCCCCCGCCGAACGACCCCACCTGCCGGTTGCCGTTTTCTTCGGCAATGCAGGTGACTTGAAGCCGGGACAGCGGTTGCACGTCTCCGATCAGCGTGCCATCGGACGTCGCCACGGCGACCACCTTATATTCCGTATTAAACGAGGCCAGCACATTGGTGATGCGCGGATCGTACCGCCGGGCCTCGGCATCGATCGCGTTTAGCAGAGCCACCCGATCGGCCGTCGCCACCTCAGCCTTCGCCCGTTCGAGGGGATAGAGATCCCGCGTCGGCCGCCGTTGTGTCGGCACGGGCAGACTCCGGTCGCCTTTGGGGGAGTTCGCGATATAGCGAGCCGTATCCGCGGCGATTTCCAAGTCTTTTCTGGTCAGCTCGTCCGAGTAGGCAAACCCGGTTTTTTCTCCGGCGGTCGCCCGCACCCCGACTCCCTGGGAAATGCTCTTCGCCGCGCGCTTGACGATCCCCTCCTCCATGGAGACAGACTCTGACACCCGCGATTCGAAGTAGAGGTCCGCATAATCCACATCCCGGACATTGAGCCGGTCGAGGGCATGGAACACTTCCAGATCCGTCATGCCGAATTTTGCGAGCTGTCCGGAATCAGCCATCAATCACGCCTCTTTGTTTCTGGACTGGAACAAGCGCGGAGTATAGCCGATTCATTTCCGCAGCCGCAATGCAACGCATCTTAACTATTGACAGACCAAGGGCTTTTACTAAATAGCGTTTGACATTGCCTACCCTCGTCAGTAGACTTTGGACACCTGCCATTGAGTCTTCACGGAAAGGAAATCGACTCACGTCTCATGCCACGGACACCCTCCTCATCCAGCCTCGAACACCTTTCCGAGCAGGAATTGACGATGAAACTGGAATCGGACCTTCTGCCGAAACACGTCGCCGTCATTATGGATGGGAACGGGCGCTGGGCCGAACTTCGAAGCCTGCCCCGTATCGCCGGTCATCGGGAGGGCATCAATTCCGTCCGCGAGATGATCACCCTCTCACTCGAACTGGGTATCCGGCACCTGACTATTTACGCATTCTCACAGGAGAATTGGAATCGGCCGACACAAGAGATTTCCGCCCTGATGGGCCTCCTGGAACATTACCTCTCGACCGAGCGCGCCAGCCTGATCGAACAAGGCGTTCGCTTCCGCGCGATCGGCCGGCTCGAGGCGCTTCCCGAAAGCGCCCAGCGCTGGGTCCGCACAACCGAGCAGGAGACCGCGCATCTGAGCAAACTGCATCTGACCGTGGCGCTCAGTTACGGAGGACGAACCGAGATCGTCGACGCCGTTCGCGGAGTCCTGAAGGATGCACAGGCGGGAACGATCCGGCCCGACCAGGTCGACGAAGCGCTCGTCGCTCGCTATCTTTATACGCACCCGCTGCCTGACCCCGACCTGCTGATTCGAACCAGCGGGGAAACCCGTATCAGCAACTTCCTCCTCTGGCAACTGGCCTATACCGAGCTCTACTTCACCTCAACGCCCTGGCCCGACTTTCGGCGACGTGAATTCCTGCTTGCGTTGATCGAATACCAACGGCGCGAACGCCGGTTTGGCCGGGTCCTGAGCACCGTGTCCTCTTAAGATCACGTGGACAACCTCAGCCCAGTAGATGTGCGTGGCAACCGGGCAGCAGCTCCGGTTGCGCCTGTTTCCACACCGGCTCGCCGTTTCGATGTCCGGCGTGTCTACACCGCGCTCATCGGCATTCCCATCGTCTATGCCATCATTCGCTATCTGCCTCCCTGGGGCTTGACGCTGTTAGTCCTCACCGGCGCAGCCATCGCCCTCCTTGAGCTCACACGCATGGGCTTCGGCGATCGTCGCAATCCGGCATTGACCGGGCTCGCACTCGGACTTACGGCGCTCTTGATCGTCCGCCCCCATTGGACCCTTCCGACAGACACAATCCTTTTGCCGGGTCTCGCCTGCGTGCTGCTGGCGATGCTCTGGTCCTCACAGGTCATCACGTCCCGCTTTCACGATGCGGCGGTTGCCCTGTTCGGCCCCCTCTACATCGGACTCACACTCAGCACCCTGGTTTCGACACGCGCCCTTCCATCCGGCGAATGGTTGATTGTCTTTATCGCCGTGGTCACCTGGGCCAGCGACATCGGCGCCTACTACGCAGGAACCCTCTGGGGACGCCACCCGCTGGCTCCGTCGATCAGTCCCAAGAAATCCATTGAAGGCCTGGCAGGAGGATTGGCCCTGGCTCTGGCGGCCGCCCTCCTGACGCAGATCTGGCTCATCCCGCAATTGACCATGCTGCACGCGCTGGTACTGGGCCTGCTGATGACCGGCACAGGCCTCGTCGGCGATTTGTGCGAATCGGTGATGAAACGCGCGGTCGGAGTGAAAGATTCCGGCGGAATTCTTCCCGGCCACGGAGGCATGCTCGACCGTTTGGACAGTCTCTTGTTCACCGCCCCCACCTTCTACTACTATGCAACATTAGTCTGCGGCTTTTCGCCGCTTCCTTAGCAGGAGACATTATGAAGACCATTATCATTCTGGGCTCCACCGGGTCGATCGGCACAAACACCCTCGACATCGTTCAGCGATTCCCCGGGGAGTTTCGCGTGGCCGGGCTCACCGCCGGCAATAATATCGACAAGCTGGAAGAGCAGATCCGCGCGTTCGCCCCGCGTGTGGTCGCCGTGTCGCAGGAAACAGCTGCCGCAGCGTTGCGGCAGCGCTGCGCGGGCCTGCCGGTCGAGATTCTCTCGGGTGAAGCCGGCATCGCCCAGGTCGCTTCATTGCCGGAAGCCGAACTGGTGATCTCCGCCATTGTCGGAGCCGCCGGACTCGTACCCACCCTCACGGCGATCCGTTCAGGCAAACATATCGCCCTGGCCAACAAAGAACCGATGGTCATGGCAGGTAAGCTGATGCAGGAAGAAGCCCTCAAACACGGTGTCCGGATTTTCCCGGTCGACAGCGAACACAGCGCCATTTTCCAATCGCTGGAAGGGCATCGCCTCGAAGACGTCCGCCGGTTGATCCTCACCGCCTCCGGTGGAGCACTCTGGACCATGGCGAAAGATGAGTTGCAGCACGTCACGCCGGAACGGGCTCTCAAACACCCCAACTGGAAAATGGGTTCAAAGATTACGATCGACTCTGCCACACTGATGAACAAAGGGCTTGAAGTCGTCGAAGCCCGCTGGCTGTTCGATATTCCGGAGACCCGCATCGAGGTCATGGTGCATCGGGAAAGCATTATTCACTCTCTGGTT
>CAZEHM010000048.1:249-21783 GCA_964512025.1 uncultured Nitrospira sp. | reverse complement strand
GGAGCTTCTGCCCTTACCTCTAAAGCTTCGATAAGATTTTCTCGCTCAGTTTTGGTAGTTGTGAGCGGAAAACTGAGATACCGAGACTTTACTTTGCCGTCCACGACAGCTCGGGCCAACTCAATTATTGGCCGGCGTGCCAGACTTGCTGGACTTCCCCCCAGTTTGCGAGCAAGTTTCGTAGCAGAGTCTTCATCTGCATCATGTTTTTCAAGAGACGGACGAATATAGTTAAATATTCCCCGCAGAATGTTCTGAGCATCTGCAAGGATTGGCCCTTCTCTGATACGCTCCCGATCCGACTGAAGGAATCCGTCCAGACCATCCATACTGATGACCACCCGGATTCGGCCAAACGTACCGTGTCGAAGTTCATCAGGCCTAATTCCAAAGTGACCGTCCACCACATTAATTAATCGGCCAAGGACATAAACGAAGAAGCCGTTACTGCGGCCCCACTCATCGGATTTTCCTGTGAGCAAATCCTTATAGGTCTCCGCATAGCCTGTAATGCGTCCAAGAGCTGGATGATCGAACCCAAAACGTTTCTCGGAATCTGAAGGTTGGTTCTCGTCTTCGCGCGCTTCGACCTCATCAGGGGCTGGCTTAGGAAGTTCTTTGATATCTTTCCCGAGAACCCATTTCCTGATTCGTCCTTTTCCTGATTTGCTTGGCTCAAGCCCAACGCCATCGAGGTAAATAGAAAAATCGTCGCGAAGGGGTAGGGCTGTGCGCAGTACCCACTCTAGGGTGCCTCGGCGGATTTCGTGAACTTTTTCCTTCAGACTGGACAGAATGGCGAATGTCCAAGATGGCGTACCTGTCTTGCCGAACAATTTGAAACCACTCTTCTTGAATGCGACCGTGCCTGTCCAAGCAGCAAGGGCCTCTTGAGCTTGATCTTCGGTCAGCTCCCGGAGATCAATCTTGATAGGTGTTTTAGGCTCGACCCCTTCTTCAACTCGCCTGTCGATTCGTTGGTAGTCCATCGAGGTCGAGTAGTATTTTCCGTCTTTCTTGCAAATGTGAGTTAGGCGATTTGCGAGAACGTAAGTCGCGAGCTTCCCAATGCCGAACTTGCCAATCTGATTTCGACCTTTCGGCAGTGTGGATAGCTTTCGCTTGTTACTGATACCAATTAGCCAGTGCTGTTTAAGTCCACCTCCATCCATACCCTCGCCATCATCGAGCACAACAATTGTGGCTCCTTGAGCATGGAAGTCTTCTGGGAGCAGGACTGCAACCTTCTTGGCTCCGGCGTCGAAGGAATTTGCCACTAACTCTTCGACAGCCTTGTTAGGACTCGCATAAAGTCCTTCGGAGAATAGCTCAACGATCTTATAGCTTAGCCGAACGTCAATGTCGTCAACCTGAGTTCCGATCGATGTGAAATCTGAATCGCTACTCATATTAAGAAGCTCCTAGTGGCCATGGACGAACGGCAAGGGAAAAGAGGGGGATATTCTACTTTTACGAGCTGGGCGGGTCTATCACTAACTTCAACTGTCTAACCATGCGAACCCAATTCAGTTATTCGAGTTTATCTTCTATTCTGAAAGGACAGTCTTGTCTCTCCCGCTAACTATTTCGCCACAAATTCCAGAAAGTACTGTTTCGTCAAAAAGCTGTGCTCGCGGGCGAGCTGGTATCCCGCTGCGGTCATTTCCTGGACGATGGTGTCTCGCGGGACGAGATGGTGCTTCGGGAATCCGAGGTCGCCGGATCGTTCGTCGGGGTAGAAGTCGATGATGGCGATGCGTGCTCCGGGTTTTAACGATGATCGGAGGTCGCGGAAGTATTTCGATCGGTCCTCAAGATGATGGATGGTGTTGCAGACGAAGAGGAGATCGACGGATGCGAACGGCAGCTTGGGATTATCCGGCTGTGCGAGGATGAACTCGGCCGTGTAGGCGGTATGCATGTGGATGACGCTCTCTTTGGCATAGGCCAGCATTTCCGGTTCGACATCCACGGCATAGACCATCCCAGTCTCGGTGACAGCCTCGATGAAGCGGCGGGTGAAGTAGCCTGACCCGGAGCCGAGATCCGCGATTGCCATGCCCGGTTTCAATTTGAGCGCGTCTACCACCTCAGACGGTTTCTGATAGCGATCCCGCTCCGTACTGTCGAGATGTTCCAGATATTGTTTGATGTCGTCCGGTCGGCGATGCTGATGCTGGTCTTCAGCGAGGGCAGAACCGGCGAGGGTCGCGCACAGGGCTGCGAGCAGGACAATCGTTTTCATGGCGAGGACCTCTTGGGGGGTAATCGTTCGCTGAGCACCGGATACTTGGCTTCAGCCACGCCGAAGTTGCCGCTGGATGGATCGGCCGCGACGACGCGGAGGGTGATGCCGTCTGGCGCGTCTTTTGGAAGCGGGACGAAGAAGGGCGCTTCGAAGCTGGCTTTGTCGCCGCTATAGAACATCTGCAACCGCTCCATCACCTTCGTGCCGATGAGCAGCTCGCCATAGATATGTACTTTGCGCGAGTCCCAATCGCTATGCGGACGGACCAGGGCTCCTGACAGGGTGCGGATCGAGGCCCGGAGCATGACGTCGTCTTTGGCGATCAGGCCTGCGCCGACGGATTTGGGATGTTCGATCTGCACGATGTAGCCATAGAGAGTGAGGACGATGCCGTCGCTGGTGAGGTCATGGCCGGGGATCAGCCAGGCTCGCGTGGAGACTCGTTGCGCGGCGGCAGGAAAGGCGAGCGGTCCCTCGGCAGAAATCTCCACCAGGGTTGGCGTGACTAAGTCGAGTGTCGCCGCGAAGACGGCGGCGGGACGGCTGCTGTAGTGGGCTTCTTCCATCAGGCGCGGGGTGCGCATGATCTGATTCTGATCACCGGCGTCGCCCTGCTGGATGCCGGTGGCGAGGATCTGCCCGGTCGCGACATCGGTGATGGTGACACGCGCGCCGCCGACGTCTTTCCCCAGCACCATCGAGCCGTGGGCGACGACGCGCACGAGGATGGTGGTGGGTTTCGGATCGTTCAGATGCAGATCGGGGGACGCCTCGTTTTGCGCGGGGAGCGCGAGGCAGGGCAGGGGCATCAGGAGGAGCGAGAGGACAAGCAAGCGGAGGTTGATACCCGCCCGGTTCATTTCACCTTGGTGCCTGGTTCCACTTCTTCCAGAATGGTCGCGAGGCCGCGCACTTCGCTGTCGCCGGCGGCCAAGACCATGCCTTGCGACTCGATGCCCATCAGCTTCGCCGGTTTCAGATTCGCGACGATGACGATTATCTTGCCGACGAGCGCTTCCGGCTCATACTTCTTGCCGATGCCTGCCACGATCTGCCGTTGCTCCGTGCCGAGCGAGACTTGCAGCTTCAACAGCTTCTCCGACTTCGGGACACGCTCCGCGCTGATGACCCTGGCGGTCTTGAGCTGAATTTTGAAGAATTCGTCGATGGTGATCTGCGCCGGTTCAGCCGGTGCGGGCGCTGCTGCGGGAGTCGCCGGAGCTACTGTTGTCGCGGCCGGGCTCATGGTTGCTGCGGCAGGAACCGGTTGTGGGGTTGCTGGTGTGTCGCTCACTGGTTTGGCTCCTTTTTTCGATGAATCTTTCTGTGGCTTGGCCGCATCTTTGGGGCCTGCTGTCGGGGTCGTTGCGGCGGCTTCAATTCGTGGAAACAGCGGCGCGCCTTTGGCGATCGCAAGATCGGCCACGGGGCTGTCCCACGCATAGGCAGAGGCCGGAATGGCCTTGGAAAAGTCGAAGTGATAACCCAGTTGCCGCGCCAGCTGTTCCGTCGTCTGCGGCATGAAGGGATGGAGCGAGACTGCCAGTAGGCGCAGGGCGCGGGCGGCGGTATTCAGGACGGTGTTCAGTTTCGGCGCGTCGTCGGGATTCTTCGCCAGCTTCCAGGGCGCGGCTTTGTCGATGTATTCGTCGCAGAGGCTGGCGAGTTCGCCGATTGTTTGTAGATTATCGCGGAAGGTGAGTGCGCTGAAGCCCCGTTCCAACGTTGCCGGCAGTTGCGTGGCGGCCTGGGCGATCTTCTCTTCAAGTTCCGGGAGCGCGGGAGGACCGCTGGCCGGGATCTTTCCGTCGGTGAACCGCTCGATCATCGTGAGCGTGCGGCTGAGCAGATTGCCGATGCCGTTGGCCAGGTCGCTGTTGATGGCCGTGACCATGGCGGTCTGTGAAAAATCTCCGTCCTGTCCGAAGGGGACTTCGCGCAAGAGGAAGTAGCGGAAGGCATCGATGCCGTAGGTCTCGACCATCTTGTTGGGATCGACGACGTTGCCGCGGCTCTTCGACATCTTCTCGCCGTCGACGGTCCACCAGCCGTGGGCGAAGATGGTTTCCGGCAGCGGCAGGTTCAGTGCCATCAACATCGTCGACCAATAGACGGCATGGGTGGTGAGAATATCTTTCCCGACGAGATGGACGGACGCCGGCCAGTATCGATCGACCGAGGGCGTCGCCAGTTTGTATTCCAATGCGGAGATGTAATTGACCAGCGCGTCAAACCAGACGTAGGTCACGTAGTCGTGATCGAAGGGTAGTTCGATGCCCCAGGAGAGACGCGACTTGGGTCGGGAAATGGACAGGTCGCCGAGCTTCTGCGTGGTCAGGAATCCCAGGACCTCGTTGCGGCGGGACTCGGGCCGGATGAAGTGCGGGTGCTGCTTGATGTGGTCGATGAGCTGTTCCTGATACTGCCCCATCTTGAAGAAATAGTTGTGCTCGCTGAGCTGCTCGATGGGGCGTTTACAGTCCGGACAGATCCCGCCGATGACGTCTTTTTCGGTCCAGAACCGCTCGTCATAGGTGCAATACCAGCCTGTGTACGAGTCCTTATAAATCAGCTGCTTATCGTAGAGGTCTTGAAGGTAACGTTGAACGACTTTCTTGTGCGGCGCATCGGTGGTGCGGATGAAGGCGTCGTTCGAAATGTTCAACCGTTTCCAGAGGTCCTGGAACTGCGGCGCAAGCTTGTCGCAGTGGGCCTGCGGATCGATGCCGGCCTTGGCCGCCGCCTGCTGAACTTTCTGTCCGTGTTCGTCGAGGCCGGTCAGGAACATGACGTCGCGTCCGCGCAGACGCCAGTAGCGCGCGAGCACGTCGGCGGCGACGGTGGTATAGGCGTGGCCGATGTGCGGCACATCGTTCACGTAGTAAATCGGCGTCGTGATGTAGAAGGTCTCAGAGTTCCTCATCGCGAGTGGGAAGATACCAGGTTGGGAATAAGGATTTCTAGGCAGGGATTCCAGCTGGTGCGAGGCCGAGGGCATCACGAAGTTTCAGCAGGCAGGATTCCAGGGCCATGTGGAGATTCAAATTGCGGGTGGCATTTTGCTGCGTGCGTTCGATCTCTTTGATCAGGTCGAGG
Source organism: uncultured Nitrospira sp. (assembly GCA_964512025.1). Lineage (GTDB taxonomy): Bacteria > Nitrospirota > Nitrospiria > Nitrospirales > Nitrospiraceae > Nitrospira_D. Next base: position 16,439 of record CAZEHM010000048.1, on the reverse strand, counting down.
AGCAGGGTGAGGTCGGTGGTGCGGGCATAATCTTGAAGTTGGACGAGCTGTTCGAGATGGAGAATCTGATCCTGGTCGCCGCCGACGTGGACCAGCATGAGATCCCGGATCCAGCGGCTGAGCCAGGTCAGGGTCTCAATGCCGCGATCGGATTTCGCCAGGCTCTCTGACAGGGTCAGGATCGCGCTGATCGACCGGAGCGTGGCGGGAGCGACGATGGCCAGGCAGTCGCGTTGCCATTCGCGCAAGGCGGCGACATCCAGCGTGAGCGCTTCGCCGATGCGGCCTTCCGTGACGAGCGCCAGGAGCCGCGCATCCGCCGGCGGGAGTTCGCGCTTGAGGATCACGGCCGCTTCGACTTGCGTGCGCGCCGGTGTGGTGAAGCGGAGTTGCTGGCAGCGCGAACGGATGGTGATGGGGAGCGCGTTGGGTCTGCTGGTGATCAGGAGAAACAGCGCGTGCCCCGGCGGTTCTTCCAGCGTTTTCAGTAATGCGTTGGCGGCGCCGATGGTCATGCGGTCGGCGTCGTCGATCAGGCAGATTTTCCGTTCGCCCATGAGCGGGCGATAGACGAACTGCTGTTCGATCTCACGGATCTGCTCGATCTTGATAGCGGGATTAGCCAGTTCGCGGTCGGGATCGATCGTGATGAAGTCCGGGTGGGTCTGCGCGGCGATTTGCAGGCAGGAACGGCAAGAGCCGCAGCTGTCCAGCACATCCGGTGACGGGGGCTGTTCGCAGTTCAAGGCTTGGGCGAGATGGATGGCCGTCAGGCGTTTTCCGATCGCCTCTTCGCCGTGGAAGAGATACGCGTGTCCCAGCCGGTTGTGAGCAACGGCGGCTTGCAGGACCGTGATGGGATGCGTGTGACCGGTGATGTTTTGAAAGGGCATGGCTATGTTCTGCGGCTCCGTGTCGGCCGATGCGTTTCCATCCACTCAAACACGAGCGCACGCACGGCTTCCGCAATCCTGTCGGGCGTCCGCGCCGCATTGATCGGCTTGATGCGCCGGGGCTCTTTGCGCGCGAGTTCCAAAAAACCGGCGCGAACGTGTTCGTGAAAGCGTTTGGTTTCCCGATCCAGCCGGTTTTGCCCCGCAGCGTCGCGTTGTCGCCGACGCAGGCCGGTGGCCACGGGAAGATCGAAGAGAAGGGTGAGATCCGGGGCGAGGCCGTCGGTGGCCCAGGTATTCATGGTGCGCAATGTTTTCAGTTCCAGCCCGCGCGCGTAGCCTTGATAGGCCAGGGTGGAATCGACAAACCGGTCACAGATCACGATTGCACCCTGCCGGAGTGCCGGCGCAATGACGTGGTCCACATGCTGACGGCGCGCCGCGAGAATCACAAAGACTTCCGTTTCTGCGGCCAGTGATTCTGAGTTGTTTTTAAGCAGCACCGCGCGCAGCTGTTCGGCTGCCGGTGTGCCGCCCGGCTCCCGCGTGAGGAGCACGGCATGGCCTTCAGCCCGAAGCGCTTGTGCCAGGCGCGCGGCTTGGGTGGATTTTCCGCTACCCTCGGTGCCTTCGAGCGTAATGAACGTGCCGGCTGTGCGGATGTGTTTTCTTGCCAAGAGAGGTTCTGCCGATGGTTCAAAGTTGGCGCGATCGTAATGCCCTGCTCACTGAATAGCAAGAACGGTCGGGCTCGAGACGATGTGCTAGTGTGGTTGTGACGGGAATGCGGAAGTCTCCGAAATTCGGTGGCATCCCATCGCGCCCACGGTTGTCAGTTTTTTGATGTAACTCATTGAAAATACCCATAAATGGATTGCGGCACCTGGGGAATCTCTGTATGATGAGCCACCACATTATAGGGCCTCGTTCAAGACCTGACTGACATGCTGAAAACCTTGTTGAAACGATACTTTCTGACGGGTCTGCTCGTCATCACTCCGATCTGGGGCACCATCCTCATTTTGAAAGCGCTGTTTGTCACGGTCGATGGGATCCTGGGTGAGGCGGTGGCTCGCTGGGTGCCTGAGTATTACGTTCCCGGTTTGGGGATCGTGGCGCTTATTTTGCTAGTGTTTTCCGTCGGACTGTTCGCTGCGAATTTTATCGGCCGGCAGATCGTCCGGATCTGGGAAGACTGGTTGAACCGCCTGCCGCTGGTCCGCGGGATTTACTCGACGCTGAAATCGATGATGGATATTCTCTCTTTTTCGGACCGGAGCTCATATCACCGGGTGGTGCTGATCCAGTTTCCGAAGAACGGCCACTATTGCTTTGCGTTCGTCACGGGGATGACGAAATCCGAGACCGCCTCGCTGGCGCAGGAGCCGTTGATTCATGTGTATGTGCCGACCTCGCCGAATCCCACGTCCGGATATTTTCTCCTGGTGCCTGAGCGTGAAGTCATGTCGGTGGATATTTCGGTCGAGGAAGCCATGAAGCTCATTGTCTCGGGCGGGCTCTATACGCCGACGACGTCGATGGCGTCGGTGTTGAGCGCCGATGCGAAGTGGAGCGGGGTGAAACAACCGGAGGCGGGAGTGACCATCGGATGATGTCGCACAAGTACGAAGCAGCGATGGACGGGCTGGGTGTGGTGGTGATGGCGGCCGGACGCGGGACGCGCATGCGGTCGGAGCAGGCAAAAGTGCTGCACCGGATCGTCGGCCGCCCGATGATTCAGTACGCGCTTGATGTGGCGTGCGCTGTTGCCGGGCATTCCGTGGCCGTGGTCGTGGGGCATCAGGCTGATCAAGTCCGTGCGGTGCTGGAATCGGCGCTCGCGGGCCAGCCGGGCAGCGCGGCGGTGCACATCGTCGAGCAGGCGCAACAACTGGGAACCGGGCATGCCGTCTTGCAAACGCGCCCTGTATTCGCGCCCGGCAAGGCCCATGCACCAACGGCCTATCTGATTCTCAACGGCGATACGCCGTTGCTCCAGGAAGCGACGGTGCAGGAGTTGCTGCGGACGCATCGGACCTCCGGTGCGACAGTCACGATGCTGACGGCGATTCTGGAAAATCCCGGCGGCTATGGCCGGGTGGTGCGTAGGACGGAGCGGGGCGCGTCCGGCGCGGTCCATGCGTCCGCCGATGTGCTGAAAATCATCGAGGATCGTGATGCCTCGCCGGAAGAGCGGGCGATTTGCGAAATCAACGTCGGGACCTACGTCGTCGACGGGGCGTTTCTCTTTGCGGCGCTGGACAAGGTGCAGCCGCATAATGCGCAGGGCGAATATTATCTGACGGACATTGTCGATATGGCGGTGACGCAGGGCCATCGGGTCGCGGCGCTCCCGCTGACGAACCCGGATGAAGGACTGGGCGTCAATACCAGGGTGCAACTGGCGGAGGCTGAGCGGGTGATTCGCCAGCAGATCCGGCAGCGCTGGATGGACGCCGGTGTGACGATGATCGATCCGGCCTCCACGTGGATCGAAGCCGGGGTCACGATCGGGAGGGATACGATCCTGCATCCGAACGTGACGTTGGAAGGACGGACGGTGATCGGAGACGGCTGCGAAGTCCGTTCCTTTACGCGGCTCACCGACTGTACGGTCGGTTCCCATGTGACCATTCTGGATCATTGTGTCTGTGCCGATTCGCAGATCGACGAGCAGGCGACGCTGGGTCCGTTTGTGCATTTGCGCCCCGGCGTGCGCGTGCGCAAGAAGGCGAAGGTAGGGAACTTTGTCGAGATGAAGAAAACGGATCTCGGCGAAGGGGCCAAGGCCAACCACCTGAGTTATCTCGGCGATGCGACGATCGGCAAGGGCGTCAATATCGGCGCCGGGACGATTACCTGCAATTATGACGGCGTGCATAAGCATCAGACGATCGTGGGCGATCATGTGTTTCTGGGGAGCGATACCCAGCTGGTCGCTCCGGTGACGGTGGGCGCGGGGGCGGTCATCGCCGCCGGCACGACGGTCACGCAGGATGTGCCCGCGGACGCGTTGGCGATCGCCCGTGTTGCGCAAGTCAATCGGGCCGGGTGGGCCGCCAGGCGGCGTGTTCTGTTGGCGAATGAAACACAGGCTCCGGCGAAACCGTCGACAACGCCGCTGGTGAAGCGAACCCCGGCGACGAAGGTCTCCGGCAAGAAGAAGGGGAGGTAGACCCTCGATGTGCGGCATTGTTGGATATGTGGGAAACCAGGATGCGGTTCCGATTCTGATCGGCGGGTTGGCGAAGTTGGAATATCGCGGCTATGACTCCGCGGGCGTCGCGGTGTTACAGGGACAGAAAATCGAAGTGCGTCGAAGTGTCGGCAAGCTGGCGAATCTGCAGAAGTCGCTCAACGAGAAAGAGCTGAGCGGACTGGTCGGCATCGGGCACACCCGCTGGGCGACGCACGGCAAGCCTTCGGAGCAGAATGCCCATCCGCACCGTTCGAAGGGCTGTGTCCTTGTGCACAACGGCATCATCGAAAACTATCAACCGCTCAAGCAGCAGCTGGAAAAAGACGGCTACAAGTTTCAGTCGGAAACCGACACGGAAGTAGTCGCGCATTTGATCGACAAGTATCTCCAGAAGGGGCAGGGGCTGGCGGATGCCGTTCGTTCTGCCACGAAAGACGTGCGCGGGAGTTATGCCCTGGCGGTGATTTCCGAGAAGGAGCCGGGGACGTTGATTGCGGCGCGGTCCGGCTGCCCGCTCGTTGTCGGCCGCACCAAGCAGGCGTCCTTTGTTGCTTCGGACGTGATGGCGATGCTGGCCTACACGCGGGACGTGACGTACCTCGAAGAGGGCGATGTCGCGGTGGTGACGCAGCATGAGATGCACCTGACCGACGCCGACGGCCGTCCCGTATCCCGAAAAGCCACGAAGATCACCTGGGATGCGTCGGCTGTGGAGAAGAGCGGCTATCCGCATTTCATGCTGAAGGAGATTCACGAGCAGCCTCAGACGATTCTCGACACGATGCGCGGGCGGTATTCCCATGAGACGGGCGAAGCCGATCTGCCGGATATCGGATTGACGCCGAAGGAATTCGCCGCAGTGGAACGGATCTGGATCGTGGCCTGCGGCACGTCCTGGCATGCCGGGCTGGTCGGGAAGTATCTCTTCGAAGAAATGGTCCGCACGCCTGTGCAGGTCGATATCGGGAGCGAGTTCCGTTATCGGGATCCGCTGGTTGGGAAGAACGACTTGTTCATCACGATTTCCCAATCCGGGGAAACGGCCGATACGCTGGCAGCGGCGCGGGAAGCGAAGGAGAAAGGCGCCCGGGTCGTGTCCGTCGTGAATGTCGTCGGCAGCACGCTGGCGCGCGAGTCGGACGGCGTCCTCTATACCCACTGCGGGCCGGAGATCGGCGTGGCCTCGACGAAAGCGTTTACGGCACAGCTGACCGCGCTGTATCTATTGGCGCTTCATCTCGCGCGTGTGCGCAAGGTCATGACTGTGGCCGATGGAAAAGCCTGGTTGGACCGGCTGGTGCAATTGCCGTCACTGGTTGAACGGGTATTGGGCCGGGAAGCGGAGATCGTGGCCATTGCCAAACGGTATTTCAAAAAGCGAAACTTTCTCTATCTCGGCCGCGGGATCAATTATCCCATTGCGCTGGAAGGCGCGCTCAAGTTGAAAGAGATTTCGTATATCCATGCCGAGGGGTATCCGGCGGGGGAGATGAAGCACGGGCCGATCGCCTTGATCGACAAGGATATGCCGGTGGTGGTCTTGGCGCCGCGCGATCGTTTGTATGAAAAGACGGTGAGCAACTTGATGGAAGTGAAGGCGCGGCATGCCCCGGTGATCGCGTTCGTCGCCGAAGGCGAGCGGGAACTCGGGAAAACCGCCGATGCGGTGTTTACGATTCCGGAGACCCATCCGCTGCTCTCGCCCATTTTGTTCACGATTCCGTTGCAGTTGCTGGCGTATCATATCGCCATCCTGCGCGGAGCGGATGTGGATCAGCCGCGGAACCTGGCCAAGAGTGTCACTGTAGAGTAGCGATACAGCGGTCAGCTGTCAGCATTCAGCCGGCGAGTTTCTTGCCGGAATGAAGCTGACCGCTGAAGGCTAATAGCTGAAAGCGAGACGTATGGAAATTACCAAACAGGAAGTTGAGAAGGTGGCGAAGCTGGCGCGGCTGCAGGTGAGCGAGAGCGAAGTGGCCGTGTTTGCCAAACAGTTGAGCCAGATTCTGACGCATGTCGAGACGCTCAAGAAGTACAATACGGACGGGGTGCTGCCGACGGCGACGGTGTTGGGCCAGGTGAACGTATTTCGCGACGATGTGGTACGGCCGTCGCTTTCGGTCGAGCAGGCGCTCGCCAATGCGCCGGAGCGTGAAGCGGGCGGATTCTGCGTGCCGAAGATTATTGATTAAGATCCCTGCGATGGCGGGGATCCAGCCATAAAGGAGTCTCATGTTTCGACAGATGCTGCGATCAAAAATTCACCGTGCGACCGTGACCGGCGCACACCTGGAGTATGAGGGGAGTTTGACCGTCGATGAGGAGTTGCTCGAGGCAGCCGGGATTCTTCCGTATGAAGCCGTGGTCTGTTCGAACCTGAATAACGGTGAACGGTTCATGACCTACGCGATTACCGGCAAGCGGGGCGGAGGAGAAATCATCTTGAACGGACCGACGGCACGCAAAGGCGCGGCGGGCGATCAGATCATCATCTTCTGCTACGAGTATTACAGCGAGGAAGAGATCAAGCGGCATGCGCCCAAGATCGTTCGTGTGGACGGCAAAAACCGTATCGTTCAGGCTGCGGCGAAACACCCATGAGTCTGCACAAGCTGACGCTCTGCGAATTGCAGAAGAAATTTACGGCTGGAGAGGTCACCGCCAAGGAAATCGTACGCGCCTATTTTCTGCGTATCGGGCAGGTCGAGCCCAAAGTAAAAGCCTATGTGACGACGCAGAAAGAGCAGGCGATGGTGCAGGCGGCTGCGATCGATGACTCGCTGAAGGGCTGGCGGAAGACGCAGCCGATGATGGGGATGCCGCTGGCGATTAAGGACAACCTCTGCACGGAGGGTGTCACGACCACCTGCAGTTCGCGGATGCTGCAGCACTTTGTGCCGCCCTATGACGCCACGGTCATCGCGAAGTTGCGGGCGCAGGGCTATCTATTGTTGGGGAAGACCAACCTCGATGAGTTTGCGATGGGCTCCTCCACGGAAAACTCGGCTTTCGGTCCCAGCCGCAACCCCTGGAATCTGCAATGCGTGCCGGGGGGATCGAGCGGCGGATCGGCGGCCGCGGTGGCGGCGGACGAATGTGCGGCGGCGCTCGGGTCGGATACCGGCGGATCGATCCGGCAGCCGGCGGCGTTCTGCGGCGTGGTCGGTTTGAAGCCGACGTATGGCCGTGTGTCACGCTACGGGTTGATCGCGTTCGCTTCGTCCCTCGATCAGATCGGTCCCATCACGAAGGATGTGGCGGATGCCGCATTCCTGTTGGGAATCATTGCCGGTCACGATCCGATGGACTCGACCTCGGCGGATGTGCCGGTGCCTGACTATACGAAGGCGCTCAAGAAAAAAGATCTCAAGAAGCTGAAGGTCGGGATTCCCTCGGAGTTTTTTGCAGAGGGGCTCGATCCGGAAGTCGAGCAGGCCGTGCGCGCGGCGATCGAAGAATTGAAGAGTCTCGGCGGAGAGATCAAAGAGATCCAATTGCCGAGGACCGATGCGGCGGTCGCGGTGTATTACGTCATTGCCACGGCGGAGGCGAGCTCGAATCTGGCGCGTTTTGACGGAGTGAAGTTCGGCCTGCGTTCGAAGGATACCAAGGATCTGCTGGAGCTCTATACGAAGACCCGGCAGGAGGGATTCGGCCCCGAGGTGAAGCGCCGCATCATGCTGGGCACCTACGCGCTGAGCTCCGGCTACTACGATGCCTACTACGGGAAAGCGCAGGCGGTACGGACGTTGATCCGGCAGGACTTTGATGCCGCGTTCAAAGAGGTCGATCTGATCGTCACGCCGGTGACGCCGACGCCGGCCTTTAAGCTGGGGGAAAAAAGCGAAGATCCGTTGCAGATGTATTTGTCGGATATCTTCACGATCTCCGTGAATCTGGCCGGTTTGCCGGCGATCGCCTTGCCCTGCGGGTTCAGCAAGGCAGGGCTTCCGATCGGCTTGCAGCTTATCGGCAGGGCATTCCAAGAAGACACCCTGTTGAGAGCGGCTCATGCGTATGAGCAGTCGACGCAGTGGCGTGCGAAGAAGCCTGCTGTACGGTAAGGGGTGAGGCGTCAAGGGTCATAGGAAAGAGAGGCCGTCATGACAATGATTGAAATTGCTGCGCTCGTGGTTGCTCTGGCCTTTGCCGCGCTGGTCGGTTACCTCGTCCCGGTGTTGATTCAGCTTCGGAAAACCGTGGCCGAATCCGAACAGCTGCTGGCGAAGATGAATGCCGACCTGCCTCCGCTCGTCGCCGATCTGCGCAGCATGAGTCAGAACTTGAATGATCTCGCCGATCAGGCCCGCGGCGGTGTCGAACATGCTGCGGTCTTGCTGCATGCCGTGGGCGAAGTCGGCGAATCCGTCCAGCAGGTGCATAATGTTGTGCGTGGTACGAGCGGGACTTTGCTGACCAATGTGGCGAGTGTGGTCGCAGGGCTCAAGGCGGCGACGCAGGTGGTGCGCGAGCGAATGAAACATGAAGGAGAACCGCACAATGGCGGATGAACGGGGATCTTCAAGCGGAGTGCTCCTGGCCTTTTTGAGCGGTGCCGCCTTGGGCGCGGTGGCGGCGTTGCTGCTGGCGCCGCAATCGGGGCGCGAATCCCGCGAGCAGTTGCGCGGCTATGCGCGCCGCGCCGAAGACAATCTGCGGGACTTGGCCGGACGGGCCGGCGAGACGTTCGAAGAGGTGGTCGATCAGGGCAAGGAATTTGTCGACGAAAAAAAGTCGGTGTTACGGGAGGCCTTTGAGGCCGGTCGCGAGGCGATGAAGCGTGAGCGCGATCGCATGCGTGGAGAGGAACAGGGCTGAGGATGATCTACGAAGTTGTGATCGGGGTCGAGGTGCATGCGCAATTGCGCACGAAGACCAAAATGTTCTGCGGGTGCGGGACGACGTTCGGGCGGTCACCGAACAGCCAGACCTGTCCGGTCTGTCTGGGGTTGCCCGGCACGTTGCCGGTCATCAATCGCGCGGCCGTTGAAATGGCCGTGCGGGCCGGACTGGCGTTGAATTGTACGATCGGGGCGAACAATCAGTTCGACCGGAAGAACTATTTCTATCCGGATCTTCCCAAGGGCTATCAAATCTCCCAGTACGAATCGCCGATTTGCGAGCATGGCTGGATCGAGATCGCCGTCGGCGACAGCAAGAAGCGGGTCAAGATCCGCCGGGCCCATCTGGAAGAAGATGCCGGGAAGAACGTGCACGAGACCGGCACCAGCGGCAGCCGGGTCGATCTGAATCGCGCCGGGACGCCGCTGCTGGAAATCGTGACGGAGCCGGACATGCGGTCGGCCGACGAAGTCGTGGCCTACTTGAAGGGCTTGCGGGACATCTTGATGTATCTCGACGTCTGCGACGGCAACATGGACGAAGGCAGCTTCCGGTGCGAGCCGAATCTGTCGCTCCGTCCGCTCGGTCAGAAAGAATTCGGCACCAAGGTCGAGCTGAAGAACATCAACTCCTTCAAGTTCGTGAAGGATGCCATCGAATATGAGATCAAACGGCAGACGAAGGTGTTGAGCGAAGGCGGGAAGATTTTTCAGGAAACACGCCTCTGGAATCTCGATCGGGGCGAGACGGCGGTGATGCGTTCGAAGGAAGAGGCGCACGACTACCGCTATTTCCCCGATCCGGATCTGGTGCCGTTGAAGCTCGATCAGGAATGGATCGAGGGATTCCGTGGCAGCGTGCCGGAATTGCCGGCTGCGCGGGTCAGCCGGTTCGTTCGCGAGTACGGATTGCCCGAGTACGACGCGGGTGTGCTGACCGTCTCCAAGGGCATCGCGGATTACTTTGAAGCCTGTGTGAAACTGTTCAATCAACCCAAGACTATCAGTAATTGGGTGATGGGCGAGCTGACGAGGGAATTGAACCTGTCCGGCACCGATATCACGGCCTCACCGGTGACGCCTGAACGGTTGGTCGCATTGCTGCAACTGGTCGAGAAGGGCACCGTCAGTTTGAAGGTGGCCCGCGAGATGTTCCCTGAGCTCTATAGCAGCGGGAAGCAGCCGGAGCAGATCGTCCAGGAAAAGGGTCTGACGCAAGTCTCCGACGAGGGCGCACTCGACAAGATCATCGACGAAGTGCTGACGAAAAATCCGGCACAGGTGGCGCAGCTCAAGGAAGGGAAGCAGCAAGTGCTGGGTTTCCTGGTCGGGCAGGTGATGAAGGCCAGCGGAGGCAAAGCGAATCCAGGCAAGGTGAATGAGTTGTTGAAGAAGAAGTTCAGCAGTTAGGGTGTGATACTAACCGAGGAGCGTAGAGACGTATGAGCGCGATCAGAGAGATTAAGGGCAGGCAGATTGTCGATTCCCGCGGCAACCCCACGGTGGAAGCGGAAGTGTTGCTGGAGAGCGGCGCGATCGGACGGGCGGCGGTGCCGTCGGGCGCGTCGACCGGCGAGAAGGAAGCGATCGAGCTACGGGATGGCGACAAGAAGCGTTGGATGGGCAAGGGCGTCTCCAAGGCGGTGGCCAATATCACGAAAGTGATCGCGCCGGAACTGCTCGGTTGTGAGGCGCTCGATCAGGCCAACATCGACCACGCCATGATTGCGCTGGACGGCACGAAGACCAAAGGCAAGCTGGGCGCTAATGCGATCCTCGGCGTCTCGCTGGCCGTGGCGAAGGCGGCGGCGAATGAGACCGGGCAGCCGCTCTATCGCTATCTCGGCGGCACGAATGCGCGGGTGTTGCCGGTTCCGCTGATGAACATTATCAACGGCGGCGCGCATGCCGACAACCGGCTGGACCTCCAGGAGTTTATGATCATGCCGGTGGGAGCCAAGACGTTCAGCGACGCGCTCCGCATGGCGACGGAAGTGTTTCACACGCTCAAGGCTTTGTTGAAGAAGAAGGGGCTCAATACGGCGGTCGGCGATGAAGGCGGATTTGCGCCGGACCTGCAGTCGAATGAAGAGGCGCTCAGCCTCATTTCGCAAGCAATCGAAGATGCCGGTTACAAAACCGGCCGGGATATCGCCTTGGCTCTGGATTGCGCCGCGAGCGAGCTGTATCAAAAAGGCCGCTACATTCTCGAGGCGGAAAAGAATCCCGAGCGTTCCTCGGACGAGATGGTCAGCTATTACGGCAAGTTGCTGGACCGTTATCCGATCCTTTCCATCGAAGACGGGTTGAGCGAGTTGGATTGGAAAGGCTGGAAGATGCTGACGGAGAAACTCGGCAAGCGGGTCCAGTTGGTCGGCGATGATATTTTCGTGACCAACGTGGAGATTTTTGCCAAAGGGATCAAAGAGGGCATCGGCAACTCGATCCTGATCAAGTTGAATCAGATCGGGACGTTGACGGAAACGCTGGACGCGATCGAGTTGGCGAAGCGGTCCGGCTATACGGCGATCATTTCGCACCGGTCAGGTGAAACCGAGGATACGACGATTGCGGATGTGGCGGTGGCCATGAACACCGGCTTGATCAAGACCGGTTCATTATCACGGACCGACCGGATTGCGAAATACAACCAGTTGTTGCGTATCGAGGAAGAGCTGGGAAGCGCGGCGGTGTATCTGGGCCGGGATGCGGTGCCAGGAAGGTCGTAAACAGAAAGTAGTCGGGCGCGCATGATCATTAAACAGAATCGCGGGCGGGTGTGGCTGGATTGGCAGCGCCGCATGGGCACGGTGGCCCAGGTGACGGGTGTCGTGGCCTGCGTCTGGCTGCTGGTTGCTTTTTGCTTCGGTGAAATGGGGCTGCCGCGTTATCTGGCGATGCGCGAGCAGGTGGCTCAATTGGATCGGGATTTACTTGCGTTGCGACGGGATAACGGAGGATTGCGCGGAGAAATTGCCCGACTGCAACATGATCCGGCCAAGATCGAACAATTAGCTCGCGAACGATTGGGGTATGTACGAAAGGGAGAAACGGTGTATCAGTTGTCCCCTGACCCCGTGAAAGATCGATCGCTTCAGGAGGCCCCATGAAATTCGGGACGGTAGCGATCATCGGGCGCTCCAATGTGGGGAAGTCCACATTGTTGAACCGATTGCTGGGAGAGAAAGTCGCGATTGTATCGAGTAAACCGCAGACCACCAGGACGCGCATCCTCGGGGTGGCCCATGTGCCGGGTGCGCAGATTGCGTTTTTGGACACGCCGGGTCTGCATAAGCCGGATCACCTGCTGAACCGGCGGATGGTACGGACGACGGTGGAGGCGCTGGATGACGCCGACCTGCTCTATGTGCTGATGGAATCTCTCCATCTGCCGGGGCCCGGCGATCTGGCCGCGATCACCCACGTGAAGACGGCGATGGCGAAGCATGCCCGCCCTGTCATTCTGGTGGTGACGAAGGTGGACGCGATCAACAAGATCAAGCTGCTGCCGGTGCTGGAGGCCTATGGGCGCCTCTTTCCTTGGACCGAGGTGGTGCCGGTGTCCGCGGAGACCGGGGACAACATCGATCGCCTGCTGGAGGTGACCGTCTCCCATTTGCCCGAAGGCGAAGGGGTGTATAACGAAGATATGCTCACGGATCAATCCATGCGTACGCTGGCGGCCGAATTGATCCGCGAGAAAATTCTCGCGGCGACGGAACAGGAAGTGCCCTATTCCGTCGCGGTCGAAATCGAAGAGTTCGTCGAGGAGAGTAAGATCACGCGGATCCGGGCCACGATTCTGGTCGAACGGGAAACGCAGAAGGGGATCGTGATCGGCAAGCACGGTGAACGGTTGAAGTTGATCAGCACGCAGGCCCGGCAGGATATGGAGCGCGTGTTCGATATGAAGGTGTTTTTGGAAGTGTGGGTCAAGGTGCGGGAAGACTGGCGCGAAGACGAGCGCACGCTGGTGGAACTCGGGTACTGAGGATCCGGTCATGCTGCCTACGGAACAACCAGTCGATCCGCAATCGCCCGATGCCCGTCCCCGGGGGTCGGAACGGGATGTCCTGCGCGATGCGCTCCGGGATCATTCGGAGCGGGGGCAGACGAAGTCGGATATCATTCTGCTCTCCGTGCAGCGGCTGCTGCGGCGCGGGGCCATCACGAATCTGTCGAAGATGCTCGGCCGGATGCATCCGGCCGACGCGGCCAGAGTCATCACGCATCTGAGCTCCCCCAAGGAAAAGCGCGAAGTCTTTGAACTCGTTCGCGGCGAAGCCAAGCGCGGACAGGTGTTGAGCGAACTGGACGGCGACAGCATCCAGCAGGTGTTGGCCGACCTGCTGCATTCCGATATCGCCTGGCTCCTCAAAGATCTGGGGCCTGACGACGTCGCCTACATTCTCGGGTTCCTCCCTGAAGAGCGGGGCAAAGACATTCTGGCCCTGATGAAGACGGAAGACTCGACGGAAGTTGCCGATATTCTCAAGTATCCCAAGGATACGGCCGGCGGCATCATGACCACCGAGTTCTTTTCGTTGCCGGAGGATGCCACGGCACAGGAGGCCATCCGGCGTCTGCAGCAGGCCACTGATGCCGAAATGGTGTTCTATATCTACGTGACCGACAAGGACGAACACCTGGTCGGGGTGCTCTCGTTGCGTCAGCTGTTGACGGTCCCGCCGGCCACGCCGTTGAAGAACATTATGATGCGCGATGTGATGAGTGTCGCGGTCGATATGGACCAGGAAGAAGTGGCACGGCAGGTTGCGAGTTATAATCTGCTGGCGATCCCGGTGGTGGAGAAAGATGGAAAGCTTGCGGGCATCATCACGGTCGATGACGTGGTGGACGTCATCCGTGAAGAAGCGACCGAAGACATGTTGAAGATGGCCGGCGCGATCGAGGAGGACTCGGTCTCGAAGTCGTCCAGTTTCGGCGCGGCGAAGTTGCGGTTGCCCTGGCTGTTTACCAATTTGGTCGGCAGCCTCATTTCCGGAGCGATCCTCTGGTACTTCCGGCTCACGCTGCAAGAGGTGGTGGCGATCGTCAGTTTTATTCCGGTCATTGCGGCCATGGGCGGCAATGTGGGGTTGCAGTCGTCGACCTTGATCATCCGAGGATTGGCGACAGGAGTGGTTGAACTCTCGGATGTGCGCACGGTGTTTTTTCGTGAGGTCAAAGTCGGGTTATTGATGGGGGCGGCCTGCGGTGTGATCCTGACTCTGGTCGGATGGGCGTGGCACCAGGCTTTTTTGGGCATGGTGGTCGGGACCTCGCTGGTGATTGCGTTTCTGGTGTCCACCAGCATGGCGACGATCATGCCGGTCGTACTGAAGCGGATGGGTGTCGATCCGGCTGTGGCCGCAGGTCCCTTTGTGACGACGGCCAACGATATTACGGGCATCACGATTTATCTCTCGCTCGCCACTCTGTTTCTGGATTACCTCCGGTGACGGTTGATTCCGCAGGAGCATGCCGGTTGTTCTCTGTGCGAAAGGGGCTTGGGCAATGCCTCTCGTAAAGACTGCTGCGATTGTCCTCAAAAGCCGCAGGTGGGGAGAAGCCGACCGGATTGTCACGTTCTATTCGAAGAAGTTCGGGAAGATCCGCGGCGTGGCGCGAGGCGCCCGGCGGTTCAAGAGCCCTTTCGGTGCGACACTCGAACCGTTTACCCGTTGCCATCTGGATCTGTTCGAGAAGCCGGGGGATTCACTCTACCGGATTTCTCACGTCGATCTGATCGAATCGTTTCAGCCGCTTCGCGAGGAGCTCGTGCTGATGGCCTGTGCGGCGAGGATGGTGAATGTCGTCGGTGCGGTGACGCCGGACGGAGATCCTGATCCCCGCCTCTTTGAGACCTTAGAGCAGGGGCTGGGGTCGTTGAAACACAGTCGCGATCCGGTCTTGACGGCGTTGCTGTTTCAGATTCGGTTGCTGGGGTTGACGGGGTTTCGTCCGCAAACCGATCACTGTGCGACGTGCGGAAAGACCGGTGTGACGGGCGACCCGCAGTTCTCGCCCCTGGCCGGCGGGTTTGTCTGTGTGTCGTGTGCGACGCGCCAGATGGCCCGGTGTGTGGTGATGTCTCGCGGGAGCCTGTCGTTTCTGCAGCAAGCGATCCGGCTGAATCACGAATTGGTCACGAGGCTGACGGCGACCGGACAGGTGCGGGCTGAAGTGGAACGGGCGATTGAAGGCTATGTAACGGTGGTGGCCGGCAGGCGATTGCCTCCGGTTGATTTTTTGAGTTCGATGACATCGGTCTGAGTGAACGGGACCGGAAGGAATGCAGAGGGTGACCATGGCGACGGCACTGGTTCCGATCGATATGCAATGGCTCGAAAAGGGCGTCTTGGGCATCGAGTGGAGCGACGGGCACAAGGGGGTCTATCCTGTTCGCGTACTCAGGCTGCATTGTCCTTGTGCGGCCTGCGTGGATGAATGGACGGGGGTGCGCCGGTTGAAGCCCGATGACGTACCCATGTTTATTATGGCCCAGGATATTCAGCCGGTCGGGCGGTATGCGCTGCAGTTTACGTGGAGTGACGGGCACGACAGCGGGATCTACTCCTACGGACTTCTGCGGCAGCTGTGCCAGTGTGATGCATGTGTGCCGGTGAAACCGGCCGAGCAGAAAAGCCGGCGGCTGTTATGACGGCAGAGAAGGGGGCTGGAGCAATGGATCAGCATCGATCTGGTCGGGGAAGCGCTCGACGTGCGGGTTCTGTCGCGGCGGGATTGCTCTGCGCGCTGGTAATGATCAGCTGCCAGAGTCTGCCCCCGCTTGGGGAACAGGAACGCCTGGTGCGGAACAAGCAGCTTACCGTCCAGCAGATTTCCCCCAAAGCGTTCGTGAATGTCTGGGGCAAGCCGGTCTATCACCATAGTGCGTTCACTCAATTCTTTGTCATGCCGGATAAGTCGATGATTCCGCGTTCGCGGGTGCCGATCGGTGAAGCGCCTGAGGGATGGGAGGCGAGTTTCGAGGCCGGGGATGGGGTGTTTCTGGGCTATCCTGAGCAAGGCTGGGTACTGGTATTTTTAGATGATCGGCTTGTCTATCGGGAAGAGTTGAAGGCCGACAAGGTCCATGAGTTGGGGAAGACGTGGCAGTTCGAAGACCGGTTTAAGACGAGCCTGGAAGGGGCCCCGCTGCGCTAGGATTTTCTGGTCCGTTATATCATGGCGAGATCTCACCACAGCGATTCACTGAACATTGTGATGGCCGCGTCAGAGGCGGTCCCCTAC
>CAZEHM010000048.1:0-239 GCA_964512025.1 uncultured Nitrospira sp. | reverse complement strand
CGTCAAGACTGGCGGGTTGGCCGATGTTGTGGGTGCGCTTCCCGTGGAATTTGCCAAGCTGGGGCATGCGGTGACTCTGATCGTGCCACGCTATCGAGGTTTTCAGACGGGTGGGCGGTCGTTGCGGAGCTTCGGATCGGTTCGTATTCAGACGTCCGGGGGATATGTTGCCGCTGAACTCGAAGAAGATCTGATTCCGGTCGGGGGGGGCGGACGATCCGTTCGGGTGGTGGCGGTTC
>CAZEHM010000047.1:0-22458 GCA_964512025.1 uncultured Nitrospira sp. | reverse complement strand
GATACGCATCCTGCTTCATTCGTCGTTCATTGATTGACAGTCTGACATGCAAGGCGTACATGCAGAAGTCTGTGTCGCACTGATTCATATTGTAGAGGATCTCTATGCCTATTCATTCCCTGGCCGGTCAGCCGGCTCCAGCGTCTATCCTGGTTAATACCGGACAACTATTGGATGCCTATACGGCACTCAAGCCGGATGTGACGGTCCGTGACCAGCGTGTGACGTTTGGAACATCCGGTCATCGAGGTTCATCCTTCAAGCGAAGCTTCAACGAGCTGCATATTCTTGCGGTGACCCAGGCGGTCTGTGAATACCGGGCAATGCAGCAGACGAACGGCCCGCTGTATCTCGGGAAAGATACCCATGCGCTTTCGGAACCGGCCTTTATGACGGCGCTTGAAGTGCTTGCAGCCAACAATGTCACCGTGGTGATTGATCGCGATGGCGGTTATACGCCGACGCCGGTCATTTCCCATGCGATCCTGACCTACAACCGTGGCCGAACATCCGCTGTCGCTGATGGGATTGTTATCACCCCGTCGCATAATCCGCCGGAAGACGGCGGCATCAAGTACAACCCGCCGCATGGGGGACCGGCCGATACGCAGGTCACCAAATGGATCGAAGACCGGGCGAACGCCCTTCTTGCCGACAAGCTCCAAGGGATCAAGCGTCTCCCCTATGAGCAGGCCAGAACGGCAGCCACAACGCATCAGCATGACTACATCAAGGCCTATGTGAGTGATCTGGGTACCATCATTGACATGGGAGCGATCAAGGCGGCGAACCTGAAGCTTGGCATCGACCCGCTGGGCGGGTCCGGTGTGGCCTATTGGCAGCCGATCGCCGAGCGCTATGGCCTCCATATTGAAAACGTGAACCCTGTCGTCGACCCCACCTTTCGCTTCATGCCTCTGGACTGGGACGGCAAAATCAGGATGGATTGTTCCTCGCCCTACGCCATGGCGAATCTGATTGCGCTGAAAGATCGTTTTGATGTCGCCTTCGGCAACGATGCCGACAACGATCGCCACGGGATTGTGACGCGCACCGCCGGGCTGATGAATCCGAATCACTATCTGGCGGTGTCGATCGCCTACCTCTTTGCCAATCGTCCAGATTGGAAACCAGATGCCGGGATCGGCAAGACGCTGGTCAGCAGCAGTCTTATCGATCGAGTGGCCGGCAAGCTCATACGGAAGTTGGTCGAGGTGCCGGTCGGCTTCAAGTGGTTTGTGTCCGGCTTGCTGGATGGCTCGCTTGGCTTCGGCGGAGAAGAAAGCGCGGGCGCATCTTTCCTGCGGCGAAATGGAACCGCCTGGTCCACCGACAAGGACGGCATCATCATGGATCTGCTGGCAGCCGAGATGATGGCCACAACCGGCAAAGATCCGGCGCAGCTCTATCGGGAATTGACGAAAGAATTGGGTGAGCCGGTTTACGAGCGGATCGATGCCGCGGCGACACCCGAGCAGAAGACGATTCTCTCCAAGCTCTCCCCTGCCCAGGTACAGGCCACGGAACTGGCGGGCGACAAAATCGTCGCCATGATGACGACCGCTCCCGGCAACGGCGCAGCCATCGGTGGTTTGAAAGTGGTGACCGAGCAAGGCTGGTTTGCCGCCCGTCCGTCAGGGACGGAAGATGTCTATAAACTCTATGCGGAAAGTTTTCGCGGGAAGGAACATCTGAAGCGGATTCAGGCAGAGGCCCAGGCGCTGATCAGCAAGGCCTTGGCCTCACGCCCATAGAAATGGGGAACGTACTCTGACATTACCGATAGGGGGGCGTCGCATATAATGCCCCCCGGGATCTAGCACCTGCCAAGAGACGCCATCATTTATTGTAGAACGATACGATGCGATCGACTCCGGTTCGCAACGTGGTGCGCCACTCGGTTTCAAGCAAGGGGGGCAGTTTCTCATCGCATTCTTTCACGCTCTTTATGAGAGAGTTGATCCAAAAATCATAGAGATTGGGATCAATGTTCATTTTTTTCCTGCTGTGACTTTCCCCGATTCGATCAATCCCTGTGGTGCCAACTCCATTTCCTCCCAGATGCATGAACATCATTGATATTCCCTGCCGTAGGAGTGACTTTTGCTTCGTCATTTCCGTTTTGGCAAACATCGGAGCAATCGTTGGATGACTTGCGAGAAAATTGGCGTAGAAGACGTCGAAGAACTTCGGGTTCACGCAACAACGGCTATAACTTTCTTTGACATCTGCTAATGACATGGCCGCTCCTTCCGAGAGACATGGTGAGTCTCTGGCAGTGCTCGACTTAATGGTGCTTGGCCTGGAGGAGCACGTCCCAGTAACCAAGCTGGACCGCTATTCGTTCGATCGTTTGTCGGAATATTTACCGGAATCTTAAGCGGCTGGTTTGTTCAGCGAGTTAGGCTTTGGTATGGGAGGTCTGTTGTTCGGCGTGGTAGGAGCTTCTGACCAGCGGCCCTGACTCTACGTGGGTGAAGCCCATGGCGATCCCCTCCTCTTTTAAGAGCGCGAAGTCGGTGGGATCGTAATAGCGGGCGACCGGCAGGTGCTCTCTCGTCGGCTGAAGGTATTGTCCGATCGTCATGATGTCACAATTCACTGCTCGCAGATCGCGCATGACTTCGCGAGCTTCGTCGAGGGTCTCGCCCATGCCCAGGATCAAGCCGGACTTCGTCGTCATCCCCTGATGCTTGGCCTTGCCGAGTAATTCGATCGACCGCTGGTACTTGCCCTGAGGACGGAGCGAGGGAAACAACCTCCGAACTGTTTCGATGTTATGATTCAGAATCTCGGGCTTCTCGGCGCAGACCATGGCGAGCGCCGCATCATTCCCTTCGAAATCGGGAATCAAGACTTCAATCGTACAGCCGGGACTGAGCCGTCTCGTCTGCCGGATTGTCTCCGCGAAGACGGCGGCGCCCCCGTCCGGCAACTCGTCACGATTCACGGAGGTGATGACGGCATGACGGAGGCCGAGCGCCAGGACCGCCTCAGCGACCCGCTGAGGTTCGCCGTGATCGACCGCATGCGGTCTCCCCGTCTCGACCGAGCAGTAGTGGCAGCGTCTGGTGCAGATGTCTCCGAGGATCAGGAACGTGGCGGTGCGGGCGTTCCAGCATTCCCAGCGATTCGGACAGCGCGCCTCCTCGCAAATCGTGTGGAGTTTGAGCCGGTCCATCGTCTGTTTGATGTCGAGATAGTCCGGGCCGGTCTGCGCGTTGACTTTGAACCAGGCGGGCAAGCGTGGGCGTTCGGACGAGCGGAGCCGGTCGATGGAGATGAGGCTCATGAGAGGCTGTCTTTCTTTGTCCGGAGGCGAAACCATCCGGCAAGTTTTGAGAGCAGCCCCTCCGGTTTCGGCGACGGTGCCGGGTCAGGATATTCCACCCACAGTTCTTGTGAGCCGAGATAGACGCCGTTACGAAAGCTGACCTGGGTCCGGAGTTGCCGATATCCCTGCTGATGGAGGGTTTGAATCAGTGAGAGCAGCGCCGCGTCCTGCGCAGGGTGAGGGTCGGTGCTGATCCGGATGGTTTCATATCGCAGAATGGCGAGGAAGCGGTCCCCCGTTCGCTCGAATTCGACGGGGCGGCTGAATCCCCGTTCCCGATGGTCCAGCCCGGCCAGCTGATGTTTGTCGAGGCCGCCCTCTCCCATAGCGTGCCGCCCTACTCCAATGCGCGGAATACGGCGACGAGGTCGCTCAGCGCGAGGGTTTTGCTTTTGAGAATTGTCCGTTCGGCATGAATGGTTTCACGGGTGTGCTGATCCGCCGTGCCGGATTTCAAACAGTTCGCGCCGAGAGCCAGAATGCGGTCGCATTCTTCTCCAAGCTTCTTTTTGACGACGGGGTTCACGGAGAGAATGTCCATGAGCTGGCGGCGCGTTTCCGTCAGATGGGCCTGCAGTTCTGAATCGGGATAGCTCTTGCGGGCGGCCTCATCGAAACAGCGGTCGAGATATTGAGCCAGGAAGACATAGATCCGCACCAGGGCTGCGGCGATCTCGGTCTGATCTTTTGCGGAGGTTGCCATGGCGTCCCCCTTTCTTGGTCTCGGAGTTATGCGAGGACTTTGACGTCGTCGCCTTCGACTTTCACCTGATACACCTCGACTTTTGCCGACGGGTTCTTGACGCATTCGCCGGTGGTGACATCGAATTGCCAGCCGTGCCAGGGGCACGCGACGACTTTGCCGTGGATGTCGCCTTCGCCCAACGGTCCGCCGCGATGCACACAGGTGTTGTCGATGGCATGAAACGCGCCGTCGACATTGAAGACCGCCAGGGTTTTGCCGTTCACTTCAACCACGACGGCCTGACCGGGTTTCACATCCGCCGTACTCGCGACTCGTACGAAATCTCCCATTGCCGTTCCTCCACATAATGCAGTCTTAGCTATTGGTAAATGGTTGCTTGATCTTTTTCAGCAGGCTGTCGATGGACGAGCCGCTTTTGCCGGTGCCGCCCAGCGCGGCGATGATTTTTTGTGCAATCTCGCGAAACGCGGCGGCCTGGGGAGAGGCGGGATTGCCGACCACGATCGGATGGCCGGAGTCGCCGCCATCGCGAATGGCCGGATCGATGGGGATGCGGCCGAGAAAGGGAATGCCCAGTTTCTCTGCGGCCCGCTCCCCGCCGCCGTGCGAGAAGATGTCGGTGCGTTCGCCGCAATGACCGCAGACGAACGAGCTCATGTTTTCGACGATGCCGAGCAGCGGGACGTTCACTTTCTGGAACATGGCCATCCCCTTCCGGACATCGTACAGGGCGACCTCCTGCGGCGTGGTGACGGTAATGGCGCCGGCCAGCGGGACCATTTGCGAGAGGGAGAGTTGCACATCGCCGGTGCCGGGAGGCAGGTCGAGCAGCAGATAATCCAGCTCTCCCCACAAGACATCGCGGAAAAACGCCTGCAGATATTGATGGACCATCGGGCCGCGCCACACCAGCGGCGCTTCTTCCGGAACCAGATACGCCATCGAGATCAGCTTCACGCCGTAGTTTTCAACCGGGACGATTTTCCCGTCTTTTTGCTCGGGGCCTTGTGTGCTCCCCATCATCATGGGAATGTTGGGGCCGTACAAGTCGGCATCCATCAGACCGACTTTTGCGCCGGTCAGGGCCAGGGCGCAGGCCAGATTGGACGCGACGGTCGATTTGCCGACTCCCCCTTTGCCGCTACTCACGGCAATGACGTGTTTGACTCCCGGGATCAAATTCTCTTTTGCCGGGGCTTGCTGTGCATCATGAGTGTGTTCATCCGCCATGGGTCGATCCTCCGCTGTATCGTCGTGCCGGCGCGTAAGAGTTCGGAAGCGGCCGGGAGAAGAGTGGTCACCGTATTGAGGCCATCATAAGCGATGCGGAGAGGGAAAGGAAATGGGCCGGTCGGACCATAGAAAGTGATGGCCCGACCGGGGAAGCCGAAGAAATGTCTAGAATACGGTAGGATCGAGGCGGCGCAGGTTCGTCGCCAGTCCGAAGAGCGATAACGTGTAGATGATCCATTTCGAAGGATCGAAATTGTACCACTTGGGCCCGTTGCGGTAATCGCGCGCGTAGGTGTGATGGTAGTTGTGATAGCCCTCGCCGAAGCTTACGAACGAGATCAGCCAGCTGTCGCGGCTGCTGTCCTGCGTGCCGTGAGGCTGGCTGCCGATCATGTGGCAGAGTGAATTGATCGTAAAGGTGGAGTTCAGCACCATGAACATGCGAAAGAGCCCGCCGAGGAGCAGGGCGCTGATGCCGCCCATCCAGCCTTGATGCCACCACACGCCGAGGGCAAAGGGGATGGCCAATCCGGATGCAACGATCACCCAATAGTAGCGGTGTTGCCAGAGGATCACGGGGTCGCGGCGCAGCCGGATTTCATACTTCTCGGTACGATGCGGGGTTTCGTAAAAGAGCCAGCCGCAGTGGCTGTGCCAGAAACCTTTGCTGGCATTGTAGGGATCTTCGTCCGTATCGGTTCTGGCGTGGTGCCGGATATGGTCCGCGCACCAGATCAGGGCGGAGTTCTGTAGTGCCCACCCACCTGCAACCAGGACGCAGCGTTTGACCCAATCGGGACATTCGAAACTTTGATGGGAGACGAGGCGATGGTAGCCGACGGTGATTCCCATGCCGGTCACGACATACATGACGAAGGCGAGGATCCAATCAAAGGTCGTGAACCCGACAAAGTACCCGTACAACGGAATGCCGATGACGGTGGCCGCGACGATGGCGCAAAACAGCAGGAAATTGATATACGAAAAACCAGTGTAATCAGTGGAGACGGCTTGATCAGGTGTGGGCATTCATCCTCCTGAAGCTGGGATCATAGAGTCCACCGTCGCGACGCCGGTGAACAGGACATATCTTTTTATGTTAGCGAAATGACTCATTCTTTACAACTGCTTCTTCATTCCACCCGTGTAAATCTACGCGGTGGATTTGCATTCCACATGACCCAGTCGATGCGCGATCGGCGTATACTGAACGAGTCACGAGTGGGCATCGTTCGGGAGGCTGCATGACATCAGGCGCATCTGCAATTGAATCTTCCGTGCTGCGTATCGGAACGCACCTGTCAAAATTATCCGCCGGCCGGGCTCCGACGGTGTTCGAGAGCCGTTGGTGGTCGCAGGGTGTGATCAACCTGGCAATGAAGGATCCTGCTTTCAAGGTGCAGCTGTTCCGGTTCATTGATGTGCTCCCCGCCCTGGCGTCGGACCATGCGGTCGTCAAGCTGGCGGAGGAGTACTTCGGTGCGATGCACAGGAATGTGTTCGGTTTGCAGTGGGGGCTCAAGGCGTTGGCGTCGACCGGCATGGGGGCGGCCATCACCGGCAAGTCGATCCGTCATCAAGTCGAGCAGATGGCGAGGACGTTCATCGCGGGAGGATCGGTGGCTGAGGCTCTCCCCGTCCTGGCGGGGTTGTGGAAAGACGGCCGCGCCTGGTCCGTCGATCTGTTGGGCGAAGCGACGATCAGTGACCGCGAAGCGGATCAGTACCGGGATCGCTGCCTGGAGGCCGTATCGCAGTTGAGTCAGGCCGCCGGCGGCTGGCCATCCTCCCGCCTGTCGGAGCAGGATCACCTGGGCCCTCTTCCACGCGTGCAACTGTCGCTCAAGATTTCCGCGCTCACGTCCCGATTGGATCCGATCGATCAGCACGGGACGTACCGCATGGTGGCGGGGCGGCTCCGGCCGATCGTGGAACTTGCGGCTGCTCGGTCGTGCGGGCTGATTTTCGACATGGAGCAGGCCGAGAGTAAGGATCTGTTGTTGGAGATCTTTCGGCGGCTCTTTACGGAAGATGCCTACCGGTCCTTCGCCCATGCCGGACTCGCGATGCAGGCCTATCATCGTGAAACGGAACGGGATGTGCGCGACCTCATCGCATGGACCGGGCGGCGCGGCACACCGATCACGATTCGTCTGGTCAAAGGGGCCTATTGGGATTCGGACACGGTGCGTCATCATCAGATGGGATGGCCGGTGCCCCTGTTCGAGCACAAGGCCGACACCGACGCTCATTATGAGGCCCTCGTTCCCCTGTTGCTCCGCCATCGGGATGTCATTCGTCCCGCATTCGGCACCCACAATCTCCGCAGCCTGTCGGTGATCGAGGCAACGGCAGAGGCGCTTGGCGTACCGCCGGAGGCGGTCGAGTATCAGATGATTTATGGCATGGCCGAACCCTTCCAGCATGCGATGGCGGCTCATGGGCGGCGCGTGCGGCTCTATACGCCGGTGGGGCGCCTTCTGCCGGGGATGGCCTATCTTGTCAGGCGGTTGTTGGAAAATACGTCGAATGAATCATTTCTGCGCAAAGAATATGTTGAGTCGCAATCCTTGAGCACGCTGCTGGCTCCGCCGGCGGTTTTGTCCTCATCCCCGATAGTCTCTCCCGGCACGGTCGATGATTTTATGAATGAACCGCATTGTGATTTTTCGAAGGCTGCCAGTCGGACGGCGATGCAGGAAGCCATCGGCAAGGTTTGTGGGCAGGCCGGGCAAAGCCTGGAATCGCCGCATCGGGAACTTCGTTGGACCGGACCGTTGATGGAGTCGCGCAATCCTGCTCGTCCGACCGAGGTTGTCGGGTTTGTGCAGAGCGCCGCAACTACAGATGTGGCTGCAGCCGTGGATCTGGCGGTGGTTTCAGCGGCCGACTGGGGGCGGCGGCCTGCAGTGGAGCGCAGCGCCATCCTGCGGCGTGCAGCGGCGCTTCTGCGTGAGCGCCGGTATGAGCTGGCCGCGTGGGAAATTATCGAGGTCGGCAAGCCCTGGCGGGAGGCGGATGCGGATGTGGCAGAGGCCATCGACTTTCTTGAATTCTATGCCGGGCACATGGACCGGTTGGCTTCCCCGCTTCAGTTGGGCCACTACCCTGGAGAACGGAACCATCGGGTCTATACGCCGCGCGGTGTCGCGGCGGTGATTGCGCCGTGGAATTTTCCGCTGGCGATTCCGGCCGGCATGGTGAGCGCCGCGTTGGTCACCGGCAATGCCGTATTGTTCAAGCCGTCCGAGCGGTCGCCGCTGCTGGGCCGATTGCTCACCGATATTTTTCTTGAAGCCGGCGTCCCGTCCGGTGCGCTGATCTGTGTGCCCGGAGGTCCGGAGATCGGCCGGGCGCTGGCGGCGAGTCCGGACGTGTCGACCATCGCGTTTACCGGATCAAAGGATGTCGGCTTGCAGTTGATGGCCGGCGCGACGGCGGTTCAACCGGGCCAGCGCCTGGTGAAGCGAGTGATCGCAGAAATGGGCGGGAAAAATGCGATCATTGTGGATGACACGGCGGATCTTGATGAAGCCATTGCCGGTGTGGTGACGTCTTTTACCGGCTATGCCGGGCAGAAATGCTCCGCCTGTTCCAGAGCGATTGTGCATGAGGGAGTGTATGACCAGTTTCTCTCGCGATTGCATGACGCGGTGATGAGTCTTGCCATCGGCGATCCGCTCGATCCCGGCACGCAGGTCGGCCCGGTGATCGATGCCAGGGCGAAAGAGCGTATCGAGAGGTACATCGCGCTGGGTCGTCAGGATGGTCGACTCCTGATCAGCCGCTCAGTCGAGGAGCCGGGGTATTGCGTCGGACCCACCGTCTTTGCGGATGTCACGGCCCGCCATCGTCTGGCGCAGGAGGAAATCTTTGGTCCGGTGCTGGCGGTGATGAAAGCGGCCACCGTGACGGAGGCGCTGGAGATCGCCAACTCGACGAGCTACGCCCTCACGGGCGGCATCTATTCGCGCAGTCCCGCGAACCTGGCGCTGGCTCGCGAGCGGTTCGATGTCGGGAATCTGTACGTGAATCGACCGATCACCGGGGCGCTGGTCGGGCGCCAACCGTTCGGTGGTCACCGGTTCTCGGGAGTCGGCGCGAAGGCCGGAGGCGAGGAGTATCTGGCGCAATTCATGACGGCGCGGGTCATCAGTGAGAATACGCTGCGCCGGGGATTCGAGGCGACGGAGTGATCAGCGGGCCGGACCGGGCGTAAACTCTTCCAGCTCTTCCGTGATCTCCGTCACCAACCCGCGATCTTCCTTCGAGGCCGACAATTCCTGCCGTTCAAAGTACTTGACCAGCCCGACTCCTTTGGCAAACCACGCGGTCATCACATCGGTGCCGCGGGCCGGTTTGTCTCCGCCGGACAGATGGATCGTCATGGTCATGCGGGCTTCCACTTTGACCGCATCCGGATAGGTGCCGGCCGGCACGGTGATCGTTTCCTGACCGACAAGACTGGTCGATCCAACCACGTCCACTTTTTCGTCTGTGCCGTCGCGATCCATATCGCTGCCGAAGTCGAGATCCTTCCGGTTGAACTGCTGAAAGGAAGACGGAATGGTCATGGGAAAGCGGGCGATCTGATAGGGCACGATCTGCTTTTCGAGCGGTGTGCCGGGATCGGATCCGTAGTACACGATGCCGACCGCATCGCGGCGGTAGAAGCTGTCGGATTCGCCGTGATTGCCTGGATTCGTATCGTGGAAGACGGTGACGGTCATGCCGTTGAGTTTCTTGGTCCCCTTTACTTCAGACACGTTGGCGAAAAATTTGTTATCGATCGTCTGGAGCGCACCTTCAGAAATCTGTCCGCGATACTGCCAGCGCGTGCCGATCCGATCGGGGAAATATTCGGCGGAGTCCGCGATCTGCACCGGCTCGGCTGCGGTCAGCGGTGCGGTCATGAAAAGACCTGCGGCGAGACAGGCACCGGCCAACGCCAGTGATGACAATCCATGGGAGATGTGCGGCATCAGGATCCTCCTCTGTTTGAGGGACCGTATCATAGGCATTGAGGAGGCGGCAAGGCGCGTGTTAGATCGTGTTCCCGGGCTTGCGTTGCCATGAAGCGGACGACATAATCCTTGTCGCCATGGCGTCCACCAGAATTTCGTCAGCCAAAAAGACCGTAACGAGAAAACCGGACCGTCGCTCGGTCCTGGTCACAGGTGCTTCCGGCGGCATCGGGCGTGCTGTGTGCCGCGCCTTTGCGGCAGCGGGCTGGTATGTCGGCGTGCATTATCATCGACAGAAGTCAGAAGCCGCGAAGACGCTCCGCGCCGTTCGCGTGACCGGTGGAACCGGCGGTCTTTTTCAGGCCGATGTGCGGGAGGCGGAGGCGGTTTGTCGTATGGTCGATGCGTTTATCAAAAAGGCGCCGCAGCCACACTCCTTCATTTGCAATGCAGGGGTTGCGGCAAGTCGGCTACTGCTGCGTCAGGTGGAGAAGGAGTGGGCTGACATTGTGCGGACCAATCTGACCGGCACGTTCCACTGTTTGCGGTCGATGGCCCCTGCCCTCTTTTTCCAAGGGGGCGGGTCGATCATCGTGATTGGTTCGCGCGCGGGCATGCAGGGTTCCATCGGACAGGCAGCCTATGCCGCCTCGAAGGCCGGCTTGATCGGATTGGTGAAGACCGCGGCACAGGAATGGGGACCGCAGAACGTGCGGGTGAATCTGGTATTGCCTGGTTGGCAACGGACGGGTCTTTCCGAAGGGGCCATGCCGGAGGATCATGACTGGCCGGACCATGCGCTCCATCGCCCGCCCGCTCTTGAAGAGGTGGCAAGGACGATTGTGCACATGACGCAGCTCAAGGACCTGTCGGGTCAGGTTTGGAATTGCGATAGCCGGAACCTCTGAGAACCGAGTAGAGAGCGTGACACACGGGACATTCATCACGGGGACGGATACAGCGGTCGGTAAGACGCTGGTGACTGCGGCTCTTGCTCGGAGCCTGAAGAAATTGGGTCTTGATGTCGGGGTGATGAAGCCGGTCGAAACCGGCGTCGTGCAGGGGCGATCATCCGATGCCGTTCGACTCGCACGCGCGGCGCAGGTGTCGAATTCTCCAGATTTTGTCCACCCCTATGCCTTCAGGCTTCCGGTTGCGCCGTTGGATGCCGCGCGGGCTGAACGGCGATCCATTAAGATCGCGACCATCCTGAAGGCGTATCGTGCGCTACAAAGGCAACACGAGTTGCTGCTTGTTGAGGGCGCGGGCGGCGTGCATGTCCCGATGACTCCAACGATGGATGTTCTGGATCTGATCGAAAGGCTGAAAGCCCCTGTGGTGGTTGTCGGGCGGGCCGGGCTCGGCGGAGTGAATCATGCGATGCTCACGCTCAATGCGTTACGTGATCGAAAGGTTCGGATTCTTGCGTTGGTCCTGAACCAGACGGTTCCAGCGAAGACCGCTGTGGTACGAAGACAGGAGCGTTCGACGCTAGAGTTACTGCGGGAGTTTGCGGGGGTGCCGGTGATCGGGCCACTCCCCTACAAGGCTGGCGTTAATGCGCGGTTTGAGCAAGCCGTCGAAGCAATGGCCGCAAACAGCGAGATGCAGAAACTTACGAAGCTGGTGCTGGCATTTGCGCGAGGAAGTCGCTGACAGCCTGCTTGATGTCCGGTGCTTTTAGAATCGCTGAGATCACGGCAACACCGGTCGCCCCTGCCTTCATCACCTCTCCAACATTTTCCACCGTAATCCCGCCGATGGCGAAGACCGGCAGCGATGTGAGCGCTCGAATTTGACGGAGTCCTTCAATCCCCACCACCGGATCGTGATCCTGTTTTGACCCAGGCTTAAAGATCGGACCGAATCCAAGATAGTCAGGCTTGCCAGCGCTTGCTGCTCTTACCTGTTCGGGATTGTGTGTCGAGATACCGATCAGCTTGTCCGGTCCCATCACCTTCCGCGCAAGACCCAACGGTAGATCCCCCTGCCCCAGATGCACCCCGTCCGCATCCACCGCCAGCGCCAGATCGCACCGGTCATTCACAATGAACAAGACGTCCAATTCTGCAGCGAGTTTCCTGAGTGGCAACGCCTCTGCATAAGCGTCTTTCATTGAGGCGCTCTTATTGCGGTACTGAACAATCTTCACGCCGGCTTGCGCAGCTTTCCGCAGTGCATCATTCAGCGACCTAGTCGGTGAAACCGAGGGATCGAGGATGAGGTAAAGATCTGATAGTGGACAATGGTTATGCGATGTTGTCATTGAATTGTATTTTAGGCGGAACCGTATGAAGGATTCCAGGAGCCTGATCCACGAGATGGCTGGATGAAAGGATCAAGCCTTAACTGGCGAGGAACCGTTCCAGGAACGTCGTGGAGACGTGGCCTTTTTGGAAGTCGGGGTCGTCGAGGATGCGGCGGTGAAGCGGGATGGTGGTCTTGATGCCTTCGATGACGAACTCGTCGAGGGCGCGGCGCATGCGAGCCATGCATTCCTGCCGGTCGCGGCCGTGGGTAATCAGTTTGGCAATCATCGAGTCGTAATGCGGCGATACCACCGCGCCCGATTCCATGACGGAGTCGACGCGCACACCGAATCCGCCGGGCGGGCTGTATTTCGTAATCAGTCCCGGCGACGGGGTGAACTTCTCAGGGTCTTCGGCGTTGATCCGGCATTCCATGCTGTGGCCGTTCATAACGACGTCCTGCTGCCGGAGGGTCAAGGGTAGCCCTGCGGCCAGGCGGATCTGTTCCTTGATCAAATCGACGCCGGTCACCATTTCAGTGATCGGATGTTCAACCTGAATGCGGGTGTTCACTTCCATGAAAAAGAAGTTACGGTCTTTGTCGAGAAGGAATTCCACGGTGCCGACGTTCCGGTAGTGGGCGGCCTTCACGGCTTCGCACGCGACACGTCCGATTTCTTTCCGTAATTTGTCATCGATCGCCGGTGACGGCGTTTCTTCCAACAACTTCTGGTGCCGCCGTTGGATCGAGCAATCCCGCTCACCCAGGTGAATGACGTGGCCCCGGTGGTCGGCCATGACCTGCACTTCGATATGGCGCGGTTCAAGGAAGTACCGCTCCAGATACACGCTTTCGTTGCCGAAGGTCGATTTGGCTTCGGCCTGTGCCGCTTGGAACGCGCGGGCCAGGTCCTCGGCTTTGTTCACGACACGCATGCCGCGCCCGCCGCCGCCGGCCGTGGCCTTGATGATAACGGGGAACCCGATCTTCTGGGCCGCCTGCAGGGCCTCTTCTTCGCTCCGGAGTTCGCCGGGGCTTCCGGGTGTGACCGGAAGGCCGCGCTTCATCACGATTTCGCGCGCCTTGGCTTTGTCGCCCAGCATAGCGATGTTCTCGGACGACGGGCCGATAAATTTGATGCCGATGGATTCGCAGACTTCCGCGAAATGGGCGTTCTCCGACAGGAAGCCGTAACCGGGATGAATGGCGTCGGCGCCGGAGATTTCCGCGGCGCTCAGGACATTGGGAATGTTGCGATAGCTGAGGGCGGCCTCAGCCGGGCCCACGCAGACCTTCTCATCGGCGGCGCGGACATGCTGACTGGCGGCGTCGGCTTCCGAGTGGATGGCGACGGTCTTGATGCCGAGCTCTTTACAGGCGCGGATGACCCGGAGGGCGATCTCTCCGCGATTGGCGATCAGAACTTTCTTGAACACGCAGTGACTCCGAGGTGTATCGATTGCGGCGGACTATTGCGTCGCTTTGGGATCGATCAGGAACAGCGCCTGTCCGTATTCGACGGACTTCGTGCTCTCCGCCAGGATCTTCACGATACGCCCGTCGGTTTCGGATTCGATTTCGTTCATGAGCTTCATGGCTTCGACGATGCAGAGCACCTGGCCCTTTTTCACGTAGTCCCCGTCTTCCACATAGGGATCGGCGTCGGGCGACGGCGACCGGTAGAAGGTGCCGACGATCGGCGAGGTGATGGTGACCATCCCTGCCGCTTCCTCCGCCGAGGGGCCGCTGGACGCCGCCGGCTGACTGCCGCCGGATTGTGCCGAAGCCGGCACCGCGTCCTGCACCGATGTGGTGACGGTCTTCATGCCGACTTCATGCCTGACACGGATACGGACGCCCTGCCGTTCGAGTTCCAACTCGGTCAGATTGTTCCGGCGGAGCAGATCGATCAGGTCCTGGATCTGCTTGGTCTGCGTGCCGGTCAGGAGCGTGTCGGACGGCAGCTGTGCTCCGGGAAATGCCTGGGGCAGCACGATCGGACGGGGCTGCTTTTTCTTCGGACGCGCCGGTTGCCGCTTGCTCACCGGACGCGCTCCACATAAGATCTGGTGCGGGTATCGATTTTAATCACGGTGCCTACCTCCAGATAGAGGGGAACTTTGATGGTCGCGCCCGTTTCAACGATAACGGGTTTCGTGCCGCCTGACGCGGTGTCGCCGCGCACACCCGGCTCACCGTCTATGACTTTGAGTTCGATGAAATTCGGCAGCTCCACATCAATCGGCCGATGTTCATAGACCAGGATCTTGACGATCATGTTTTCTTTAATCAGGTCGGCATTGCCGCCCAGCTGGTTCTTGGGAAAGGTCAGCTGGTCGTAGGCTTCGGTGTCCATGAAGGTATAATCGTCGCCGGTGGCATAGAGAAATTGCATTTCCCGTTCTTCAAGATCCGGCTCATCGAATCGTTCGCCGGATCGGAATGTGCGATCGAGGATGTTGCCGGTCAGATAACTCTTCAGCTTGGTTCGGACGAACGCGCCGCCCTTGCCCGGTTTCACATGCTGGAATTCAACGATATAAAACGGGTCGCCTTCGACCATGAGGCGAACGCCATTGCGAAAATCAACTGTCGAAATCACTGCAGACTCCCTTCATCCTCACACGGTGAATCAATGGTAGTACTTATGCGTTTCGTCGACGGGTGCGGCGGACGGGTTTTGATGCAGCCGCGCCTGTCTTGACGCCTTGCTCCAGGAGGTGTTCGAGGAGCCCCTGGAGGGCGAGGAGATAACCGGCCGGCCCGAAGCCGGAGAGTTGCGCCATCGCCACTCCTGCGATGTATGAATGATGCCGGAATTCTTCCCGCTGGTAAATATTCGAGAGATGCACTTCCACGGTCGGCAGGGCAACGGCCGCCAGGGCATCCCGAATGGCCACACTGGTATGGGTATACGCCGCCGGATTGATGATGATGCCGTGATATCCGGTCCGGGCTTCCTGGATCCAGGTGACCAGCTCCCCTTCCACGTTCGACTGGCGGGTATCGACTTCAATGTTCAAACTTTCGGCGGTTTGCGCAATAGCGGCATCAATTTCATCCAGCGTAGTCGTCCCGTAGATTGATTGTTCCCGGGTTCCGAGCAGATTGAGATTGGGCCCGTGCAGCACAAGGATCCGAACCATGTCAGGTACGCACTGCCTCCGAAGTCGTGAGAAAACTTGAGCGCATGAACAAAATGTTCATGCGGCGGCATTCTAGCAGCCCCGTCCGAGAGGGTCAAACCTTTGGTCGGAGTTAAGAGGGCGTGACGGTGGTTTCAGGGGAAGGGCGGTCACGCCGGCGCGTTTGGATCGACTCCAGCATGCGCTCCAGTCGAGCGGCAGTTGCCTGATTACTCGTCCGACGACTCGCCGATGACGGGGATTCGGTTTGTTGAGCAACGGGCTCGGGTGTCACTGCCGCCTGAATGGACGCCGCCGGCTCCTGTCTCTGAGTCAGATCGTGTTCGAGAGCAGTCGCCACGATAGCAGCGGCATCGGCAAAGCTATCACGTGCGGCTGTCGCCGTCTTTGTTTCGTCGGCTGAGGGTGATCGCTCTGCCGGTGCCGTCGTGATCGGCGGCGTCACGACGGCCGCAGTCTGGAGTGAAGCCGGTGCTGTTTTCGCGGATTGTGTTTTGGGCGTTTCGGATGTTGTGGATTGTGCCGTGCCCAGAGTCGTTCGCAGCGACAGAGACTCCTGGTCCAATGGATTCAGTGACAAAATCACATCGCAGGAGCGGAGGGCTGCGGCTGTGGACCCCTCGGCCGTGTAAATTTTGGCCAAGGTTCGATGCGCCCGGAGATTTTCCGGACTGATTTTGATGGCCTCTTCCAGAATGGCTTTGGCTTTGGTCGGTTGGCCCAGCTGGTCATAGGCCCGTCCGAGCGCGACCATCGCCGTAATAAATCCGGGGTAGTATTTCAGCCCGTCTTCGAGCACGCCTGCCGCTTCGGACCACATGCCGGCCTTCCCGTACTCCTCCGCCAGCGGGATAAAGGCTTTGGAGGCCGGGTCTTTGGCCAGTGTGGTGGCAAGACGGTCGATTTCAGCGGCGTTGGCCCTGGATCCTGATGCCATTGAGGCTCCTATCGTACGGAAGCCGGAGTCGGTTTGCGAGGTTCGTGCTTCGCAAATTCTACAATGGTTGAGAGGATATCGTGAGCTAATTGTGTTTTCGGGCGGAGGCTGAAGGTGTGCTGGATTCCGGTGCGGGAAAGGACGACGGCGGCATTCTGTTCGCTGCCGAATCCTGCTCCTGCCTGCGTCACATCGTTGGCGACGATCAGGTCGAGACCCTTCGCCGTGAGTTTATCGGCGGCATGCCGGATGAGATGCTGGGTCTCCGCAGCGAAGCCGACCATGATTTGGGAGGTTCGCTTCGCTGAGAGCATGGCTAGAATATCGGGAGCCCGTTCCAACTCCAGTGGCGGAATTGCAGCAGTGCCCTTTTTCAGCTTCTGTGATGCGGGGTTTTTCGGAAGAAAATCCGCGACCGCTGCAGCCATGATGACGACTGAGGCCCAGTTGAAATGCGTCGACATGGCCTCGGCCATCTCTCGGGCCGTGGTACTTGGTACGACGCGGACACCGGCCGGCGGTGTGAGCGCAGTGGGGCCGCTGACGAGGATGACTTCGGCGCCGCGGTTTCTGGCCGCTTCCGCAATGGCATAGCCCATCTTTCCCGAGGAACGATTGGAGATGTAGCGGACCGGATCGATGGCTTCCTGGGTAGGGCCGGCTGAGACGAGAATCCTCTGCCCTCTCAGATCGGAAAGCGGGAGGAGGACCTGCTCGATGGTTTCCAGGATTCGAGGCTCTGCGGCGAGTCGCCCCTGGGCGATCTGCCCGGAGGCGAGCGGCCCTTCTTCCGGGTCGAGGACGATCACCCCGCGTGACCGGAGGGTCCGGACATGGTCTTGAACGGTTGGATGCGTCCACATGCCGCCGTCCATAGCCGGTGCGACAATCAAGGGGCAGCGGCTTGTGAGGAGCATGGTCGACAGGACATCATCGGCCAGCCCGACCGCGGCTTTGGCCAGGAAGTTGGCCGTCGCTGGCGCGACGATGATGGCATCAGCCCCTTCAGGGATGGACAGATGCTTCATCTCTTGATGGGCTTCGAAGAGGTCGGTTGTCACCGGCTGGCCCGACAACACTTCAAATGTCATCGGTGTGACGAACTTCGTCGCGGCCTTCGTCATCACGACAGAGACGCCGGCCCCTTGTCGCGTGAGGGCTCGCAGGAGACTGACGGCCTTATAGGCCGCGATGCTTCCTGTGACGCCGAGCGCCACCTGTTTCCCGGTCAACGTCCCTGGCGTCGTCTCTGAATCCAACGTTACTCCTCCGCGGGGGCGGGCTTGGCGGCGGCGTCATCGACATAGACGCTCAGCTCTTTCTTGATTTCCTTGGCATCTTCGCCGGTCATCATCGCCAACCGCTCGGTCTCGCCTTCTTTGCCGCGTTTGGCTTCTTTCATGGCTTCACGGGCTTCATTGCCCACGAGGTACTTGACCTCTCCGCGCAATACTTCGTCGAGCGCGCTGGTGGTTTCTTTCGTAAACCGGGACGCGCCGGAATGCTTGGCGCCCTGGAGCAGGTGCTTGGCGCGTTGCGCGGCCACGATCACCAGCCGGTGACGTGAATCGAACTGGCCGAGTTTGTACTGAGGAAGCAGGTTCAGCATGTCAATCATGGTGTGTGGCACTCCCTTTGGCAGTGGAAGATAGATCGCGATCTCCCGGTTTAGATTCTTTCTCGAGGATAAAGTTCTGTTCGAGCCAATGCATGTCGAGTCGTTTGGTTTTGAGCCGTTCCGCCAGGAACACGCTCTGGAGTTCCTTGAGGGATTGTTCCAGATTGTCGTTGCGGACAATGTAGTAGTACTCCCGATAGCTCCACACCTCTTCCTTCACTTTTTGCAGCCGGCGCAGAATCTCCTCCGGGGTATCGGAGGCCCGGCTCTGGAGCCTGGTGCGCAGCGTTTCCATCGAAGGCGGCAGGATGAAGATATAGACCGCGTCCTGCACCTTTTTCTTGATCTGCAAGGCACCCTGCACGTCGATTTCGAGCAGGACGTCGATCCCCTGCTCCATCTTATCCATCAATGCTTTGCGCGGGGTCCCGTACCAGTTGCCGTAGACATGGGCGTATTCCATGAATTCGTTTTTGGCCACCATGTCCTGGAAGATTTTTTCCTCGATAAAGAAATATTCACGCCCGTGTTCTTCGCCGGGACGCGGCTGCCTGGTCGTATAGGAGACGGAATGCCAGATCCCCGGGACCGAGGCGGTAATTTGTTTACACAGGGTGGTCTTGCCCGTTCCTGACGGAGCCGAAATGATAAATAAAATGCCCCGTCGTTCAGGAACATAGGGGCGCGGATCGGATGTCGTTGACGTCGTGCTGGTGCTCATGATGCTGGTCATTCCACGTTCTGAATTTGTTCTCTGATTCGCTCTAGCTCCGCTTTCATTTGGACGACCGCTGCCGTGATCGTGGCATCGTTCGCCTTGGAGCCGATGGTATTGACCTCCCGCCCCATCTCTTGCAGGAGAAAGTCCAACGTCTTGCCCACGGACTCCGTACTCTGAAGCGTATGGTCGAACTGTATCATATGTGCATCGAGTCTGACCAATTCTTCTGTGATGTCGCTGCGATCGGCAAACACAGCCAGTTCTTGATGCAGCTTGGCCATATCCGGAATCTCGGACGTCAGGAGCTTTTCGAGCCGGTTTTTCATGCGGTCAAAGGCGTCTTGAGCGACTGACGGGGCCTTGACTGCCACCTGGGCCTTCAGCCCGCGCAAGGTCTCAATACGAGCCCGAATATCGGCGGCGAGGAGCGCCCCCTCCTTTTTTCTCATCTTGACCAGGTCCTGGATCGCCTGGCCTACCAGTTTTTCAATGAGCACGGCGAGTTTCGGGTCGTCGGCCGGCTGGTCTGAAATCGTGATGACGTCACGGAATCCAGCCAGGAGTCCGACGTCGATCGTTCCTTTAATTTTGAGCGTTTTCTGAAGATTTCGGAGGGCCTGATGGTACTGTTTCGCCAGATCAGCGTCAAGCTGGAGCGAGCGGGCTCCTCCCCGTCCTCCCTGCACAAGGACCGTCAGGTCGACGCGTCCGCGGCGGCAGTGCTCCTGGATCGCTTTCTTGACGGACTCTTCGCGCGAACTCATGGTCTTCGGCAGTCGCAGGCCGGTTTCCAAAAACCGGTGATTGACGGAGCGGATTTCCACCGTCACCTGCCCGTCCTGCCAGGCTCCTTGTCGACGTCCGAATCCGGTCATGCTGGTGATCATTGCGGGAGCTTTCCTTTCCAGTGACATTCCGCATAGAGCGGACATGAAGTGCAGAGTGGTTTACGCGCCAGACAGATATAGCGTCCGTGCAGGAGGATCCGTTGTGAAATGGCGGTCCATTGAGTTTCCGGGAATTGCCGTTGCAGATCCTGTTCGATTCGTTCCGGGTTATCCGATGCGGTCAGGCCTAACCGATTGGCGACCCGTTTGACGTGGGTGTCGACCACGATCGCCGGCTGCCCGAAGGCGGTCCCCAAAATGACGTTGGCCGTTTTGCGTCCTACCCCCGGAATGGTCGTCAGATCTTCCATCCGCTGAGGCACGGTCCCGCCGAATCGTTCCGTGACGGCTTTGCCGCACCCGATCAAGTGCTTGGCTTTGTTTTTATAGAATCCGGTCGATTTGATCAGGGTTTCAAGTTCGAGCGGAGGGGCTGCGGCAAAGTCCTGCGGACGGCGAAAGCGTTTGAAGAGGGCCGGCGTCACTTGATTCACCCGCTGGTCGGTGCATTGGGCGGACAGAATCGTGGCGACGAGCAATTCCCACGGAGACCGGTGGGTTAGCTCCATTTCGGCTGTCGGCTGATGCTTGAGCAGCAGACGTGCCAGCGTGGCGGGTTTGGCTGTCACGGATGAATGGCGGCGCGAATGAGCGTTCATTGAAAGTGGTGCAATTCTGCCGCGGTTACTGTGGAGATGCAAGTACGGGGTGTGTGTCCGGCTGGGGAGGAATATCCGGTTCCGGCGTACGGGTCATTGCGTGGACACGGCTCGACAGATGATCGATCAGCGGGTGCAATGTCGAGGCGTCTAGCGCGCAGATGCCGATTGCATGATAACGGCGGCAGAGGGCTTCGGCCTGGGCGGGAGGAAGCCGGTCGCACTTATTGAAGATGAGGACTTGCGGGATTTTGTTGAGTTCCAATTCTTCAAGAATATCCAGAACGGCCTTCATCTGGACGTCGATATCCGGTGCGCTGGCATCGACGACATGCAGAAGGATATCGGCTTCACGCAATTCTTCCAGTGTCGTGCGGAATGCCCCGACGAGCTCCTTGGGGAGATCGCGGATAAATCCGACGGTGTCGGTCACGATGACTTCCCGATCCTGAGGGAAACGCAGGCGGCGGCTGGTGGTATCCAGGGTCTCGAAGAGGCGGTTTTCCGCCGAGACATGACTTTCCGTGAGGATGTTGAGGAGCGTGGACTTCCCGGCGTTGGTATAGCCGACGAAGGAGAGGACCGGAAGTCCCTGGCGTTCCCGACGGGCGCGGCGTTGGCCCTGATGCTTGGAGAACTGTTCGATCTCGCGTTCCAGATGGGTAATCCGATCGCGAATCTTCCGGCGATCGGTTTCCAGCTTCGTTTCGCCTGGGCCTCTGGTACCGATGCCTCCGCCGAGGCGTGAGAGTTGTGTGCCTTGTCCGGAGAGGCGTGGGAGCAGATACCGTAATTGCGCCAGTTCGACCTGGACTTTGCCTTCTCGGCTGTGAGCTCGCCGTGCGAAGATATCGAGAATCAACTGGGTCCGGTCGATGATTTTAATGTCCGTCATCTCGGCGATGGCGCGTGCTTGGGCTGGGGTGAGGGTTTGGTCAAAGATGACCATATCCGCGCCCTTATGCAGGGTTTGTATCAGCACCTCTTTCAGTTTTCCGCTTCCCAGCAGGTATCGCTGATGCCCATCGGCAATGCGTTGCGCAACCTTATCGATCACGGTGACGCCGACGGATGTCGCAAGGTCGGCGAGTTCCTCCAGCCGTTCTCCCTGCTCGGCACGGCCTTGAGAGGACGCGCTGACCAGAATGGCGGACTCGCTCCCGCTGGTGACGGCGTGATGCTTGAGCGCTTCCTGCAGGTCCGTTTCGAGATCTTTGATGAACCGGTCGAAGACGATCGGACATTCTTGCAATGGAGTCGGTTTGAGCACTTCGCAGAGCCGTCCCGTTTCATTCGGCGGCAGGAGATGCGCCAGATAGAGCGTGCCCGGAGTGCCGTTCTGTGACACCGACAGCAGGCCGATCAGGTCGAGCCGAAGATAGCCCAGATCGGTCAGATCTTCCTGGCTCAAGGGCCTGTCCTGTAGTTGCGTTCGAATCAGTCGAAGTCCACGCAGCGAACGGGGGCCTGCACGAAATTTCGACAAGGTTGTTGGGGATAGGACCATGTCGGTCCCCACGATGATTTCCTGCACGGCGCCCCGCCTGGTGAGCAACAGCGAGATCGGACGCCGGTACTCGGCCGAGAGTGTCGCGAGTTCCGTTGCCAGTTCGAGCGAAAGAACCTCATCGACGGCAGTCCGTCGCCGGTAGAGGTGTTCGATCGCGTCGAGTTGACTGGCACGAAGTCCGATGGTTTTACCCTGTATGTCAGGAATAAGCGGCCTCTTGGTTAACGGGCGTGGACGGTGGTGCGAGTTGTATAGGTACCCGGTCGCAGGGATGGAATAATTTCAAGATCGGCGGAGGGTTGTTGTCCGCTTATCAGCAATTGTCTTCCGGCAGAGGCAATCATGGCGGCATTGTCTGTACAGTACGTCATCGGGGGCAATGCGAGCCTGATCCCCTCTTCCCGGGCTCTCGCAGTCAGCAATGCGCGGAGACGGGAATTGGCGGAGACACCTCCGACCACCGCCAGGGCTGCGACTCCCGAAGATCTCACCG
>CAZEHM010000046.1:0-22742 GCA_964512025.1 uncultured Nitrospira sp. | reverse complement strand
TCCGCATCCTCATCGAACGCTCCGACGAAAATGACTTCTCGGTCGAGGTGACGGAACTCTTCAAGGGTAATGCTGCACAGACGAACATCGATCACGCGCGCATCAAATTGCCCCACAACATATACCTGGCCCTTCGCCGTGACATAGACGTTGCGGCGGCTCGTGTGGCCGGTATCAGGGAAGAGATCCACCGTCTGCGAGCAGCCACCGGCACGCTCGATCGTCATCGTCAGATTATGCCGGGATAGAAACGGATCCGTCGCCACACGCACGATCGTCAGCCGGAGACCGGTCCCCGGAATCTCCGTAGCGGCCGGCTCCGGCGCACCGCTATTACAAGCGTTCAACAGACCGAGCGCCGCGACGAACATGCACCGCCGCAGATATCGCATTACTTCGCCGCCGGGATCTTCGGCGCAGCACCAATGGCATCCAGCCCCGCTTCCGCGCAGGCATCATCAAGATGAGTCCCCGGGGCTCCGCCGACGCCGATTCCGCCGACGACTTCTCCGCCGATCTCGATCGGCAATCCGCCGCCCAACATCAAAATCTGCTCATTCATATCCCGCAACGCCTGCAATGCCGGCGTCCGGCTCATGAGGTCGGCCAGTTCACTCGTCGCCCGGCGCAAACTCGCCGCGGTATACGCCTTCTTCCGACTGCTATCGATCGTGTGCGGACCGGCTCCGTCCGCACGCCCCATCGCGCGCAGCAAACCCGCCCGATCGACGACCGATACGCTCACACGATAGCCGTCTTTCTTGCACGCATCGATAGCAGCCAGCGTAGCCCGTTGGGCAAGGCCTAGAGGCAGAACAGACTCCTTCGGCACCTCCTGAGCGGCAGCAACAGCCGCTCCAAACATCAACCCTCCAACGATGACAACGCTCCGCAACAGTCTTGTATCCATACGACACTCCTTTGTAGACGAATGATGAGAATGCAATAGATTCATTCAGGAGAGTAGTAAGGCGGCTGGAGACTGTCAAGCCTGCACATTCCGCAGGGCAACAGCGGACTTCTCATGGAGATGATGAACGAAAGCAGTTGGGAGGGAATTCTACGGAAAAGAAAGAACGGAAAAGCACAAATCTACATCCAGACCACACGTTCACGATTGAGCAGATAGTCGATGACCTCGATACTCTCACGCATCTGGGTCTGAGCTTTATCGGACAT
This sequence comes from uncultured Nitrospira sp., assembly GCA_964512025.1. Lineage (GTDB taxonomy): Bacteria > Nitrospirota > Nitrospiria > Nitrospirales > Nitrospiraceae > Nitrospira_D. The sequence goes on along the minus strand of CAZEHM010000046.1, from coordinate 21,563 downwards.
CGGAAGTACCGCTCCGACGAGCTTCCCCGACTCCATATCCTCCAGTGAGGGGATCCCGTCACCGGACCTTGTATCGACGTCCTGTCGGAAGCTGGCCAATGGAAACCTCCTGGTAAACTCTTTTCGGCCCGTCCGTCTATTTCCTTGAGCGTACGTGGCACGAGCAGCGCCGTAGAGAAAGCATACCACACGGTTTCAATCTGTCAGGGGCAGCATCAACACGTGATGTTTCAAGGACTTTAGCGGGCAGACGAGAGCTTTTGAACGGGAGGAAGCGCACCCAGAAACGGGAACTGCCCCTTATTGAGCAGTCCGCTGTCCGAACGAAGCCGGAAATCATCGTGCTCGGCATCCACAAAGCGGGGGTCACCGACGATATCCGAATCTTGCTTCAACTCTGGCGCCGGGGTATTCGGAGAACCTGCACGCACATAGTCTCCGTCACTATTGAACAGGGCATTGAAGGATGTCGTCGTCCGGCTGGACGGGGCCACCAGAAATCCGATCTTATTCAAGCCGACCACATTGCCGGAGGCCTCATTCTGTGACGCACCGAGAAACGCCGCGCCGCCGCCGTTCTTCACCAGCGTGTTGCCGACCAGCGAGGCCTTCGCCTTGTCATTCACCACGACGGCTTCAAACAGGCTCCGGAGAATGACATTCCGCTCCAACCGAACATCGGACTTGCCTGCGATATTCACACCGTGATCGTTATCATGAATCACATTCCCGACCAGCAGAGCCTGCGAGTCGGAAAACTGCACGCCGGTCGTCTCGCTGCCGCCGATCACGCAGTCCTCGATACGGACATCCTGCACCTGCTGTCCGAAGAGCATTCCTTTCACGCGAAGATTGCGCAACGTGATGCTCTTCCCGTTAAAAATACCAAGGGCATGGCCGCCATGCTCGTTGATCGTGAGCCCGCTGATTTCGATATCCGTCGCTCCGTACGGCCACTTCCCCACATGCAACACACCGACAAGGTCATCACGACCCAGCATGGTGACTTTGTCCACCCCGGCCCCGATCAGCTTGATCTTGTCCTTGCTATGGATGGTGAGGTCCTGGGCATAGGCGCCGGGCTTCAGAAACACCGTATCGCCCTTCTTGGCCGAATCCACGGCTTCTTGAATCGAGGTGAAATCTCCACTGCCATCAAGCGCGACCGTGATGGTTCGGGGAGCAGCGGACACAGGCCCTTCCGCCCAGGACATCCCGTTCAGCCCTACCAGGCAACCGAAGATCAGTATCGCCATACGCATGCGGTAGGTATTACAGGCGGGCACGGCGGCCTGTCAACCGGCTTTGTTGTGAGGCTCACATCCCCGTGATAAGCTCCGCCGCCATGATCCTGGTCGGGCTCACAGGCGGCATCGCCACCGGTAAAAGCACCGTGGCCGGCATGTTCAAGCAATGCGGCGCCGTGGTCATCGATGCCGATGTGCTGGCGCGGGACGTCGTTCAACCCGGCAAACCCGCCTGGCGTGAAATCGTACAGACGTTTGGCAAAACCATCCTCAACCCCGATCGCACATTGAATCGCCAGGCCCTGGGAGCGAAAGTCTTCGGTCATCCGGCCAGACTTCGCCGCTTGGAACGCATGATTCACCCCCGTGTCGCGCGCGAACAAATACGACTCACAAGAGCCGCGGCCAGGAAAGACCGGAAGGCAGTTGTCATCTACGACGTGCCGCTCCTCTTCGAAGTCGGCATCGACACACGCGTGGACACGATCATCGTCGTGACCGCTGATCGCGAAACCCAGATCGCCCGCCTCAAAAAGCGCAACGGCCTCTCCCGAGCAGAAGCTCTTCGGCGGATCACGAGCCAGATGCCGCTCGCAGAAAAGCGCCGCCGTGCAGACTACACGCTCCGTGGCACGCTTCCGCTTCCGCAACTCAAGAAACAGGTCCGGTCGCTGTATCAATCCTTACGTGCGTTGGCCTGACTGCTACTCCCCATGCATTCTCTTTTCTCACTGTGTTAGATTCCACTCCCATGCGCAACGTCGTCATCATCGGATCAGGACCGGCCGGATTGACCGCCGCTATTTATACGGCGCGGGCCAATCTGTCACCGCTCCTCATCGAAGGCTGGCAGTCAGGCGGTCAACTCACGACCACCACTGAAGTGGAAAACTATCCCGGCTTTGCCAACGGCATCATGGGCCCGGAGCTGATGAAGGACATGCGAGCACAGGCCGAACGCTTCGGCACCGAATTTCGCACCGCCGATGTCACAGCCGTAAATCTCGCACAACGACCGTTCACCTTGACCGTCGATGGCGAGCAAACCGTCCAAACCCGGACCGTGATCATCGCAACCGGCGCCTCGGCCATTCCGATCGGACTCAAGAACGAAGCACGACTGACCGGTCACGGCGTCTCCACCTGCGCCACCTGCGACGGTTTCTTCTTCAAGGGGAAAGAACTGATCGTCGTGGGCGGAGGTGATAGCGCCCTTGAGGAAGCCAGCTTCCTCACCAAATTTGCCACGAAAGTCTCCGTCGTCCATCGGCGGGATAAGCTGCGCGCCTCTAAGATCATGCAAGACCGGGCACTGCATAATGAGAAGATCAGTTTCATCTGGAACACGGTTATCGAAGACATTTTGGGTTCGGAAGTCGTGACCGGCGCGCGGCTCAAGAACGTAGTGACCGGGAAACTATCAGACCTACCCTGCGCCGGCGTCTTTGTCGCCATCGGCCATCGTCCCAACACCTCCCTCTTTGCGGGACAGATCGACATGGACGAGAAGGGCTATATCCGGACACACAACGGCACGGCTACGAATGTCCCGGGCGTCTTTGCCGCCGGCGATGTGCAGGACTCACAATACCGCCAGGCCGTCACTGCAGCCGGCTCCGGCTGCATGGCCGCCATCGACGCGGAGCGATTTCTGGAAAGCGAACACTAATACGCCATCGACATTCAGCTATCAGCCAACCCTGAGGGCTGACCGCTGAACACTGACCGCTGAAAGCCAAGAATGCGCTGCGCTATCGTCCACTACCACGAACTTGCCCTCAAAGGCCGCAATCGCGACTACTTTGAGGACCGTCTGGTTCGCAACATCCAGCTGGCACTTAAAGATCTCGGCGTTACCCAAGTGGAGAATCTGCGCAGCCGCATCCGGGTGCTGCTGCCAACCGAAACCGACAGCGAGATCATCCGTCAGCGGCTGTCCCGCGTCTGCGGCATTGCAAATTTTTCACTAGCCAACTCCGTGCCGCTTGATCTCACGACCCCCAACTTCGACGCCCTCAGCGCCGCGATTATCGACGAACTCAAGACGAAATCCTTTTCGACCTTCCGCGTGACCGCGAAGCGCGCCGACAAGCGCCTGCCGCTGACGTCGATGGACGCGGAACGCATCGTCGGCGCCGCCATCTACGAACAGATGGGCAAAGCCGTCAGCCTCAAAGATCCCGACCTCACCGTCTATCTGGAGCTGCTGTCCCGGGATGTGTATTTCTCCGTCGAAAAGATTCCAGGCCCCGGAGGCATGCCGGTGGGAGTCAGCGGCAAGGTCGCCTGTCTCATCTCCGGCGGGATTGATTCGCCGGTCGCATCCTTCCGCATGATCAAGCGCGGGTGCCGTGCGCTCTTCGTCCACTTCTCAGGCCGGCCCCTCGTGAGCCGCGACTCGGAGGACAAAGTTCGCGACCTCGTGCAGACGCTCACCGCCTACCTGCACAAGACCCGGCTGTACGTGATTCCCTTCGGAGAGATTCAGCGGGAGATTGTCTTGAACACCCCGGCGCCGTTTCGCGTGGTGCTCTACCGGCGCATGATGGTCAGGATTGCGGAAGAACTCGCGCGACGGGAAGAGTGTTGGGCCCTGGTGACGGGAGACAGTTTAGGCCAGGTCGCATCCCAGACGCCGGAAAACATTTCGGTCATCGAAGACGCGGCGGGCCTGCCGATACTGCGGCCGCTCATCGGCATGGATAAGCTGGAAATTACGGACGATGCGAAACGGATCGGCACCTACGAAACATCGATCGAACCGGATCAGGACTGCTGCAAGCTCTTCACCCCACCGCACCCCAGCACCAAGACGCGCCTGGATGAACTTCTCTCGGTCGAACGGGCGCTGGATATCCCACGCCTGGTGAAACAGGGCATCGAGAAAGCCGAATTATCGGAGTTCATTTTCCCTGGGTAACCCGGACCAACGCCTTCTCTCTGACAATCCGAAAATGTGTTTCCAGCTCCTGGCGCATCGCCACGGCGATGACCCAATCCGGCACAAACGTCTCAATCTCGACCAGCAGTTCAAACTCGGCGTTCGTGTACCTGCCGCCCTCCGCAGGAGTCAGGATCCAGACCCGGCGGTATTGCTTGAAATCTCCGCCTCTCAATTCAGTCAACAGACCACCGGTCGACAGCATCCGCGACTCACTGAGCAAACGCCGTTCACCGGGAAGCAGCGCGTGCTCGATGCGGATATCGGTAAACACGCTCCCTGCCTGTTCGCGAATTTCCGCCATCCGCATCCGCGTGTCGAAGAGCTCCGGCCAATGAGCATAGTCGGTCAGCAACTGCCGGATAATCTCCGGCCCGACCGGGAAACTCACCGTGGCAGTAGCCTTCACCCCGCCCGTTGCCTGAACCTTCACATCTAGGGAAACAGGATCACCGGCCCAGGCCCAGGTCGAACCGAGCAGGACCAGTACTGACATGAGATGGGCCGTGATTTGTTTCAACATGACGCGATTATACCGACCCATCACATTGCCCGCGAGCAGGAATCGCAATTGACCGGGACAAATCACTCTGTGCTAGGATGCGCCATGCGTCGCGCGTACTTATTTCTTCTGTTCCTGTTCGTGACGGCCGGACTCCAGCTCTTCCTGGCCGGAACCGCTTCCGCCCAGCTGATGCAGGAATCGACCGCAACCACCGAACAGTCCTGCAGCTTTGGCATGGGAAAAGGGGAGCCCTCCCACAGTTGCGCTGTTCCGTTCCCGCCGGGCTGCCGAGTGGCTCAAGCGCCCGGTTCGTCCAAACCCTGGACGACAATCTCGACCGGCGGCCGGCTATTGTGCCGGTTCGACGATAAGCAAACCGACTGGAAGACCAAGATCACCGGGGCCTGCAATCGCTGTCAATCCGGCCATTGCTCCGCCCAGTTCAGCGTCCGCTACGACTGTACGCCTCAGCCGTAATTCTATGGCCCTCACTCGGGCGATCAAACAAGAAGCCCTCGCACTCGGATTCGACGTTGTCGGGATTACTCGCGTTGACCGGGCATCTTCTCCACAGCCCACGCTCGCCGCGCGACTAAGGCAATGGCTCCAGCACGGCTACCACGCCACCATGGCTTGGATGGAGCGCACGCCGGAGAAGCGGGCCGATCCTCGCATCGTCCTGCCGGGCTGCCGTTCGATGATTTGCGTCGGCATGAATTATCTGACCGACGAACGGGCCGACGAACAACCGGGCCATGGCCGCATTGCCCGCTATGCGTGGGGCCGCGACTATCACGACGTGCTCGGCGCAAAACTCACACAGCTGGAAGAACGAATCGCGACATTGGCCCCTCAGGCGATCACCAGATCATATGTCGATACCGGACCGATCATGGAAAAAGCCTGGGCGGAACAGGCCGGGCTGGGCTGGATCGGCAAACACTCCAACCTCGTGTCATCCGAACACGGTTCCTGGCTGTTGTTGGGCGAAATTCTCACGACGTTGGAATTGGAGCAGGATGAACCGGGCACGGATCTCTGCGGAAGCTGCACCCTCTGCATGCAGGCCTGCCCGACCCAGGCCATCACGGAACCCTATGTCGTCGATGCCACCCGCTGCCTCTCGTATCTGACGATCGAACACCGCGGAGAAGCAACCACGATCCCGAACGACCTGCAGCGGCAATTCGGCAATCATATTTTCGGCTGCGACGATTGTCTCGATGTCTGTCCATTCAATCTGCGGGCGGGCTTCACCCGGGAACCGGCCTTTCAGCCCTCACCGCTCACGCTGGCCCCCCCTCTGGAAGCGCTGGCCCAGATGGATGAGGCAACCTTTCGCGTATCCTTTCAACACAGTCCCATCCGACGCGCCAAACTGGCAGGACTCCAGAGAAATGCCGCAATCGCGCACGCAAACTCCTAACCCGGCTTCTCTAGCCGCTCCCGCACTGACACTCTCCCCTCTTTCATTCCATCGAAAGCAGGAGTAGGCTATGATTTAGTCGACCGGCGGTTCGCCAGGAGTCCTACACAAGGAGCCCTCCGAATGAACCCTACGACAGTTCTTCTGATCTCACGCGATCCGCACATACATCGAACTCTTGTGCAAGTCATCCCCTCGCATATCACCATTCTCACTGCAACCGATGTGGCATCGGGACTGAAGGAACTCCACCGCGCAGGCCTCGCACTCATTCTGTGCGAAGGCAGCCCGGAAACCGGCAGAGCCCTGCTGCACCAGATCAACCTGCATCCAGGGTCCCCCTCCGTCATTTTGATCGGACCGCGTGATTCGGCACGAGACGCAGTCGACGCCATGCGAGCAGGCGCCGCCGACTACCTGACCGCACCCGTTACAGCGGCCGACCTTGATGCTGCCGTTCGCCGCACACTCTCGATGCCGAACCCGGCGCTCGCCGCCAAGCGGCCGGCAGACCGCTTCGATCTCATCGTCAGCCGGTCCCCGCAGATGCAGCTCATCAAACAATTGGCCCGCGAGGTCGCACTGACGGATGCCACGGTCTTGATCACAGGGGAAAGCGGCACAGGCAAAGAACTCTTCGCCCAAGCCATTCACTATGCCGGTCCTCGCGCCCTCGGCCCACTCGTCGCATTGAATTGTGCCGGCATTCCCGAACACTTACTCGAATCGGAGCTCTTCGGGTATCACCAGGGCGCCTTCACCGATGCCAAACACACCAAGCCCGGACGCTTTCAGCTCGCCGAGGGCGGCACGTTATTCCTCGACGAAATCGGTGAGATGAGCGCCGCGGCACAAGCCAAACTGCTGCGGGTGCTCGAAGATCATCGGGTCGATCCGCTCGGCGACACCCATAGTCACAAGGTCAATATCCGCGTCATCGCCGCGACGAACGAAGATCTCCCGGCTCATATTAAGACCGGACGCTTCCGGCTCGATCTCTACTACCGGCTCAATGTATATCAGCTCCGCATTCCTCCGCTCCGCGAACGGCCTGAAGATATCGAGCCGATCCTGCATCACTTCCTGGCGCAAGCACACCGCGACCACGGCTGTCGCATCACCGGCATCAGCCCGGAAGCCCTGGCCGTGCTTCAGCGTCATCACTGGCCGGGCAACGTCAGAGAACTTCACAATGTGGTCGAATGGCTCACCATTACCTGCAAGGCAACTCAGATCGAACCCCAGCACCTCCCGGCCTCTGTGAAAACCGGAAAAGTTCCCGAGCTGCCTGCTGGCGACCTCAAGCCGTCCCTGCTCGCTTTCGGATTGTCGTTTCAAGACATGGAAAAAAAGATGCTGGAGGAAGCCCTCCGCAAATCAGGCGGGAACGTCTCCGAAGCCAGCCGACTCCTTAAAATCACCCGGAACACCCTGCGCTACCGCATGGCAAAGCACCACATCCAGTAGCCGGTGTTCAGAAAGCCCAAGGGGATTAGGCCTCTTCAGATGATCTGGAAGGGGCTAGCGCACAGACACGATCGTCACCCCGTCGCCCCCCTCGGCCCGGTCACCGGGGCGTGTTGCAGCCACATACGGAGAGTCTTTCAAATACGCTCGCAGCGAAGCTTTCAACTTGCCGGTGCCGTGCCCATGAATGATGCGTAAGAACGGCGCGCCGTCCAACGTCGCCCGATCCAACGCGGCAATGACATGATCGAGTGCCTCATCCGCCGCCTGCCCGCGCACATCGACCACGGTCTGCTCATCAAGCCTCAATCCGCCGCCTGTTGAAAACCGTCGAGGGCTTGATGCTGACGAGAGCGCCGCAGGCGCTGGCGCAGACGCTCCGGACGCAACCCCAATGAGGTTCGCTACGGTGACCAGGACTTCCCCTTCGCCGACTTTCACCCGAACACGCTTTTTTCCTTGCGGAGCTTCGAGCAGGCTGCCGGTCATGCCCAGCCCGCCGATTTCCACCTGGTCGCCGATCCGGAGCTGTTCGACGGGAATCGGTTCGCCGGCAGGAGCCAGTTCGTGTTTGGTCTGAATTTCCAACTCGCTCAGGCGCTGGGAGGTCTCCTTGGCCTTGATGAGTTTCTGCTCGCGCTTGAGGGCGTCGACCGTCGCCTGCACCTCCGCCCGCGCCCGTTGAAACTGTTCGCCTATTTTTTTCTTCAGCCCCTTGCGCGCCTCCAGCTCCGCCTCCTCCAACCGCGCCTGCAGCGCCTTCGCTTCAGCGGCAGCCTGCTCGGCCTCGACTCGCGCCTGCGCCGCCCGTTCCACATCGTCGGCCAGCTGCCGCTGTTTCTGCTGGAGGTCGACCATGAGATCTTCCAGACGCCGGTCGTCCTTCGGCAACCGTTGCCGCGCATCGTCCAAAATCTTTTCATCCATCCCGAGGCGGCCGGCAATCTCCAGCGCCGAGGAGCCGCCCGGCACTCCGAGAAACAAGCGATAGGTCGGCGCGAGGCGCGTCACATCAAACTCAACGCTGGCATTGGCAAAGCCCGGCATCGTCTGGGCCAGTTCTTTCAACGGTCCATAGTGGGTCGTCACGACGACCTTCATATTCAGCGACGCCAGGTGGCACAACAACGCTTCGGCCAGCGCCGCTCCTTCCTGCGGATCGGTCGACGTCACCGGTTCGTCGAGCAACACCAGTGACTGGCCGGGATCTACACCACTGCGCAACGACCGTTCGGACGCTGCAAGCAATTGCACCATCTGCGACATGTGGGCGGAAAAACTGGAGAGGTCGCGGCTCAGATCCTGCGCATCGCCGATGTCGGCGTAGAGCTCCGGGAAAATCGCCATCTCCGACTCCGGCGCACAGGGCAGGTGCAATCCCGCCCTCACCATCAGCGAGAACAATCCGACGATCTTCAGCGTGACGGTCTTGCCACCGGTATTGGGGCCGGAGATGACCAGGACGCGAATCGACTCGTCGAGCAAAATGTCGTTCGCCACTACATCATCTTTCGCCAGCATCAACAGCGGATGACGCGCCTGTTTGAGCATGACCCGCCCCTGTTCATTCAACCGCACGGGATTGCCCTTGAGCCGACGGCTGAACGCCGCCTTCGCCTGCACCGCATCAAGTTCCGCCAGTACCTCGATCCCCGTCCGCAAGGCCTCCGCCTGCCCGGCCACCTGAAGCGTCAGCTCGCGCAGAATCCGCCGCACTTCCCGCTCGATCTCCAGATCGGCGACCTTGATCGAATTATTCAATTCGACCAGTTCGCGCGGTTCGAGAAACACCGTCGCGCCGCTGGCCGACACGTCGTGCACGATCCCCGGAATGCGTCCGCGCATATCCGCCTTCACCGGCAGCACATAGCGGCCTTCCCGTTGGGCGAAATACGATTCCTGCAACACTTCCTCATATCGACTGGAGTGCAGAATCCGATCCAGATGCTCGCGCATGCGCTGTTTCAGCTCCTGCGCGGCATGAGTGAGCCGTCGCAGCTCCGGCGTCGCCGATTCTTTGATCGCCCCGTCAGGCTGAATCGCCGCATCGAGCGCACGGACGACAGCCTGAAGTTCACGCGTCGACTGCAGGCCATCCGCCATGGCCACCACCGTCGGAGCCTCGTGCGCGTGGCGGGCGCAAAAGCGAGCGACCTCGTCCATCCGCGTCAATACGAGTCCGCAGTCCCGCAACTCCAGCGCCTCCAACACCCCGCCCTTCCCGGCTCGTTCGACCAACTCGCGCGCATCCGGAAACGACAAGACCGGGACCGGGTCGCTGCCCTCACTGAGGCGCAGCCACTCCGTCGTCTCCCGTTGACGCCTCGCCAGCATCTCCAGGCCATTGTCCAGCACCATCGCCCGGCAACGCGCAGCCCCCAGAGCGGACTGCGCCGCTTGCGCAACCCACTCCAGAACCTTCGGCCACTCCAACGCCTGCGCGGCTTTTGCTGACAGCGTATCCGTCATGTACCTCGTACCTTCCTCACGCAATTGCACCGACGGGAACTCTAGCGAAGAGGGATCGGGAGAAGCAAGGTTGAGCGGCTCGGATCAAGCAACACAGCCTCGCGTTTCTACTGAGGACACCCCTTGTGAAAACGCCTCAAATACTGGGGTTTCTTCACGTATTCCTACCTTCGTATAGCTTGACAAGGGTTCAGACCGCCGATACTATCGCGAACACGATTGCCGGTGATCTGCGACCGGTTTGTTATTCAGTAAAGGATATGACGACATGGCTATTCGCATAGGAATCAATGGATTTGGTCGGATCGGACGAAACGTATTACGGGCGTCTCTGGGCGACCCGGCTTTGGAATTTGTCGCGATCAACGATCTCACGGACGCAAAAACACTCGCGTATCTTTTGAAATACGACTCCGTGCACGGCACGCTCGACGCCAGTGTGGAAGCCAAGGAGAATCAAATCATCGTCGATGGCAAGCCGATTCGAGTGCTGGCCGTCAAGGACCCGAAAGAACTCCCGTGGAAAGAGTTGAACGTCGACGTGGTCATCGAATCGACGGGTCGCTTCACCGATCGCGAAAGCGCCGGGAAGCATTTATCCGCCGGGGCCAAACAAGTCATCATTTCCGCTCCTGCCTCTGATCCGGATGTAACAATTGTCCTAGGCGTGAACGACGGGAACTTCGACCCGAGGACCCATCACATTATTTCCAATGCCTCCTGCACGACCAACTGCCTCGCACCGGTCGCCAAGGTGTTGTTGGAAAATTTCGGCATCAAGCACGGCGTCATGACGACGATCCACTCCTATACCAACGATCAGCAGTTGCTCGATCTCCCGCACAAGGATCTGCGGCGCGCACGCGCGGCCGGCATGTCCATGATCCCGACCAGTACCGGGGCGGCCAAGGCGCTGCATCTGGTCATCCCCCAGCTGAAAGGCAAGCTGGACGGTCTGGCGATTCGCGTCCCAACCCCGAATGTCTCCCTGGTCGATCTGACGGTTGAGACGGAGAAAGATTGCACCATCGCCGAAGTGAATGCCGCGTTCAAGAAGGCGGCCGAGGGTCCGCTGAAAAACATCCTGCTCTACTCGGAAGATCCGATTGTCTCCATCGACAAAAAGGGCGACCCGCATTCAGCGACGCTGGATGCACCGCTCACCAATGTGATCGACAAGCGGATGGTCAAGGTCACCGCCTGGTACGACAACGAGTGGGGCTACTCCTGCCGCGTGCGGGATTTGATCAAGTTCACAGCGGCACAGGCCAAGAAGCAATAACCAGCGAGCGAATCGGCGATCGCGTGGAGCGACCGGCCGCACGGGGCTTGAGCCGGAGGTCCGCAAAGGAGCACTCATGAATTTGCGAAAGCAAACCATCGACGACGTCAAGCTTCGCGGGAAGCGCGTCATCATCCGCGCGGACTTCAACGTTCCCCTCGACGAGTCGCTCCAGATCACCGACGACACCCGCATCCGTTCGACACTGCCGACCATCAACCGTGTCGTCGATGAAGGCGCCATGGTCATCCTCTGCTCACACCTGGGACGCCCCAAGGGAGCCTTCGACCCGAAGTATAGTTTGGCCCCGGTGGCCAAGCGACTGAGCCGATTGCTCGGGAAAGAAGTGATTTTCGCGCCGGACTGCATCGGCCCCGCCGTGGAAAAGCTGGTCGCCAAAATGAATCCCGGCGACGTCATGCTGCTGGAGAATCTTCGTTTTCACCCGGGCGAGGAAAAGAACGATGACGCCTTCGCAAAGGCGCTTGCGTCGCTGGCCGATGTCTTCGTGAATGACGCCTTCGGAGCCGCGCACCGGGCGCACGCCTCAACCGTCGGCATCACCAAATTCATCAAGACCTCGGCCGCCGGCGCACTCCTCAAGAAAGAAATCGAGTACCTGGAAGGCGCCGTCGCCAATCCGGTTCGCCCGTTCGTCGCCATTCTCGGCGGCGCCAAGGTATCGGGGAAAATCGGCGTGATCGAAAACCTGGGGAAACGCGTCGACAAGGTTATTATCGGCGGCGGCATGGCATTTACCTTTTTGAAAGCCAAAGGCCTGGAAATCGGCAACTCGCTGGTCGAAAACGACATGCTCGATTTCGCGCGTGGCATTGAAGATCATGCCCTCTCACGCGGCGTGAAATTCTATCTGCCCGTCGATTGCGTCGTCGCCGCCAGCCGGGAGCCCGGCGCCGAGACGAAGATCGTTCCCGTGCAGGAAATCCCTAAAGGCTGGTACGGCCTGGATATCGGTCCGGCCTCTGTGAAGCTGTTCAGTGAAGCGCTGCAGGATGCCAAAACGATTCTCTGGAACGGACCGATGGGCATGTTCGAGATCGATGCCTTCGCCCGGGGAACACTCTCAGTTGCCCATGCCGTCGGCAATGCCTATGCACTGACCATCGTCGGTGGCGGCGAAACCGCCATGGCCATTCATCGCGCAGGAGAGTCGGACAGCATCTCCTTCATTTCGACCGGCGGTGGCGCGGCGCTCGAACTGCTGGAAGGCAAGCAACTCCCCGGCCTGGTTGCGCTGCCGGATCGAGCGGTCTAGCCGCCCGGATCCGCGCTCACGGCAAGCCAGACCAAAGGACACTGTGCGCACACCACTGATCGCCGGCAACTGGAAAATGAACAAGACCGCTTCCGAAGCGGCGACGTTCGTCCGCGAGTTGATTCAAAGCACGCGCCCATCATCGGCCGTCGAAATCGTCATTGCGCCGCCCTTTACCGCGCTGGACTCCGTTCGCCAGGCCCTTGGCAGCGGCTCTACTATCGGCTTGGCCGGCCAGAATCTGTATTGGGAAGACCGCGGTGCCTATACCGGCGAAATTTCCGCGCCGATGCTGAAAGATCTTGGCTGTCAGTATGTCATCCTCGGACATTCCGAGCGGCGCGCGCTCTTCGGAGAACGGGACGACGTCATACAGAAGAAGCTGTCCGCAGCCTTCCGGCATGGGCTCAGGCCGATTCTGTGCGTGGGCGAATCATTGGGCGAACGCGAAGCAGGGCGCACAACGGAGATCATCACCGGACAACTCAAGGGCTGCCTGGCCGGATTTTCGGCATCACAGCTGGCGATGCTGACGATCGCCTATGAACCGGTCTGGGCGATTGGAACGGGGAAAGCCGCATCACCGGAGCAGGCGATCCTGAGCCATCAGACGATCAGACAGTTCTTGCAGCAAGAATGGTCTCCCGCGATCGCACAAGGGACTAGAATTCTCTATGGCGGAAGCGTCACCCCTCAAAATGCGGCCAGTTTCATGGGATCCGATGACATCGACGGCGCGTTGGTCGGCGGGGCTTGCCTCCAGGTCGAGTCCTTTGCTAGTATCACCGCTCTCGCACAAAAACGAACGGGGCATTAAGCATGTTATATACGCTGGTAGTGATTCTTCATGTGTTCGTCTGCTTCCTGATGATCGGTGCAATTTTGCTGCAATCAGGCAAAGGCGCGGAAATCGGGGCATCATTCGGCGGGTCGAGCCAGACCGTCTTTGGAAGCCGCGGCCCGGCAAACTTCTTGAGCAAACTGACCGTAGGCGTCGCAGCCGTCTTCATGCTGACATCGTTCAGCCTGGCTATTCTCGCCAAGCAACGGAACTTCGCATCGACCGTGATCGACCTCAAGCCAAAAGAAACGTCGTCAGCACCTGCCGCGCCGCCGGCGCCGGAATCGCACCCGGCAACGGACGCTCCTGCAGCAACTCACTAGTCTGCTGAATAGACCTGGATACACAGAGGCCCTCTGCGAGAACTCGCAGAGGGCCTCTGTGCGTTTCCTGACTCGGTATGCGCGGAGCAGCTAGACGCGGGTAATCCAGGACTCATGCGCCGGATCCTCGCCGCGCACAATGGCGAAGAACGCTTTCTGCAACGCAAGGGTAATGGGGCCCGGCTTGCCTGTCCCGATCCGCCGATTGTCGATTTCACGCACCGGCGTCAGTTCGGCCGCTGTACCGGTGACGAACACTTCGTCGGCCAGATACATTTCGTCGCGGGTAAACCGCTCCTCCACCACAGGGATATTGCGTTCACGCGCCATTTCGATGATGGAGTTGCGCGTAATGCCTTCAAGAATGGACGTCAACGGCGTGGTCTTGATCTTCCCGTGACGCACGATAAAGATATTCTCACCCGTACCTTCCGCCACATACCCCTCAGGATCGAGCATGATGGCTTCATCGTACCCGTCCGTCTTGGCCTCTCGCTTGGCAAGAATCGAATTCACGTAGTACCCGGAGATTTTCCCCCGCGTCATCGACACATTCACATGATGCCGCGTGAAGGACGACACCCGTGCACGCATCCCGTTGGCCAGGGCCTCGTCGCCGAGGTAGGCTCCCCACCGCCAGGCTGCGACCGCCACTCTGATCGGATTGTCGCCGGGATGGACACCCATCGCTCCATAGCCGATATACACCAGAGGCCGGATATAGCAGGCATCGAGCCGGTTCGCACGCACAGTCTCTATGATCGCTTCGGCAATCTGCTTGCGATCATACGGCATCTCCATCATCCCGATATGCGCAGAGTCAAACAACCGGTTAACATGCTCTTGAAGCCGGAAAATCGCAGACCCTGATTTGCCCTTGTAGCAACGAATGCCTTCAAAAGCGGCCAGACCATAGTGCAGGGAATGCGTCAGGATATGGACATTGGCCTCGGCCCACGGGACCAACTTGCCATCCATCCAAATCTTATCTACCGGCTCCAACATCGACGGATACTCCTCTATTCAAATGATCATCCTGGGAGAAAACGTGAGCAGACTATAGCCTGGGGCTGGAAACGGGTCAAGCAAGCCCCGGCCTCCTCGGTTGCTATAACTTTCTATAATCTGCGGCAGGAAGAACGATTAGGACGAGGCGCAGTAGGAACGCAGTCTGGCGCTCAAGAAACTCCCCACCCGCTCCTCTCCGTCCGGTGCGAGCGTCACGATTTTGGCGCCAAAGAGCAGTCCGCGAACCCACCGGACGACCACCCGCTGAATCTCCACCGGCTCGTCTTTATCGGGAAGCGACAGGCGCAGCACGAGCTCCATCCCGGGCACCACCTGGTGATCGCCCAGCACACGCATCCCGTTCCGGGACATGTTCACCACCGTCCCCTTGCCAAGAAACTCGCCTCCCATGTAATAGAGGAGACACCGGACCGGAATCCGATGATAGGTTCGAATCACAAATCGTGTCGGTTGGGGCATTCTCCTCACCTCGCCGGGTAAAATTCTGGTATAAAACAGCCGGTCAATGCTGCCGGGGAAGGTTGAGAATACTGCCATTGATCAACGCCATCCTAGCCCCCGAAAGGGGGGAGGAGTGAGCCTGCACCATCGACAACAAATGGGCGGGACGTGGGGGAAGTCCTGACCATTCGCTTGACACTGATATGAACCCTCTGTTATATGAGCCGTTCTGCTTTGGAGGAGACACAGGAAATGTACGCGATTATTGAGACAGGCGGAAAACAGTATCGAGTCGAGTCCGGGTCGCTCTTGCAGGTGGCCACGCTTGAAGGCGAAGTGGGCTCAACCGTTGAGCTCGACCAGGTTCATCTCGTGCACGGAGACAGCGGAGTCGTCGTCGGGCAGCCGCTGGTGAAGGGCGCGAAGGTCACGGCGGAAATCGTCCGGCACGGACGGACCCGCTCGATCACAGTGTTCAAGAAGAAACGGCGGAAGAATTACCGGCGTACCCGCGGGCATCGTCAGGGCTTTACGAGCCTGCGCATCACCGGCATTGCAACGGCATAAGCACTTTACTGAGAAGGACCTGCCATGGCAACAAACAAAGGCGGCGGATCGTCACGGAACGGGCGGGACAGTAGCCCACAGTACTTGGGCGTCAAGGCGTACGGCGGAGAAACCGTCAAGGCCGGCAGCATCATCGTCCGTCAACGTGGAACCAAGTTTTTCCCCGGGTTTAATGTCGATCTCGGACGGGATCACACATTGTTCGCGAGAGTGACCGGCGTTGTGAAGTTCGAAGGCGGAGAAGACCGGCGAAAAGTCAGTGTCTACCCTGCCCCTGCCAAAGCCTAATTCCCTTTTCGTTCGCGCTCACTACTCGGCACAAAAACCACCCTGACCCTCCCCTATCGGGGGCAGGGTCAGGTATACTCTCGACTCTGACGGGGACATGCCATGTTTGTCGATGAAGTACAGGTCTTTGTAAAAGCCGGACGAGGCGGTGACGGATCGGGCAGCTTCCGGCGTGAGATGTTTGTCCCGCGCGGCGGGCCCGACGGGGGCGATGGCGGGAGCGGCGGCGACGTCGTTTTTACCGCCTCGCATCGACTGACGACTCTGCTAGACCTACGTTATCGGAAACACTACGAAGCGGAAGACGGTCGGCACGGCGGCGCCTCCCATTGCAGCGGACGCCGCGGCAAATCCGTCATCGTCGAACTTCCCGTCGGCACCATGATTTACGACCAGGAGACCGGCGAGATCCTGGCCGACCTCGTCACCGACGGTGACAGTGTCGTGATTGCGCACGGTGGCCGTGGCGGACGCGGCAACAGCCACTTTGCCACGCCCACAAACCGCGTCCCGACCCACTTCGAACACGGCACTGCGGGCGAAGAAAAGCATCTGCGCCTTGAGCTCAAGCTCCTGGCGGACGTCGGGCTCGTCGGCTTCCCGAATGCCGGCAAATCGACGCTCATCGCCGCAATTTCTTCCGCACGTCCGAAGATTGCCGACTATCCCTTCACCACGTTGATTCCGAATCTCGGCGTCGTCCGCTGGGCGACAGACCGCAGCTTTGTCGTAGCCGATATTCCCGGTTTGATCGAAGGCGCGTCCGAAGGGAAGGGCCTCGGCTTTCAGTTTCTCCGCCACATCGAGCGCACGGCGTTCATTCTCCACCTTGTCGACGTCTCCGAATGGGCCCCCGAAGAACCGGTCCAGAGCCTTGAGGTCATGCGTCAGGAGCTGGACGCCTACGATGAATCGCTGAATCAGCGACCCTTTGCCGTCGTCGCCACCAAGACCGATATCAGCGGTACGTCAGAACGGCTCAGCCAGCTCCAAGCCTACTGCAAGAAACATAAATACAAGTGTTTCCCCGTGTCGGCTGCCACCCGCGAAGGGCTCACCGAACTCATTGCGTATGTCGGGAAACAAGTCGACTCCCTCAGGACGACGCCGTGCGAGACGAACTCCTAAAGCAAGCCACACGCATTGTCGTGAAGATCGGGAGCAGCCTGATTGCCTCTCGCAGTACAGGCCTGCGGCCCGACCAGATCGAGCGATTGGCCGGTGAAATCGCCGCGTTGCGCACAGACGGACGGGAAGTGCTCGTCGTCTCCTCCGGCGCCATCGTCTCCGGCATCAAGAAACTGCAGCTCAAAGAATATCCGAAAAGCCTCCCCATCAAACAAGCCGCCGCCGCCGTCGGACAGAGCCGGCTGATGTGGGCCTATGAAAAAGCTTTTGAGCCGCTCGGCATTCAAGTCGCCCAAATCCTCCTGACACACGAGGATCTCGCCGACCGCCGTCGCTTTCTCAACGCCCGGTTTACGCTCGCCGCCCTGATCGGGTTCGGCGTGCTGCCGATCATCAACGAAAACGACACCGTGGCCGTCGAAGAGATCCGGGTCGGTGACAACGATACGCTTGCCGCGCAAGTCGCGCAGCTCGTAGACGCCGACCTGCTCGTGATCCTGTCAGACGTCGACGGCATGTTCACGGACGATCCCCGGAAAAATCCCGAGGCGACGCTGATCCCCCTCATCACCGAGATCACCGAAGAGGTCGAACGGAAAGCCGGCGTGTCCAGCACCTTCGAAGGCACCGGCGGGATGGCGACGAAAGTGCGGGCGGCCAAGAAAGTCGGTGAGTACGGCGTTGCAACCTTGATCGTCAACGGCCAGCAGCCCGGCCTGCTCCCGAGCGTACTGAAGGGAGAACCGGGAGGCAGCCTCTTCCTCGCCAAGGAACGCCGCCTGACCAGCCGCAAACATTGGATTGCCTTTACCCTCCGTCCGCGTGGCCATATCCGGGTCGATCAGGGCGCCGTCGAAGCGCTGACGCAACGGGGAAAGAGCCTGCTCGCATCGGGCATCATCGACATCACCGGCCAGTTCGACTCCGGCGACCCGATCAGCTGCATCGATCAGGATGGGAAAGAATTTGCCAGAGGCCTCGTGAACTTCTCTTCAGAATTGCTCGGCCGCATGAAGGGCCTGAAGACGCAGGACATCCAGCAACAGATCGGACCGCAGGAATATGAAGAAGTGATCCACCGCGACAACATGGTCATCCTCTAGTGCTGAGTGCCGGGTCCTGAGTACTGAGTTATGCACTCATCCGATTCAGAATTCAGCCCTCCTGCACCCAGCACCCAGCACTCAGCACCACCGAAGCGCCTGGGCCTCTTCGGCGGCAGCTTCAATCCGATTCATAATGGTCACCTCGCCATCGCCCGCCAGTCTCATGAGATACTGGCGCTCGACCGCACCCTGTTCATCCCGACAGGAGATCCTCCGCACAAACGGGACGGAACCCTTGCGGCGGCACAACACCGGCTTGAAATGGTGCGTCTGGCCATCGCGGAAACACCTGGTTTCGAGCTCTCGGACATCGAAATCTCGCGCCGGGGAAAATCCTACTCGATCGATACCGTCCGTGAACTCCAACGGCACTATGGGCCAGCCACCTCGCTGTTTTTTCTGATCGGCCTCGACGCCTTTTTGGACCTCCCGAACTGGCGTGAACCAGACGCGCTACTGGCCGCCTGCTCCTTCGCCGTCATCTCGAGACCGGGCCAGTCGTTCATAGCCTTGGCAACACTGCCCTTCCTGCAAGACGTCCCCCTGGAGAAGCTGGCCGCGCTGGATGCCGGCACCGCCAACCGCCTTGACCTGCCGCTCCCTTCCGGCCAAACGATCATCTGCCTGCCCCTTCCGCCCTCTCCGATTTCGGCATCCGACATCCGTGAACGCATCCGGCGCGGAGCCATGCTGGCAAATTTGTTGCCGCCCCCCGTGGAATCTTATATACTTCACAAACAGTTATATCGGGAGGATCAGCATCACACGCACATCTACGGTCACAGCTCTTGATATCGGTCGGGCAATGCTCGACAAGAAGGCCCTGGATGTCCAGATCCTCCACGTTGGTCCGTTAACCTCGGTCGCGGACTATCTCGTCATCGGATCGGCAGAATCGGACCGGCAAACACGCGCCATCGCAGACCATGTCAGCGACGTCCTGACCGGCAAGGGCGACCGGCCTCTCAGCGTCGAAGGCACCGCCTCAGGCCAGTGGGTCCTGATGGATTTCGGCGACGTCGTCGCGCATATCTTCAGGCAGGACGCCCGCGAGCACTACGCGCTGGAACGCCTCTGGAGCGATGCGAAGCCCCTGAGCATTCCGGAAGAGAAACCGGCAGAGAAGCCCGAAAAACCTGTCGCACCCAAGCGGCGCATTATCGTCAGGACCCCCAAAGCGCGAAAGTCGGTCTAGACCATGTTCAGACTGCTCCTCACGATCTTCCTCGTCAGCGCCGGCGTCTTCATCTACAGCTATTTCCGCGAACTGAACCCCGGCATGGTCCTGGTCCGCACGAGCCCCACCGTCGAGATCGAACTCAGCCCGGTGACGTTAGTCCTCATCTCCATGGCAATCGGCGCCGTGGTGGTCACCTTCGTGGTCGGCCTGCAGCAAACCGCACACGCCATCATCAACTGGCAAAGCAGCCGCCTGGTCCGGCGCAAAGAAAAAGTGGATGCCCTGCACCGCGAAGGCACCCATGCCTTCATGTCCAAACGCACGGTCGAGGCCATGAGCCTCTTCGAGAAGGCCCTGGCCATGGACCCCAATCGCGTGGACTCGCTGCTGTGGCTCGGCAACATCTATCGCTCCGAACACAATTTCGCCGAAGCCATCCGGCTGCACCAGCATGCGCATCGTGTCGACGATCGAAATATCGAAGTCCTGCTGGAGCTCGGGAAGGATCTGGAAGGTGCCAAGCGCTATGAAGACGCGCTGCAGGCCTTGCAGAAGATTCTCAAGATCGAGCCGGATAACCTGACGGCCTTGATCCGTAAGCGTGACCTGCTCATCCGCTTGGAAAAGTGGAGCGATGCGCTGGAAATTCAACACCGCCTCTTGAAGGCCAACCTGCCGGAATCGGAAAAGCAGGCCGAAGCGGATCTCCTTGTCGGCTGCATGTACGAAGTCGGCCGCCAGCTGCTGGAACGGGGGCACCCGGACAAGGCACGCCGGTATTTCCGTGGCGCCATCAAGAAAGATCGCAGTTTTCTGCCTGCCTACATCGGCATCGGCGAAATCCTGATCCATGAAGGGAAAACGAAAGACGCGGTCGAAATCCTCAAGAAAGTCTACAACCGAACCAGAAGCGTCATTATCCTCCATCGCTTGGAGGAACTGTTCCTGGAGCAGGGCGAACCCAGCGAAATCATCCGCATCTACCAGGAAGCCTTGCAGCAGGATCCGCAGAATCCCGTGCTGCAGTTCTATCTGGGGAAGCTCTACTATCGGCTTGAAATGGTCGACGAGGCGTTCGACGTACTCTCCACGATCGAAGGGCCGCAAGATCATCTGCTGGACTATCACAAGATCATGGCCAACCTGTACCTGCGCAAGCAGCACTTCGAGCAGGCCATCGTCGAACTCAAGAAAGCGCTCAGCTTCAAGAAACGCGTAATCGTCCCCTACATCTGTACCCAGTGCCAGCAGGAATCATTGGAATGGTCTGGCCGCTGCCGCCGCTGCGCCCGCTGGAACACCCTCACCGCCCTCCCCTGGCTCGAAGCCGGGCAACCGGCGACAGGCACAGAGAGCGACACGTCCTCCGTCCGCACCGTCCCCTATCAGGGCATTGCTTCTCCGTTTGAAACCGTGTAGGTTTTCTCCCGTCTCGCTACCGTATAACCCGTATTGATCAAACCCGTTTCGCTGACTCACGACTGAAAGGTGTCCGTCATGACCGATTACATGCAACTGGCGACCAAAGCGCTCAACGACGAGCCCCTCACGAGAGCGGAATCGCTGTCCGTCTTGAACAGCCCGGACGACGACCTCCTCGCGCTGTTGCATGCCGCCTTTCAAGTCCGTTCGAAATACTTCGGCCGCACCGTCCGCCTACAGATGCTGCAGAACGCCAAAAGCGGCGCCTGCATGGAAGACTGCCACTATTGCTCGCAATCGGCCGTCTCGAACGCGCCGATCGAACGCTACAATCTGCTCCCACAGAAGCAGATGATCCAAGGCGCGCGCGAAGCCGCCGCTTCGAAGGCCCAGCGCTACTGCATCGTCATCAGCGGCCGTAGCCCGTTGGATCGGGAAATCGACGAAATCGCCGGAGCCGTCCGGTCGATCAAGCAGGAAATCCCGATTCAGATCTGCTGCTCGCTCGGCTTGATGAGTGATGAGCAGGCCAAGCGGTTGAAAGCCGCCGGCGTCGATCGCGTGAACCACAACTTGAACACCAGCGAGGCCTTCCACGAGTCGATTTGCACGACCCACACGTTCC
>CAZEHM010000045.1:18842-23081 GCA_964512025.1 uncultured Nitrospira sp. | reverse complement strand
AATAAATTCATGTCCCCAAAATCTGTGTGTGACCTGTGGATATCCATGTGGATGATGAACCAACTCATATTCCAGGTGCCGACACGACCTCTACGCCTATTAATTAGGCAGCTATTCATCAATGAATTCAATTCGATCGGCGTTGTCCGCTACCGGTGAGCCCCTACCACTACCCATTGGGCACAGCCATAATATCAACGTGTTATAGACCGGAAAACCGATAGGGATAGGAGATTCAGGCAGGAAGGATCTCTTCAATAGTGGCTCGTTCAAGCCGCCCTAAATTCACCCACTGTTCCGCCATGGGAATGAGCGTCTTCAAACGTAATTCGAGCGCTTCCAGTCGACTCGGTAATGAGGTCATCTTACGATAGGCCGTCACCGTCAGAAATGATTTCAAGCCCTGCAAAAACATCATGATCGTCATCGCCTGAACGACTCTGGCCTGATCGTGCAGAAATTCGACATGGCCGAGAATCGGGTCGAGCTGAGAGGCGGTCACAAAACTGGCGACCTGTCCTCTGAGAGCAGCCAGAGACTCCATCATCTGCGGCACGCGCTCATGGACCGCCTGAAGAAACTCATCGTCCTGCCGGTCAAGATCGCGAAGGATGCGCTCGACCATGGAAACATCGACAGCCTGTTCAGACTCGCCGGCTTCCTCCGCGCGGTGAATCACTGCCTCCAGCATATCTCTGGCCGGCTGCATCGATCGCGCGCGGGCCTTCTGCAACTCACGAAGCGCCGTCAACAATGGACGGGCGGAGATTTCGCCGGCTGAGTCGACTTCAGACCCGCTGTCCGTCAGCTGGAACTTCGCATACTCGGCGACAGATTCTTCCTCTCCGCTCCGTACCGCCGGCGACGCATCCGTGATTCGTCCCTCATCCCCCCCCGCATTCTGCGGCGGAATGGATGCCAACTGCCGGACTGCGGCGATCACCCGGTCAAGTCCCTGATGCAGGCACCGTAACGATTCAGCCGCCACGGCTGTTTCTGCCCCTCCGACATCACGCAGCGTCGGGAGCAGATTCGTCGCCATCATCTCGATCTCGTCAAGATGCACGGTTGCGGCAGACTTCGCCAGATTCGTGATTCCGTTGAGGACGATCCCGTAGACATGCGACCGAACAGGCCCTTCTTTATCAGCACTCAGCCTGGCGAGCGCCGACTGAATTTGCGCCAGCCACTCGTGCGCCTCCAATGCAAATAATCCCACCACTTCTTTGTCGAATCCCGCATCGTCGTGCCCGGACGCATCAATCGCCGACTCAGTCTCTGGAAGAGACTCCACTCTTCCGCTACCGGCGGCAACCGGCTGCAAGCGGTTTTCCACCACACCCTGAATCGCCGTGGCGATCGCATCGAGACTTTCCAAGAGTGCCGTAAACTGATCTGAGGCTTCTCCGGTGGTCGCAGCGGAGGAGGCAGCAGGTTCCGATGAAAACGCCACCCGGCCGACGACCGGTGCGTTGAGCGCTTCGATGACACCGACCAGCGGGGTCAGGCTCAAATCGATCTTCCGGTTCTCCGGATGTTCACCCCCGTCAATCTCCTCGACTTTCACAATCGGACGCAGCGGGTACCGCACATTGACCCCGACCACCGTACCGGTCTCTCCGGTCGTCAACCGGACCGTCGTCCCGAGCGGGTACACCGATAACTGTTCCACCAGAGCTTTAATGATTTCCCGCGGGAACGTCGCCCGCTCCGCCACGAGCAACTCCTTGATCGCCTCATGCGGAAAGAGCCGTCGCCGGTATGGCCGGTCGCTGATCAACGCATCAAAGACGTCCGACACCCCGATAATCAGCGCCATCTCACTAATCTGCCGGCCCTTCAACCGGCCCGGATAGCCTAATCCGTTGATCCGCTCGTGGGCCTGACGAATGAGTTCCGCCAGCCACATGTAATCATTCCCTGTCCGCTTGACGGCCTCATAGCCGAGCTCCGGATGCTGTTCGATCAGCGCCCGTTCGTCGGGTGTCAACCGCCCGGCTTTCGTCACCAGGGATTGCGGGACCGCAAAGAGTCCGATATCGTGCACAAGCCCGGCCAATGCGAGACGCTCCAACTCACGGCCATAGTATCCGAGGCCCATTCCAACCTTCGTCGCCACCACCGCCACATTCACCAGATTCGTCATCAGCGGCGACCCCGACGGGCTGGAGAGAGCCATCACGACGAGTTCGTCGCTGCGCTCGAGCGACGCCACCAGCGAATTGGCTAAACGCTCCAGCCGATCGAGTTGAATACTCCGCTGACTCTGAATAGCCGAGGCGACCTGCGCCAACTCGGCTTCCGCTTCCCTATACCATGCCATGAGGACCCGCTCTCCTATGTTGTCCGATCACATCGAGTGACTAATCGTCATTCTGCCGCTTGCAGAACCAGCGTCCGATCAATTTGATCTGCGCGGCCTTGAGCTCCGCTCAGGAGACACAGATCACAGAGCGCATTGATCAAGCGACAGACCCCTCCCGTATGACGGTGGATCGCGTCAACCGCATCAGGAGTGAACAGCATGCGGGAGCAGCCGGCCGCCGCCAATCTTCCCTGAATATAGACCTGCGTTTCCTCACCTGTGAATCGTTCCAGATGATAGCGTATGGCAATCCGCTGCATCAGCTGCGGAATACGCGCCACCCGTTCGCGAAGCTCCGGCTGGCCGAGCAACACAAGCGTCAACAGAAACCGGTCATTCATCTGATAATTCATCAGCAAGCGGACTTCGTCAAAAATCCGATCCTCAAGAACCGCCTGCGCTTCGTCGATGACGAGCACCGTGTCACGTCCCTGTTGAGCGTTCGTCAGCATATGCTCGTTGAGCCGCCGCAACTGCACCGCCTTCGAACCGCCCACCGCCAACCCGAACTGATAGAGAATCTCTCCAAGAAACTGCTTCTCGGGAAGGGCCGGATTTGCCAGCAAGGCGACATCATACTTCGAACTGGGCAAATTGAGAATCAGCGCCCGGCTGAGAAGCGTTTTCCCGCCTCCAATCTCACCGGTCAACATGATGGCGCCTTTTCTGGCCTGAATCCCGTACAGCATCCGCTGACGGGCCGTTTCATGCTTGACCGACGGCACATAGAACCGCGGGTCCGGAACATTTTCAAACGGGTGGGTCTGCAACCCCCAGTGTTGTTCATATGCGAGAGGCACCGGCTCGGCGATCAACACGTCTGTCTCCATCATGCATTCATCCCCAAACCGGTCTCAGATTCCGGAGAAGCTCGGCACAGGGCAGGAACAACATGCACCGCGATCAACTAGCAACGGGCAACAGCGCTTCGATGGCTCTTCGCTCTCGTCGTCCGGCCTCAGCCCAGTCGTGAATAATCCCGGGGATCTCACGAAGCCTGGCCTCGACCTTTTCAAACTGCGGAGAGCCTGGCACCACGCGCTGCGCCAGGACAATGGAGAGGAAGCTCTGCAACCCCGTGAAAAACGTCATCGCCTCAATTGCATTGACCTGTTGAGAGGCCGACCAGAGCTCTCCGGTCCGATCCACCATCGGCGTCCACGCGTCGGCTGAATCGTTCCATTCCTCTGCCGACACCTGCGACAGCTTTCGGATATCAGTGGCGACCAGCGGTCCGAGCTGATGCACAGCCTGAGTAAATGCCTGCTCCGCCTGCGCCCCCCGATTGAGCAACTCGCGAAGCGACGCGACATCACAATGCGTCACTCCGTTTCTCACCATTCCGTCGACCTGCGCGATCACTGTTTTCGTCACCTGACACGACATCGCTCCGGTGTCAGCCAAACGGGCCTGTAGACTGTGAAGCGCCGCCAGAAACTCCTGTACCGGCAACGTCACTGCCGTAACCGCTTCAGCTGCGGATTCCGCATCAAAAGTCACGCCGGTCGCTCGCGTCAGAGCCCCGTGGATCTGGCCCAGCTGTTTGCACAGGGCCAGAAAGGCCTGCGCCGATAGCGGGACCGACGGATCTGCTACCGCTTCAACCAGCGGAAGAGCGGAAAAGCTTGTCTGCTCGACCTCGTGCAGATTGATCGTCGCCGCTGACCCGCCCAAATTCGCTAACCCGGCCTTCATGGTATGCGCCAGCTGGAGATGCCGATCGGCCGGAGGCCCTTGCTGCAACTCATCCAATGAAACGTGAATCTGCTGCAGCCACTCCTGGGCTTCCTGAACGAAGAGCGTAATAAGCTCCTTCTGAAATTCCTCGTCAGTATCGGCTGACATGTTCGTAGTCCCTTCAGGTCTCTTTCAGG
>CAZEHM010000045.1:0-18742 GCA_964512025.1 uncultured Nitrospira sp. | reverse complement strand
TTCAGGTCTCTTTCAGGCCGCTGTTGACCGGTCAGTCTGGCCGGTCAGATTAGACACGCCCCTTGCCGCTTCCGAGTTGAGAAGCCAGACCGGCAATCTCACCCAGCTTCCGAGCCATATCTTCGAAACGTTTATTGGACTGCTCCGCACTCTGCTCCGATTCGGAAACACGCCGAGCCAGCACGGTATTCCGTTCCCGTTCAGTCGCTACCTGCGACTCCAACTCCTGCACCTTCGCCGCAGTCTTCTCTAGCTCTCGGATACGAGCCTCTCCGGCACCGATGGTCTGCAGCGCTTCGGACAATTGCGCATCAAGCTCCTTCAACCGGTGCAACTCCTGTTCAGCCTCAGCGAGGCGCCCGCTGAGTTGCTCCGCGCGAGTCCGTTCCGTCGTACCCGTCTCTTCCGCCTGCTTTGCTTGCCGCTCATAGTCGGCAGCGCGCTGTTCTTGGCTAGCCAATCGTACTTCCAATTCTTTGACTTCCGCTGCTGCAGATTCCAAGACCGTCACCTGATCAGCCAGTTTTGCCGTTGCCGCCCGCTCCGATGCGAGCGTGGCTTCCAACTGAGGGATCGTGCCGGCCACTTTTTCCAGAGCGACCATTTGCTGGCGATAATTCTGAATCGACTCGTTCGCCTCGCGTAACGCGGTTTCGAGCTCCGACACTTTCGACTGCGCATCTTGGCTGCGTGCAAGCTGTGCTTTCAATGAAGCAACCTGGTCACGCTCTTGAACCAATTCACTCTCCAACGCCTGGGCCCGACTCAAATGGTCACTTGATTCTGATGCCCGGCGACGCTCTGCGTCTAATTGGACTTCCAATTCTCTGGAACGCTCCGCAAGAGCCTCTAACTCCGCTACTCGCGCCTTCAGTCCCTCGCTCTGAGACCTCTCCGCCCGCAATTGGGCATCAAGTTCTTTCAGTTGCGCGACCGCCTGCTTGTATGTTTCCAGCTGCTCCTCGGTGATACGTGGACCAGTCCATAGCTCAGCAGACACCACGGCTTTGGGGGCAGCGACGGCAGGGGCAGAAGCCATAACCGGCTCTTGCCGCTTGGCAAGCAACTCCAGAACCCGGTCTTTGAGCGACGTGCCCTGGAACGGCTTCTTCAGGACACCGTCGGCATGGCAGGATTCTGCCTGCTTCGTCACCTCGTCATTGACGATTCCCGAGATAAGCAGCACAGGCGTTGTTGCCAAGGCCGCATGTCCCCGGACAAACGCGCATACTTCGTACCCGCTTTTATCCGGCATAATGACATCCGACACGACGACATCGGGCCGCTCCTTGGACAGATACGCGAGAGCTTCTTCTCCGTTCGCCGCCAACGTGACCCCAAGCCCCGCCTCTGTCAATAACCGCTCGGCCACCTTTCTGACCGCAATACTGTCATCCGCTACAAGAATCTTCGGCATACTCACTCCCTTCACCGTTGTTGCAGAACTGTCGTTTTTAGGCAGCGCCTAACCGTGCAAGCGAAATAATCGGGACTTCTTCAAATTCATCGGCAAAGCACCCGGCTGCGTCGAGATCTTGGCCGCGATACGTTTGAATCTTTGTGATATCAAGAGAGTGTAAGACCGGCATTTCTTCATCGATACAGATCGCCATGGCGCCCGCCGGCTGTTTGGCCATCAAACACAAGCGCTGAGATCCCTTCACTCGTACGTTCAACATCCCGGCCAAATCGTACACAGGGAATACGGATTGATCGCGCCGTATCACTGACGAGACAAATGGCGTGCGGCTGGGCACCGGAATACTCCTTGTCCAGGCGGAAATACCGCCGACCTCTTCGGTTTTGGCCGCAAGCTTCCGGCCACCGACGGAGAAGACCAGCAAATGACACGTTCGAGAAGTCGCCTGGCGCTGCCGACCAACCGCCCCCCTCAGCATGTGAGCCCCTTCTTTATTCCATCGAATCCGACATGTGCCAGCTGCGGCGGACGCTGCGCGCACCCCGTTACCTCTCCCTGCGCCTGCGCCACTCCTCCGATCAACCAGTCGGAATTCAGGCCCACAGCCACGCCGTCTTCGAACAAGATGAGCCCGCTGTACCAGGTGCGTTCCTCGCTACGGAATTGCCGCGGCAACGGCAGCACGCACGCGTGTTCGAGTTCGACAAGGCCGTGAACCTGCTCGACTTGGATACAGGCACAGATTCCAGCACGCGCGACAAGGACACCGCGACTCTCCGGTCCATCCCCGGCTTCAGCAAGCCCCAGACGAGCCGCAAGGTTCACGGGAGAATAGTCGCGTCCTTGCACCGCGAGAGTCCCTCTCAATCGACTCTCTTCCGGCGTCAACAGACCTTGAACTAAATCGGCGGACAAAGCGAATCGTCGCGCATCGATGCTCACGATCAGATAGCGTTCGGCCGGCACGTGCGCCGCATCGACCCGATTATGGCCTCGCAAACTCATACTTGCGCCTCAACGATCATCGACAATCTACATTTCCCAGCGTACTCAACGCGCGTGATACTCACCGTCTTACTTCCGAACTGTCGAGGCTTGCCCGACCCAACGTTCAACTTCCTGCAACAACGCACGTTCTTCAACCGGCTTTGCAATATAGGCACTGGCTCCTATGTTGATCGCCATCTGGCGGTGCTTATCTCCGGCCCGCGTCGTCATCACCACAACCGGCGTCTGCTGAGTCTGTGGCCGGCTCCTCAACGCTTGGATGACTTCCAGTCCGTTCAATTTCGGCATTTCAAGATCGGTAAAGATCAACCGGTATGAATGTGCCGAGGCCTTCCTCAAGCCGTCTTCGCCGTCTACCGCGGTGTCAACCTGATATCCGGCATTCTCCAGCATCCGTCCCACAAATTTACGGATACTCAGCGAATCATCGATTAGGAGAATGGCCGCTGTTGCATGCTCCTGCAACTCCTGACCATGCCCCATTTCTTGCTGCGACACCACTGCCGAATCGGGAGAGGCCAGCATCGCAGCCGACGCTCGGGATTCCTGCGAAAGCAATCGCCCCGTGTCCACCACGAGAACCACGCGCCCCTCGGGATCGATCGTTGCTCCGCCGAAACAGGACCGCTCCATCGAACGCAGTGTTCCCAGGGACTTAATCACGATTTCCTGGCGTCCCAGCAGCTCATCCACCGCCAATCCGATCGGACCTGACACGGTACGCACCACAACCACCGGCATTGCTATATCGACGGTCCCGATCTCGCGACGGAGCAGGTGACGGAGCGAATAGAGATCGATCGTCTCTTCACCTATCTGCAAAATCGCCCGCTCGCCCATCTGCTGCAGCGAACCGGCCGTGGGCATCGTAACCTCGCGTACGTTGGGCAATGGAATCGCATACCGCTCCGACCCCGCCCGCACCATCAACGCCGTCGCAATCAGCAACGTCAACGGCAAATCCAACGTAAACTTCGTGCCGACACCGGGAAGCGACTCGACATCGATATGGCCGTTCATGCCTTCAATTACACGCTTCACCACATCCAGACCGACGCCGCGCCCAGCCTGATCCCCGACCTTCTCCGCAGTGGAGAAACCCGGCGCGAAGATGAACTTCAACGCTTCCGAATCCGGCATCGCTTGCACCTGTTCAGGTCTGGCCATGCCCAAACTGACAGCCTTCGTCCTGATTTTTTTGAGATCAAGCCCTGCTCCATCGTCTTCAACTTCAATAATGATCGAGTTTCCTCGATGGGCCGCGTGCAGATACACCGTGCCGACGGCAGGCTTCCCCTTGGCCACACGGATACCGGCCGGTTCAATGCCGTGATACACCGCGTTGCGAACCAGGTGAACCAACGGATCGACCAAACGCTCGACGATTCCAGTATCCACTTCAGTGTGCTCTCCGGAGGTCACTAACGACACTTCTTTCCCGGAGGCGCGCGCAATCTCGCGAATAGCCCGGCGAAACCGGGTAAACGGCGTGCCGATGGGCACCATGCGAGCCCGTGCAATTTCATCCCGCATACCCAGCGTCAGCTGCTGCAATTGACTCATGTCGTCATGCGACCGGCGAATCGATCCGCTAAGCTGAGACATTGATTCCGTAATATCGGCGGTCACCTCGCTGATACGCCTCGCCAAAATATTGAAATCGTCATACTTGTCGAATTCCAGACTGCCGAAATCGTTGATGGCTGAAACGCCGGGGACGGGCGTTTCGCTGGCACCGGCCGGCGCCGTCGGAAAGGTGAATGTATGCTTCTCTTCGAACGACTGCACCGCATCGACAAGCCGTACCTTGCACGCTAATACCTGTTGAGACAATTGCTCTAACACACGCAGACGCTGCTCCAACCGGCCACGTCCGATCACCAACTCGCCGACCAGATTCAGCAACCGTTCCAATCGTTCCCGACTGACTCGAATGACTTCGCGATCCTCAACCGCTCGGCCATCAGCAGACTTCGCTTGCGTCGCTTCTTCGCTATTTCCCGAAGACGCTGGCATGACCGGGATGGCGGTATCGGAAACAACCGCTGAATCTCGGCTCGGCACGCCGCCTTCGTGCAAAATCTTCAATTCAGCCAGCACAGAAGCAAAGCGCTGCCGGGTTGTCGCCAGAGCAGCTGGATCCCGGCGCATCAAAACCCGAACGACATCGACCGATCGGAGCAGCAAGTCGGTCTGACCGGGTTGAACGGCTAAATGCCCGTCACGGACAGCACCCATAAAATCTTCGATGTGGTGAACGAGATCTCCGATAGACTGGAACCCGACGGTATATGCAGACCCCTTGAGCGTGTGAGCCGTCCGGAACAATTGATTGATCAATTCGCCGTCCTGAATATTCTTGTCGAGCCGCAACAGATTGGCCTCAAGCGTCTCCAGATACTCCTGTGCTTCCGGGGCGAAATAGGACAACACTTCGGGATCGAGCTGAGGAATCAAATACTCGGCCGACAAGACGGAACTCGCGTCCTCCTCCGCATCGGCCGTCAGGGCAACCACAGACTGAATTTCGACATTTGCAACGCCCGTTGTTCGCGTAGGGATGACGGCAGCCTTGCCGTCGCGCAACTGCATCAAAAGACCGATCACCGCTGGCACATCCTGCTGCAACTGCGGCACCTGAGCGGGTTCTCGGCGGAGCGCCGCCCGAACAATTCCGACCGCTCGTGTGAAGCCTTCGAACAGAGCATCAGTCAGCTGTATCCTCCGTTCGCGCACGGCTGCCATGCATTCTTCCATAGGAAAGGCAATATCACCGATGACCGTGAATCCCACCGTATGCCCCGATCCTTTAAGCGTGTGGGCGGTTCGGAAAAGCCGGTAGATCGCGTCATCGTCGCTCGGATGAGCCTGCAACGTTCTGATGAGCCCATCAATCGTATCTAAATACTCCAGCGCCTCGGGCACAAAATATGACAGCACGTCCTCGTCCACATCAGGAACGAGATACTCCTGAGTCAGCAGTTGCTCATCTGCATGAGTCACGGACGGACCTTCTCCCGCCGATGAAGCCGCCGGATGCGCGGGCTCCCCTGAAAGAAATCCATCTGAAACCGCCAGACACCGGTCGACTGTCACTTGATCTTCGCCACCACCCTGGCCGATTACATCTAACTGCAGTTGGACAGCTTGAACAATTTCCCGCATGGCATCGACCGCGCGCGACCAATCCGCCTCCACAATCATCTGACTTTGCTCAAACAACGATTCCAACCGCTCGCTGAGTTGAGCAATTCCAGAGAAACCATAGAGCGACGCGGCGCCGCGTATCCGATGCGCGACGATATATTGCTCTTGCAAGAGTTGCGGATTCGGCACGGTTCCATCGACCGGGTGCAATGCGCGCTTGATCTCCGCCATGCCATCGACGGCCTCGGCCACAAAGATCTCCATCAAATTGTCCGAGTCGAATTCGGCGCTCATCCTGGTCCCTTCTCGCCAGAGAATGACGAGCATTCTCTGGAAACTTCATTACACCAGTTTGAATTGCGACACAGAAGCCGTGAGACTTTCCGCCAGTTTGGCCATGTCTTCGACCGTGACCCGCGCGGAGTCCGTGGCTTTCTGCGTGGCCACGGCGCCACCGGTGAAATCCTTAATCGAACGGCCGACTTTGTCGGTCGAAGCGGTCTGCTCGACCGCCGACGAGGCGATGCTTTGCGCCAGTTCGGATGAGCGTTGGGCGATGGCGGAAATTTCTTTAAACACGTCACCCGTGCGCAAGGCCGACGCAGATCCGGCTTCGACGGCCTGAGTTTCATGTTCCATGGCCACAACCGCATCCTGCGTTTCACTTTGGATGACTTTCACAAGGTCGGCAATTTCACGAGTCGCCTGCGTCGAACTTTCGGCAAGCTTTCGGACCTGGTCGGCAACGACCGCAAATCTGGCTCCGGCCTCTCCGGCGCCGGCGGCTTCGATAGCCGCGTTCAGCGCCAAGAGGTTTGTCTGATTGGCGATCTCGCGGATTGTCGACACGATTTGAGAAATTTCCAAGGACCGATCACCGAGCGCCTTGACCTGTTTCGACATGCGTTGCACCGCAGCTCGAATGCTCTGCATGTCCTGCACGGTCTCCTGCACCGCCACACGACCGCGTTCGGTCGCCTGCAACACTTGGCGTGCAGACTCTGACGACGCTCCGGCGGTCTCAGCGACCTGGCGCATCGAAGCGGCCAACTGTTCGACCGCGCCCAACGTTTTGACTGATTCGTCTGCTTGATGCTTGGCCGTACCGGCCATCTGCCCGGCATTATCCCGGAGCGTACCGGCCGATTTATTCACGCGTTCGGCCGCTTCTCGCACTTGCCGCATCAGCTGCGCGAACCGCTGAATCATGAGATTGAAACCATCGGCCAAGTTTCCGAACATGTCCGCGGTCACTTCTCCACGTTTGGTCAAGTCCCCTTTACCGACATCAGAAACCAGGACAAGGAATTGCATCAGGCGCTTTTGCATAACGTCCCGCTCTTCCTCCGTCGACACGAGCGCCGTAATACGATCCAACATGGAATTGAACGCCTTCGCCATGTGGCCTACCTCATCGTCGCTCTCCAACTTCGCGCGCGCCTGAAGATTACCCGCAGCCGCCTGCTCAGCCACGTCTGCCACATGGACAATATTTCTGGCGATATAGCGAGCCAGGTAGTATCCGATCGCGCCTCCGATGATGAGCGCGATGAGACCTCCGAACAACACCACGTTGGTACGATAGGCCGCCTCTGCCTGCCCGCTGTCGTTCAACTCCTTCGCCACATCTCGAATCGTCGCCATCAACTCTCTGACCCGCAACGTTGCGGCACTGTACTTATTCGCGACTTCGACGGAGAGAGCCAAATTACCCAGGTCACGCATGCTCTGCTTTTGCTCTTCGGAAAATGACGTCGCATAGCTGTCGGCGAACGCGCTGACCGCGCCGTCGGTCGACGCAAAGTACTCGGCCAGAGCGGTTTTCAATGCCGCAAGATCCCTCGACTCATTTCTCCCGCTCGAGGTCTCGCGCACGTCCGAAGCCTGGTACGTCGAAAGCGGCTCCAGGGTCTGCTTCTTCAGCTCTGCCAATGGCGCGATCGCATCGTCGAAGTCACCCTTCCGCGATTGCCGGCCGGCGTTCAGCAGCGCATCGTGATAGAGCCCAAGGTTCGTACTGCTGATACCGGTGTTGGACAATGCGACCGTGGAGCCGTCATAAATATTCTGCAACTCGCTTTTCAGCCGGTTCAATCCGATGAGACCAATAAGGCCGACCATAATCATGATCGCGCCGACGGCCGAAAATCCAAGAATCAGTTTTGGCAGAGTTTTGAGATTTTGGAACCACGTCTGAACCGTCCATGATGACTTGCTGGGCCTCGCCATAAGATCCTCCTCACCCCGAATGGTAATTCGTTGCTGTCGTCGCCGTTCCGCCCCGTGAGCGACGAGAAGCCGGCTCAGCGGACGGGTCATATGCATGGACGTCTAGTTCAATACACCTTCAACACATGCCAGGAGCTTTTGCACTTCCACCATGCCGCTCATCCGCTCTTCAATTTTGACGAGCCCGGAGAGGAACGGCCGCGACTCAGACATTCCTCTCGGCGTGGCGTTCAACAGATCGTCAGGATGAATCGTTCGTATTTCAGGCACGACATCGATTAAAATACCGACCTGCTGCACGGCGTGACGCACGACTACCACAAAGGGCTGTGCGGCCGCCGACTGAATGCCAAGCGACGGGCGTAAATCCGCGAGGGGCATGACGGTTCCCCGTAGATTGGCGACTCCCACCAATGTGGACGGCATCCCGGGGACCGGCGTGACGGACTCCAGCTCAAACACTTCACGAACGTGGCGAAGATCGATGGCGAAGAGCTCTCCTCCGAGCGTCACGAGACAGATGCGCGAAGGAACGCCCGTCTTCCCGCCTCCGCTCGAAGCGAGCGCCGCTGATTGAGATGTACTGAGAGCAGGTTCCATGATCTCCCTCCGACAACCCGGCTAGTCGCCTTACGGAAGCCTAGTTCAACGCTCGCTTCACCGCTGCCAGCAGATCTTCCGCCTTGAACGGCTTCACGACGTAACCATTGGCGCCCTGTTGTTGGCCCCAA
This sequence comes from uncultured Nitrospira sp., assembly GCA_964512025.1. Classification (GTDB taxonomy): domain Bacteria; phylum Nitrospirota; class Nitrospiria; order Nitrospirales; family Nitrospiraceae; genus Nitrospira_D. The sequence goes on along the minus strand of CAZEHM010000045.1, from coordinate 10,207 downwards.
AACTTGTCGCTCTCCTGCCCTTTCGAGGTGCAAAGCACGACCGGAATATTTTTGAAACGTTCATCCGCCTTCAGATCGCGACACGCCTGAAACCCGTTCCGCCCCGGCATCACCACATCCATCACAATCAGGTCGGGCTTTTCAGAGGCAAGCTTATCTTCCAGCTTATCCGTATTGGGAAATGACACGACCGTATGGCTGGCAGCCTTAAGATACCCCTCGATCATCTGCAATTCCGCATACGAATCATCGACCACTACAATCTTGCTCATAATGCTCGTCCTCCAGCTCAGATAATTGACACACAGAACCTATCGCATCGGTACAACCACGCTGATTGCGCCAGCCAGGTCTCCCTCTTTCCACCCTTCTTTTTTCGTTCCGGTAATATCCCGTTCTCCTTTAGGCCCCCCATGACAGGTCAGACACGTTGGACCGGCATACTCCGGATCCATCACACGCATGACCGGCTTCCCGCCGACCATTGTCGCCTTGGCATACTGCTGCCCTTTCGGGTGGCGGGAATCGGCGAACATGCGAAGCACTTCCGCCTCGAAATCATCCGGTTTGTTCCCGGGATAACGATAATCCGTCCCGGTGAGCTTCAAGCGGATTCCCGTCTTTTTGTAAAACTTTTCTCCCGCCTTCCGGGCAAACACGGCAGGAATAAATCCTTTGAACGAGACACCCTGCTTATTGATCACAGGCTGCCCTTCCAACACCACCTCACGCTCGGCTTCAAGTAGCGCGAGCAGAATCCCGCTTTGCGGCATGCCGTTCGGCTTGCTTAAATCCACGCGCGTCTTGGCCTTGAATTTCTCGATCACCTGGTGAGCCAGAAAGTCGTCGGTAAATCCTTTGTTCCCTTTACTGGCATCGTTGATCAGCGCCTGATGTTCTGAAACCACTGCACGTCCTGATTTGAGCAGGGCAATCAGCAATTCTGCCGTTTCCCCCTCGTCACCTGCGTAAACAGGCACTGAGATTCCCGTCAGAACCGCACACAAGGCCGCACCAAAAACGACTGACGTTATCTGCGCTTTCATAGGCTCCCCCTCCTTCAAGACTGGCTAGTCTCGTAGTTCACGCCCAAGTGTAGCCGCTTGCACTCCATTCGCAAGAAATCGATGAAAATTGACGCCCATCCTAATCTGCTGCGTCTTCGCACAGGCTGGACTACACGGTCGTGCGGAGAACGTAACCGAGAACAACATTAAAGGAATGGCAACTATTGTGCCGAACGACCGAGAGGAGTGCGTGAGATAGACTTCCAGAGCAAATGCACGCAAATGCTGTCATATCTGCACGAATTGTGAGCGACGCGGGCAGAAGGATACCCTCGCGGCAGATTGCGGGATTCCGTGCACAGTTGTGCACCGAGTGACAAATCTTGTTACTGAAGTATCAGGGGAATAGCAGTTGCGGCCAGGGTCGTTCGCAACGGTTGCGAATGAAACCAGGGAAAGAGCCCATTCGCGCTACAATCCTGCGGCAAGATCTATAAGAATGATGTGTTTTTCAGATTCGACTGTAGATGATCGGCCCATACATCGAGCTGACCGTTGAGCGACTGAGAGATGCGTTGCGAAACCGAATCCGGAAGGGACAGGAGCCCTTTTCGCACACGAATACGATTGACCCAGGCCCGCCTGAACTCCGGACGATCAAAAACTCCGTGAAGGTACGTCCCCCAAATTGTTCCGGTGTCACTCACAGCACCATCCATATCCTCGGTTTCCGTTGCCCCTGATCGCTCAGTCTCACCGTTACGCGGGTGAAGCCGGAAACAACGGCGCACTTCCGGTCCAGTCGTCTTCCCCAGATGAATGACATAGCCACGAACCGGGAGATGCCTGGCCGGCTCTATTTCAAGAGACTCCGCCTCAACCACTTGAGTGATCTTCGTCCTGGTAAGTTCTGTGGCCACATTTAATAGACCGAGTCCCTCAACTGTTCCGCCGGCTTCAACCCCATCGGGATCCGCAATGCTGCGCCCCAGCATCTGAAATCCGCCACAAATGCCGACGATCTCCGTCCCTTGAGCGGCGTGACGGCAAATGGCTTCCGCCATGCCCGAACTGCGCACATATTCGAAATCATCTATCGTATTCTTGCTGCCTGGAAGCACAACAACATCCGCCCCCTCCAGGTCTGCAGCCCTCTCGGCGTACCGCACCACGACATCAGGCTCGGCCATCAATGGATTGAGATCCGTGAAGTTGCTCATGCGCGGCAATAGGACCACCGCAACGTTCACTCGATCCCCGGCAAACTGCGCCTGACGTGTACGTTCGATATCGACCGCATCCTCTTGATCCAACAGAAGGCCGCGCAACATGGGTACGACGCCGAGCACCGGAATACCGGTTCGTTGTTCAATGAACGTCACACCATCGTCGAACAAACTGGCGTCGCCCCGGAACTTATTGATGATGATTCCGACAACCCGCGCCCGCTCATGGGGAGCCAGCAGATCCAACGTACCGATGACCTGCGCGAACACCCCGCCGCGATCGATATCCGCCACCAGCACGACCCGCGCATCCGCCATTTCCACCGCCGACCAATTCGCCAAGTCACGATCGCGCAGGTTCATCTCGGCGGCGCTTCCCGCGCCTTCGATGACCACCACCTCATATTGGCTGGCCAGCCGCTCGTAGCTCTCCCGCACGCGCTCGGCCAGATCTGCCCGTCGTTGAAAATACGTTCGGGCTTCCGCCCTGCCCCAGACCTTCCCCTGCACCACAATCTGCGCACTGCAATCCGACTCCGGCTTCATCAAGATCGGGTTCATATCCGCATCAGGCTCAAGCCCGCATGCCTGCGCCTGCAACGCCTGAGCACGGCCGATTTCTTTTCCGTCCGGCGTCACACATGAATTGTTCGACATATTTTGCGCTTTAAAGGGAGCAACCCGCACTCCGGCTCTGAAAAGAAGCCGGCACAACCCGGCCGTAATCAGACTCTTCCCGACATCCGATCCTGTTCCGAGCACCGCCAGCGCACGAGCCTTCATATCATTCGTCCAGACAACCGAACCTCTTTGAATTTCAATCCGACCCGCAGTCTTATTGAGTGCGCTACTCCGCTTTCTGACTCGTATCGCGTTCCCACAAGTATTCCGGTTCGCCCTGCGTCTTAGCCACCCACCGCGCCAAAACGAACAAGGCGTCACTCAGCCGATTCATAAATTTGATGATCACCGGGTCCACCGGCTCAACTTTCGACAACGCCACACACAGTCGCTCGGCTCGCCGGCACACGGTGCGAGCCTGATGCAGAAATCCAGAAACCTTGCCTCCTCCGGGAAGAATAAACTCTTTAAGCGGCTTCAAATCTTTCTGACAACGGTCGATCAGCTTCTCCAGTCTCGTCACATCTTTGGCAACCACTTGCGGCATATTCTTGAATGTCTGCCCGGGGACAGTCGCAAGGATGCTTCCCGCATCAAAGAGCTTGCTTTGCATCCACCGCAGCTCTTCTTCGAGCTCTACCGCCTCAGAGCACTCTTCCACCATGTCCGCGTTTATGACGCGAACAACCCCGATTGAAGCATTCAGCTCATCAACCGTCCCATAGGCTTCGACTCGCACACTGTCTTTCCACACCTGCTGGCCGCCAGCCAGTCGTGTTTTTCCTGCATCTCCGGTCCTCGTATAGACTTTCGTAATACGCATCAGATCCTCCCACCATGCTTCACGTCATTGTTCACCCTAGAGTCCTTCAAAGCGGTAGCTCAGTCCGCCGTAAATAGCAATTCCCGGAGCCGGCATGACAAATCGTTCGACGACTCCTCCTCCGGTGAGCGTATTGGGCGCCATGATTCCAGACGTATAGTAGCGCTGATCAAGCATATTATTGAGCATCAGAAATCCGCTCAGATGCCCGCCTGGCACCGGCCGTTCATACGCGATGCGGCTGTTCAGCGTGAAGTACCCTGGAATACGCGGTTGCGCATTTTCTTCATCGCCCTGATGGAACTGTGTGCTCACGTACAACCCCGTCAACGAGACAGTCCACCCTGCAGCCGGATGATAATTGCCCGTCACACTCAATCGATTCTTCGGAACCAGGGGAAGCGTGTGGCCCTTCTTCACATGTTCGATAAAGGGATTAAAGCCGATAAAGTAGGGATTGAGCGCCAGATCTCCCTGAAATGTTGCCTCCGTATAGGTGTAGTTCAGAGCCGCATCGAACGATTCATTGAATTTGGCCTTCAAGGTTGTCTCGACACCCTGCCGTCTGGACTTCGGAATATTCTGATTGGTCGTGATTCCCCCGCCACAGGTGCTCGGGTCCCCGCAAGTCAGATATATTTCATCCCTCACATCAGCACGGAATACGGCCGCACTGACTTCTCCCCATGATTGAATCCTGGTTTTTGCACCGACTTCATAGTTATCCGACCGCACAGGTCTCAGGTTGGGATTGCCGGCTCCGAACGGACCAAGTCCTGAGCCAAACAGTTCGTTGTACGTCGGCACGCGAAATCCTTGCCCATAGTTGAAATAGAGACTCGCGCCCGGCGTAACCAGATAGCTCACCCCGGCTCGCGGAGTCGTCCGATGAAAAACGGTCGAGCCATTATTGGTCGGATCAATGTTGTCGACGAAGCCAAGATCATTCCGGTCGTACCGGACTCCCGCGGTCAAGATGAGTTTCGACGTGACATGAAAGGTGTCTTGCGCATACAGGCCAAGAATTGTCTCATCCGTTGATCGTAAGGATGAAGAAGAACCAAATGAAAAGAATGCGATCCCGTGGCTGCCGAAGTCGTTCCTGGTGTATTCGTTTCCTAAAACAAGCGCATTGGGGTGCCCCAAGAACTCGCCTTTATGGTGCAGTTGGAAGACTCCACCGCGCGACTCCGTGTCCACGATATTGGTGCCTCTCCCGCTCTGAAAAACCGTGAACTGTTCCTGGTCCAGCCGGCGGTAGAATCCGTTCGCGTTCACCGAAAAACCCAGTGGGAACTCATGGCGGGCCGTCAAGCGCACGACATTTGACTCTGAATCGTAATAGTCCCCCGGCGTAAAGTTGCGCCTGGGATCAATCGCGACTTGGCTGAGAGGAAGCGTGCCGGCCTGCTGAAGCCGATCCTTAACATACGTGTAGGATAGGGTGAAATCCGTGTGGTCGGTCGGCCGATACCCCAGCTTGCCGAAAAATCGTGAGATACGAGCCCCCGATTCGTCTCGATAGCCCGACTCCGTCTCACGACTGAAATTTGTGTAGTAATCAAACTTGCCGATCGGCCCGCTGGCGTTGAGCGTATAGCGTTCTCGGTGAAAACTTCCAAATACCGTTTCTCCCGTCGCCTGATGGTGGTCAGTGCCGCGCTTGGTAATAATATTGATGACCCCGCCCATCGCGTTTTTCCCATAAATCGCCGCGGCCCCCGGAATGATCTCGATACGATCGATGGTTTCGTAGGGAATGAGATCGAAATTCACCGTATTGAAATCTGGCTCGTTCATTCTCTGACCATCCACAAACACGGTGGTGTTCGGGACGGGCAGCCCATTGAATCCGCGCAGATCAATGGTTTGCTGAAAAGCATTGCCGACACCGTCGTACATGACGATCCCGTTCGCCCACTGAATGGCTTCCTGCACAGTCTTCGCACCCGACTTCCGGATGTCCTCGGCAGTGATAACGGTCACTTTAGCGGGAAGCGTACGAGCATCGACCGGCTCGCCGGGAAGCCTTGTACTGCTGACAACCACTTCCGGAGTTTCAACGATATCGGCTTGGTCGGCCATGGCGACATCTTGCGCCAGAGCGGCTCGAACAGGCAGGCAGAAATTAAGAATGCAGACACACAGCAGCCAGCGGACGATGAATAACGGCATGACGAATCTCCCTTACGCTCGAGGGGTTCAGTCGATTCGACAGCGGACTGGGTCTCCTGACTTGCGGATCGTCGTATCTCTGCGCCTTCCCATGCGCCAACGCGCACAGTGGCATTGTGCAGAACTACTCCCCGCTTACAGTGGCGGCACCGTGATGGATTTGCACCATCTTCCCCGTCACCCGCGTCGTTTCTTCAAAACACTCTGTCCTCGCGATGAAACCGTCCCCCATCGTGCAAGATCCAGTGACCGGGGACATGGCCACCAGACATCATGTTAGAGACGCCCCGAAACCGACGGTATCGTTACTCGGGGCAGCCCGGTGTGAGGATGCGCATCCACCACGACATCGCAGCCATACACCGCCCTCAATACATCCTCGCGGATCGTTTCGGCAGGTGTGCCGGTCTGGCACACGCGCCCTTCCTTCAGCATCACGAGACGATCGCACAATTGGCTTGCGACGTTCAGGTCGTGTGATACCAGAACCACCGTCAGAGCGCGCTCTTTGTTGAGCCGACGGATCAGTCCGCAGACATCGATCTGGTGATTGATATCGAGAAACGCCATCGGCTCATCCAGCAAGAGAATCGAGGGTTCTTGGGCCAGCGCTCGCGCAATCAACACCCGTTGACGCTCTCCTCCGGACAGATCCGGCACCGAACGATCGGCCAGCGCAGCGACATCGGTATCCACCATGGCACGATGCGCCACGAGCAGATCGGCTCCGGATTCGTCCGCCACCCCCAAGCTCCACCATCCCGTGCGTTGATGCGGATACCGTCCCATGAGCACGGTTTCCGCCACAGTAAAGGGAAACACCTGGACAAACTCCTGCGGCACGACTGCCACCATCCGAGCCAGCGCCTGCGGCTCAAGATCACCAATGGATTGACCAGCCATCTGAATGCTGCCGAAGCTCGGCTTTAAGAGGCCGGCCAGCAGTTTCAGCAGCGAGGACTTTCCCGATCCGTTCGGCCCGACGATTCCCAGTACCTCTCCGGAATTGACAGTGAACGACACCGCGTCAAGCGTCCACGCCCGTCCCGGCTGGTCCGACCGATAACGAAAAGACAACCCATCGACCTCAATCGCGGCGCCAGTCGAGCACGATGGTCCTGCGGCGTATGTCCCGGGATATGTCGGCATATCAGATCATCCGGTCCTTCCGCCAGAGCAGGAGATAGAGAAAAAACGGCCCGCCTGCGAGAGCCGTCACGATGCCTACGGGAATTTCAGCCGGCGCAAAGATCGTCCGTGCAATCGTATCCGAGACTACGAGAAACATTCCCCCGACCAATGCGGATGCCGGCAACAACAACCGATGGTCGGGCCCGATCATCAGCCGCACGGCATGAGGAACGACCATGCCCACAAACCCGATCATGCCGCTCACCGACACGACCACACCGGTGACCAACGCCGTCAGGACATAGAGTTGTTTCTTCACCCGCTCCGTATCGATGCCAAGGGATCGCGCCGTCTCTTCGCCTTGAGCTAGCACGTTCAACACCTGCGCGTTGCGCATCAACACCACAGACACACAGGCCACATAGATCACAATGACGGCCAGCGCCGGATATCCCGGCGCCGTCAGTGACCCCATCAGCCAGGCCATCAGCCCCGCCGACCGATTCGGCTCCATGATCGAAGTAATAAACATGATCAGCGCCGTGAGAATCGCATTCAGAATGACGCCGGCTAACAACAGACTGTGGAGAGGCAGCCGTCCCTGCGCCTGAGCCAAGCGATAGATCAGAACCAACGCGAACAGGCCTCCGGCAAATCCGAAGAGGGGCATAAGCGGGAACAGCATCACCGTCGCGCCGATTCCTAACAACATGGCCAGGGATGCGCCTAAGGCAGCTCCGCTGGAAACGCCGAGCACGTAGGGATCGGCCAGCGGATTTCTCAAGAGCGCTTGCAGCGTCACCCCCACTGAAGCCAGAGCGCCTCCGACGAGAAACCCCATCAGAACACGGGGAAGCCTGACATGAAGAAAAATTACACCGGCGGTCCCGAGCGAGGACGCCTCCGAGGATCCCGCAATCAGCACATCCCGCAATGCCGCCCATATATCCGTGAGCCGGACAGGAACCGCCCCGAATTGGCTACAGAGAATGACCACCACGGCACTGGCAAGCAGCAGCCCGATCAACACCATGCTCCACCGCCGATGCGTGAGCATGGCCCCGGTTTTATACCACTCCGCCTTCACCCCCTGCGAGGCCTGCACCGACACCGCTCCGGCCAATGCGGCGCTCGATGCAGATAGAGAAGAGGATGTCGCGTGACCATGCGTCATTGGACTACGGTCCCTCACGCGGCAACGCACTTGTAGCGGGGTGCAACAAATCGGCCAGCAACTCCAGCGCTATTCCGATCCTGGGCCCGGGACGATTCAGCAGATCGGCTGGAATTTGCCGAAGATTATTCCGCTTCACCGCCGCCAATGTCGACCATTTCCGCCAGGCCTGCTGTTCACTCTCAGAAATCCCCTCAGCCTCTCCGGTCGGAAATATCAGAATATCCGGATTTTCCTGCAGGACCACTTCCATGCTCAGTCGAGGATAGGCCGTGGCGCTCTTTGCCGCGACATTAACCCCGCCGGCCAGGCCAATCAGTTGATCGATGAAACTTCCCGGCCCCACCGTAATCAGCGGCTCGCTGTTCAGGACATACAGAACCCGCACCGGCGCGGCACTCTGCGTGCGCGCCTTGACGCGGGCGATGTGCTGCCGCAAATCCATTCCCAGCGCGGTCGCCTCAGTCGAACGATCCAACATCCGTCCTAACGTCTGAATATGCGCAAACACGTCTTCGACCGTCCGGTCGGCCAGAATGAATACGGGAATCTTCAACTGCTCCAGCTTGCCGATCAGATCGGGCTTGAGAAATTCCTGTGGTGCCACAATCAGGTCAGGTTCAAGCGCAACGAGCGATTCGAGATTCGGATTGGCGTACCCGACCTTTGCTTTTTGCGTCGCCTCGGCGGGAAAGTCGCAAAACTGGGTAACCACGACCACCTGTGTCCCTGCCCCGATAGCAAACAGCATTTCCGTCACGCTGGGCGCCAACGAAATGATCCGGCTCGGGGCTTTGGCCAAATACACCCTGCGCCCGGTGTCATCGACAAACGCACGCGACGACACATGAGCCATAAACGGCATACCGGTCAGGATGCCCTGCTGACGCCGTTTCATATCCGTACACTCCCCCTCACCGCAGGCCCACACGACGGAGCCACCCGTCACGATGGCAACAGCTACCGCCACACAAATCAGGATCCAACGGCCACGCGATTCCAAATAAAAAATCCCCAAGGCCTGACAGAGACCTTGAGGATTGCACCCGGTTCTTCATCCTCGCCTGTTCCCCAGCCCTCGAGGGAACGATGGTCAATTCATTGGGCAGGTCTTCTGGCTCATGGTTCACCCTACTCCCCGCGCCTTCCCATCCATCTGGTGGACAGTGGCAATGCGGGTTTCGTCCCCATTCACAGCGGCGGGACCGCGAGGGAGTTACACCCTCTTCCCTAACCCAAGAATCATAATTGTGAGGGCACAATAGGAGACCTGGCTGAATATTGTCAAGTCCATTAATGGCCGGACGTATGTCCTGCCATTGCTGGATTCCGTACACCCGCACTGCCCCGTAAACCGGAGAACGGCCTATCAATGCGAGGTTAGAAGAGCCGCCTGGTGGGCATGAGCCTTGCTGACCCATCAACGCAGCTCTCAGTCGTTCTCATTTGACGGGTATCGTTCACAACACAAGCAACAAGGCTGAACCCACCCATGCGCAATATGATTATCAGTATCTGCATTATCGGATTGTTCCTTGAACTTTCCGGACTGATCTGGTCAGCAAAAAATGACAAACCCAGCGACACATTTGTCAGACTTTCCGCTCCGCCAACCCACAGCATCGAACGCCCGCTTGATAATGGTTACTTTCTCTTGCTGGGAATGGCAGCTTCAAACGGTACAAATCCCGTCCAAATCGGATACGACATCTGGCTTGAGGCCGGCACACATCCAACGGAGCAGCGCTTCGATTTGGATAAACCCGGCCGCACGGAGCTTCGCCTTCCGGTCGCTTTTGACCGCGTCGTGCCTGAATGGCATACCGCGGACCCGCTGTCTGAGTTCCAAAATAAAGACGCCTTATTTCGATCGTCGGCGCCGCTTTATGCACCGCTCGTCACCCGCTACGAACAGTGGCTTCGCATGCGATTTGAAGATTGGGGATACGGGCGCCTGGGCTCACCGCGCACCGAGGAACTCATCGCAGCCCACCGACTTTTTGTCGCAACGGGATTCGCCGACCAGGTCAGAACCGGCCTGGATCGACTC
>CAZEHM010000044.1:0-24194 GCA_964512025.1 uncultured Nitrospira sp. | reverse complement strand
CCCTTTGCAGGGAGGTTTGCTCATCAATGGAGCCAAAGTCGCCGATGCGTCGACAAGTCTGGCGCTCCCGCCGATCTACACCGGAGGGGTGGCGCTCTGGCCCGTCCGCACGCCGGAGCGGGAATGGAAGCTTGAACTGAATGTGGATTTCGTCGCCTGGAAGTCTCACAAAGATCTGAATATCTATCTCTCGAACGGTACGACGCTGCCGCAAGCGCGCGACTGGAAAACCGTGCAGGTGGTCGCGGTGGGGACCGAGTATAAATGGCTCAATCCGGCGTGGCTGCCGCATTGGGACGTGGCGGCGCGGGCCGGCTATACCAGGACCGAAAATCCTGTGCCGGATCTGACCTTCAACCCGGCGACCATTTCGTTGGCATCCAACACGCTATCGCTGGGAGCCGGTTTTCTGTGCAAGCGGGGGGGGCAGTTTCTAGGGGCGATTCCCTGCGGGGGCGACTCTGCGCTATGGCCCAAGGCCATCGGGTTTGACGTGGCGTACCAGGAATGGTTTTACGAGCCGCACACGGTGGCGGGGAATGTGAATCCGACGGTCAACGGAACCTACCACGCATTCGTCCATCTCGGGACGTTCAGCTTCAAATTTCTATTCTGACCGGGCGGGCCGTTTCTCACTGGAGCGTTTGGCGGAGGGCGGTGATGGTCTTGGCATCAAGGCCGGCTGCTTCAAGCGCCGCATCGCTCGCTTCAATGAGCGCCTCAATGCTTCCGAACTCCTTGAGCAGTTTGGTGCGCGTGATCTCGCCGACCCCGATGATCCGGTCGAGTTTGGAGGCGGTGAAGGCCTTGCCGCGCAGCTTGCGATGATAGGTGATCGCGAACCGGTGGGCTTCGTCGCGGATGCGCTGGACGAGATGCGTGGCAGGGGCGTTCGGCCTTAGTAGGATAGGATTCTTGCGGCCTGGAAGAAAGATGCGCTCGTCTTTTTCGCCACGGGCCTTGGCCAGACCCATGATGGCTTGATCGCGATGGCCGACCTGCTTCAGCCCTTCCATGGCGGCGGCCAGCTGTCCCAAACCTCCGTCGATCAGAATGAGGTCCGGCTTGGCGAGATGCTCGGTATCTCCATACCGGCGGGCCACGACTTCCTGCATGCTCGCAAAATCGTTCGCGCCGATGACCGTCTGGATTTTAAACCGACGATAATCCGATTTCTTCATCTGGCCGTCTTCCCAGACGACCATGGAGGCGACGGACTGATTACCCATCGTATTGGAGATGTCGAACCCCTCGATGCGCCGGGGCGCTTTCTCCAGATGCAGCAATCGCTTTAGATCTTCGACAGCCTGCCGGTCGAGCGCTTCATCCCGCAGATGGTTGGCGGCCGCGGCCGCGGCATTTTCTTCCGCCAGCAGGACCAACTGGTGCTTCGTTCCCCGTTCGGGGGTGAGAACCGTCACGCTGGAGCCACGCTTCTCGCTCAACCATTGTTCGATGAGTTCCGCGTCGGCGAGCGCGGTGGGCACCAGCAGTTCTTTGGGCGGCTGGCCGTCTTTGTTGTAAAACTGCTCGATCGCGGACCGGACCAGATCTTCGTCGCTGACGTCGGCTGATTGCGGCCAGAAAAAATCCTTCCGCCCGATGAGCAGCCCGCCGCGGACGAACAGCAGTTGCAGATCGACGGCGGTGCCTTGCCGCGCCAGGCCGATCACATCCTGGTCGGTCGCCGCTGTTTGCGTGATGCGTTGCTTCTCCAGCGTGCGTTCGATTTTGAAGAGACGGTCGCGCAACCTGGCCGCTTCTTCATACTCCTCCCGTTCGGCGGCTGCTTCCATCTGTGTGCGCAGATCGTCCAGCAGCTCATGGTCGCGGCCTTCCAGGAACTGACGCACTTGACCGACGATCTTGAGATAGTCCTGCTGCGACTGGTTGCCGGTGCAGGGCGCCATGCACCGCTTGATCTCGAACTCCAGACAGGCCCGCTCGGCGGTGCCGTCGATGTCGATGGTGCAGGTGGCAAGGGGGAACGATTTCTTGATGACCTTCAACGTCTCGCGGAGCGCGCCGGCCGGTGTATAGGGGCCATAGTACAGTGCGCCGTCCTTTTGAACTTTGCGGACAATGGAGAGGCGCGGGAACCGGTCTTTGATCGGCAGGCGGAGATAGGGATATTGTTTATCGTCGCGCAGCACGATGTTGAGCCGCGGCCGATGGCGCTTGATGAGATTGCTTTCGAGAATGAGGGCTTCCAGTTCCGAGCGGGTGACAATGGTTTCGAGATCGGCAATCTGGCCGACGAGCAAGGTCGTTTTAGGGGAATGGTCGGCGCCGCGCTGAAAGTAAGAGCGGACGCGGTCGGCCAGCGAGGAGGCCTTGCCGACATAGAGCAACTCGCCGGACGCGTCTCGAAAGAGGTACACGCCAGGATGATCGGGCAGGTGATCGAGCTTGGATTGAAGGTCAGTCGCAGCAGGCATAGAGCGATCAGCTTTCAGCAGTCAGCCTCAGAGTCGATCTGATGGGAGCCTTCGCCTCATTCATCATACTACGGGGCGGGGATGAGGCCGGCAACCCGGCTTGAGATCCCAAGGCTGAGAGCTGACGGCTGATTGCTCACCGCGTGCTCAGCGCAGGGTGCGGAGGAACGAGGGGCTCAAAGTGCCACGCGCGACTTCGGCCACCGGGCCCTTCATCGTGAGTGCAAAGTCCTTCGCCACGTCGATATTCAACGTGCCGCCCGGCATCTTGACCGTGACCGGACTCTTCACCAGCCCCAATCGGACTGCCGCGCTGGCGGCGGCGCAGGAGGAGGACCCGGAGGCCTGTGTCTCTCCGGCGCCGCGCTCCCAGATGAGGATGAAGATTTCTTTGGGGCCGGTCGGGACAGCCAATTGGACATTCGTCCGCTTCGGGAAGAGCGAGTGGTTCTCCAACACCGGGCCGAGCTTCAGCAGATCTTCGCGCGACCAGGATTCTCCCGCCTGCTTGAAGACCACGCAATGGGGGTTTCCGACGCTCACGCCTGTGAAGGTCAATGCACGCCCAGCCGCGTCGACCGGCTGCTGAATCAGTTCATCGATCGCCATGGTGCAGGGCAGCGCCGCCGGCTTGAACGTCGCCTGTCCCATCTCGACCGTGACCGCGCTGGCGTCGCCATGGCGATCGATGTGCAAATCGATCGTGACGAGACCGCCTTTGGTCTCGACGGTAAAATGTTTCTTTTTCGTCTTTCCTGTGGCGTGGAGATAGCGGGCGAAAATGCGCAGGCCGTTGCCGGACTTCTCCGCTTCGCTGCCGTCCGGATTGTAGATACGCAGACCGAAGTCGGCTTTCTTGCTCGGGACGAGCGCCAGAATGCCGTCGCTGCCCAGGCCCCAGTTTCGATCGCAGATCGCTTTGATGTTCTTGGGCGAGAGCTTGAAGGTCAGTTCCTTGGGGTCCATCACGATGTAGTCGTTACCGAGGCCGTGACCGCGAAAAAATCCGTTCTTCATGCAGAGGCTCCTCTTGAGTGTCTATAGGATCGAGTCGGGCAAGAAACGTAACACGAAGGAGTAGAGCAGGAAAAGGGGTTGGTGCCGCTAGACGATTTTTACGCCGCGGGGCCGTTCGATGAGCTCGATCTCATAGCCGTCGGGGGCGTCGATGAAGAGAAAGCGGCTGCCGGATGATGTCTGGGTCGGGCCGTCCGTGATCTTGACGCCTTTGGAAGTCAGAGACGCAATGGTCTCGTCGAGGTTGTCGACCTGAAAGGCGAGATGAACCAGATCCTCTTGCACCTTCACGGGTCCGCTCGGGGGAAAGCTGGTCAGTTCGATCAGCTCCTCGCTGTTGGGGACTTTCAAGAACGCCAGGTGCGATCCGCGCGGAGAGGTTTTGCGCTCCAGAACCTCTAAGCCCAACACGCCGGTGTAGAAGGCTATGGTCTGTTCCATATCGCTCACGCGCATACGGGTGTGGAGAAGTTTGGTCACTTGCATACGGTCATCAGCCTTTCCTGGCCGGTCCAGCCGTTTTTCTGAGCAGCATTTCTGCGCTGCCCGGTATCAAGAAATCCGGCATCGGCCCGATTTCTTGATACCCGTGTTTCTTATAGAAAGCTCTGGCCGTCGCGTTGAAATCGGACACGCAGGCGAAGAGGTTCTTGGTTCTGGCGAAGACCGCGTGCTCAACGTGGGCCAGCAGCGCCCCGCCGACGCCTGACTGTCTGGCCCATGGAGCGACCCCGAGCAGTTCCAGGTAATCCCCCAGTAGGAACTTCTCACGGATCAACGCCACGCCTGCGACTTTGTCATCGATCAGGGCGACGATCGCGTCCCGCCCCTGAGGGATCGGCGCGAAGATCCGGTTCCAGTCGGTGCCGGTATATCCAAGGGTTTTCCAGGGATCGGAGTCGGCCAGGAATTGCACGACGGCGTCGCGGTCGGCGGCCAGCATGGATCTGATATGGGGCGTGCTCATGGATTGCGCTGTTTACAGGCCAACAATTCGCTCACGGTCATGGGCTTCAGTGATTTACGCGGGAGTACGTCGGTCGTCAACCGTTCAATCACCGCTCTAGTCTGTTTGCCCTTGCCGTTGGCATGCAGCACCACGATGCTGCCGGGTTTCGCGCGCTTTTCGATGCGGGCCAGGATCTGATCCGCCGTCAGCGTCGGATCCGGATCCCCGGATTCTATGCTCCACTGGATAAACCGCAGGCCGAGCAGTTTCACGACATCGACGGTGGTGTCGTTATATTCCCCGTACGGCGGTCGAAAGAGCGTGGCTTCATGGGCGTAGTGTTCGCTTAGGAGCTTCACCGGAGCATGAATTTCTTTCTGCTGTTCGTCGGCATTATGCATGGGCAGGTGCGCATGTACTTCGCCATGGGTGCCGATTTCGAAGAACTCGATTCCCAATAAGTGTTCGACTTCGGCATCGTGCTTGGCGATCCATTTACCTGACATGAAGAAGGTGGCCGGAATCTGGTGCTGGACCAAGTAGTCCACCAGCGCCTGGTCATAACCGGGGCTCTTTTTCACGGGACAGAGATCGAATGTCAGGGCGATGCCCGGGCAGGAAGGCGGACCTGATTTGATGACCTGAGCCATCGAGTCGGGAGGCGAAATCGTTCCCATGCTTCCCGCGAGGAGCGCGCTCAAGATCCACTGAAAGAGCTTCGGTGACATAGGGGCAAGTATACCTGAACCTGAGGGAAGATGAATTGACCGCCGGCGGCTTCCGCTGCTACCGTGCAGGCATGCAACTCGGTTCCTGGGAAATCGGCCGTGCGTTGGGGATTCCCATCCGGGTCCACGCCTCCTGGTTTCTCGTCTTTTTTCTCGTGACCTCCAGCCTGGCCTCGGGGTTTTTGCCGGCCAATCTACCGGGATTGTCGGAAGAGCGCTATTGGGCTATGGGCGCCGTTGCGGCCGTGCTGTTGTTTGTGTCGGTCCTGCTCCATGAGTTGGGCCATGCCTACGTCGCGTTGACCTATCGGATTGCCATCAGCCAGATCACGCTCTTCATCTTCGGCGGCGTCGCGCATATGCGGGAAGAGCCGCCGCATCCGCGCGCGGAGTTTCTCATCGCGATTGCCGGTCCGGCGGTGAGCGTGGCACTGGGGCTATTCTGTCTGGGAGCCGTGGAACTGGCCGATAGGGTCGGGGATGCCGCGGGCTGGAAAGGGCTGATGATGCTGGGCAGCCTGCTGGGGTTCGTCAATTTACAGCTGGGCCTGTTCAATTTGATTCCGGGATTTCCATTGGACGGCGGGCGGATCCTGCGCGCGGGGCTCTGGGCCTGGGGGAAAGATTTCTACCGCGCGACCGTTCAGGCCTCGTGGGTCGGCCTGGTGTTCGGTGTCCTGTTCGGATTGGCAGGCGTGATGGTCGTCATTGCCGCGCTCAGCGGGGATCTGCCCGGATCGATGGCCTCCGACGGCGGCTGGGTCATCCTCCTGGCCACGTTTCTGTTTGCGACCGCGCTGGCCAGCCGCCGGCAGGCCCGACTGCGGCAATCGCTGGCGGTGGTGCCCATTCGTGATCTGATGGTCCAGACCGTCGTGGTGATTCCGCCGGACTGCACCGTGGCGGATGCGGTGAATCAGTATTTTGTTCCGCACGGGTACGGAGGATTTCCCGTTGTTTCAAACGGAGAGCTGGTGGGACTGGTGACCGTGATGGACGTTCAAGGGGTCGCGCAAACGCTCTGGGCCTGGAAACAGATCGGACAGATCATGCGTCCGGCTTCGCCCGGTTTGACGATTGAGCCGGATGTGCCGGTGTTGGACGCGATGCAGCGGATGATTCAGGAAGGATTGGATCGCCTGGTCGTCGTGCAGGAGGGCCAGGTCATCGGGCTCGTCACCCATTCCGCGATCGTGCACTATCTGCAATTGCACAAAGCGTGAATCGCCTACCCGTCCGACCGCGCCACGGAGATGTTCTGGGCGATGGCGACGCGGATGAGATGGACGACGAGCAGGAACCCGTAAACGACGCAGAAGAATTTGAAGGTGACGCGATAGAAGTCCATTAACAGGACGGGCAGGCACAGGGCAAAAATGAGACTGGCGACGAGTGTGACGAACGTAAGCCGCCGGCAGAATTCATAGGACGGTTCTTTCCCGATCGGCTTCAACGCGCGGGCGTAGCGTTCCGCCCGCTGGAGGCGCGCCTCGTGCAGCGTATCGTCCGCGGGTCCCCAGTAGCGGAGATTGAAGTAGCCCAGGATGATGAAGAGCCAGGGCAGCGACCAGAGCGGCCAGAACTGCATCCCCGCATAGCTCTCGCTGCTCACCAGCGTGGCATAAGACGGAGCGTAGAGCAGGCCCAGGACCAGCGGCAACACGCGCTCATCGCCCGGCGGTTCCTTTTCAGGGCCGCCGTGGATCAGTTCCCGTTCGAATAACGGATACCCGTATTTGAGCACCACCAGCGCGATGGCTGCGCTCATGGTTTTGTCGGGAATATAGCGCACGCAGTTCTGGAACCAGTTCACCACATACCAGCTGACGCTTTCTCCCCATTGCATGCCCAGCATCGATTCGATGGACGCCCGCACGACGCCTTCCCACTGGATGACGCGCGCGCTGAGCGCCTCCGCCACGTCTGGATTCAGCGCGAAGATGGTGCGTTCATTGAGCGCCGCCTGCACGAGCGTGCCGGGAATGCTCATGACGACCGCGCCGACAAGGCCGAAGCTCAGCAGGAACCAGCTATGGGCCAGGGCCGAGCTCTTGGAGGTCCGCACATATTTTTGAAAGCTGGTCTGCCTGGCCATGACGCCCCAGAAGAGCGCGCCGGTCATATTGACGAGCGACCAGGGGAAGATCACGACATCGGCGCCGGCTTCCGGATAGAGCAGCCAGTTCACGACGGAATTGGAGAGCAGCGCGACGATGGCGCCCCACCAGGGGCCCAACAGAAACGCTACCAGCGCCGTTCCGGTCATGTCCAGGAATAGAATGCTTTCCATGTGGCGGCTGAGAGTCAATCCGACATAGTTCAGCATCACGCCGGCGGCGATGATGACGCTGGTTTCGTATAAGAGCAGATACGAGGATCCGCGGAGCGGTTTTGAGGAAAAGAAGTCGATGGTCGAGGCGGTTTCGACGGTGGTCCGTTCGGTCTGAGACGATCCTTTTGGCTCTTTCCTCGCTTGGATCCGGTGCTGAATATCGAGGAGCTTTTCCATCACGGTCAGCAGAGCCGCGATGAAGCCCGCGATCGTCCCGCCCAGCATCAGCATCTCTTTGCCGAAATCGTCCGACATAGGTCTCCTCGTTTGTGACGGAAGCCATTGTATCGGGGAAGGGGGGGATCTCCTAGAAAAAGGCCGGAAGTTGCACGAGGAAAAGTCGGAAGATGGCTGCGGAGGCTAGCTTGCGGCGGGTGGCGTCGATGAAGAGGGAGCGGCCTGGGCATGCTGTTGGAGTTTGTGGGCTACGACCGCGCCGAAGAGCAACAGGACGGCCGAGTAGTAGACCCAGAGAAGCATGAAGACGATTTCAAGGAGCGAACCGTACAGCTTCACATAGACCGTGGCATACCCGCTATACGTCACGAACAAGAGTTTGGCGGCTACCCACAGCAGGCCGAATGTCATGCCGCCGATCATCGCCTCACGCCATTCCGGACGCCGGCGGGGAACAAGCCGGTACAATACGGTGACGGTCAGGAAGGCCAGCCCGAACGGGACCGTATAGGTCAGCAGAAAATCATGGGCGGCCAGCGCCACGAGGTCCAGTCCCCAGAGCTGCGGCACATAGCCGGTCAGGAAATTGATGATCTGTGTCGCCACGTACGAAATGATCAGCAGCAATCCGGTGGCGCCCAGCAGAGCGACGGAGATCGCCGTGGAAATCAGGGGATGGCGTTTCCAGGTACTTTCGAACACGACGTTCAACGCATAGTCCAATTCATAAAACACCAGGGCTCCGAACCAGGCGAACGACAGAAAGACCGCCCACCGCACGCTTTCCAGCACGCTGATGCGATGCAGTTCGTCGGCCAGATGTGCGCCCAGCGAGGGCAGGAATCCCTTCAGAAAGCTCAGGAGGAACTGCTCGCCGATCACATCCTGACTCACCAGAAAGCTGATGCCGTACAACAAGAGAAAGACGAGCGGAAACAGGGAGAGCAGCGAAAAGAACGCCAGCGACGCCGCCAGGCTGGCGCAGCCGTGGCGCTGAAAAGACTTGAGGAGATCGAGGGTGAACCGGATAGCTTGCATCATGGGTCAGTTCAGGATGCTTGCGATGGATGTGTCCGGCGCGTTGTCGGATTCTTGAGGGAACGAGCCTACCCTAGCACGGGTTCCCACACGGCGCATCTTATTTGGCGAACGGGAGAGGCTATTTCAACGTGAGCGCGGCCTGGGTTGCCAGATTCACAATCGGATCGGGGTAGATCCCGAAGAACACCACCCCTGCGATGGCGCAGGCCAGGACAATGGAGAGGGCCGGGGATGAGACGAACCTGGGCGACAACGCGGTGACCGCTTCCGGTTCCCGCATATACATCACCATCACCAGCCGCAGGTAGAAGTAGGCCGAAATCGCGGCAAAGACCAGGGCCAGCACCGCCAGCCAGGTGAGTCCTGCCTGCACGGCGGACATGAACACGTAGAACTTGCCGATGAAACCGGCCGTCGGCGGGATGCCGGCCAATGAGACCATGAAGACCAGCATGAGCAGGGCGGCGAACGGATGCCGCTTGGCCAGGCCGCTGAAGTCTTCAATTTCGTCTCCTTCCAGGCCGCCTTTCCGCAACAGCGCGATGATGGTGAAGGCGCCGAAGGTCATGAACGCGTACAGCGCGATGTAGAGCATGACGCTCGAGACGGCGGACGAGGCTTCAGCCGGAGCCAGTCGGCCGGCGGCCACGACGCCGATCAACGCATAGCCCGCATGCGCGATGCTTGAATAGGCCAGCATGCGCTTCACGTTCGTCTGTACGAGCGCGACGATGTTGCCCAGGATCAACGTTCCTATGCACAGCAGCAGGAACAGCAGCGACCAGTTGGCCCGCACGCCGCCGAGTCCTTCGATGAAGACCCGCATGAAGGCGCCGAAGCTGGCGGCTTTTGAGGCCACCGCCATAAACGCCGTGACGGAAGTCGGGGCGCCCTGGTACACGTCCGGTGTCCACATGTGGAACGGCACGACCGCCAGTTTGAAGCTGAACCCCACGGCGATCAGGATCGTGGCGAAGAGGAGTAAAGGATCGTCCAGACTGCGACCGGCAATCGCGGCGGCAATGGCCGGGAGCTGGGTGGTACCTGCTGAACCATATAAGAGCGAGATGCCGTACAGCAGGATGCCGGATGAAAAGGCCCCGAGCACGAAGTACTTCGCCGAGGCCTCAAGCGATCGGGATTCCGCCCGTTTGAGGCCGGCCATGACATAGAGGGAGAGGGACATGAGTTCGGTGCCGAGGTAGATCGTGAGCAGATCGGCACCGGAGACCATGACCATCATGCCGGAGAGGGCGAGGAGAATGAATCCGTAGTACTCGCCGAGATAAATGCGTTCTTCTTTCAGGTACGGGAAAGACAGCAGAATCGTCAACCCGGTCACGAAATAGAGCAGCAGTTTCCAGAAACAGGAATAGTTGTCGATCACCACCAGGCCGCCGAAGGCCGTCGTCGGCGAGCCGAAGCGCGCGGCGGTCAAGCCCATGCACACGGCCATGGTGCCGAGGCTGAGCCAGGCGAGGCTGTCCTTCCTGGATGACGGTGTGATCGGGTCCAAGGCCAGAACCGCGCAAGCGGCGAACACGACCAGCAGTTCCGGCAGAATGGCGAACAGATCGTGAGGCGAAAGCATCATGGGCGAGGCGCCTCCGTCGACTGGACGGTCTGTGCGGCCGGGACCGGCTCGACGACCGGGGTGGCCTGACCGGTTGAAGTCGGAGACTCTTGCGGTCCATGGGTCGCACGGGCGACGACATTCGTGACCGAGGCGTGCATGCGGCTGAGGATCGGGTTGGGGAACAAGCCGATCCAAAAGACCAGGACGACCAGTGGAACCAGCGTCGCCATCTCGCGACGGTTGAGATCGGTCAGCTTCGGCAAGTGGTGAGGCGACGGTACCCCGAAGGCGACGCGCTGGACCATCCAGAGCATGTAGGCTGCGGCCAGGATAATGCCCAGTGAGGCGAGAGCCGCGGCGATCTTGCTCCAGAGGAACGTGCCGGCCAACACCAGGAATTCCCCCACGAAACTGTTGGTGCCGGGAAGTCCTAGCGAGGAGAGCGAGAAAATCACCAGCAGCGTCGCATATTGCGGCATCGGTTTCGTCAGCCCGACATTGTCGGCGATCTGCCGGCTGTGTGTCCGCTCATAGATCACGCCGACGCAGAGGAAGAGACCGCCGGTGGTGATGCCGTGGTTGACCATCTGCATCACGGCGCCCTCAATGCCCTGCTGATTGAACATGAAGAGGCCGAGCGTCACAAACCCCATGTGGCTCACGCTGGAGTAGGCGATGAGCTTCTTCAGATCCGCCTGGGCCAGCGCCATATAGGCGCCATAGACGATGGCGATGATCGAGAGGGCCACGATCATGGGGGTGAAGTCCTTGGAGGCGTCAGGAAGCATCGGTAGACTGAAACGCAAAAATCCGTAGGTGCCCATCTTCAACAGGACACTCGCGAGAATCACGCTACCGGCGGTCGGGGCTTCGACGTGGGCGTCCGGCAACCAGGTGTGGAACGGGAACATCGGGACCTTCACTGCGAAGGCGGCGAAGAACGCAAGGAAAAGCCAGAATTGAAGCCTGGGCGCATAGGCCTGCTGGCTGAGTTGCACGATATCGAAGGTGTGGCCGCCCTGGAAATACAGCGCCAGAATCGCGACCAGCAGGAGGATGCTGCCCGCCAGCGTATACAGAAAAAACTTGATGGCGGCGTACAGGCGGTTTGGCCCGCCCCAGACGCCGATGAGGAGATACATCGGGATCAGCATCGCTTCCCAGAACACATAGAACAGGACGAAATCCAATGCGGCAAAGACGCCGATCATCGCGCCTTCCATAATAAGCAGCATGGCCATGAAGCTACTGACCCGCGTCTCGATCGAGCGCCAGGAAATCGCAACGCAGAGCGGCATGAGCACGGTCGTCATCAGGACGAGCGGCAGGCTGATTCCGTCCAATCCCAAATGGTAATGGATGGGCGGCGCGGTGATCCAGGTCACATCTTCGGTAAACTGCATCCGGCTGGTTGAGGCGTCGAACAGCCACCAGAGGGGCAGCGAGAGCAGCAGATCGGCGATGGTCACTCCGAGCGCCACCATCCGCACGCTGGTTTCTTTGACGAAGAACAGCGCGGCCGCGCCTGCCAGCGGCAGGAAGATCAGCAATGTCAGCCAGGGAAATCCGCCCGATTGCATAGGACCTCAGAACACCAAAAAGACCGTCACCAGAATGACCATGCCGAGGGCCATCGCGAGCGCATAGTGCTGCGTCTGTCCGCTCTGAACGAGGCGCAACAGCCATCCACCCCAGGCGATCCCGCGCGCGATCCCGTTTACCGCCCCGTCGATCACGGCCACATCGATCCGTTTCCACATGTCGGCGGCCACGGCAAAGGTCGGCCTCACGAACGCGCGATCGTATGCCTCGTCCACATACCATTTATTCAATGAGCCTTCATACAACGTCTTCCACCGGGTGGCGAATTGATCCGGCAGTTGCGGATTCAAGACATAGACGTAGTAGGCGCCGGCAATCCCGGTCAGTCCCATAAGAGTCGCGATGATCATGATGATGATTCCAGCATCGCCATGATGGGCTGCGGCGGCTTCCCCATGCGCAAATACCGGAGCGAGAAATTCGGGAATCCCGACGTAACCGGCCGCGATGCTCAAGACGGCCAGCACGATCAGCGGGAAGGTCATCGTCTGTGACGGTTCGTGCACGTGTTTGGCGTGCTTTTTATCGACGTGGGAGGGACCCCAGAACGTGACGAAAACCAGCCTGAAGCTATAGAACGCGGTCATCAGGGCGGTCAGCAATCCCAGCACCGTGAGCGCCTGCCCGAGCGGGCCGGACGACCAGGCGGAGACCAGCAGGTCATCTTTGCTGAAGAAACCGGCGGTCAACGGAAATCCTGCCAACGCCAGCGAGCCGACGATGAAGGTCCAGTAGGTGACCGGCAGCTTATCCTTCAACCCGCCCATGTGACGCATATCCTGCTCGTGGTGGAGTGCGATGATCATCGAACCGCAGCCGAGGAAGAGCAGGGCCTTGAAGGCGCCGTGCGTGAGTAAGTGATACATGCCGGCGCTGTAGGCGCCGAGGCCGCAGGCCATGACCATATAGCCCAGCTGGCTGACGGTCGAGTAGGCGACCACGCGCTTGATGTCGGTCTGGGTCAACGCGATCGTCGCGCCGAGCACCATCGTGGCGGCGCCGACCAGTGCGACGACGGTCATCGCGGTCGGGGACAGGTTATAGAGAGGAGCGAGTCGGGCCACCATAAAGACGCCGGCGGTCACCATCGTGGCGGCATG
Source organism: uncultured Nitrospira sp. (assembly GCA_964512025.1). Lineage (GTDB taxonomy): Bacteria > Nitrospirota > Nitrospiria > Nitrospirales > Nitrospiraceae > Nitrospira_D. The sequence goes on along the minus strand of CAZEHM010000044.1, from coordinate 11,234 downwards.
GATTAAGGCGGAGATCGGCGTCGGGCCCTCCATGGCGTCCGGCAGCCAGACATGCAGCGGCACCTGAGCCGATTTGCCGATGGCGCCGGTAAACAACAACAGGCAGATGACGGTGAATACCGACACATTCCAGGTTCCGCCGAAGGGGCCCAGCACATTCATCGTCAGATTGGCCGCTTCATGGGCCGCGGGGAAAATGTCCAGATAGTTCAATGAGCCGAAGGAGTACCAGACGAGCAGGAGGCCCAGCATGAAGCCGAAGTCTCCCACGCGGTTGACCAGAAACGCTTTGGTCGCGGCGGCGCAGGCCGGGGCGCGTTCATACCAATGGCCGATCAGGAGGTACGAGCAGAGGCCGACCGCCTCCCAGAAGATGAAGAGCTGCAGCAGGTTGTCGGCCAGCACCAGCATCAGCATTGAGAAGGTGAACAGGGCGATGTAGCTGAAGAAGCGGGCGTAGCCGGCTTCTCCGTGCATGTAGCCGATCGTATAGATGTGCACGAGCGAACTGACGGTCGTGACCAGCATGAGCATCACGACGGTCAAGCGGTCGAGATAGAGTCCGATGTGGATGTCGAGATGGCCGGATGTCAGCCAGGTATAGAGCGGCTGGCTGATCGGGGCGCCCTGGGCGACTTCAAAAAGTGCCAGTACGGATAGGAGCCAGGACAGGACCACCGCCGGCACGGCGACGAGATGCGCGCGGTCCTTGATTCGGTTGCCGGCCAGACCCAGCACGAGAAAGGCGGCCAGCGGGAGCAATGGGATCAGCACATACATCGTCGAGTTACCACTTCAGCAGATTGAACTGTTCTACGTTGATCGTGTCTTTGGCCCGGTGCAGGGCGATGATGATCGCCAATCCGACCGCCACTTCGGCGGCCGCCACGGTGAGGGCAAAGAAGACGAAGACCTGTCCGCCCAGATCGTGCAGATGCTCGGAGAAGGCCACGAAGTTGATGTTCGTGGCGTTCAGCATCAATTCCACCGACAGGAGAATGGCGATGATATTGCGGCGGATGAGCACGCCCACCAGCCCCGTCAGAAAGACGACGGCGCTCAAGACCAGATAGTAGGTAATCGGGATGGTCATGACGCAGGCGTCTCCGGGACCTCGCGTTTCGCCAGGACGATGGCCCCGATCATCGCCACCAGCAGGATGAGCGAGGCCACTTCAAACGGGAATAAGTAGGTCGAAAAGAGTGTTTCTCCGATCGCCAGCGTGTTGTCTCCGGTTTCGAGATCCACCCGGGGCAAGACTGCGGGCGGGGCGGACAGGCTGCCGGCCAGAAGCACGAAGAACTCGATGAGCAACGGCCCGCCGACAAATGCGGCGGCCCGCCATTGACTATGATAGCGATCGTCCGTCTTGAGGTTGAGCAGCATGACGACGAAGAGGTACAGGACCAGAATGGCGCCGGCATAGACGATGATCTGGACGGCCGCCAGGAATTCGGCGTGCAGGGTCACATAGAGTCCCGCAACATGGAAAAACATGATGAGCAGCGAGAGCGCGCTGTAAATCGGGTTTCTGAACGCCACGACGAGCACGGCCGTCAGGGCGATGACTCCGGCGAAATATCCGAAAAACAAGTGGTCCACGTCGGTTCCTCAAGGACTGTGCGTCGTCCGGTGACGGGCACAGGTTCATCACGGCCCGGCCTCTCCGTCTGGGAGGCCGGGCGACATCAACGGTCCGGCCTCAATTCGGTTTCTGCGGCATGTGCTTGAACGCCACATTAAAGAAGGCGACGTTCGGATGCTGGAGTTCCAGCCGCTTCTCACGGACGGGGAACGACCGGTCGCCGATGGCGAGCAGCTGTTGTTTGTTCAACTGGAGATCGCGCTTGTCGTATACCGCCCACTCGAATTCTCTGGTCATGCCGAGGGCATCGACCGGGCAGGCGTCGACGCACATCCCGCAAAACAGGCAGCGGGTCATGTCCATGTAATATTCTTTGGAGTAGCGCTTCGTGGGCTCTCCGGGAATTTCCGCGCTCACGACGCGGATCACGCGCGACGGGCAGGCCGCCTCGCAGAGATCGCACCCGACGCACTTCTCCGTCCCGTCGTCGTAGCGCAGCAGCGCGAGCATGCCGCGGTAGTTGTCCGGCAGGACCCGCTTTTCATGCGGGTACTGCAGCGTGATGGGTTTGTAGTGAATGAGATGCGACATCGTGGCCTTCATCCCGACCAGGAGTTCATAGAACGTCATGGTCTTGAGCCAGTCGATGATGCGCTCTGTCGTCGTTGCTTGGGGCATCGTGTTCGCGGTCTTACTTGAACTGGTTATAGATATACATGGCGATGGCCGTCACCACGATGTTGGCCAACGCGATCGGAAGCATGACTTTCCAGCCGAACTTCATCAACTGGTCGTAGCGCAGGCGCGGCAGCGTCGCGCGCAGCCAGAAGAACAGGAACAAGAATCCGTACACTTTCACGGTGAACCAGGCAACGCCTTCGATCCAGGCGAAGGGTTCCAGCCCGATGTGCCCGAGGATCGTGCCGGGATAGGGGGCATTCCATCCGCCGAGGAACAGGGCCGCGGCGACGCAGGACACCAGCACCATATTGGCGTATTCCGCGATGAAGAAGAATGCGAACCGCATTCCGCTGTATTCGGTGAAGAACCCGGCCACCAGCTCGCTCTCGGCTTCGGGCAGGTCGAAGGGCACGCGGTTCGTTTCCGCGACGGCCGAAATCACGTACACGACGAACGCGAAGATCTGCGGCGCCGGAAAGGCGAACACATACCAGTGCCAGAACCCGCCCGCCTGGGCGTCGGTGATCTTCACGAGGCTGAGCGAGCCGGCCATGATCAGCACACCCACGATGGCCAGGCCGACGTTCAATTCATAGCTGATGATCTGCGCGGCCGACCGGAGTCCGCCCAGCAGCGAGTACTTGCTGTTGGAGGCCCAGCCGCCCAGGATGATGCCGTAGGCGCCGATCGAGGCGAAGGCCAGGATATAGAGCACGCCGATATTGATGTCGCTGATGACGAAGGGCTTGATGGTCATCCCGAACAACTGAATGGTTTCATTCGGGCCGAAGGGAATGACGGCAAAGCCGATCAGGGCCGGCACCATCGCCAGAATTGGTGCAAGGCTGAACATGAATTTATTGGCGCCGGCCGGAACGATGTCTTCTTTGAAGAAGAGTTTCAGACCGTCGGCGATCGGCTGCAGAATGCCGTAGGGGCCGACTTCCATGGGGCCCATCCGATCCTGCATCCATCCGAGCACTTTCCGCTCGGCGAGCGTCAGGATCATCACGGTGAGCATCACAATGCCCATGACCGCGGCGATTTGTGCAAGCGAGACAGCGAGACGCAAGCTGAGTTCAGTCACGATGACACCCCTGGATTAGCGACCGTACACATCGACATGGTTTTCTCACGATACTTTCACCATCGAGACCGAGGTTGTCCGGATATACGGGACCTTGGTCTCGGGATCAAGGACGCAGGCAAAGAGCCGATTTACTTCCTGGCTGAAATGGTCCGGGAACCAGGCGTGGCCCTCCGGCACCCGTTCCACGACTTTCACGTCCGCAGTGACCTCGCCCTGCGAATTGGACAGGCGGACCCGGTTGCCGTCGACGAGGGCAAAGCGGGCGGCATCCCGCGGACTGATGCGCAAGGAACTCCGGCCTTCGATCTGAATCAGGCCCTTCGACTTCGTCGACAACTTGCCCGAGTGGAATAAGCTCTGCACCAGTTCGATCTGCACTGTCCCGTCCGGTCTGGACGGGGTACGGGGCATCTGATAGCGCGCGGCAAGATCCCGCTCAAATCCCTGGCTGAGATAGCGATCGATCACCGCACGATCCACTTTCGCCGGGAGCGGAGCCGGTCCTAACGAGCCGTATCCCGGGATGAGACTCCGAATCTCCTTCAGAATCTCGCGGCTCTCGCTATAGTCCAGCGGCGTGCCGAGCAGCCCCGAGAGGGCCGAGAAGATTTCCCAATCCGGGCGGGCTTCGCCGGCCGGTTCGACGGTCTGCCGAACGGCCTGGACGTGGCCTTCCGTATTGGTGAAGGTGCCGTCTTTTTCGAGCGATGAACAGACCGGCAGGACGACATGAGCCAGCGAGGCGGTCTCTGTCAAGAAGAGTTCCTGGCAGACCAGCAGGTCCAATTTTTCGAGCGACTCGCGCACGTGTAGCGGAGCCGGCAGGCTGGCCAGAGGATTTTCGCCGACGATGAACATCGCTTTGATCTGGCCGGATTTGGCGCGGGCCAGCATCTCGATCAGCGTACTACCATCAGTAGACGGCGGGGCTTCTTTCCAGAGGTCCAGCACCCGGTCTCGTCCGCTCTTGTCGGTCATCTCGACGGGGCCCGGCAGAAATTCGGCGACCGCGCCCATTTCAACCGCGCCTTGGTCGTTGTTTTCTTCCGCCAGCGGAGCCAGACCGCAGCCCGGCTGATCGAGTTTGCCCAGGAGGAGCAGCAGATCCAGCAGGTTCATGGCGCCGGCATAGCCCTGATCGCTGCGCAAGAGGCCTTGCCCCGTCACGACAACGAGGCGTTTCCCTTTGGCCAGCGCCTGTGCGGCGGCCGCATAGGCTTCCTGGCCGGCGCCTGTCGCGGCCTGGATATCCTGCCAGGACAGTGGCTGCAGCCGTGCGGTGACGGCGGTCACAAAGCGTGAATGGTGCTGCGTCAGGTCGGCGCTCACCAGATTCTGCTCGACGACCGCTTTCTGCAAGCCGAGGATGGCGGTGCGGAACAATGTGGGGGAGACGCAGAAATGGTGTTGCGACAGATTGACGATATTGCTGATGGTGCCGATTGCCGGTTGCAGTGACTCGATGGTAACCAGCGTCGCCTGGCGTTTCTTGACCGCCTCTTTGATGGCAAGGCCGGTGATCGGATTTGTTTCCGTGATGTTCGTGCCGACCAGTAGCAGGACGTCGGCGGCTCCAAGATCTTCGAAGGTGACGGTCCAGCGATGCGTGCCCTGCACCCGGCGCATGGCCTGGAGGCCGTTCATCTGCCCATACCGGGCGCTGCTGTCGAGATGGTTGGTGCCGAGCGTCAGCCGCATGAATTTCTGGAAGAGGTATAGCTCTTCATTCGTGCACCGGCCGGTAATCAGCCCGCCGAAGGCCTGACCGCCGTGCGCTTGCTTGATCCGGCCGGCTTGCTCGGCAATGAACTCCAGCGCCTCTTCCCAGGTCGTTGGCACCAGGGTGTCGTTCTTGCGGATTAAGGGATGGGTGAGCCGCTCGGGATGGCTGGTGGCGTGAAAGCCGAAGAATCCCTTGGCGCAGAGATCGCCGTTATTGCGTCCGGCGCCATAGGCGGAGTTGACCTCAATCAACTGATTGGTCTTGGTTTGAACGGTGATCTGACACCCGTCGCCGCAATAGCCGCAGATCGTCTCGGCGCGCTTCAGCATCCAGGGCCGGTATTCGTACATGGACAGGCGGCTGGTGATCGCGCCGACCGGGCAGATCTGCACGCAGCCGCCGCAGAACTCGCAGTCCAGCGGATGGGCGCCGAAATGCTTGATCTCCGTCATGGTTCCGCGGCCGACCGGGGCGAGGGCTTTCACATCCATGACTTCGTCGCAATAGCGGACGCAGCGCAGGCACTGCACGCAGCGGTTCATCTGCGTTTCGATCAAGGGGCTGAAGTATTCCTTCTGGAAAATGCGCTTCGTTTCGGCGAACCGGCTCGTCGTCGCGGTGTACTGATGGGAGAAATCCTGGAGGTCGCACTTGCCGCCCTGGTCGCAGACGGGACAGTCCAGCGGATGGTTCGCGAGAATGAATTCCAGCACGGACTTGTGCGCATCGTTCACGACGGTTGTGGCGGTGCGAACGCTCATGCCTTCTGCGACCGGCGTGCTGCAGGCCGTCTGGAGCTTGGGCATCTTTTCGACTTCGACCAGACACATGCGGCAGTTGGCGTCCGGCTTGAGCTTCGGGTGATAGCAGAAATGCGGAATCATCGCGCCGACGCGCCGCGCGGCCTCGATCACCAGCGTGCCTTTGGGCACGGCGATAGTCTGGCCGTCGATCGTCACGCGAACTGTGTCGGGCGTATTCGGCATAGTCTCAGTGCCTGGTTCCCACGGATTCCGGGCGGATCAAATTGGCTGCTTCGGCTTCGTGAATCAGGGTCACGTACTCGTGACGCCAGTGCTTCAGGGTGCTCATGATCGGCGAGACTTCGGCATCGCCGAAGGCACAGACCGTGCGGCCGGCGATGTTCTTGCACAGATCTGTCAGCGTTTCAAGGTCTTCCATCCGGCCGCGCTTGGCCATAATCCGGCGCATCGTCTGGACGAGCCAGGAACTGCCTTCCCGGCAGGGACTGCACTTGCCGCAGGACTCGTGATAGAAAAATTCCATCAGCCGGAGCGCGGCCCAGACCATGCTGGTGCCTTCTTCCATGACCGTGACCCCGCCGGAGCCGAGCATCGAACCGGCTGCGGCCACCGACTCAAAATCCAGCTTCACATCCAGGTGATCGGGGGTCAGGAACGGGGCCGAGGCTCCGCCCGGGATAAAGGCTTTCAACGGCTTATCCGATCGCATCCCTCCGGCATGCTCGAACACCAGTTCGCGGATGGTCACACCCATCGGCAACTCATAGTTGCCGGGACGTTTCACATGGCCGCTGACGCAGAAGACGCGCGTGCCGGTGCTCTTGGGCGGCGAGCCGATGGAGGCGAACCATTCGGGGCCGCGATTCAGAATGTGCGGCAGGTTGGCCAGCGTCTCGACGTTATTGACGACCGTGGGTTTGTTATAGAGGCCGTGGGTGGCCGGGAACGGCGGTTTGACCCGCGGTAGGCCGCGCTTGCCTTCCAGCGACTCGAGCAGTGCCGTTTCTTCTCCGCAGATGTAGGCGCCGGCGCCTCGATGGACCCAGACGTCCACAGTGATGCCGGTTCCCAGGATGTTCTTGCCGATATAGCCGGCGGCGCGGGCTTCTCCGATGGCCCGTTCCAGAATCCTGGATCCGAGGACCATTTCGCCGCGGATATAAATGTAGGCGGATTGGGCGCCGATCGCATAACAGGCCAATACGATGCCTTCGAGCACCTGGTGCGGATCCCGCTCCATGAGCTGCCGGTCTTTAAACGTGCCGGGTTCGCTCTCGTCGGCGTTGCAGCAGAGGTAGCGGGGGCCTTGGTAATCCTTCGGGAGGAAGCCCCACTTGACGCCGGTCGGGAAACCGGCGCCACCCCGCCCGCGCAGACCGGATTTCATGACCGTCGCCGTCACATCGGTCGGAGCGATTTTGCCGAGCGCATTGCGCAAGGCCTGATAGCCGCCGGCCTTTTCGTAGTCCGCCAACGACCCGGTATAGCCGGGCTGCATCATATTTTTCAGAAGGACGAGTTCGTGTTTCGGCATAGTATTATCGCGTCGATTCCGGCCACATGTAGGGGCCGCTTTTCAACGGGCTGGTCCCGGTCGTCCGGAGATCCGCCAGGATCTTGTCGACTTTCTCTTCCGTCAGCCGTTCATAATAGTCGTCGTTGATCTGCATCATCGGCGCGGTGCCGCAGGCGGCCAGGCACTCGACCGCGGTCAGCGTAAACAGGCCGTCGGCCGTCGTTTCGCCGGGGGCGATGCCGAGTTTCGTCTTGATCCAACCGATGACGGTATCCGAGCCGACCAGCGCGCACATGAGCGACTTGCACACCTGGATATGGTGCTTCCCGACCTTCTTGAGATTCAGCATCGTGTAGAAAGTTGCGGTTTCGTACACCTGCGGCGGCGTCAGGTTCAGCAGGCCCGCGATTTCCGTCATCGCCGCTTCCGTGATGTAGCCGGGTTCGCGCTGCGCCAGGTACAACAGCGGAATCAGCGCGGATCGTTTCACCGGATAGCGGGACAGGATGTCCGCGATTTCGTCTTTATATTTCTCTGATAGTGTCATGCCGTTGATCGTCTCTTGCTCTGCGTCCTGTTCTCGTCGACCGGCTCCTATCGATCGCACTCACCCATCACGATGTCGTAGGAGCCGAAAATCGTGATGATGTCGGAAATCAAGTACCCTTTCGCCATATGGTCGAAGGCGCCCATGTGGACGAAGGAGGGGGAGCGGATCTTCAATCGATAGGGACGGGGACTGCCGTCGCTGATGATGAAGAATCCCAGCTCGCCCTTCGGGGCTTCGGTGGCGCAATAGGTCTCGCCTTTCGGCGGCTTGAACCCCTGCGTGAAAATAATGAAATGATGGATCAGGCTTTCCATGTCCCGCATGACCTGCTGCTTGGGCGGCGGGATGTATTGCGGCATGTCGGCCATGATGGGGCCCTGGGGCATCTGATCCAGGCACTGCGCAATGATGCGGGCGCTCTGCCGCATTTCTTCCATCCGGACCCAGTACCGGTCGTAAGTGTCGCCGTGTTTCCCCAGCGGCACTTCCCACTCCACCTTGTCGTACACTCCGTACGGTTCCAGCTTGCGGATATCGTAGGCGACTCCGGAGCCACGCAACGTGGGACCGGTGAGGCCGAAGTTGATGGCGTCTTCTCCGGAAATCACGGCCACGTTTTTCGTACGTCCGACCCAGATGCGGTTCGACGCGATGAGCGAATCGTACTCGGCGACTTTCTGCGGAAACGTGCTCAGGAACGCGCGCAGCCGCAGCACGAGCTCAGGCGTGAAGTCGCTGTCGACGCCGCCGATCCGGTAATAATTGAGCGTCAGGCGCGCGCCGCAGAGCTGTTCGAAGAGATCCAGAAGAATCTCCCGCTCGCGGAAGGTCCAGAAGAAGACGGTCATGGCGCCGATGTCGAGCGCCTGCGTGCCCAGCCAGAACAAGTGGCCGATGATGCGCTGCATCTCCGCTACCAGCGTGCGGATATATTCGGCGCGTTCCGGCACGGTGATGCCGAGCAGTTTTTCAACGGCCCGGACGTAGGCGTAATTGTTGGCCATGGCGCAGACGTAATCGAGCCGGTCGGTATGCGGAATGACCTGCATGTAGGCCAGGCCTTCGGCCAGCTTTTCGACGCCGCGGTGGAGATAGCCGAGGTCCGGGGTCGCCTTGATGATCCGCTCTCCGTCGAGTTCGAGCACGACGCGCAAGACGCCGTGCGTACTGGGGTGTTGTGGCCCCATGTTCAAGAGCAGTTCTTCCCGGCGTCGTGATCCGGGGGCGACGCTCGCGGAGATAAACGGTTTCTTTTCCGCTTCCGAATACTCGCCCTCGGTCATCTCCTCCGGTGCTTCGTCGAGGCGCGGGATAAAGTCGAACTGGCTGCGCCATCCGCGGCCTTCGGCGGGGAAATCTTTCCGGAGCGGGTAGCCTTCGGCATAGTCTTCCGGCATGAGAATCCGGCGGAGGTCCGGATGTCCGGTAAATGTAATGCCCATCATGTCGAACACTTCCCGTTCAAGGAATTCCGCGCCGCGCCAGACGCCGGTGACCGACGGGAGCGCGGGGTTGTCCTCAGGCACACGGGTTTTCACGCGGATCCGGCAGCCGTGAGGCAACGACAATAAATGATAAATCACCTCAAACCGGTTCTGGTCTGCGGGGTAATCCGCGGAGCAGATATCGGTGATGTGGTCGAAGGCCATTTCGGGCGCGTCATGCAGGTAGCGGGCGATCGTGAGCATATCCGTCGCGCGCACGTTCGCCGACAGTTCGCGGCGGTCTTCGTCAATACCGACGGAGAGCACGGCGTCCGGAAATTGTTTGACGAGCCTGTCGGCCAGCGCTTGCAACATTACTTGACGAACACCTTTTCCCGTTGAATCTTCTCTTGGAGTTTCAGCAAGCCGTCCAGCAGCGCTTCCGGCCGTGGCGGACAGCCGGGCACATAGACGTCCACCGGAATGATTTGATCGACGCCCTGCACCACCGCATAACTGTTGTAGTGATTGCCGGAGGTCGCGCAGGAGCCCATCGAAATCACATAACGCGGCTCCGGCATCTGATCATAAATCCGGCGGATCACGGGAGCCATCTTGCGTGACACCGTGCCGGCAATGATCATCAGATCCGACTGGCGCGGGGAGGCGCGGAAGACACCGGCGCCGAACCGGTCGAGATCGTAGCGGGACGACACGCTCGCGATCATCTCGATCGCGCAGCAGGCGAGTCCGAAGGTCATCGGCCAGAGGGCCGACTTCCGCGCCCAGTTGACGACCGCATCCAGATTCGTCGTGAGGATATTGGCTTCGAATTGTCGTTCTAAAAAGCTCACTGTTTTCTCTCTCCTCCCTCCACTAAAAGGGCGGTGGGGAGGTTCTTTACTGCGCGCATCCACCGAGCACCGCCCGCTGCCGGCGTTTTTAAATCTTGTGTGTGCGGTGGGCGAGCACGAAGGACCTTCCCGCCGCCCTTTAATCCCACTCCAGCGCTCCCTTTTTCCAGGCGTACCAAAAGCCGACGACCAGGATGCCGATGAACGTGACCATTTCCGCGAGTCCGACGAATCCGAGCTTCGAAAACGCCACGGCCCAGGGAAACATGTAGACGATCTCGATGTCGAAGATCACGAACAGCATCGCGATGATGTAATAGCGCATCGGGATCTGGACGCGGGCGTCCTGAAACAGCGGACTGCCGCTCTCGTAGGGAGCCAGTTTGGCCCGGTACGGGCGGCTCGGTCTTACAAACCATCCGGCCAGCAGCGACACGGCGCCGAAGGCAATCGCAATCCCGATAAACAGGAGGATCGGAAGATAGTTTGCCGGTACGTCTGCGTTTCCCATTCGTTCCTTAGGCGGCGTGATGCAACGTCAATGCGGATCCGAAGAATGGCTTGAAGGCCAGGCCGTCCAGCACCGGCTTCTCGATGCCTTTGTGTTGAATGAGCACTTTGAACGTCCGGCCCATCCCTTCCGGTCGCACCAGATGAATCGCCGCGCGAAACTCGGCGCCTTCCGGATCCATTTTCGAGAGAAAGTCTTCCAGGCCGAGCCCCATGAGGAAACTCATCTGATTGGTAAAGCCCGTCACGTGCAGGCCGTGCGCTTCGCCGACGGTGGCAAGGGTCGAAAAGTCCACGTGCGAAGTCATGTCCTGGAGGCCGACCCGCTCATAGGGATTTTCCGAGGTCATCTGCGAGTAGTAACAGAGCAGCGTCCCTTTTGCGCGATCGGGTCCGTAGAGATCCTGCGCCGTGTGGCCGTAATCAATCGTAATCGCCAGGCCGCGATCCATCGCACGGGCTACCTGTTCCATCCATCGCACGGCGGCGGTGTTGATCTCGGTCTGGTAGCCATCCGGCAGCGACAGCTTCAAATCG
>CAZEHM010000043.1:0-24785 GCA_964512025.1 uncultured Nitrospira sp. | reverse complement strand
GGAAATGGTTATATTCGACCAGCGCTTCAGCGTACTCTTCCTTCTCGAAAAAAGCTTCACCCCGCTTCATGATGACGTTCGGGTCGTAATTTTTCTCAATGGTGTCGCCGAGGAAGATCTGCTCGTCGGTACCCCCGACTGCTTTGCTCCCCGCCACGGCTTTATCCTTGGGGGCGCTTGAACATCCGGCGGCCAGCAATGAGACGAGCAGGAGCCCGCCCGCAAGCATGCGAGCCTGGCGGCGCAGGGTTTTTTCGGTGAAGATGTGAAGGGAGTGCATACGCTGCATAACGTTCTAAATTCATAGCAAGAACAGGCCGTAAAAGCAATGCCGGGCCGGGTTGGTTGACCGGCTCTCTGCTGCCCCCTATAATCCCGCCGCGCATCAATTTGATCAAAAGTCTATGGCCTGGCGCTGTGAGAGTCGTTGAACATCATGAAGCGAATGCGTGTGCTGGGAACCGGCAGCTACCTTCCTGAGCGAATTGTTTCCAATCGTGAGGTGGCGGGGCCTCTAGGGATCGCTCCGGACACTATCGAGCGATTGACCGGAATCCGTGAGCGGCGATGGGCGGCCGAGGGCCAGGCATCTTCCGATCTGGCGATCGAAGCAAGCCGGCAGGCTCTTCAGGCAGCCGGCTGCGGAGCGGGCGACGTGGATGCGATTATCGTATCGACCACCTCGCCGGATTCAGCCTTCCCTTCGACAGCCTGTTTTGTTCAACGGGGATTGGGCTGTCGCGGAGTGGCCGCATTCGATGTGTCCGCCTCCTGCTCGGGGTTTCTCTATGGACTGTCCATGGCCAACGCCATGATTCTGAGCGGGCAGGCGGAGACCTGCCTGGTGGCGGCCGCTGAAGTGAAGTCGAGATTTTTGGATCCTGCCGATGCGGCGACGGCGGTCTTGTTCGGGGACGGGGCCGGGGCTGTTGTCGTGCGGGGTGAAGATGAGCACGGCTTGAATGGCCGTGGAGTACTCGGGATTCGACTCCACTCGGACGGATCTAAACATGACTTGATTCGCGTGCCCGCCGGTGGGTCGCGGGTGCCGGCTTCGGCGGAAACGGTGGCTCGGCGTGACCATGTGTTGCGGATGCAGGGCGCTTCATTGTTCCGTATCGCAGTCAGACGGGTCGAACAGGCGGTACTGGATATTGTAAAAGAATTCGGTGTGTCGATGGATGAACTCAGTCAGGTCGTGCTCCATCAGGCCAACGGGCGGATTCTGTCGAATGTGGCGGATCGCTTGGGGATTCCCGCCGATCGACTGACCTCCGTGATCGATCGGTACGGCAACACCTCATCCGCCTCGCTGCCGATCGCACTGGATGCGGCGGTGCGCGCCGGGCAGGTGCGACCCGACGATCTGGTGTTATTGGGAAGTTTTGGCGGAGGATTGACGTGGGCAACCGGGTTGGTGCGATGGTGACGGTGTGTCGAACGCTGTTCTGATGTCATCGGACTGCAGGGACAAGACGGTGAAAGATCTGAGGCAATCTACTTATTTCAGGAGCGCGGACCGCGATGTTTAGTCTTATTCCCAAAGAAGACGCCTTTTTCGACATGTTCAAAAAGTCGGCGCACAACATGATCGAGGGCAGCCGCCTGCTCAAAGAAATGATGGAGCAGTTTCGCGACCCCGCGGCGCAGGCGAGACAGATCAAGGATGTCGAGCATGTGGGCGACGGCATTACGCACGATGTTGCGACCAAACTCAATCAGACGTTTATCACACCCATCGACCGCGAAGACATTCATGATCTGGCCAGCGCACTGGACGACATCCTCGATGCCGTCGAGGCCGTGGCCGACCGGTTCGTCATCTACAAAATCACCAAACCGACCGAGTCGGCGATCCGGCTGGCCGATATCCTCTATCAAGCCTCTGTCGCGGTCGGTGAAGCCGTCGATCGGGTGGGCATGTCGCATGCGCAGATCAACGAATGCAGTGTGAAAGTGAACAGCCTGGAGAATGAAGCGGATCGCATTTCCCGCGATGCCATCTCCGGCCTGTTTGAGAAAGAAACCGATCCGATCGCCGTCATCAAGTGGAAAGAGATCTACGAGACGTTCGAAGCGGGGACCGATCGGTGCGAAGACGTGGCAAATATTCTTGAGCGGATCGTCTTGAAACATAACTGACGAATCCGCGCTGTATGGTATTGGACAATCATGCCTGATTTGACGGGGTTTTTATTGTTGACGGTCGTGCTGGCCTTGCTGTTCGATTTTTCGAACGGCTGGCACGATTGTGCGAACGCGGTGGCCACGGTGGTGTCGACCAGGGTGATGAGCCCTCTGGCGGCCGTGATGTGGGCCGGTGTGCTGAATGTGGCCGGCGCGTTTTTCTCCACGGCCGTGGCGAAGATGATCGGAGGCGGGATCGTCTTTCCCGAGTTCATCACCAGTGTCGTCGTGGGGGCTGCCCTGGCCGGCGCGATTTTGTGGAATCTGGTTACGCTGCTGCTCGGGTTGCCGACGAGTTCGTCGCATGCCTTGATCGGCGCCCTAGTCGGATCCGCCGTGGCGCACGGGGGCTGGTCTGTGGTGCAGTTCAAAGGGCTGCGGGCGATTCTTGAAGCGATGATTCTCTCCCCGCTCTTCGGTTTTTTGATGGGGCTTCTGATTATGGTGGCGGTCAGCTGGTCCTTCTTCAACGTGCAGCGGGGCGTGGCGCAGAAAGTCTTCAGCCGGCTGCAGTTGTTGTCGGCGAGCTTTATGGCTTTCAGCCACGGGTCCAATGACGCGCAAAAAGCGATGGGGATTATCACGCTGGCGCTGGTTGCTTCCGGCCAGCTGACGTCGTCCGACGTGCCGACGTGGGTCGTGGTGTCCTGTGCGCTGGCGATGGGCGCGGGTACGATGGTCGGGGGGCGGCGGATTATGCGCACGCTCGGGATGCGGATCGTCAAGCTGGATCCGGTGCATGGATTTGCCGCCGAAACCGGCGCGGCGAGCGTCCTCCTGTTCACGGCGCACTTCGGTCTGCCCGTGAGCACGACTCACACGATCACGTCGTCGATACTCGGGGTCGGCGCGACCAAGCGTCTCTCGGCCGTACGGTGGGGCGTGACGACGAAGATTCTCTCCGCCTGGGTCTTTACCATGCCGGGGGCGGGAGTGCTGGGCGCGCTCGTCTATTTGATCTTGTCGTCCTTTGTGTGAGCGGAGCTTCGTGGCTGGCGAGTGACCGGCAGACGGACGACAAAACGGCTGCCCTGCGGCGGATGCGCCTCAACCCACACCTGCCCGCCATGCCCTTCCACGATATGTTTTACGATGGCCAGGCCGAGCCCGGTTCCTCCCAGTTCGCGCGAGCGGGCTTTGTCGACCCGGTAGAAGCGCTCGAAGACCCGCGGGCGGTCCTGCTCCGGTATGCCGAGTCCCGTATCGGTCACGGCGAATTCCACCGTCTGGTCCGGCAGGCTTCTGGCTGTGACCGTGATTGTGCCCTGCCCGGGGGTGTACTTCACGGCGTTGTCGAGGAGATTGGTCAGGACCTGCGCCAGCCGGCCTTCGTCCCCGGCGATCGGCGGGAGCCGGTCGTCGATGCGTGAGACGAGCTGATGCCCCTTTTTGTCGGCCAGGGGTTTGATCATCGAGAGCGTCCGTTCGATCAAGCTGCGGAGATCCAGCGGATCTTCTTTGAATGAGACTCTTCCCGACTCAATCTTGGACAACTCCAGCAGATCTTCCAGAATCAGGTTGAGCCGGTCGCTCTGCTTCAGAATGATGGTGAGAAAATTGACGGCCGTCTCCGGATCGTCTTTCCCTCCGTCTAGGAGCGCCTCGACATAGCCCTTGATCGACGTCAGGGGGGTGCGCAATTCGTGCGACACATTGGCCACGAAGTCTTTTCTGATTTTTTCCAGGCGGCGCAGTTCGGTGATGTCGTGAAAGACCAGCACGGCGCAGGCTTCGTTTTCCCGTTCGCACCCGGCCACCGAGGTTTCGATATGCAGGCAGCGGCCACCGGGCATGAGCACGATCTCGGCTTCCTGGCCGGCCCGATTCGTGAGGATGGTGGTGATCAGACTGTTCAATTCAGGGTGGGCCAGCACCTCGGTGCTGATCTGCCCGCGGATCTCCGTACGGCTGACATCGAACATCCGTTCGAGGGCCGGATTGATCTGGAGAATGCGCCCCCGGCAGTCCAGGACCATGACGCCTTCGACCATGGAGGTCAACATGGCGAGCAGCTGTGCGCGGTCTTCCGAGAGTTCGTCGATCTTGGTGCGGAGCTGGTCGGTCATATGATTGAGGGTTTCGCCCAGCAGGCCGACTTCATCGTGCGAGTGAGTCTGGATGCGAATCGTCGCATCTCCCGCCGAAAGCCGCCGAGCCACGCTGGCGATATCCGAGAGCGGCTTTGTAATGCTGCGGGCCATCCAGAGGCTGAGCAGAAGGGCCATCAGAAAGGCGACTCCGAGGGCAATGGCCAGGTGGCGCTGGAGTTCGGCGGTCTCCCGTTCCAGCATCGTCATCGGAAGGCCGAGGCGGAGGACAACCGGGGTGCCGGCATAGCGCAGCTCTGTCCGGATGGCACGATACATGGTGCGGCTGCCGGTCGTGTGGCTGGCACGAATGTCCCGGCCTTCTCCCGTCGCAAGCGCCTGCTGGATTTCCGGTCGTGAGAGGTGGTTCTCAACTGCGGAGAGCCCCGCATCGTCCACGGCGCTGTCTGCGATGACGACGCCGTCGGTCGTGACGATGGTCACCCGAGCCAGCGCTCTGGCCCCCAACTGACGGACGATGTTTCTGAGAGCTGTTTGTTGTTCCGGCGATGGCGGCGCGGCGAACGCCGACCGGAGGCTGTATTCCACCAGGTTGGTTCTGGCGCCCAGCACATCGTTGAGTTGTGTGATTTCCTGTTGCTCGAGCGATTGCATGGCCAGCAGGCCGGCGACTGCCAGCCCGCAGGTGACGGTGAGGAGACTGCCGAGAGTCACCTTCCAGCGGATGGACAATCTCATCCGGAGCCGTCCGCTTCTTTGAGCTTATAGCCGAGTGACTTCACCGAGAGAATGGCCTCATCCAGCAACGGCAGCTTTTGTTTCAGCCGCCGGATGTGCACGTCGACGGTCCGGGTGGTTCCGTAGTACTCGTAGCCCCAGACGGCGTTGAGCAGGACATCGCGTGTCAGCACTCGTCCGGGATGGCGGAGCAGATGCTCTAGGAGGCCGAATTCTTTCGCCGTGAGCGGGACTTCCTTTCCCTTCACCGTGACTTCATGGCGGGTGAGATCCAGAATCAGCGGGCCGTACGTGAACCGGCTCGGACCGTCTTCCGGTTTGCGTTCGAGCCGGCGGAACAACGCCTTCACCCGCGCGACCAGCGTTTTGGGACTGAAGGGCTTGGTTACATAGTCGTCCGCGCCTAATTCGAGGCCGATGATCGTATCCGACTCTTCAGCCTTGGCGGTGAGCATGATGATCGGCAGCATCGCGGTATCGGGCGACGAGCGAAGGCGCTTGCAGATTTCAAGTCCATCGATCTCGGGAAGCATCAGGTCGAGCACGATGAGGTCGGGCTTTTCCGTGCGAACCTGGGCCAGCCCTTCCGATCCGGTCGAGGCCGTCACGATCCGGTAGCCCTCTTTCTCCAGATAGAGCTTGACGAGTTGAAGAATGTCTTTCTCGTCTTCGACGATCAGGATTTTCTTGGCGGAAGCAGTACTCATAAATGGTGGCCTCAGCCTACGGGGCAGTGGTGGTCCTGTCAAGCGATCCGGGGGCTCAGGAGAGGCTGGTCGGCAGGGTAAATCTGTTGACGACATCGGACGATCTGACGTAAGGTGAAATGCGTGCGGTGAGCCGGCCGGGGTCGGTCTGGTCTCGTCAACCACCAGTGAAGGAGTATGAATCGTCATGAAGATATACCTTGCCAATCCGCGGGGATTTTGCGCCGGGGTCGATCGGGCGATCGATATCGTGGATCTGTCGCTCAAGAAGTACGGCGCCCCCATATATGTCCGCCATGAAATCGTCCACAGCCGCCATGTGGTCAACTCGCTTCGTCAAAAGGGCGCCGTGTTCGTGGAAGAGCTGAGTGAAGTGCCGGAGGGCTCGGTGGTGATTTTCAGCGCGCATGGCGTGGCCAAGTCGGTGTGGGCCGAGGCGAATCAGCGCCGGCTGCATGTGATCGACGCCACCTGTCCGCTGGTCATCAAGGTCCACAATGAAGTGAACCGGGAATACACCCAGGGCTACGAGCTGATTCTGATCGGCCATGCCGGGCACCCCGAGGTCATCGGGACGCTGGGGCAGATTCCCGACAAGTTCCACCTGGTGTCTTCGGTCCAAGATGTCGAGACGCTGCACGTCGACAATACGCGAAACCTCTCTTATGTTACGCAGACCACGCTCAGCGTGGATGAATGCCGGGATATCGTCGCCGCGCTCAATAAGCGGTTCCCGAACATCAAGGGCCCGCACCAGGAAGATATCTGCTATGCCACGCAAAACCGGCAAAATGCGGTGAAGGAACTCTCCCGCCTGGTGGATGTGATCCTGGTCATCGGGTCGCCGAACAGCTCGAACTCCAACCGCTTGCGCGAGTTGGGCGAGCAATGCGGCATTCCCTCCTATCTGATCGATTCGGCTAGCGATATCAATCCGGACTGGCTGAAAGCCGCGAAGGCGGTCGGAATTGCCGCCGGGGCGTCGGCTCCGGAAGTGCTGGTGACTGAAGTGGTCGCATTCCTCAGAAGTTCCGGTCCTTCCGAGGTGGAAGAGTTGACGGTTATCGAGGAAGACGTCGAATTTCTCCTGCCCAAAGAACTTGTGCAAATCGAGTCAGCCGGTAAGTCCGCTGCCGGCGCTGCCAGATAATCACCCGCTTCTGTTAAATCCATATATCTAGTAGGGGGTTGAAAGGCCCCCTACTACCTGCGGTATTTTCTTTTGATTTCCTCATAGCCCTGTGTTACAAGGGCCGAGCTATTTTTCCGCTCAGCCAATCCGGCTGCTCAACCGAGGGTAAATCGATGTATTTGAAATCGCTCGATATGCTGGGGTTCAAGTCGTTTGCCGAATCGAGAATCGAGTTTCCGCAAGGAGTGACGGCGATCGTCGGCCCCAACGGCAGCGGCAAGAGCAACGTGGTGGATGCCATTCTGTGGGTATTGGGAGAGCAGAGCACCAAGACGTTGCGCAGCGAGAAAATGGAAGACGTGATTTTTAACGGTACCGAATTGCGCAAGCCGCTGGGGATGGCGGAAGTTTCGCTCATCATCGGCGGGCTCGATCGTGCGGCGTTGCCGCAGGAGGGTGGATCGGGGTTGCCGAGCGAATTGACCGAGTTCCAAGAACTCATGATCACGCGGCGGCTCTACCGGAACGGTGACAGCGAATATCTCATTAACAAGACGGCCTGCCGGCTCAAAGATATCCGGACGCTGCTCATGGACACGCGTGCCGGCAGCAAGGGGCATACGGTCATTGCGCAGGGACAGATCGATCAGATCCTGAATGCTTCTCCGCAAGACCGGCGCGAATTGATCGAAGAGACCGCCGGGATCGTCCGGTACAAAAAGCAAAAGGCCGAAGCCCTTCGGAAGCTCGATGCCACCCAGCAGAATATTCTGCGGGTGCGTGACATCATTGCGGAAGTCAAAAAGCAGCTCAATTCGCTTGAGCGGCAGGCACGGCAGGCACGGACCTATCAGACGCTGCAGCAGGAAGCCCGTTCCGTCGAGATCGAACTGTTGACCCGGGAGTTTGTCGCGTTGCGGGCGGGTTTGAAAGAGGTCGAAGCGGAGGTGCTGAATCTCGATCAGCAAGAATCCGAAAAAGCCGCAGGCCAGGCGCGGTTCGCGACGGACCTGGAGCAGTCCCGTTTACGGGCGATCGAAATCGGCGAGTCGACCGGCAAGATCCGTGAGGAACTCGGGCGGATCGAACATCAGCAGGCTCAGGCGTTGACGGCGGCCGAGGTCGCGCGGAACCGGAGCCAGTTATTCGAACAACAACAGCAGCAAGAGTCTCATGAGCTGGAAGGGCTGGCGCATGCCCAGGAGGAGCTGGCGCATTCGCTGGAGGCCATCGAAGCGTCGCTGGTCTCGCTGGAAGAGGAGTTGCTCTCCCGCGAACAGGCGTTTTCGGCACTCGATCAGGATATGGAGCGCCTGCTGCATCAGCGGGCTTCTGCGGTGGCGGAGGAGGAGCGAGGGCGTCTCGACATCATGCAGCTGGCCGTTCTGGTGGCGAATACCGAGCAGAGTGTGACTCAGCTGATCGCCCGGATGGGCGAAGTCGCTGAGCGGGGCACCAGGCTGGCGGCTGAACAAGAGGAGTTGGAGGCGCACCGGTCGACGGCGTTGACGCGGCATGAAGCGCTGCGGCACGAATACGGCGAGGCGGGGCGGATGGTGGCTGCCATTCGGGCCCAGCAGGAGACGGTTCAGGCCGACGCGGCGCAGGTTGCGGCTGAGCAGCAGGACCTCGATCGGTTGATTCTGCAACGATCGGAAGAATTGGCGGCCGTCGATTCCCGGCTGCAGGCGCTGCAAGGTGTGGTGCGTGAAGAAATGGGATACGGACGGGAAGGCCAGGATGAAAGCACGGCGCTCAAATCCTGCGAGGGGGTTCGCGATGCGATTGCCGAATGGCTCGTGATTCCTCCCGGCATGGATCGGGCCGTGGAAGCGGTTCTGGGAGAGCGCGTACACGGGTGGTTTGTCGATGAGCCGGCCGTGGCGCAACGCGCGATCAGTTTTCTCCGAGAAAAAGAACTCGGCCGTGGAACGTTTATCCCGCAGCAGCCGCGATGGGAACAGTCCGAGGCTGACTCCCGGGCCTGGTGGGGTGCGATCGCGGATCAGGCCGGTGTCGTAGGACGGGCCGTCGAGTTGATCCGGGCGGATGATGCCCGCACGGCGGCGAAGGACTGCCTGTTCGATCGCATTGTGATTGTGGAGTCGTTGGACCATGCGGTGCGGCTGTGGGAGCGTCGGCTGTGGACGGGAAATGACGGGCCGGTGCTGGTGACGCTGGCCGGTGAAGTCATGGACGCATCCGGAGTCATCAGCGGCGGACATGCCCATGCGGGGCAGGGGTTGCTGGAGCGCCGGCGTGAGGTCGTCAGTCTGGAGACGAAACGTGACGAACTGACCGCGGCGCTTGAATACGATAAGCAACGGCGCCTTGAGCTGCAGGAACGCGGACAGGCCTTGAGTCTGCAGATCCGGCAGTTGGCTGAGTCGTTGCGCGACACGGAAATGCAGGACCTGTCCTTGCGGAAAGACGAAGAAAATCTCCGCCAGTTTATGGCGGATCTGGATGTCCGCCTCGGCGGGATTGCCGCCGAGATACAAAAAGGGATGGTGGATCGGCAGCGGTTTGAACAGGAAGCACGGTCGGCACAAGCTCAGTTGGAGCAATGGGTCAGTGAGAAGACCGGACAGGAAGCGAGCTTGAGCCGCGTGCGGGAACGGCTCACGGCGATCGATCTGGAGGGCCGGCTGTTTCAAGAGCGTGTGACGGAAGCCCGGCTGCTGTCCGAAGGGCTGCGCGCCAAACAGGGTCACGAGCAGGCGAATCGCCTGCGTCTCAGGCAGCAGCAGGTGGAAAGCGAGCAGCGCCGGCAGACGTTGCAGAGTCACCTTGAGGGCTTGGAGCGTGATATTCAGCACAGCCATGAAGAGCGTACCCGCCAGGAAGCCTTGTGCCAAGAATTCGGCGAGGCGGCGGCCAAGATTAAAGCGCAATTGATTGCCGCACAGGAACAACAGGCTCAGGAGATGGCGGTCGGACAGTCGTTGGAGGCCGGCCTGGATGCCGTGCGTCGGGATATGTCGTCCGTGCGGGACACACGGATGGCGGCGGAGGTCCGGAGGGCTGAGCTGCGCACGCAATTGAGCGCAGTCGAGAGCACCTTGTCGGGAACGTATCAGCTGGATCCGCTGGCGCTTGCGGATGGCGCGGCGCCGAGCCTTCAGTCTGCCGCCGATGCCGAGGGTGCGGCCCGGACCATTGCCAATCCGTTGGCGCAGGTGCCGCAGGCTGAATTGAAAGAGCAGCTCCAGAAGCTGCGCGACCGGCTTGACCGGATGGGGCCCATCAATCTGGCGGCGATCAGCGAGCATCAGGAGCTTGAGCAGCGCTATACCTTTCTGACGACGCAGGAACAGGATCTCGCGACCTCGATCAGTTCTCTCAAGGAAATTATTCAGCGGATCAACAAGACTACGAAGGATATGTTCGTCACGACGTTCGCCGAATTGCAGCAGAAATTCACCGAGGTTTTCAGCCAGTTTTTCCCCGGCGGGCGGGCGGAGCTGCTGCTGGTCGATGAACCGGTCGGTGAAAACGGGGAAAGTGCCGGCAATCAAGAGCCGGGCGTGGATATCGTGGCGCAGCCTCCGGGAAAGCGCTTGAAGAGCATCACGATGTTGTCCGGCGGTGAGAAGACCTTGACGGCGATGGCCCTGCTGTTCGCCAGTTTTCTGATCCGGCCGACGCCGTTTTGTCTCCTCGACGAAATCGATGCTCCGCTCGACGAAGAAAATATCGGGCGCTTTACCAGCGTGCTCCGGGAGATGTCGAAGAATGCGCAGTTCCTCGTCATTACCCATAACAAGCGCACGATGGCAATCGCCGATTCCTTGTTCGGTGTGACGATGGAGCAGCCGGGCGTGTCCAAGCTGGTCTCGGTGCGGCTGGGGGATTTGCAGCCCGCATGAGGGGAACTGCAACAGTTGAATATCGCAGAGAACTTTCCTCCTTCGCTGCTTGACTCAGATAGGGGTGTCTGTTATATCCCCCACCGATGGGCTGCTCTTGCGCGGCGGGTGTCGGCGTTTCGTATGACCGGCGGCACACGAGCGCGTCTCTTTTTTCCCCATCTGCGTGCACGCACTAGGAATCCATGAAACTCATTCGCGCATTGTTTGACCGGCTCTCCAGCAGTTTGCTCGCGACGATTCCCGGAAAATTCAATCCGGCCATCGAGTATGCACAGACACCCCCGCTCCGGCTTATCTCGGATAAAGTCGGCCCATTGACGGTAGCAGATGCCGCCCGTCGGCCGTCGGCGCATACGGTGAGCCAGCCCGATGCCATTGATGACGCGATTCGCCGGAGTCAAAGCTGGTTCTTATCCAAGCAGCATCCCACCGAGGGCTATTGGGTGGCGGAACTCGAGGCCGACACCACGCTGACCTCCGAGTATCTAATGCTGCGGCGGTTTCTCGATTGCGTTGATCCGATCAAGGAAGACAAAGCGGTCCGGTATTTGAGAACGATGCAGCTGCCGGACGGCGGCTGGCCGATTTACTATGGCGGGCCGGCGGAGATCAGCGCGTCGGTGAAAGCCTACTTCGCGCTGAAGCTCAGCGGGATCCCTGCTTCGGACCCCTGCCTGGTGCGCGCGCGTGAGCGCATTATGGCGATGGGCGGAGTGGTGCAGGCGAACGTCTTTACGAAGATTGCGCTGGCGTTGTTCGACCAATATGACTGGGAAGGCGTGCCCCACATGCCGGTCGAGCTCATGCTGTTGCCGAAGCGGTTCTATTTCAGCATCTATGCGATCTCCTACTGGTCGAGAGCTGTTCTGATTCCCCTGCTGATTGTATTTGCGCATCAACCGGTGTGCCGGATTCCCCGCGAGCAGGGGATCGAGGAGCTGTATCTCGAACCGCGAGGGAAGGTCCCGTACTGGAAATATCCGCCCTTTAACAAGGATCAGGCCTGGTTCACCCCGCATAATTTCTTCGTCATGCTCGATGCGGTGCTGAAGCTGTATGACCGGATGCCGCTGCTGTGGCTGCGCGAGAAAGCGATGCACAAAGCGGCGACCTGGATGCTGGATCACTTGAAAGGCAGCGGCGGACTGGGCGCGATTTATCCGGCGATGGCAAATTCTGTCCTGGCACTCCGGTGCCTGGGCTATGAGATGGATGACCCGCTGGTTCAGAAAGCGATGCGGGAGATCGAAGATCTGGAAGTGCATGACTTTGCGACTCTGGACGGGCAACGGGTGCCGACGTTGCATCTACAGCCCTGCCATTCCCCGATTTGGGATACCGCGTTGCTGATGAACGCGCTGATCGAAGCCGGCATGCCGCAGGATCATCCCGCGTTGGTCAAGGCCGGCGCCTATCTGATGTCCCGGCAGACAAAAACCGTCGGCGACTGGACGATTTCTTCCCCGCAGGCGGAACCGGGCGGGTGGTATTTCCAGTTTGAAAATGAGTTGTATCCCGACGTGGACGATTCCGCCGTCGTGCTGATGGCGTTGTCGAAGCTCAAGATGCCCGAACCGGCCGATTTGCGGGAATCGATTCGCCGCGGCATGCAGTGGGTGCTGGCCATGCAGAGTTCCGACGGCGGCTGGGGCGCGTACGACAAGGACAACAACCGGGTCGTGTTCAATTATATTCCGTTCGCGGACCATAAAGCCTTGCTCGATCCGAGTACGGCTGATCTGGCCGGGCGCTGTCTGGAAATGTTGGGCGCGTTGGGCTATGACCGCACGCATCCGGCGGTGCAGCCGGCGCTGGCGTTTCTCAAGAGACAGCAGGAGGCTGACGGCAGCTGGTACGGCCGCTGGGGCGTGAACTATATTTACGGCACCTGGTCGGTGCTCGCCGGGCTCCGGGCGATCGGCGAGGATGTGTCCTCTCCCTACATTCGCCGGGCGGTATCCTGGCTTGAATCCAAACAGAATCCCGACGGCGGCTGGGGCGAGGTCTGTCTCTCGTATGCGGAAGAAGCCCATAGCGGGAAAGGCCAGAGCACGCCTTCGCAAACCGCCTGGGCGCTGATGGCGTTGATGTCCGCGGGCATGACGGATTCGCTGAGCATTGCGCGCGGCGTGCAGTTTCTCCTCCGGCATCAGCTGAAGGACGGCTCCTGGGAAGAGGTGATGCACACCGGCACGGGGTTCCCGCGCGTGTTCTATCTGCGCTATCACTGGTATTGCCAATACTTCCCGCTCTGGGCGCTCGCGATGTATCGCAACCTCCGGACGCGGGGGCGCATGCGGGCCGAAGAGCTGCGGGACCAGGTTGAGTCATCCGGATGCTATCGGTTTGATCATTGACGGACGCGCACGTTGTGACGACGCTGCCGCCCACGTCCTCCGCATCTTCATCCCCCGCCCGCATCGCAATTTTCGTGGCTACGATCTGGGAGTCCTTTGCCGTGCGGGCCGCATTCCCCGGCGGGGAGCGCGACACGGTTCACGGGCGTCCGCGGTATCGTGTCCGAACAGGCGCCGGAGAGTGCTGGGTGATTCAGACGGGGGTGGGGCCGCAGAAGGCCCGTGAGACCGCGAAGGCGGTCTTCGCGCAGCACTCGTTCTCGCTGGCGATCTCAAGCGGGTATGCCTGCGCGCTGCGGCAGGCGAACATCGGCGACATCTTAATCGGAACCAGAGTGGCGGCGGTTCCGGCCGAGGCGACGGATGTGCTCGATTACATGGAAGTCGAGGGACCGGAGCGGGACCGCTGGCGCGCCGCCCTTGGTTCGCATGCGACGACTGGCGCTGCCTGCAGCGGTGATTTTATCTCCCTGGATCGTATCGTGTGGCGGGCTGCGGACAAGGCGGGGTTGGCCCGGCGCACGCATGCGACGGGGTTGGATATGGAGAGTGCCGCGTTGGCGAGCGAGTCCAAGTCCGCCGGCGTTCCCTTCCTGATTGTGCGCTCCGTGTCGGATCTCGTGATGGAAGAACTGCCCCTTGACTTCAATCTCTTTCTCAGGCCCACTGGATGGCTGAAAGGCCTGTGTGCACTGATCGTCCACCCTTCGAGTCTGCTGGGACTCGCCCGGTTGCGCCGGCAAAGTGCTGTGGCCGCTGAGTCGCTCACAACCTGTCTGCGGGCCGCGGCCGATACCCGCGTCGGAGTCAGGCCGGATTCACCCATGGCGATGACATCATGACAATGCTCGCATTGATCGGGCGGGTGGCGTTGACGTATGTCCGGGAAATGGGCCGGATGCTCATTTTCCTCGTGTCGTCATTCGGGTGGCTCGTGCGCCCGCCGTTCCGGTTCATTCAGTTCGTCAAACAGCTGCATTTCATCGGGTATAAATCCACGTTCGTCGTCGTGCTGACGGCCGGATTCACCGGGATGGTGCTCGCCCTTCAGGGCTATTACACCTTGCGGAAATTCGGTTCCGAGGGGTTGCTCGGGTCGGCGGTCGCTTTGAGTATGATTCGCGAACTGGGGCCGGTCTTGGCGGCGCTGATGGTGACGGCGAGGGCCGGTTCGGCGATGACCGCGGAAATCGGCATCATGCGGATCACGGAACAGATCGACGCGCTCGACACCATGGCCATCAATCCGCTCCAGTATCTCATTGCGCCGAAAGTGGTGGGGGGCTTGATCGGCGTGCCGTTACTGGTGGCGCTCTTTGATGTCGTCGGGATATACGGCGGCTATCTGGTCGGGGTGGATCTGCTCGGCGTCAATGCCGGATCCTATTGGACATCGATCGAGTCGGCCGTTGAGTGGAAAGATATTTACGGCGGAATTCTGAAGTCGATCAGCTTCGGGCTGATCATCAGCTGGATCTGCTGCTACAAGGGGTTCTATACGCGCATGAGCGCCGAAGGATTGGGCTCGGCGACGACGGAGGCGGTGGTGCTGTCTTCTGTGGTGATCCTGGTGTGGGATTATTTTCTGACATCGGTCTTGCTGTAAGCATGCTCAAGCTTGTCGGAGTGAAAAAAACGCTGGGGACTCAGCCCGTGTTGCGCGGAGTCGACCTGACGATTCCCGCAGGCAAGTTGACGACCATCATCGGGCGCAGCGGAGAAGGCAAGAGTGTGCTGTTGAAGCACATGATCGGGCTGCTGCAGCCTGATGAAGGGCAGGTCTGGGTCGGTGACGTCGATATTTCCCGCCTGCGCGGTCAGCCGCTGAATGAAGTGCGGAAGCGGTTTGCGATGTTGTTCCAGGGGGCGGCGCTGTTCGACTCGATGTCCGTCTTCGAGAACGTCGCTTTCCCGCTGAAAGAAAAGCTGCGGATGAAAGGGCCGGATGTGGCGGCCAGAGTGGACGAGATGCTCGAACAGGTCGGATTGGCCGGCATGGGGCACAAATTTCCGGCTGAGCTCAGCGGCGGAATGCGAAAGCGCGCCGGCCTGGCCCGCGCCTTGGTGATGCGGCCCGAGATCGTGTTGTTCGACGAGCCGACCACGGGGCTGGATCCGTTGATGGCGAAGGCCATTCATGAGTTGATTACGACGACGCAGCGGACCTTCGGATTTACGGCGGTCATGGTCAGCCATGAAATCCCGGAGATTTTCTTCCTGTCCGATTACGTCGCCATTTTGAAGCAGGGACGGATTGCGGTGATGGCCCCGCCTGCCGAGTTTATACGAACGACAGATCCGGAGATCCAGGAATTTATTTCAGTCGGCGGGCCGGTCGTACTGTCCGGCGCGGCTGCGGGTTCGTAACGGGAGTATGGCGATGGAAAATACCAAGCTTGAACTGACGGTCGGTGTGTTCGTCCTGGTCGGGATCCTGTGTCTGGGGTATCTCTCCATCAAGCTGGGGAAGCTGGAGGTGATCGGCGGCGATCTGTATGAAGTGACCGCGCTCTTCAATACCGCGACCGGCCTGAAGTCTGGAGCGACCATTGAAATCGCCGGCGTGGAGGTGGGGCGCGTGAGGGGCATCGCGCTCAAAGAGGATCGCGCGATCGTCACGCTCGCCGTCGGCAATGGGGTCAAGCTCTATACGGATACCATTGCGTCGATCAAGACGAGAGGGATCATCGGAGAAAAGTTTCTGGCGCTGTCACCTGGCGGCGGCGGCGACCCGTTGAAACCCGGCGACACCATTCGGGATACCGAGTCCGGTTTGGATCTTGAAGAGTTGGTGAGCCAATACGTTCATGGTAAAGTCAACTGATTCGTCGGTCTCCATCCGGGGATCGCATCGCGTGATGTGGATACACAGGAGTCTTGCATGGTGACGAACAATATATCGCTGCAAGGTAAGTCGCTGCCGGCGCAGATCGGCCGGCTGGCCGCCGTCGGTATCATGGGGGTCTGCTTGTCTTTCGGGCTCGGCTTCCCGCAGGCGTTCGCCGGCCCTCCGACCGATTCGATGAAGGGCACGATCGACGAAGTGCTGCGCATCATTCGCGATAAAGAACTCAAGCAGGCGGCCAAAGCCGAAGAACGGCGATCGTTGCTGGAAAAGGTGGTGGCCGAGCGGTTTGACTATCAAGAGATGTCGCGCCGCGCGCTCGGGGCTCCGTGGAATCAGCTCTCGGACAAAGAAAAGCAGGAGTTCGTGTCGCTGTTTCAAACGCTCTTGACCAATTCCTATGCGGAAAAAGTAGAATCCTATTCCGGCGAAGGCGTTCAGTACTTGAATGAACGGACTGAAAAAGATTATGCCGAGGTGCGAACCAAGATCCTCTCGGGGAAAACGGAAATCCCGCTCGACTATCGGCTCATCAATCACGGCACCGACTGGCGTGTGTACGATGTGGTGGTCGACGGAGTGAGTTTGGTCAACAATTACCGCGGGCAATTTACGAAGATTCTCCGCGCGTCCTCCTACCCTGATCTTGTCGATCAGCTCCGGAAGAAGTCCGATAAGCTCAAATCTCCGTAAGACCATCCAGGCTGAGTGTTCATGTCCTCCCTGCGTCGACTTGCTGTTTTCATGGTATGCCTGTGGGCAGGCACGGGCGGGCCGTGTCTTGATCTGGTATGGGCCGATACGCAGGTCATTCCCGTTCCGTCGGTTTCGACGACGCGCAATGACGGCAACGATGTCGGCCTGATCATGCCGATCCTGGTGACGGATCCCGACGGAGAGCTGAAATACCTGATGGCGCCGATGGTGATCCGGAATTCGATTGTCGGAACCAGAGGCGCGTTCAACTTTTTTCAGTACGAACCGGGCGGGCGGCAAATTCAATTTATCGGGTCGTTTACGGAAAAGATCGAGCGCAAGCTCGTGTTCAACTATATCGATCCCGCGTTCAGCAACGGGCGGTATTTCCTCCAGTTCGGCGGATCGTTTTTCAAGAATGCCACTTCCAGGTTCTTCGGATCCGGGCAGGATTCCCTGGAGGGCAACGAAACCAATTACACGGCCCGGGAAATACGGGCGAACTGGCGCTTCGGTGTGTACGCGAACGAGGTGACGCAGATTGCGCTGGCCCAGCGCGTTCGCGACGTTCAGCTGCAGCGCGGGGCAACCAATCTGCCGTTTACCGGTGAGCGGTTCGGGGATGTCGACGGGGTCAGCGGGCAGACGACGATTGTCGGACACCGCGTCAGTTTTCACTATGACACGCGCAATAATTTGGTGACGCCGACGGACGGCATGGCGATCACGGCGTATGCGGAACTGAATCAGAATCTCCGGAACAGTGAGCATCCGGTCTATTCGCGGTATGAAGTCGAGGTGAAAAAACTTTTTCCCAGCGAGTCGAAGCGGGCCATTCTCGTTGTGCGGGCGGATTTGCAGGCGACGGTCGGCACGCAGGTTCCGTTTTTCGAGCAGAGCTCTTTGGGCGGCCAGAACAATCTGCGCGGATTCGGCGTCGACCGGTATATCGACAAACACCTGTTGGCCGTGAGCGTTGAAGAGCGGATCCACATTGCCCGCACCAGGCTGGCCGGGGTCATGGCGGATTTTGAGCTGGCTCCGTTCCTCGATACGGGACAAGTGTTTGGAAACTTCAAAGACTTGAGTGCCAAGGATTACCGGATGACGCCGGGGCTCGGAATCCGCGGCATTGTGCGGCCGAATGTCGTAGGGCGCCTCGACTATGGGTTCAGTCGTGAAGGCGGGGCCATCTTCGCCGGCCTTGATTTTCCATACTAGGAAGCGGGTTGCATGTTGTCGCGGGGCCGGATTCTGTCAGCCATTCTCTGTGTGAGCCTTGTCTTGATGGGCGGGGTCAATCCCCCGCCTGTTTCGGCTGAAGGGTTTGGACCGTTTCCCGTCAGAAACTTTCAGCCGCTTCATCAATTAGTGCTCGGAATGCCCGGCGATCGCGCGACGGTTTTGAAGCCGGGCGCGCTCGATCTGCGGGTCGAGCTTGCCAATACCGCCAACATCTTTTCCGATACCACTCCGCAGGCTTCAGTCGCGATGAAGTTTGAAAGCATCCGGTCGGGCTTTTTTCTCCGGTACGGAGTGACAGAAAAGTTGGAAATGGCCGTTGAAATTCCAGTGCTCAACCGATACCGGGGCATTATGGACGGCATGATTACGGCAGTCGAACGAGCGACGACCGGCTTGGCACCTGATCGAAGGGCTCTTAAGGATACGGGTTATGCGTACCAGGTGACATCGGGCGGAAGAACCGTGATTAACGCGCGGGAGGGTATTGTGGGCTTGGGCGATGCGTCCGTGATGGGGAAGTTTCAAGTACTGACCGAAACGGATATGCTGCCGGCGCTCTCTTTTCGTGCCGCAATAAAGCTCCCGACGGGAGACGAGCCGCATCTTCTGGGAAGCGGGAGTCCGGATTACGGGTTTGGTCTGGCCATAGAAAAGCATCTTGCCAAGGACTGGATGGTCTATGTGAATCTGAACGGAGTGATTCCGACGGGGCGAATCGCCGGATTCGGCCTGCAGCCTGTCGTGTCCGGAATTTTTGCAGTCGAGTATCTCTGGTCGGAGAACTTCTCCCTCGTGGGGCATTTCGACTACTTTTCGTCGCCTTTGTATGGAACCGGGACGCATGTGTTCGATAAAGGTGTGACGGAAGGCGTGCTCGGGTTTAGTTATCGACTTCGTCCGCAACTGCTCTGGCAAGTCTATGCGGTCGAGAATCTCGATTTCATTGTCGGGAGTGCAGCTGATTTCACGCTGTCCACCGTCGTGACATTTCGGTTTGGATCGTAAAGCGGGATGCGATCGCTGAATCCAAGCCGAACTCCTTGACACGAAATGACCTCTATGTGAAACTGCATATATTCTATGGATCTGTCAAGCTTCGGCGGCACGATTTCCCCCGACCAGTGCTGCTACGAAACCAAGCAGAAATTGTTGCAAGAAGGCGAATAAGGGAGACCATCCTATGTCGATCCTAAAAAAGATTCAAAGTCCGGCGGATTTGAAGCGTGTGCCGGTGGGTGAACTGCCCGCATTGTGCGAAGAAATTCGCGAGCAGATCATCGGGACGGTCTCAAACGTCGGCGGGCATCTCGCGTCGAATCTGGGCGTCGTTGAGCTGACGGTGGCGCTGCACTATCTTCTGAAAACGCCGACAGACAAGATCGTCTGGGATACCAGCAATCAGGCCTATACGCATAAATTGCTGACGGGCCGGCGGGAGCAGTTCCATACCCTGCGGCAATACGGCGGGCTGAGCGGATTTTGCAAAAGAGAGGAAAGCGCCCACGATTCGTTCAACGCCGGGCATGCCGGAACCGGGGTCTCGGCGGCATTCGGGCTTGTCGAGGCGCGGGAACAGTTGAAACAGAAAAATAAAGTCGTGTGTGTGGTCGGCGACGGTGCGATGACCGCCGGAATGACCCTCGAAGGGCTGCATCATGCCGGCGGGTTGGGCAAAGACTTTCTGGTGATCTTGAACGACAATCAGATGTCGATCTCGAAGAACGTCGGCGCGATTTCCGCGTATCTGAGCCGAACGATCACGGGTGAGTTCTACGGGAAGATGCGGGAGGAAACCGGTCAACTCCTGCGGAAGATTCCCCACATCGGGGAGGACATGCAGAAGCTGGCTCGCCGGGCGGAAGAACTGGCGAAGGGCGCGATCCTTCCCGGGCTGCTCTTTGAAGAGCTCGGGTTTCAGTACTGCGGTCCGATCGACGGCCACAATTTCGAACATTTGCTCCCGACCCTGGAAAACGTGTTGAAGATGCGGGGGCCGGTATTGCTGCATGTGATTACAAAGAAGGGCCTCGGCTATGAACCGGCCATCAAAAATCCGGTCTGGTTCCATGCCTGTCCGCCCTTCGTGCGCGAGACCGGCGTGCCGGCCAAGAAAGCCGCGCGTCCCTCCTATACGCAAATTGCCATGGACTCGCTGGTGAAACTGGCCCGTGAGGACAAGCGGATCGTTGCGATTACGGCAGCCATGTGTGAAGGAACCGGTCTTACCGGATTCGAAAAAGAATTTCCCGATCGCTTATACGACGTGGGTATTGCGGAACAGCATGCCGTCACGTTTGCCGCCGGTCTTGCCACACAGGGCATTAAGCCGGTCGTCGCGATGTACTCGACGTTCCTGCAGCGCGCGTATGATCAGGTGGTGCACGACGTCGCGACGCAGAATCTACCGGTCGTCTTTTGTCTTGATCGCGGCGGGCTGGTCGCCGAAGACGGCACGACGCACCACGGTGCGTTCGACTACGCCTATTTGCGCCATGCGCCGAACATGGTGGTGATGGCGCCGAAGGATGAGAATGAATTGCAGCACATGATGAAGACCTGTATTCAGCACGACGGGCCCATCGCGCTCCGGTACCCGCGCGGGGTGAGTCTCGGGGTTCAGATGGATGCGGTGCCCACGGCGCTTCCGGTCGGGAAGGGCGAGCTGATAAAGGACGGATCAGAGGTCGCGATCGTGGCGATCGGCGTGTCGGTCTGGCAGGCGATGCAGGCCGCGGAACGGTTGAGCAAAGAGGGTATTTCAACCGCCGTGGTGAATGCGCGATTCGTGAAGCCCCTTGATCAGGAACTGATCGTCGATGTGGCGAAGCGGGTGCGGTATGTGGTGACGGTTGAAGAGGGCTGCAAGATGGGTGGATTCGGATCCGCCGTCCTTGAGGCGCTGTCCGATGCCCGCATTACCGATGTGACGACGAAAGTGCTGGGACTGCCGGATTGGTATATCGAGCAGGGCCCCCAGGACTTCTTGCGGGAGCGCTACGGGTTGACGTCCGAAGGGATCTATCAAAGCGTCAAGGAACTGGTCGGAAAAGCTCCGGTCGCGAAGCACGATCGATTTGCGGTCGGCGCCTCATTGGATCATCTCCCGCACGGGGACGAACAGGGGAGTTAAACGGTCGTCCACCATGCATATCGCCAGAAGAAAAACCAGGCAGATCAAGGTCGGCACTCTCAAAGTCGGCGGGGACGCCCCCGTATCGGTTCAGTCCATGTGTTCGACCGATACTCGCGATGTCGCGGCAACGGTTGAGCAGATCCGCCAGCTTGAGACGGCGGGTTGCGAAGTAATTCGCGTGGCCGTGCCGGATGAGGAAGCGGCTGCCGCCCTGCCGAAAATCAAGGCGGCGATGACCGTTCCGCTCATTGCCGACATTCATTTCGATCACCGGCTCGCGCTTAAAGCCGCAGAAGTGGTGGATTGCGTGCGCATCAATCCGGGCAACATCGGTGCCTGGTGGAAAGTCGAAGAAGTCATCAAGGCGGTGAATGACAACGGCGTTCCTATCCGGGTTGGCGTGAATGGCGGATCCCTTGAGCGGCATCTCCTTGACAAGTACGGATGGCCTTCTCCGGAAGCGCTGGCTGAGTCCGCGCTGAATGCGGTGCATGCGCTGGAAGACGTCGGCTTCACCAACATGAAGGTGTCGCTGAAAGCTTCCGATGTGCATCATGCGATTGATGCCTACTATCTCTTTGCCATGCAGTCCGACTACCCCCTTCATATCGGTATTACCGAAGCGGGAACCGCCATGACCGGAGCCGTGAAGTCGGCGATGGGGCTCGGCTACCTGCTCTCCCAGGGGATCGGGGACACATTACGGGTGTCGCTGGCGGCGGACCCCGTCGAAGAAGTCAAAGTCGGCTTTGAGATTTTGAAATCGCTGGAGTTGCGCCATCGCGGGATCAACGTCATCGCCTGTCCGACCTGCGGACGTGTTGAGATCGACGTCGTGAAGATGGCCAACGAGCTTGAAAAGAAACTCGGCCACATCAAAACGCCGCTCAATGTGTCGGTGCTCGGGTGTGTCGTCAACGGTATCGGCGAGGGCAAAGAAGCGGACATCGGGGTGGCCGGCGGCGAGGGCAAAGGGATTTTGTTTAAGAAGGGCAAGCTCGTCCGCAAGGTTCCCATCGAAGAGCTGATGGATACCCTGATCGAAGAGGTCGAGATTCTCGCGAAAGAAAAAGAAGCCGAAGGGAACGGGGAAGTCGTTGCCTCGTCCTCTCACGAGGGATGGGAGCCGCTGGGACCGGATCCTTCGCAATCGACCACGTTAGGTAAAGAGATTCCCGTTCTTCCTAACATCTAGAGCGTGGTCCGTCTGCCCCGGCACCTCTCCATCCCATAAAAACGGCTGTTGAGATACGAGATGAAGGGCCGCTATAATGCGCACCTTCGCGAGGCGCCGTACCCAAGTGGTAAGGGAGCAGTCTGCAAAACTGCGATGCAGCGGTTCGAACCCGCTCGGCGCCTCCAATTTCTTGCCGCCCTGTCCTTTCGCCAAGCGTCAGAGCCCGTGAGATCCTGTGCGCGACGGGTGCGGCTAGCCGATTGCGATTGCATGACCGGAGTCGTGCAAGAGTCGCGATCCGGTTGCGCTGAAATTGACGGAGTTTTGGGCAGGTGCTAAAATTCTCCGGATTTTCGAATGCTTCCATGTCCGGCTGCAATCAGCAGCCGTCACTATATAACTTTGTCGGAAGGAGTGGGAAATGGCCGTTCCGGTTTCCCAAATGTATACAGTCGCGTCATACGTGCTTGGTCAGAAGTTCAAGGGAGTGACGCGCTATCCGCTGGTGTTGATGCTCGAGCCGCTCTTTCGCTGCAATCTGGCCTGCGCCGGTTGCGGGAAGATCCAATATCCCGACCACATTCTCGACAAGCGCTTGACTCCCGAGCAATGTTGGGCTGCGGCTGAGGAATGCGGCGCACCCATCGTGGCGATCCCCGGCGGCGAACCGCTGATCCATCCTGAGATCGGGCGGATCGTCGAAGGGCTGGTGGCGCAAAAACGTTATCTATACGTGTGCACGAACGCTATTCTGCTGGAGCGGAAACTCAAGGAATTCACACCGTCGAAGTATCTGACCTTCAGTGTCCACATGGACGGGCTGAAGAACGAGCACGATCTCGCAGTCTGCCGGGACGGGGTCTACGAGATTGCGGTGAAGGCCATCAAAGAGGCGTTGAAGCGCGGGCATCGAGTCACGACGAACACCACGTTGTTCGACGACGCCAATCCGGACCGCGTGAGAAAGTTTTTCGATGAGATGATGGATCTGGGCGTCGAGGGCATGATGATCTCGCCGGGGTACAGCTACCAGAAGGCTCCCGATCAGCAGCATTTCCTGAAGAAGGCGAAGACGAGAGACCTGTTCTCGAAAATCCTGAGCCGGCCGAAGGCGAGATGGAAGTTCAATCAGTCGCCGCTCTTCCTCGATTTCCTGATGGGGAAAAAAGAGTATCAGTGCACGCCCTGGGGGAATCCGACGTACAACGTGTTCGGATGGCAGAAGCCCTGTTACCTCCTGCAGGAAGGCTATGCGAAGACCTTTCGGGAATTGATGGAAACCACCGAATGGCAGGACTACGGCACGAGCAAAAATGAAAAATGCGCCGAATGCATGGTGCATTGCGGATACGAGGCGTCGGCGGTCAGCGACACGTTCGGCACGGTGGCCGGATTTACCCGGACGGCGAAGCTCACACTGTTGCCTACGTCACGGTAAATAAGGGGCGGCTTGTCGTATGACTGACACAAAAAACCATGAGACCGGCGGAAGCGGTTCGCTTGAGGGGCGGGTGTTTCGTCCTGCCTCTGCTGCTGAAATCGCCGAGGCGATTGACCTTGCATTCGATTATCGGGGCGATGTGACGATTGAACTGCGTGCCGGTGAATCGCTCAAGGGATACATCTATAACAGACTCGCGGCGGGCGCCCATCCGGTCATCGAAATGTTCCCGGCCGACAACCCTGCGCCCAGGCAAATTCCCTATACCGAGATCGTCTCCATCGCATTTACGGGGGCGGACACGGCCAGCGGCAATTCATGGGAAGCGTGGGCATTGAAAAAAGACTCAGAGCGGCGCGCGGAGGCTGATCGTGTCGAGGCCGATGCGCGCGCGCGCGGCCTTCTCTAGTCATTGCTGTCCCCTGTTCTTGTGTGCCGTCCGCCCGGATTTTTTCTGCCGAATTTCTCCGCAAGCATACCCGCTTTATTGTCGTCAACTGCCTTTTTCTTCCTCTGAAATCCACCGCGTGCGCGAGCCATACTTCCCTGTCCTGTAATTGACAAAGAATAGGGGCTATGTTAGAAGAGTCGGCCTTAAATTGGCTGGCGCCTCTGACGATCTTCAGTCAATCGCCGCGCGCCATTTGATGAACGGAAATGAGGGGATTGGCACGGACGAGTGGAGTGGAAACCAAGAAGGAATTCTG
Organism: uncultured Nitrospira sp.; assembly: GCA_964512025.1. Lineage (GTDB taxonomy): Bacteria > Nitrospirota > Nitrospiria > Nitrospirales > Nitrospiraceae > Nitrospira_D. Next base: position 500 of record CAZEHM010000043.1, on the reverse strand, counting down.
GCTTTCGGTGGAGCGTCGTTGTCGCCACAGCCGGTATTTTCACCTTCGTTGTACATCCAGCCATTCTGCATGCCACGCACGAAGCAGACCATCGGTACACGGTTGAAGGGTTCGTTTGTACTGCCGATGGAAAGCCGAGTGCCAATACCGAAGTCCTGGTCAAGGACACGAGAATTTCATACGGGCAGACCGTCACGACGGATGACGGAGGGTATTACAGAGCAGCGTTTCACCTGCATAACGACAACCTAGGTGATCCGCTTCTTGTAGAGGTCAAGGGCGAGCAGCAGCACCATAAGATTCAGTTCGATCCGAAGGATCTTGAAAGTGAGCGAAAGATCCAGATCAATTTCGGATCCGGATGCATCGTCGATCGGTCGGCTCCTCCGATGTGGGTATGGGGTGTGTTGGCGGCAGTCGGCGGGGTGGTCGTTCTGCTGGTTGGGATGAAAGTCGTTCGGTCTCAGCGCAGGCAGGGTGGAAAGCAGGAGAAGGGGCAG
>CAZEHM010000042.1:0-24959 GCA_964512025.1 uncultured Nitrospira sp. | reverse complement strand
GGGGGCAGGGGCGGACAAGGGCCTTCCGTGGCGCTGCAGTGAACCGAGTCCGTCGGGGACGGTGCGGGGGTGTAGGCGGACGATCGTTTCTTGCTCACTGCGCAAGCCCATCGTATGATGGGGCCGTGATGCCGCTTATTTATCCGGAGCTCAATTCGCGAGTGAGCCTGTCAGATCCGTTGCCACAGTTCGTTCCCGGTTCTGCGTGCTTCCAATGCGATGTCTGCTGCCGCTTTCCGGAATCCGACAGTTTTCTTCGGCCCTATTTTACGCGCGATGAGATCGACGCCGCGGTGGCTCAGGGGCTGCCGTCCTCGTTGTTCATGGATCCCGCCGGATCCCAGATCGCTCTCGTCAAAGATGCCGGGAGCGACGGATACCTGTGCCCCGCCTTCGATCCCGGGACGTCGCGCTGCGGGATCTACGAACACCGGCCGCTGGATTGCCAACTGTATCCCCTGGCGTTGATGTGGAGCGAAGACGGCGCGAGGATCGAGTTAGGCTGGGATACCAAGTGCCCTTTCATGCGGGATGCCGTCCCCCGGGACATTCACCGGCATGCCGAGCAGGTTCAGGCGCTGCTTCAGCGGGAGAGCACGCTTCAAATTCTTTCAAGCAATCCCCGTTTAATCGGCCGGTATCAGGACGATGTCATCGTGCTTGCCTCGTTGCCGGAGGTCACGCACCGTGTCCGCGCGCAACAGCCGGACCGGCGTCTGTCTCCGCTGCGGCTGGAGGATGCATCCCGGATGAGGCAGGCATTGGAGCGGTCCGAATGTCCGGGCCAAGCGGCACTGGCGGCCGACGCCTTCGTCTATCACTATATATGGACGACCACGCTGTCGTATTGGTGGATGGAGCGGAACGGCGTATTCTTTCTCTTCGCCCATTCTCCCGACGGCTGGTTCATGCCGATTCCTCCGCTTGGTCCGGGGCCATTCGAAGAATCAGTGCGTGACGGGCTTGCCGATTTGCATCGATGGAATAACGATTCTCCGGTCAGCCGGATTGAGAATATGACGGATCATCAGAAGGCGCGCCTGCCCGGCGGTGAACTGAGGTGGACCGCCAAGCCTCCGGATTATCTGTATCGGGCCGATCTCCTGGCGCAGCTCGCCGGGGATCCGTATAAATCGCAACGCGCACTGTGCAATCGAGTCGAACGCTCGTCGCCGGTGCAGCTCCGTCCCTATCGTGCGGCCGATCGAGCCGCGTGCCGTAACGTGTTCCGCCGGTGGGGTTCGCAAAAGCAGGAGGGTGCGCTGGATACGATGGGCCAATACCTGCTCGAAGATGCCGCGGCCGCGCATGAACTCATCTGGGCGTTGAGCGATCGGCTGGGGCTTGTCGGCACGGTGGCCTGTGCGGGGGATCAGGTCGCGGGCTATACGTTCGGGTACTGGTTGACGCCCGACACCTTTGCCGTGCTGGTGGAAGTCGCCGACCGGTCGATGCCCGGATTGGCACAGTACCTGTTCCGTGACACCTGCCGCACCGCGCGTGACGGCGGCGCCGAATATATCAATGCCATGGATGATGCCGGTCTTCCCGGCCTCCGGGATGCCAAGCGTGCCTACCATCCCGTGGCTCTGATCAACAGCTGGATTGCGAGTCCTGTACAGTCATGAATTTTCCTGTCGCGTCACCGGAACTGCAGCGGTCGCGCCGGTACGGGTGGCTTCCGTTCCTGATCGTCCTGATCACGGTCCTGGCATTCGGGATCGGGGCGGTGCTGCTGCGGTACGTCGAACGGCGACTGGTGTGGGCGTCGGGCGAACAGCTGACGCTTGCGGCGGCGGAAGTGTCGGACAAGCTGGACCGGCTGTTGTTCGAACGGTACGGGGATGTCCACATGATGGCCCGGGCGTTTGCCCTCCGCTCGTCGGACCGGGCCTATCTGGGAAGCTATCTCGCCTGGATGAAGACCGCCTACGCGCCGATGTACGACTGGCTTGGCGTGACGAATCAGCAGGGCGTGATGATTGCCGCCACCGAGCAATCTCTTGCGGGCCAGGATTTCAGCCAGAGCGAGTGGTTCCGCAGGGCTCATGAAACCCGGCAGGCCGTGCTGGGGGATGTCGCAAGCTATGAATCGGATCAGGGCGTGCAGACCGTTGCCTTTACCGCTCCGATTCTCGATGCCGAAGGCACGTTCTTAGGGGTGATCACCGCGCGGGTGGCGGTGCCGGTGTTGGAGGACGTGACGACGCGGACGATTCGCTCGCTGCAGCATCACGAAGGGTTTGCCGGCGCGGTCGAATATCAGATGTTGACCAAGTCCGGCGAGGTGTTCGTCGATTCGAGCGCCCGGTTTAAAGAGACGGTCAATCTGCTCGACATGGGGCTGCCCTCGGCGAAGCTGAGTCAGCGGGGGGATCCGGGCTATGTGATCGAAGAGCATCTTCGGCGCCATGTGCAGGTCGTCACAGGCTATGCGGTGACGAAAGGGCATGGAGAGTTTCCCGGCCTGGGCTGGACGGTGCTGGTGCGGATCGATCGGAACGCGATTCTGGCTCCGATTCGATCGGTGGTGCTCTGGAAGGTCGGCGGTGCCGCGCTCGTGATCTGGTTCCCGCTCCTGGCCCTCCTCTTGTGGTCCACGGTGCGCCTGCGGGCGGAGTATCGCCAGGCCCAGCAGGAAAGCGCCTGGGCTCGGGCGGCCGAGGCGGCGTTGTTGCAAAGCCAGGAACGCAATCGCGCGATTGTCGACACGGCGCTGGACGGGGTCATCACGATCGATGCTGCCGGCGTCATTACGGATTGGAATGCCCAGGCGACTGCGATTTTCGGCTGGTCCCGCGATGAAGTGCTGGGGCGGATTCTGGCGGAAACCGTCATTCCCGAGCGGGACCGTGAGGCGCACAACCTGGGGCTGCGGGCCTTTCTCCGGACCGGCGTGGGACCGATTCTGAACCGCCGGATTGAAATCACCGCGCGGCATCATGACGGCCGGGAGTTCCCGGTGGAGTTGTCCGTGTCCCCGGCGCGGATCGGCGAAGCCTACATTTTCAGCGCCTTTGTTCGCGATATCACCGACCGCCGGAGAGCGGAACGGCGGCTGGCGTCGCAATATGCGGTGACCCGGGTCTTGTCGGAATCGTCGACGCTGGAGGAAGCCGTTCCGAAGATTATCCAAGCCGTCGGTGAAAGCCTGGAGTGGGATCTCGGCGTATTCTGGCGGTTCGATAAGCAGACCGGCGTGCTCCGCTGTCTGGATCAATGGCAGGCGCCGACGTTTCAGGGCGATGCGTTTGCCTTGGCGGCGTGGCATCAGTCGTTTGCGTCGGGGGAGGGGTTGCCCGGACGGATCTGGGCGAGCGGCCGGCCCTGCTGGGTTCCGGATGTCGCGCAGGACCCGCAATTCCTTCGCGCGGAGGTGGCGGCTCAGGTCGGGCTGCACGGAGGGTTCGGGTTTCCGATCCGCATCGCCGGCGAGATCGAGGGCGTGATCGAGTTCTTCAGCCGGTTCGTGCGCGAGCCGGACGAGGAACTCTTGAAAATGGTCACGGATATCGCGCTCAAGATTGGCCAGTTCGGCGAGCGGACCAAGGCCGAAGACGCGCTGCAGCAGACCGAGGCGCAACTCCGGCAATCGCAGAAGATGGAAGCGGTGGGGCGGCTCGCCGGCGGCGTCGCCCACGACTTCAATAATCTGCTGACCGTCATTCGCGGCTACAGCGAATTGATTTTGAGCCGCCTGGGGGCCGGCGATCCGGCCAAGCGCGAGATGGAAGAGGTCAAGAAAGCCGCGGATCGCGCGGCCGGTCTCACCAGTCAGCTCCTGGCGTTCAGCCGCCGCCAGTTCGTCGCGACTAAAATCGTGGATTTGAATTCGATCGTGACGAACATGGACGGCATGCTCCGCCGCCTGCTCGGCGAAGACATCATCGAGCTCTGTTCTGAATTGGAGCAGAGCCTGGGATCGATCAAGGCCGATCCGGGACAGATCGAACAGATCGTGATGAATCTGGCGGTGAACGCCCGGGACGCGATGCCGACCGGCGGGCGGCTGACCGTCGAGACGCGGAATGTGTCGATCGGCAAAGGCCCGCGCCGGGAGACGATGGCGCTCGATCCTGGCGAGTATGTCCTCCTGGCCGTCAAGGATACCGGACACGGGATGGATGAGGAGACGCAGTCGCATCTCTTCGAACCGTTCTTCACCACCAAGGCCAAGGGCAAAGGCACCGGGCTGGGGCTGTCCACCGTCTACGGCATCGTCAAGCAGAGCGGCGGCATGATCGGCGTCGAGAGCAAAATCGGGAAGGGGACGACGTTTAAGATTTTCTTCCCGCGAGTGGACGGCGTGGCGCAGAGCGGTCAGGCTGCGCCGGCGAATGCGGATCGGGTGCACGGACGCGAAACGATTCTGCTGGTGGAGGACGAGCCGGCGGTCAGAGGCTTGGTGCATGAAACGCTGCGGTTGCATGGCTATACGGTGATCGAGGCCCGCCATGGTATCGAAGCTCTGCTGGCGGGGACGCGCCATCTCGGCCCGATCCATCTGTTGCTGACCGATGTCGTGATGCCGCAGATGAGCGGACCGGAAGTCGCCGAAAAGCTGACGACGGTCCGGCCGGAAATCAAAGTGCTCTACATGTCGGGCTATCCCGACCATCCGGTCTTCGCGCAAGGCGGCATCAAACGGGACACGGCGTTTCTCCAGAAGCCGTTTACGCCGAATGTGCTGGTTCAGAAGGTCCGCGAAGTGTTGGACGGCGTCAAAGTCGCCTAGCCGGCCGGCCCGATCGCCCGCCGATCGGCTTGATCTTCCCCCTCGGTTCCGTTTATCGTGCCCCGAAATACTTCACAGGTAGGATGGATCAGCTATGAGTCAGGCAGGACGAGAACTCGATATTCAGGCCTTTCGCATTGACCGGGAACCGTTTTACGCCGAAGTGCGCGGTGAAGTCGGTTTGTTCACGATCGCCGCCAAGAGCAAGATGCCAGTGATGCTCAAAGGGCCGACCGGATGCGGGAAGACCCGCTTCGTGCAGCACATGGCGCACAAGCTTGGCCGGCCGTTGATTACGGTCGCTTGTCACGAAGACCTCACGGCGTCCGACCTGGTCGGGCGCTATTTGTTGAAGGGGCAGGAAACTGTGTGGATGGACGGTCCCTTGACCGTCGGGGTGAAGCACGGCGCGATCGTGTATCTCGACGAAGTGGTTGAGGCGCGGAAAGACACCACCGTCATCATTCATCCGCTCAGCGATGACCGCCGGGTGCTCCCCATCGAGAAGAAAGGGCAGATCATCGAAGCGGCCGACGACTTCATGCTCGTGATCTCCTACAACCCCGGCTACCAGAGTGTGCTCAAGGATTTGAAGCAAAGCACCAAGCAGCGGTTCATGGCGATCGAGTTCGACTATCCGTCTCCTGCGGTGGAAACGACCGTGGTGGAGCGAGAGGCCGGTGTGGGCCGCGAGATGGCCGAGAAGCTGGTGAAGCTCGGCGGGAAAGTCCGCAACCTCAAAAACCATGGATTGGAAGAGGGCGTGAGCACCCGGTTGCTCATTTATGCCGGGACGCTGATCAAGCAGGGGGTCTCACCCGAGCAGGCCTGCGATGTCGCGATTGCCCGTCCGATCACCGACGACGGGGATATGCAACGCAGTATTCTTGAGCTCGTCAAGGCGATCTTTTAGCGTCTGCCACCACGGATTCTCTCCCGCGCATGACTCATCCGATCCTGCAGGATACCAAGGACGGCGCGATTCTCACCATTCACGTGCAACCCAAGGCCTCGCGAACCGAATGTGTCGGTATCCATGGCGATGCGATCAAAATTCGTGTGGCCGCACCTCCGGTGGATGGGAAGGCCAACGAGGCGCTGGTTGCCTTTTTAGCCGCGTGTCTGGGCCTGGCTCCCTCGGGTATCGAGATTGTGGCCGGGACGTCAGGCCGGCACAAACGGGTGCTGGTAAAGCGGTGTGCCGTGAAGGATGTGCTGGCACGACTTGGGTTGCCCGCGAATGAATCGAGGGTGTCATGAGACCGACGGTCAGATTCTTGGTTAGCGTGCTGCTGTTGACGCTGTCAGGCTGCTCCGGCGCCAAGCCCGTCCTGTATCCCAATCCTCATTTTCAATCCGTTGGGAAGGACATTGCGGAGCAGGATATTGACGCCTGCAAGCACATGGCCGAGTCCGCCGGCGCGGAAGAGGGGAGCGGCAAAGCCGGACGAGTAGCCGGCAGTACGGCAGCCGGTGCGGGGATCGGGGCTGCGGCCGGTGCGGTCGGCGGGGCCATCTCCGGCGCCGCCGGGCGAGGCTCAGCCATCGGGGCTGCGAGCGGAGCCGTCTGGGGGTTGCTGTCGGGCATTTTCAGCGCGGCGTTCGGGCCGTCGCACCCGCCGGAGGCCTATACCAACTTCGTCAATCGCTGTTTACAGGAGAAGGGATATGAGGTGACGGGGTGGCAGTAGGGGGCTGAACAACGGGGTTCATTTCCATGCTCGCAGTGGCGCATTGACCAAGGCGATCGGCTGATAGTTGGGGAAAAGATGATCGGAGGAACGCAAGCGTGCTGAACCAATCGATGTGCCGGATTGTCACCTTTTTAGTGCTGCTTAGTCTTGGGGCTTGTGCGGCGCCGGGACCGGTGTTGCGGTCGAACAAACATCTGCAATTAAGCGGGAAGGAAGGGGCGGAGCAGGATATTGCCGCCTGTCAGGACAAAGCCGACCGGACCGGGTTGAAATCCGGTGTGAACCGAACCGGGAATATTATCGGCGGCGGGGTGTTGGGATTGATCATCGGAGCGGCCGGCGGGGCGTCGGCCGGGTTGATCGGCGGCGGAGCCGGTGTGGTGATCGGCGCGGCAGCCGGTGGAGGGATGGGGTTGATCGGCGGACTGGCGGCCGGTGCATACAAACCGGTGGACCCCGATCCGGCCTATGCCGACGTGGTGGTGCGCTGTCTCATCGGGAAGGGGTATGAAGTGAGCGGATGGGAGTGAGGGGGGAGGCAGTCCTGAGCAGCGGGGTTGTTTCCGTGCTCGCCCAACGCGCGGTCTCAGAAGACCCTCGTTGGATGCGCGCAATCGAAACAACTCCGCTGCTCAGGCGTTAAAAAGGTGGTGAGGTATGTGCTCGGTCAATGCGCGCAGCCGGAGACTCACCGATCCGTCGTTTTGAGTGTGAAGGAGAAGATTAACAGAGAGTGCTTTTGCAGTCGGTGACGACGAGGTTGGTCGCTTTTTCAGAGGCCTCAAGGTCGATTATCAGCCACGCGAGTCCTGCCGGTCCGTCTTCTTTTTGTGAACTCCCCTCGATCACGCTGACGATGTAGTAGCGGCCTGCCGGAATTTTCGTGAACCAGAAGTGGCCGGTTGGATTGGCTCTGGTGGTGCGGAGATAGGGGAGGATGCGTTTGTCCTGCTCCAGCTGCCGGAGGGCTTCATGGGCACAGTTCACGGGCTGGTGTGTTGCCGCTGTGGCATCGGTTGCCGATGGATCACCCGATGATGAACAGCCGGTGGCTCTCACGCTATGGTCGAACCAGTAGCGGGTGTACTTTGTGACGGGAATCAGATGGACCGGCGCACCGGCCTGTATCACGGCTTTTCCCGACGAGGCGCCGAGGAAGACTTGCCCTGACAACGCGCCATGGCCCTTCTGTTTATAGGCAACGAGTTCCTTTTCATTGAAGGCCGGAGGAGCGGCCGGACTCGATTCGACGGCAGCTCCCTGACTCAACCCGATTCCGCCGGCTAAGAGCAGCACTGCGACTCCGAGTGAGAGACGCTGACCTGGTCGCAGGCTGGTCATTTGTCTGACGGCGCGGGTTCGTCGGGAGGAGTGGTTGTCGCGGCGGCCTTGTGTTTCAGCGCGCGGCCTTTGCCGGGGGTCGGGTCGGTGATGAGGCCGTAGATTTCCCGTCCCTCGTGCCCTTCCGGGAGATATTCGGTAATCGGCATGCCGTCCTCCCGGACAAACAGGAGGCAGTGGCAGTATTTGTAGATCTGCATCTCATCGCAGGCGCACATCCACCGCCGGAGTTTCGCTTCGGCCTGCTTATCCTTGTAGAAATTGCAGGGGCAGAGGGGCTTCCCGAGCTCATCGATATGCATGGCCAGGCCTTTGACGACGGCCTCGGTCACGGCGGGGGTCGGATGCATCACGGTGCCGCTCTTCTCGGCAAACCCCTTCACGTATTTCCACATCTTATCGAGGCTCTCTTGCTTGGGTTCGGCCATGCTGTCTCCCTTCAGAATCGGTGCGGCTGGCGCTTGAACCGCTAGTTTACAAGCGCCAGGGCGTCCTTTACAATCCACCACTTCCCAAATTTGGCATCATTTCGGCATCACTTTGGACAGACGGGCCATGGCTGATTCTCATGCAGCGACAGAGTTGATCGATCGGTTGAGCGGCGACCTGGGGAAGGCGCCGGCGGAGCAGCTGGTCGCTCAGCTGCACGCACTCGGCGGCAAGCCGGAGCCGGTATCGGCGGTGTTGTCGCTGTTGGAAGAATTGACCGAGGTGTCCGAAAAGGTCGGCGGCGCGGCGGTCGAGGCGCTGCCTGAGTTGGCGCGCCGGGCCGGTCTTGCGCCGGTCGTTCCTTGGCTCAATCTCGGGATTGTCCTGGCCGAATCCTCCGGTGCCTCTGCCCTGAAATACTTCAAAGAGAGTCCGCGCATGCTGGGAGTGGTGGAACAGCCGGCGGCGCGCATCGCCATCCTTTCGCTCGGGGCCGAGCTGGCCGAGCAAGATGCGAATGTGACCTTGGAATATCTCCGCACGGCGCCGCTCCTCCTCGATGTGATTCCTGCGGAGCAGTTGCAACCCTGGCTTGAGATCGGGGTGGAGCTGACGCAGATCGATGTGGTGGTGGGGTTGGAGTATATCCGGCAACTTGCGGCCATCGCGCCGATCCTGCCGCTGAGTGAGATCCGGCCGTGGGTCGGATTCGGGATGAAACTGATTCAGCCGAATGCGATCGGGAATCCGGACTATCTCGGTACGTTGGAGTTTCTCCGGACGAGCCCCGCGATTCTCGGTGATCTGGAGCAGCCGGCGCTTCGTCCGAAGGTCTTGTCGCTCGGCGCGGTGATCGCGGAACAGTCACCGGAGTCGGCAATTGCCTGGCTGGCGGAGGCGCCGGTATTACTGCGGACATTGTCTTCGGCCGAGTGGCAGCTCAAGGTGGTGCAGTACGGGGCCCTGATTGCCGAACGGGATGCGGCGGCGACGCTCGCCTATCTGCGCCGCGCTCCGGAGATCGTGAGCATGATCGGGGCCACGGCCGATGCAGTCACGCGTTTTGAAAACTGGTTCAAAGCCGGCATGGAAGTGCTGGCCTACAGTGTCGATGGCGCCCGGGCCTATTTCGGATTGGAATCTCAACGGTCGCTGGCCTCAGTGGAGCAGGCCTTAAGCGGTGTCCCGTTGCGGCAGGTCGCCAGGACCGTCAAATTATTCGTGCAAGGGCTCTGCGGGTCGGATGTACAGATTCAGTCCCTGCCGGATTCGGTAACGGATAGTCCGGCTCGCGCCACGGTCAGTGCCGATGGCCGCACCATCGCACTTCCGGCGCTGCTCAGGAAGTATCAGACCTACGATGAGAATGCGCGGCTCTATCTGGTGATGGCGGCGCATGAGGCGGGCCATATCGAATTCGGGACCTATCGGCTCACGCTGGACTCGCTGCAGGATGTGGTTACGGCTGTCTGTGACCGGTACGGTCGCGGTGTGCAACGACCGGTGTCGCTGGCGGCGTTGTTCCGGCTCTATCCGCATCCGCGTTTGATTCAGGATCTCTGGATTGTGCTGGAGGACGCGCGGGTCGAAGCCCATTTGCAGCGGGAATATCCAGGCCTTCAGCGGGACCTTCAGCGGGTGGCCGGCGACGCGGTGACGCCGCGCGATCCGGCGCATGGCCTGACGGTGAAGGAACTGCTCGTCGATTGTCTCTTGCGGCTCTCGACCGGCGAATCGGTGGAATCGGCTGTCCCCCGGGCGGTTCAAGGCGAAGTCGCCTTGCTGTGGTCGATGTGCGCGCCGGTGTTGGCGCCGGGGGCATCCGCGGAAGAGACCCTGCGTCTGGTCCATACGGTCTATGTCCGTATGGAAGAGCTGTTAGCGCCCAAGGCCGAGATGATTCAGGGCGATCCGGTTCAGGATGTGCCGGAGGAGTTGGGCGTGGGACCGACGGGGTCCGAAGAAACCGGCGATCCCTATCGCCCGATGACCAATTGGGTCTACCGGGGCGAAATGAATCCCGAGTTTATCTCACGGGATGAGGCGCCGGGGCAGGAAGATGCCGAGGGGCAGGCGCCGGGCGAACGTATAGCCAGCGGCGGTGGCGGGTCCAAAGAGCAGGGCGGCCAGCAGCGTTCAGGCGGTGAACGGCAGGGGACGACGAGCGAGGTGATGGGTGGAGGGCGTGCCCTGCCCGCGGTTGTCGATGAGTTGCTCGCGCTGCCGGTAGAGGAACGGCCGCTGGAAGAAATAAGCGGTCTGGGGGGGAAACGGATCCGGTACCCGGAATGGGATGTGACGATCCAGGACTATCGTGTGCAGTGGTGTCAGGTGGTGGAGCAGCCGGCCGAATCAGGGTCGGACGAGGCCGTCGAGGCGGCGCTGTCAACTCATCGGAGCGCGGTCACAGCGCTCCGCCGGTTTTTCGAAAGTCTCCGTCCCCCGGCATTCCGGCGCACGGCGGCGCAGGCCGACGGCGAGGATTTGGATATCGATGCCCTGGTCCGCCGGGTCGCCGAGCAGCAGGCCGGCATGGAAGGCAGCGATCGGATCTATATCCGGCATGAGAAGAAAGAACGGGATGTGGCTGTGGCGTTCCTCGTGGATGTGAGCGGGTCGACCAGCCGGCAACTGGAAAGCGGGCGGCGGGTCATCGACATCGAGAAGGAAAGTCTGGTACTTCTGTGCGAAGCGCTGGAGGCGGTCGGCGACCGGTACGGGGTGTATGCCTATTCCGGACAGGGTCGGGCGCAGGTCGAGTTCTCGGTGGTGAAAGAATTCGACGAGCCATTGGGGCGGGCCACGGCCCACCGGTTGGGCGGTCTGGTCCCGCGGCAGCAGAATCGCGACGGCGCGGCCATTCGCCATGCCACCGTCAAGCTGCGGGCCTGTGAGGCCCGCACGAAACTGTTGGTCCTGGTGAGCGACGGCCGTCCGCTGGACGGGGACTATAAAGACGACTATTCGCTCGAAGATACCAAGGCGGCGCTGCGCGAGGCGCGGCAGGCCGGGATCGATCCCTTCTGTGTCACGATCGACCGGGAGGCCGATGCGTATCTTCGGCGCATGTATGGCGATGTGCGGTTTGCCGTGATCGACCGGGTGGAATCGTTGCCGGCCCGGTTGCCACGGATTTATCAACGATTGACGACGTAGGCCTATGTCCGATACATCTGCACGACCTGCGGTTCCGCCCTGGCTCTATAAATTGTTTACGGGGCATCAATATCCCTATGTGCGCCGGCTGGCGAAGTTCGGCCAGACGGTGGTTCCCGGCGAGGATCGTCCGGAACCCACCAAGGAGATGATCGATACCAAGTTCTGGGAGGTCTATCCGCGCTGTTGGGTGAAGATCCTTCAAGAGGTCAAAGTCGGAATGATCGTGGTCTTCCACGACCTGGGGGAATATCAGGCGGGCGGGTATCAGGCACTGGTGGACGACCCTGAAGCCTTCCTGTCGGCAACCTACGGCAAGAAGAAGATCAAGGTCAATTTTTACGACGGAGACAATTTTGTCTGTACGATTAATTTCAAGGTAGCGGGCTGGACGGAGCATGAAGGCGGGCATTGACGGGTTCAGCGCATCCTGTATGCTCGCGCTCCGCGCGCGCGGGACTGATTGATGGATGAGCGGGGCGGGCGGCGCTCGGTGCATGCGCGCAGTAAAAGATGCGCCGAACCCGTCAAGAGCAATAGGAGCAGAGAGCGAAGGGGACCAGGACTTAGGAGCTGAGGTGTGATGATGGGGCGACCGAAGATTACGGTGGTGGGTGCTGGCAATGTGGGCGGGACGGCGGCGCAACGGTTGGCCGAGCGGGACCGGTACGATGTGGTGCTGGTCGATATCGTCGAAGGTGTTCCGCAGGGGAAAGCGCTCGATATGGCACAGGCCGGACCGGTGTGTGGCTACAGCACCCGTGTGGTCGGGACCAACGGCTATGAGGAAACGGCCGGGTCGGCGGTCGCGGTGATCACGTCGGGGATCGCGCGGAAGCCGGGCATGAGCCGGGACGAACTGCTGGCGACCAATGCCAAGATCGTGCAGTCGGTGGTCAAGGAGCTGATCGCGCGCTCGCCCGAGGTGATCTTATTGCTCGTGACCAATCCTCTGGATGCAATGGTGCATGTGGCGTTGAAGGTCAGCAAGTTTCCCAAGTCGCGGGTGATCGGCATGGCCGGCGTGCTCGACTCGGCCCGGATGCGCACGTTTATCGCAAGCGAATTGAATGTGCCGGGCCCCGATGTCGAAGCGATGGTGCTGGGAGGGCACGGCGATACGATGGTGCCGCTTCCCCGGTATACGACGGTCAAGGGCAGGCCGGTGTCGGAGTTGATCCCCAAAGACCGGCTGGACGCTATTGTGAAGCGCACGCGGGAGGGCGGAGCCGAGATCGTGGGATTGCTGAAAACCGGCAGCGCCTTCTATGCGCCGTCTGCTTCGGCCGTCGATATGGTCGATGCAATCATGCAGGACCAGAAGCGCGTGGTGCCGTCGGCCGTGCTGTGCGAAGGCGAATACGGGTTGAAGAATGTCATTGTGGGGGTTCCGGTGAAGCTGGGCCGCGGTGGAGCCGAGCAGGTCATTGAATATGATTTGACGGCTGATGAACGGGCGGCGCTGGAGGCTTCCGCGACGGCAGTGCGGGATCTGTGCGCGAATGTCGATCGATTGATGATGTCGTGAATGTCAGTGTGCCGGCGTGGTGCCGGTGGCGTGACAAATGTGGAGGGGCTGCCGCATCAGGTGCAGTCGAGCAATAAACCGTGTGAGGAGAGGGAACTATGAAATTTCTTGAAGATCCGATGCAGACGATCGGTGCGGGCTTCGCACTGGCTGTCGTATTGATAGGGGTGTTTCTCGGCCTGTCCGGAGTCGGCGCAGGGGAGATCGATTGGGTGGGCATGATTATGCGCTGGGTGCATTTCCTCGCGGGCATCACCTGGATCGGGTTGTTGTACTTCTTCAACCTGATCAACGCCGGGTTTCTCAAGAGCCTCGACGGTCCCACGAAGAATGTGGTGATCCCGAAGCTGATGCCCGCGGCGCTCAACTGGTTCCGCCATGGAGCCACGGTGACCGTGCTGGCCGGCATCGGACTGTATGGCTATATGTATGCCAAAGGCGGCACCGGAGCCATCGCGCTGGGCATCGGCGGTTTGCTGGGTATCATTATGATGGCCAATGTCCATGCGATCATCTGGCCCAATCAGAAGAAGATCATCGCGGCCGTGACGGCGGCGGCGCAGGGAACCCCGGCGCCGGCTGAAATGGCGCAGTGGGGCCGTACGGCGCTGCTCGCGTCCCGTGTGAATTTCCTGTTGTCGATCCCCATGCTGTTTTTCATGGGGGCCGGCAGCCATTTCAAGTAGACTGGTTTCAGCCATTTCGCCGGTTCGGGAACACCCGGCCGGCGAAATGGCGTCCTCCTGCCGGTAGCCGTCACCCGATGGCCCGAGATACCTACCTGACGCATAGGGCCCTTGCCCTAACTGCTTGAGATTCAGGCCCATTCCCGATGAGTTGCCTTGACGGCGGCGCGCGGTCAGCCGTATAGTACCACTTCTAAACTCGCGGATTTTTTCGAAGGAATGTCTATGTCCATTGCGACTGAACCCCGTCTAGTCCAGAAGCTTGAAGGGGCTCCCTGGGAGATCGAAGGCTATCTCAAGGTGGGGGGCTATGAGGCGTGGAAACGGTGCGTCGACGGCATGAAGGCCGACGATGTCGTGGCCGAATTGAAGAAGGCCGGACTTCGAGGCCGGGGTGGCGCCGGATTCCCGACCGGGGTCAAATGGGACAAGGTGCTGAATCATCGGGTCAAAGAACACTATTTTGTGTGCAATGCCGGCGAGCATGAACCGGGGACGTTCAAGGACCGCTATTTGCTCAAGACGCTTCCGCACCAATTGATCGAGGGCTGTTTGATCGCCGCCCATACCGTTCAGGCCAAAGCCGCCTTTATCTATGCGAATCATGAATACGAGGAAGAGCGGGAGAATCTGAAGAAGGCGATCGCGCAGGCCAGAGCGCGTGGCTTCCTGGGTAAGAATGTGCTGGGGAAGGGATACGACATTGAGCTGGAGGTATTCGAAGGCCACGGCAGCTATGTGGCCGGAGAAGAGACGGCGATGTTGGAATCCATGCAGGGCCGTCCGGCCATGCCCCGTCAGAAACCCCCGTTTTATCCGACGGATTTCGGTCTCTACGGGAAGCCGACGTTGGTGAACAATGTCGAGACGCTCTGCAACATCCCGCGGATTTTGTATAAGGGCGCGGCCTGGTTTACGCAGGTCGGCACGGAGAAGTGTCCGGGCACGATGATGTTTTCGCTGAGCGGATCGGTGAATCGCCCGGGAGTCTATGAAATGCCGATGGGCGTGACGATCCGGGAACTGATCGAGAAGTGCGGCGGTGGTGTCGCCGGCGGCCGGCAGATCAAGGCGGTCTTCCCTGGTGGCCCGGCTTTTTCCATGGTGACGGCCGACCAATTGGATTTGCAGATGGATTTCGACTCGCTCAAGAAGGCCGGAACGGGATTGGGCAGTGCCGGCACGATCGTGATCGACGATGCGACGTGCATGGTGGCCGCGACGCTGAAGTATTCGAATTTCTTCAAAGGCGAAAGCTGCGGGCAATGTCCGCCCTGCCGGATGGGGACCAACAATCTGGCGACGCTGATGGCGAAGATCGAAGAGGGCCAGGGCACGCAGAAGGATATGGATAGTCTGTTGCAGCTCTGTGGGTTCGTGAAGGGGACCGGGTACTGTACGCTGGTGACCGGCGCAGCGGTGCTGGTGCAGAGCAGCGTGAAGCTCTTTCAGAAAGAGTACGAAGAGCATCTCCGGCTGCAGCGGTGTCCATTCAAGCCTGCGGCGGTGGGCGTCTAGAGGTCGATTATGCCGCGTGTGACCTTCATACATCCCCGGGGGAAGAGCGGTACGGTGACCAGAAACCTGACCTTGCTGGATGCGGCCAAGGAGCTGGGTTTCCCGCTGAATCATGATTGCGGCGGCAATGCGTCTTGCACGACCTGCCGGGTCGAAGTACAGTCCGGCAGCGAGAATCTGTCCGAGATCGACTTTGACGAGCAGGATTTGCTGGACCGGGAAGATTTGAGTCAGCCCTGGCACCGGCTGGGCTGCCAGGCGAGAGTGTTGGGCGATGTGGTCGTGCGGGTGCCGGAGTCCAAGTTTGCGGATCCGAAGTTTGTGGATCCGTCGGCGGCACAAACGGAAGTGCAGGGAGTTGATATTCGGTAGAGAGGTGTTACACTAAGCCAACCCGGATCGCTGGTTGCGGATCTGGAGATACAGGAGGATCCTACGATGGTTACGATTACCCCGGTTGCAGAACAGAAGATCCGTGAGCTCATGGCGGAAGAGAAGGACGTGGTCGGTCTGCGCGTCTATGTCCGCGGCGGCGGATGCCATGGCTATCAATATGGGATGGCGTTCGAGTCCAAGATGGCCGAGGACGACACCGTCATCGAAAAGGGCGACGTCAAGGTCATCATGGATTCCCAGAGCGCGCCCCTCTTGCAGGGAGCCGAAGTCGACTATGTCGACAGCGTGCAGGGTTCGGGATTCTCGATCAAGAATCCGCAAGCTAAGACGACCTGCGGTTGCGGCAGCTCCTTCAGCGCGTAAGCGGATCGACCGGAAGGAAGAGGACGCGCACTCTGCCTACAGTCTTCAGATAGTATGAGGCCAGGGTTGCCCGTGAGGGGAATCCTGGCTTCGTCTTTTTTACCGGCTCCGGCATGGATGGTATGGGACAACGCAGCATCACAAGGCGATACCGGTTTTGTGCCGCACACCGGCTGCACACCGATCATTTGTCGGTGGAGGAAAACCGGGCGGTGTTCGGCAAGTGCAACAATCCCAACGGGCACGGGCACAACTACGTGGTGCTGGTGACGATCGGGGCTCCGGAGGGCGCGCAGTCAGGACAGACGGTGGGCGTCGAGCTCCTCGACCGGATCGTGGCCGACCGGATCGTGAACCGGTTCGACCATCACGATCTGAATCAGGACCCCGAGTTTGCCACGCAGACAACGACGGGAGAGAACCTGGTGCTGCTGATCTGGGATTTGCTCGCCAAAGAGATTCCGGACGGGCAACTCAAAAAAGTCGCGGTGATCGAGACGAGGGACAACTATTTCGAATACACGGGGTCGGCCCCGGTTGCGGCAAGATCCTAGGGAGAGACTATGGCCAAGCGAGCGGCGGGGAAGCGGCGGGCGGAGAGCGATGACGCGGGCGGGACGGGCCGGCCGGCTGATGTAGAGGTTCTGCAGTCACTCGTCACCGAGATGTTGTTGGCCCTTGGCGAGAACCCGGGCCGTAACGGGCTGCTCAAGACGCCCGAGCGCGTTGCCAAGGCACTCGCATTCATGACGCAGGGGTACCAGCGCGATATCGACCATCTCCTCAACGGCGCGCTATTTCCGATCGAGTACGACGAGATGGTGATCGTGAAAGACATCGACTTCTTCAGCATGTGCGAGCACCATATGCTGCCCTTTTTCGGCAAGGTGCATGTGGGGTATTTGCCGAACAAGAAAGTCGTCGGCCTCAGCAAGATTCCCCGCATCGTCGACACATTTGCCCGGCGGCTTCAGGTGCAAGAGCGGCTCACCGTGCAGATCGCGGAGACCCTCAAGACAAAACTCAATGCGCATGGCGTGGGCGTCGTCGTGGAAGCCCGCCACCTCTGTATGATGATGCGCGGTGTGGAAAAGCAGAACACGGTTGCGGTCAGCAGTTCTATGCTCGGAGCGTTTCGCACCCAGCAGCAAACCAGGCTGGAGTTTTTGAAGCTCATCCGCCGCGGCAGCGTCGGCGACTCGGATTAAGCCAGTTCGGCGGCAAACTCCGAAACGATCTTCGTAAATTCGTCGGGCCGTTCCAGATTGGCCAGGTGGGCAGCATTCGGAATGATGGCCAGTTTGGCGTTGGGGATCTGCCCGGCCATAAGCTTCGCGTCAGCAGGCGGGGTGGCTTGGTCCAGTTCGCCGACGATGATTCTGGTGGGGCAGGCAATCTGCCTCAAGAAGAGTACTGAGTCGGGCCGTTCTTCCATGGCCATCAAATCTCCGGCAATCCCGCTGATCTGATTTCCTTCAATCATCGTTCTCACTTGCCTGACTATTTCTGGCCTGGTCTGAATCGTCGCGGGGCTCAAAAGCTTCGGGATCATGAGATCGGCGATGGCGGCAGGACCCTGTTTATAGGCGATTTGAGCCATCTGGAACCGCCCCGCTTTGCCGTCGGGCGTGTCGGCCTGCGCCTTCGTATCGGCCAGTACCATGCCCTTCACCCGGTCCGCGTATTTTCGATAGAACGCCAACAGGATGTACCCGCCCATCGACAGGCCGACAAACAGGGCCTACTGAACAGACAGATGGTCCAGCAATGCGCGGACATCGTCGGCGGCCTGGTCGAGGTGGTAGTGCCACAACGGGGCATCGGATTCGCCGTGGCCGCGCAGATCGACGGTGATGACGCGATGGTGCGATGAGAGCGCCGCTTCCTGCCCGGCCCACATGGTGCGGTTCAACGGAAACGCATGCAGGAAGACAACCGGCAGCCCGCTGCCTGTATCGCTGTACGCCAACGTGATGCCGTTGATGGTTGTGTGCATCGGCTCCTCCCTCGCAGGCGCTGTTCGTAGCATCGGCGGTCTTCAGGGTCAAGGGGCGGTTTGCGCTCAAGTGATGCGGTGTATACAATCCGCATACTTGTAGGAGCGATTGATGCCGACTCCGCGCGATCCAGGGCCTGATTTGTTTGCCCCTCCCCAGTCCGGCAGGAAGGCTGACGCTCCGCTGGCGGAACGGATGCGCCCGAAGGAGTTTGCCGATTTTGCCGGACAGGATGAGATTGTCGGCCAGGATCGGCCTCTGCGGAAAGCCATTGAGTCCGATCGCCTGTCCTCCGTCATATTTTGGGGTCCGCCGGGATCCGGCAAGACCACGCTGGCTCATCTGATCGCCCGCCATACGAAAGCCCATTTCGTCGCCTTTTCGGCCGTGACCGGGGGGATTCCAGAACTGCGCGAGATCATCAAGGCCGCCGAGCACCGGCTCGCCTTGCAGCAGCAGAAGACGGTGCTGTTCGTCGACGAAATCCATCGCTTCAACAAGGCCCAGCAGGACGCCTTTCTCCCCCACGTCGAACGGGGCACGGTGATCCTCGTCGGGGCCACAACGGAGAATCCTTCGTTTGAAGTGATCAGCCCGCTGATGTCGCGGTCGATCCTGGTGATGCTCAAGCCTCTGTCCGATGAGGCGCTGGGACAGATCCTGGACCGGGCATTGACCGATACAGAAATCGGTCTGGGGCAATTGAAGGCGCGGGTGTCGCCGGAGGCCCGTCAACGCCTGATTGCCTTCGGCAACGGCGATGCGCGCGCATTGTTGACCGCGACTGAGTTTGTCGTGACGCAGGCGCCGGTGGGCGCGGACGGAACGAGAGTCGTCGACGAGGCGTTGCTGGCTGCCGCGCTGAATAAACAGGCGCTGCGGTACGACAAGACCGGCGAAGAGCATTACAACGTCATTTCCGCCTACATTAAAAGCATGCGCGATTCCGATCCGCAGGGAGCGCTCTACTGGCTTGCGCGAATGTTGGAAGCAGGGGAGGATCCGAAATTCATCGCGCGCCGCATGGTCATTTTCGCGTCAGAGGATGTGGGGAATGCCGATCCGATGGGGCTGGTGATGGCCAATGCCGTCGCGCAGGCCGTGCAGTTTGTCGGGCTCCCGGAGGCGCAAATCAATCTCGCCCATGGCACCACCTATCTCGCGACCTGCCGGAAAGATAATGCGTCCTACGTCGGCTTGCTGGAGGCTAAGGAGGACGCTCAAGCCCACGGAAACCTTGGAGTTCCGCTGCATTTGCGGAATGCCGTGACGTCCCTGATGAAGGGGGTCGGTTATGGGAAGGGGTATCGGTATGTCCATGACGATCCCCGGGCAAAGGCGGAACAGACGCATCTCCCCGATCCGTTAGCCGGGCGGCGCTACTATCGCCCCAAGCCCGATTCATAGGGCCGTTTTTGGTGGTTTACAAAGATTTCTAATCGGTTATACTTAGTTTCATGAAGCGAGGGGAAACGAAGCAATCGGCTGCCTCTGCCGTCGCCACGGAGCGGCGCAAATTTGTCCGCGCGACGTTAGTCGGGTCTGCCCTGATTGCCCCCAAGAACGGCGGGCGGGCCAGCACGGCCGTCCTCGACAACGTCAATAAAATCGGCGCGGGGCTCCATACCAAAGACCGTTTCCCGATCAATGAGCGAGTGACCGTGTCGCTGGCGTTTCTGGATTCCGACGGCGCCGACCAGCAGGAAAAGCTGGAAGGCACGGTTGCCTGGGTGCGGGATTGGGAAAAGGGATTCCTGACGGGCGTCGTCTGGGACGACCTGGTGACCAAAGAAAAAAACCGCTGGCTCTTCTACTACCTCGAAGAAACGATCAAATCCTCCGTCTAACTCTCTGCGCGACGGGCTTGCATTTCCGGTCAGGCAGGTCTGCTACGCGAAGGCCGTCAGTTTCTGCTTTACGTCTTCCAACTCCGCTGACAGTGTTTCCCAGCGGGCGGTGAGCCGCACGAGATCTTTCTTCCACCCATCATACTCAATCTGCATCTCGCTCCACATGGTGGATTTTTCTTTGTAGATCTTCGGGTCGGCCAGCTCAAGGTCGCGGGCCTTGATCCTGGTTTCACATTCGGCGATCTCGGCTTCGGCTCGCGCCACCTGCTTCTCCAGACGGGCCTGGGTCTTGTTCAAATCGCGGCGATCCCCGGCTGAAGATTTGCCCGAGGTCTGCGAGGCCATCGCCTTGGTTGGTCCGGCATTTTTGCCGCGATCCGCACCCTTCAGGTCGTCGCTCGATTCCTTGATGGATTCGAGCTCCTGCGCCTTTTTCCACAAGTAGTACTCATAGTCGCCGGAGAAGCTGCGGGCCTTGCCTTCTTCGATTTCGATGACCCGCGTGCAGACTCTGGTCAAGAAGGTCGGGTCGTGCGAAATAAAGATGATCGTGCCGGGGAAGTCCGAAAGCGCATCGGTGAGCATATCGACCGATGCCGGATCCAGATGGTTCGTCGGCTCGTCGAGCAGGAGCGTGTTGGCCGGTTCGACCAGCATGCGCGCGAGGGCGACACGGTTCCGTTCTCCTCCACTCAGCGCCTTGATCGGTTTCTTTTGATCGTCGCCGGTAAAGAGAAACGCGCCGGCGATTCCGCGGAGGAAATTCATTTCGGCCTGATGCGACACTTCCGAGAGCGATTGAAGAATCGAATGCTCCGGATTCAACGTCTCGGCCTGGTGCTGGGCGAAGTAATGCAGGGTCACGCCGTGGCCGACCGATCTCTTGCCTTTATCCGGTTCCAGCGCGCCGGCCAGCATCTTGAGCAGTGTACTTTTTCCGGCGCCGTTTTCGCCCACGAGGGCGACGCGCTGGCCCCGCTCGATCGAGCAATCGACCCGCTCGTAGACCACTTTTTCGCCATAGCGCTTGGCGGCGCCCTCCAGCTCGAGGACCTGCCGGCCACTCGCGGCGGGGACCGGAAATTTGAACTTCACCCGCTTGGGATCGCGCTTGATCTCGATCATCTTGACCTTCTCAAGCTGCTTGATGCGCGATTGAACCTGGCTGGCTTTGTTCGCCTGGTACCGGAACCGGTCGACGAAGGTTTGCACCCGCGCCACTTCTTTCGCCTGGCGCCCGGCTGCGGCTTCGCGCTGCGCGTCCCGTTCAGCCTTGAGCCGCTGAAAGGTGGTGTAGTTGCCGCGATATTCTTCGATCTTGTGATGCCGCAGATCCCAGATATGAGTGACGACACGATCGAGGAACGCCGTGTCGTGGCTGATGAGCAGCAGCGTCATTTCCGAGTCCAGCAGGAATTGCTCGAACCAGCGCTGCGTCGGCTTGTCCAAATGGTTCGTCGGCTCGTCGAGCATGAGCACGTCGGGGTTGGTCAGCAACAGATGGGCCAAGGCCACCCGCATCCGATAGCCACCCGAGAGCTTTTCGACCTGGCGGGTAAAATCGACCTCCGAAAACCCCAGCCCCATGAGGATGCGCTCCGCCTCATGCTCGGGGTAGAGGTCGCGATGGGTCGCGTCCAGCACATTTTTGCCGATGATGGTTTCGAGTTCCTGCGGTAGATAGCCGATGCGGAGCCGCGGGCGTTTGCGGATGTTGCCTTTGTCCGGGGATTCCTCCCCGAGGATCATCCGGAAGAGCGTGGTCTTGCCGGCGCCGTTCGGGCCGACCAGTCCCACCCGTGAATTCGGACGGAGATGCGCCGATGCGCCTTCGAGCAGCACCCGCGTGGAATATTGCTTATAGACCGATTCGATTTGCAGCATGGCGATGTTTCAATCAGGCAGAACGATCAATGAGCAGTAATGATCCGCGCGCACAGTCACAGGCACACACGATCTAGAGGGCGCGGTTCAACCGAAGGTTGGTTTGGTGGAGCTGGCCGGGATTGAACCGGCGACCTCGTGAATGCCATTCACGCGCGCTCCCAACTGCGCTACAGCCCCACACCGTTGGTCTAGAGATACGTACTCCGCGAGAAGTTCAGGCAATGTAACACGCAGGTCCGGGCCAGTCAAGAAAGCAGCGCCGCGATCGACGGCCGGGGATCGGCTTGACAAACGGATGGGCGGCACCTACCATGGTCCCCCGCGGCTCTGATCTCCCCATCGGGTCAGAGCCATTTTTCTGATTGAACGGGCTGAGAGGAAGTAGGGGGTATGGGGAATCTCGTCATAATCGGC
Source organism: uncultured Nitrospira sp. (assembly GCA_964512025.1). GTDB lineage: Bacteria > Nitrospirota > Nitrospiria > Nitrospirales > Nitrospiraceae > Nitrospira_D. The sequence continues at coordinate 2,965 of CAZEHM010000042.1, read as the reverse complement.
GCCCAGTGGGGCGATGAAGGCAAGGGCAAGATCGTCGATATCCTGGCCCGGGACGCCAATATTGTCGTGCGCTATCAGGGCGGCTCGAATGCGGGCCACACCGTGATCAACGAGCGCGGGACCTATATCTTCCATCTCATTCCCTCGGGGATTCTCTATCGCGGCACCACCTGCGTGATCGGCAACGGCGTCGTCGTCGATCCGGGCGCGTTGATCGAAGAAATGGACCGGCTCCAGCCGATGGGGATCGCATTCGGGAAGAATTTTGCCGTCAGCCAGCGGGCGCATCTGATTTTGCCCTACCACAAAGCGATCGATCGGGCGTCAGAGCAGTCGAAGGGGTCGCGCAAGATCGGGACGACCGGCCGCGGAATCGGCCCCTCCTATGCCGACAAAATGGCGCGCATCGGGATTCGCATGGGCGATTTGTTGAACCCGGCGCTGTTCAGAAAAAAGCTGGAAGAAAATCTCGTCGAGATGAACTGGTTTCTGGAGCGGCTCTATAAAGTCGAGACGTTCCAGGTCGATAAAGTGTTCGATCAATACATGGGCTATGCCGACCGCCTGAAAGGGTACATCGTCGATACGACGACGCTGTTGAACCGGGCGATCAGCAAGGATAAGACGGTCTTGTTCGAAGGGGCGCAGGGCACGCACCTGGACGTCGATTTCGGAACCTATCCCTATGTGACCTCATCCAGCTCCGCCGCCGGCGGAGCCTGCACCGGCACCGGTGTCGGGCCGACCATGATCGATGCGGTCATGGGCATCGCCAAGGCCTACACCACCAGAGTCGGCAGCGGGCCGTTTCCGACCGAATTGACCGACGAAGTCGGGCAGGGGTTGCAGGAGCGTGGGCGGGAATTCGGCTCCACCACCGGCCGGGCGCGGCGCTGCGGCTGGTACGACGCGGTCGTCGTCAAGCACGCGGCCCAGGTCAACGGCTTGACCTCGCTGGCGGTCACGAAACTGGATGTGTTGGACGGCTGCAAAGAATTGAAGATCTGCACCGGCTACAAGCACAACGGGGTGCTCTATAAGGAGATGCCGGCGGATCTCGAAGCGTTGACCGGCTGCGAGCCGGTCTATCAGCGGATGAAAGGCTGGACCGCCTCTACGACCGGCGCGACGACGTATAAGCAGCTTCCGGCTGAGGCGAAGCGCTATCTGGCGCGTATCGAAGAGCTGGCCGGCTGCCGGATCGACATGATCTCGACCGGGTCCAAGCGCACCGAAACGATCATCCTGCGCAATCCGCTGAACTGTTCCCGCCGTCGACCGCGTTCCTAGTCGGCCGGATTGGCGCTCCTGGCTTTTCAGGGGTTGACAATCGCCGGACCGGATGACAGCATTCCCCACCGTGAGTCGGTAGCTCAGTTGGTAGAGCATCGCCCTTTTAAGGCGAGGGCCCTGGGTTCGAGTCCCAGCCGACTCACCACTTCCCCATAAGTTATGAGTTTCGTCGCTTCCAATAAGCCCTCATTGGAAGTGACAGTCGTTCGTTCCCCCGCCCAGACTCCCCGCAAGCGTTGTTTCACGGCCTGAAGTTGTTCCCTGATAGCCCGATTCTTCGGTTGCATGGATGGTTTCTCATCTTGTCCTCTTTCACTTGGCAGAGCGTGTGTCGTCGACGCTTGATGTGCCTCGGTGTATTTACAGTGTGCGCACGCTTGTGTAATGCGATTGTGCATACAAGGAGGCGGTCAGGGTGAAAACGGAAGCAAGAACGACCACCGGGCGAAGCGAGACAATCAACCTGCGTGCGAGTCAGAAACAAAAAGGGCTGATCGGCCGGGCAGCGGAAGCAGTTCTCCTCGACCGACGGTACTTTGCGTTGTCCCAAGATGCCTTCAAGCGCTTTACCACGATGCTCGACAACCCACCGGCGAACAATCCCAAGCTGCAACGTCTTCTTCGCACGCGGGCTCCGTGGGAGAAATGATCGGCATCAGGGTCCCGTTCACTCAACCGTTTCCGCCGGGGGCCTTTGCTGGAGTTCCCGCCGGGTTTTGGCTACACTACGCGAAGGAGAAATGTGATGAGCCTCCGGCAATTACTCCAGTCTAAGCGAAGCCAGATCCTCCAAATCGCCGCGCGGCATGGTGCGCGAAAGGTGAGCACGTTTTCCTACAGAGCGTGAGTGGGTTTGCTCAACCAGAGGCAGGCTTTTCCCCATTCTGAACAGTGAGAATGAAATGTGCCGGGAGGCTTTTACTGAGCGCTGCGACTACAATATCTTCAATCCGGCCAGTACATATGCCTCCGGCAACCCACTGAGCAACGCTCATCGCGTTCGCGCCGCGGTTCTCACTCTTCAGCCCACGCCCTGACGAGCTTGTTCGGCTCAGGCTCCCTCTTTCACTCTCCAGTGCCTTTCCTTAGCGGGGCCACCGCTCCAGCACCCCGACGATAATGGCCCAGGCAACGAGTCCGAGCGACTTGAGGCAAGCGTTGATGGTCATGGCGAACTCTCCTCCTTCAGGCTACGTAGGTGATTGTTCTGAGACACGTGCCGTCAAGAGTCAGTGTGGCAGGGGGCTGTTACGGGCGCGTAGCAGGAAGGTAAATAATCTGTGACCAGGGCGTAGACACTTCCAGCAATCGCGATATTTAGCGATATTCGTGGCGATAATCGCGACATATCGCGACGGCGTTGTTCTGCAAGGTTTTCCCCGCCATCTCGTTTTACAAGCATTCTAGTTATCAATGACTTATCTCTTCGTTCCGGCTGATTCGTTTGAGTCTGGTCGGTATAAAAACTGCCACTATCAATGCCGCCGAGTTCCCATTAGCCGGGCGTCAAGCACCCGGCGGTGGACCTATATGAAAGGAGGTCACAACATCTAGAACCGGCAAAGCAACTGGACCCTCGTCCATTTTATTCACGTTGCAAGGAGGAGATCCAACATCATGTTTTTGTCACGCAGACAGTTTTTGAAAGTCTCTGCGGGAACGGTCGCCGCGG
>CAZEHM010000041.1:0-27798 GCA_964512025.1 uncultured Nitrospira sp. | reverse complement strand
CCCTTCTCATCAACCGTCATATCCTGTTCGCGACAGGCCTCCTGAATGAGGTCCATCGGGAACCCGTACGTATCATAGAGTTTGAAGATATCCGTTCCAGCCAATACCGTCTTGCCGGATGCACGGGCCTTCTCGATCATGTCATTGAGAATCGGCAAACCCTGATCGAGTGTGGCGATGAATCGTTCTTCCTCGCCGCGCGTCGCCTCGGCAATCGTGCCGGCCGCCGCCTTCACTTCGGAGTAGGCCTCGGCCATCTGCTCGACCACCGTCGCGGTCAGTTCATGCAGAAACGGCTCCACGATTCCCAACAAACGTCCATGGCGGGCCGCGCGCCGCAGAATCCGCCGGAGGACGTACCCGCGCCCTTCGTTGGAGGGCAGCACACCGTCGGTCATCAGAAAGCTGATCGCGCGCAAGTGGTCGGCGATCACGCGCATCGAGCGATCGGCCTGTTCTTTTTTTCCATACTGCATGCCGGCGCGCGAACCGATAGCGTTCAGCAGCGGTGTGAACAGATCGCTGTCGTAATTGCTCAAGACGCCCTGCGCCACCGCCGTCAGCCGTTCCAACCCCATCCCGGTATCGATACTGGGTTTCGGCAAGGGATTGAGCTTCCCCGAAGCATCCCGATTGTATTGCATGAAAACAAGGTTCCAGATCTCGATGACCCGGTCGCCCTCGCCGTTAGGCGTATCGTCGCCCGGCACTGCCGAACCTTGATCGAAATGCAGTTCCGAGCAGGGCCCGCAGGGACCCGTATCGGCCATCTGCCAGAAGTTATCTTTCTCACCGCACCGGACGATGCGGGACGGCGACACGCCGATCTTCTTCCAGAGCTGATCGGCTTCATCGTCTTCGCGAAACACCGTGACCCACATCCGGCTCTTGTCGAGCCCGACGGTTTTCGTCAGAAACTCCCAGCCGAAGAGGATGGCGTCTTCTTTGAAATAGTCCCCGAATGAAAAGTTTCCCAGCATCTCGAAAAACGTGTGATGCCGCCGGGTGTACCCGACGTTTTCGAGATCGTTGTGCTTTCCGCCCGCCCGCAGGCATTTTTGCACCGTCACGGCGCGCTTGTACGCGCGCGATTCCTCGCCGAGAAAGACCCGCTTGAATTGATTCATGCCCGCATTTGTAAACAGCAGGGTCGGATCGGCCTGGGGAATCAGGGCCGAGCTCGGCACCGCCTGGTGCCCCTGCTGCTCGAAATACCGGATAAATGCCTGACGAAGCTCGCGCGCACTATTCTTCATGACTCAAGTCCTTCATGTCCAAAGCGAGCTCGTATAGTACGCTCGATCGTCTCTTCTTCGAAACCCCACTGACGTAGGAGGCGAACGGCCTGCAACACCGTCACACGCCGCCCCTTGCGCTGCCAGGATTTCAGCGCCTGTTTGGCGAGGGTATCGTCGTCCACTTCACGAAGGGCTTCCCGGACGGCCCTTTCAGCGACGGATTCCCCGATACCCCTGGCCTGCAGCTCGGCTAACAGCCGCTCACGCCCCATCGGCTGTCGAGCCATCCGGCTCTCGATCCACCGCCCGGCGTAGGCCCGATCGTCGAGATACCGGAGATCGGACAGCCGGCTGATGGTCTGGTTCGCCTGGACGGCCGAGGCCCCTTTACTCAGTAAAAACTGCTCAACCTGGGCGACCGTCCGATCCCACCGTGCCAGATACCGCACGGCCAGATGCATCCACTCTTCTGAGGACGATGGCGGGAGCCGTTTTTTTCCACCCACAGGTCTGTCGCCTACTTATGCGCCCGCTTCTCCTCACTCTTTTCAGACTTCCCGGCGGGCTTCTCTTCTTTCGCGTCAACCTTCTTTTCATGGCGGGCAGGCACTCCGGCCAATTCGCGCAGTTTCGCTTCAACTTCATTCGCCACAGCGGGATTATTTTTGAGGAAATCCCGCGCGGCATCTCGTCCCTGCCCGACCCGCTCACCCTTATAGGAATACCAGGCTCCGGACTTATCGATGATTTTTTTCTCGACCCCGATATCGACCAGCTCGCCGGTCTTCGAAATGCCTTCGGCGAACATGATGTCGAACTCCGCCTGGCGGAACGGCGGCGCCATTTTGTTCTTCACCACTTTGACGCGAACCCGGTTCCCCATCACATCCTGGCCTTCTTTCACGGACTCGATGCGGCGGATATCCAGGCGGACCGAGGAGTAGAATTTCAATGCGTTGCCGCCGGTCGTCGTTTCCGGATTCCCGAACATCACCCCGATCTTCATACGGATCTGGTTGATGAAAATCAGCGTGGTCTGGGACTTGGAAATGGCCGCGGTCAGCTTGCGCAAGGCCTGCGACATGAGCCGGGCCTGCAAACCCATATGGGAGTCGCCCATTTCACCTTCGATTTCAGCCCGCGGCGTGAGGGCGGCCACCGAGTCCACCACGATCAGATCGATTGCCCCGCTGCGAACCAGCGTCTCGGCGATTTCCAAGGCCTGCTCGCCGGTATCCGGCTGTGAGACCAGCAGGTCATCCGCTTGCACACCCAGCTTCTTGGCATAGTTGAGGTCGAGCGCATGTTCCGCGTCAATGAACGCCGCCACGCCGCCGGTCTTCTGCACTTCGGCAATACAATGGAGCGTCATCGTCGTCTTGCCCGACGACTCCGGCCCGAAGATTTCAATGACCCGTCCGCGCGGCAAGCCTCCGACTCCCAGGGCGATGTCGAGTCCCAAAGACCCGGTCGAGATCGCCGGCACATCGGCGGGACGTTCATCCGTCCCCAGCTTCATGATGGCGCCCTTCCCGTACTGTTTTTCGATCTGCGAAAGGGCCAACTCCAGCGCGCGCTTCTTGTCGTCTTTCTCTGACATGCGTATCTCCTACAGGATTAGAGGAATCACGAAAGCGGGATTATACCCAAGCGAGAAAAGGAAACCTAGAGCGGAATAGGGTCTGACTCCGAAGGACAATAGGAACCAGGCTCAGGCATACGTAGAGTCCCTGCCACCTCCTTGAACCGGCAAAGACCTTGACGGATCCTCCACGGGGAGAATACTACTGACATGTAACATCGAAACGACCCAACAATGGAATCACACTAAGCCTGATACTCCATTTCAGATTGTCGCATGGCAATGAATTCTGACTTGACCTCACGTGTCGTTCTCACTACCGAATCGATGGAGTGGCTTGCCACAACAGAAGCCAGTGGTTGGCGCAAGACACTCGACCAGAGGGAGGGGGCAACATCTATCGTGACGAGCCTGGCAAAGTATGCTGCAGGTGAATCATTCGCCTACCCCCTTCAAGGACAGGGTGAGGAAATTCTAGTCCTGGAGGGCGCGCTGACGGGTGGGCAGAATACCTATTCGGCTGGAGCCTACCTTCGCAATCCGCCGGGCGCTTACTGCCCACTTCGCACCGATCACGGCTGCGTGCTATTCGTGAAGCGATACCCCTTCGATTCAGACGATACCGATGTCGTACGGATCGACACGGCAAACAGCCCCTGGGTTCCCGGACTCGTACCGGGCCTGAGTGTCAGGCCTTTGCATCAGCATCGCCATGAACAGGCCGCGCTGGTTCGCTGGAAACCTGAGACGTATTTCCAGCCGCATGCGCATGGCGGCGGCGAAGAGATTCTGGTTCTGTCCGGAGTATTCGAGGATGAGCATGGCCGCTATCCGGCAGGAACCTGGATCCGCAGCCCGCACCTGAGCCGTCACAAACCCTTCAGCCGTGAGGGCTGCACGATCTACGTCAAGACTGGGCATCTGACATAACGGACATACGGCTCGCACGCGCCGCGTTACGACGGCAGCAGCGGCACCTCCCACAGCTTCGTATAGACCGACCCGGCTGGATTCAGTTCGCTCTTCATCAGCACAACCGAATCGACCGCCAGCGCGCCCAATGACAGCGGCCGATCCGGTACCGTGCTCTTCGCTAACGCCTGCCCGCACTCGCGCCAGCCAGCTTTGATCCTGGCCAGCGTCAGGTGCGGACTCAAGGGTCTGCCGTCCGGCGCAAAACCTAATGCAACGCAACAGGTTTCGACTGATTGCTGCAGCGCAGCTAGACGCTTCGCCTCGTTGCCCCGCTCCCAATGCTCCGACGCCCCGATCCACAGAACCCGGGGAGCCGGCAAAGAAGGAAACCCGCCTACCCGTTCGAGCGGAATCGACATCGCACGCTGATCCTTGCAGATCTCCGCAAGCGCTTCGCGCAGCGGCTCTACAAGCTGCTCATCCATGTCGCCGAGAAACTTGATCGTGAGATGGATCGATGCCGGTCGCACCCACGAGAGTCGCACGGCTCTCGGCAACTGGCGAAGGAGCGAAGATTTGAAGTCCTGCTGCATGCTCGCAATCCGGCCTCGAAGCCCCTCAGACAACTCGACGGCCAGAAAGGCTCGGATCATGTTCCGCCCCGGTCGATGAGCCAAAGGCGCAGAAGATTGAGCGCGGCCTGCGACGACCGCTGCTTGATGACCGACCGGTCGCCGTGAAAGCGGAACTCTTTTGTAATGGCTCCGCCGGCCCCGCCATCGAGGCCGACGTAGACCAATCCGACCGGCTTCGTCTCGGTCGCACCGCCCGGTCCGGCAATGCCTGTGACGCTGAGGCCCACCGACGTCCCGGCCCGTTCTCGAATCCCCCGGGCCATCGCCGCAGCGACTTCTGCACTGACCGCCCCATGCGAGGCGATAAGCCCCTCGGGCACGCCCAGCATCTCGACCTTCGACTGATTGCTATACGTGATCGCCCCCCGATCGACATAGGCCGACGAACCGGGCACCAGCGTCAGCCGATGGCCGATCAATCCCCCGGTGCAGGACTCGGCCACGGCGACCGTCAGCTTCTGCCCGGCCAACAAACGCCCGACCACCTCCTCCATCGTCTCGCGCCCCTCGGCAAAGAGACAGTCTTTCAATCTTATCCGAACCTCCTGCGCCAGGGACGACAACTGATCATTCGAGACCAACCGCGTGCCGCCGGATTTCGTCGTCAGCGACACCAGCACGCCCATCGGAGACGCCAGCAACCCCAGGTCGACGGCGGTCTCTTTGGGAATCAGCCCCAGCAGTTTGGCATCGACATCCGCTTCAGAAACGCCCCAGGTATGAAACACCCGGCGAACGATCGGTTGCGGACGAATTTTCCGAGAACGGGCAAGGTGATCGGCCAGGAGCGGAATGATCGAGTCCGTCATCATCGCTTCCATCTCGCGCGGCACGCCGGGAAGCGACACGACCGTTGCCCCTTTCCACTCGATCGAAAAACCCGGCGCGGAACCGACCGGATTCGCCACCACGATCGCGCCCGCCGGAATCATCGCCTGCCGCAGCTGCCCTGGGTTCGGTTTCCGGCCCCACTGAGCCAGCCGAGCGGTCATTCCGTCCAGCGCCGCTTTCCGGCGGGCCAGCCGCCGCCCGGTCGCCTTCGCCACCGCTTCTCTCGTGCAATCGTCTACCGTCGGTCCGAGCCCGCCGGTCATGACAACAACACCGGCGCGACTCACAGCGGTCTTGAGCACCTGCACCATGTCGGCCAGATCGTCACCGACAATCGACTTGAACCGGACCTCGATCCCCAGCCGACCCAGCGCCTCCGTAATAAACAACGAATTGCTGTCGGATCGGCCGCCGACCAAGAGTTCGGAGCCGATAGCAATCGTTTCAGCAATGACCGGGCGATGAGCGGACCTGACGGTTTTCATGAGGCGTGCCTTTTCTTTATTGGATTCCGGCAAAGTCGAGCACGAAACTCTCGGCACCGCCGGACGCGGGAAATACCGTGATGGTGGTTTTAGCTTGAGGATCGAACCCGTTGTAGTCGAAGGAGGCCACGACTTTTGCCTTGAAGCGAGGACGCTCCGGCCAGGCGGCGCTCCGGTTTGCCTGCCCGTCGAATCGCACCGTCACCGGTTTGATCGTGCGGCCGGCCTGATCGAACACCATATAGCTCTCCTGGGCGAAGGTCGGCATGTCCCCGAAAATGACGGTGCTGACCAGCATGGTCTTCGTCGCCAGCACTTGCGCGATATCCGCCTCGGCAGGCTCCAGCCCCCGAAGCGCCATGTGCGTCGCCATTACGGACAGCGCCCCGAGTTTGGTAATGAGAAACCCGCCCGGATGCAGGTCATCCCCGGCGCCGAACCGCACATAAAATGAATCCGGCGGGCGCCCGTCCTTGGCTGCGGCTTTCCCGGCCTCGAGTGCGGCGTGAATCTGGCCGGAGGTCGGCTGGATTTCGATCGCCAGGGCCGGACCGACGAAGAAGACGGTGAGTAGAATGCAGCCAGTGGCCAGCCGGTTCATGATGTCACCCCTCCATGAGATGAAGCCGTACCAGATCGATTTTCCACTGTCAACGAACCGCGAGACGCCGCGACGCCCGTTGACAAAACAAAAGACGAAGTGCTAAAGAAACCGGTCTTTTGATACTTGCCTTTTCAAGAAGTTATACGGAGGAGTTCCGATGTCGAGTCCCGAACAAACCGCACCAGCACAGCCACCGAAGCGACAATTCGTCAATTTCGCGTTCTATAAAGTCGATCCGGCCTGGCGCCGTCTTCCCGAAGCGGAGCGCACCAAAGGCAAACAGGAATTCCTCAAAGCCGTAGAAGAATATGCCGGACGCGTGCTCGTCGTCGCCTACTCCGCGGTGGGTATCCGCGGCGATTGCGACATCATGCTCTGGCGCATCAGCTATGAGCTGGAGCTGTTTCAGGAAATGACGACGAAGATTCTGGCGTCAGGCCTGGGCCAATACATCACGACCCCCTATTCCTACCTGGCCATGACCAAACGGTCCATCTACGTGGACAACCATACCCACGAGGGCCAGGAGAGCAAGCGCCTGACGGTCGTCCCAGGAAAGGGCAAGTACATTTTCGTCTATCCGTTCCTCAAGACCCGCGAGTGGTTCCTGCTGACGAAGGCCGCCCGCCAGGGCATGATGGACGAACATATCGAAGTCGGCCACCGCTTCCCTTCCGTGAAGCTGAACACCACCTACTCGTTCGGTCTCGACGACCAGGAATGGGTCGTGGCATTTGAAAGCGATAAGCCGGAAGACTTCCTCGATCTGGTGATGGCGCTGCGCGAGACCGAAGGATCTCGCTATACGCTGCGCGACACGCCGATCTTTACCTGCATCCGCAAAACGGTAAAAGAAACGCTCGACACCATCGGCGGTTAACCATCGGCTCATGTGATTTCTAACGGCCTTCGATCCACGGATCGAAGGCCGTTTTTCTTTCCGCCCCCGCTGCCGCTGCCACCCAACCATCAAGACACGCACAGACGTTCTATCGAAAACCCGGCCATGGAGCAGGGACTCCTCTTTGACAGCCAATTCGCGCATATGTTACCTGTACTACGTCCGGGTTCATCATCAATCAGGTAGGATCATGGCAGATACCACCGCCCTCTACGCGCTCAAATTTCCAGACGGATCCGTCAGCCTGTACATCGACGAGCATTACGCCAAAGACCGCGGCGTCGACCCTTCCAAACTGGTCAAGATCGAGATCCCCCGGGAGATGTTCATCAACGGCAGCGTGCAGGAAGTTCGCGAGTATGTCGCGCTCTATCTGGAGACACACCAACAGCAAACCGGGAACGCGTAACCTACGCAGACAGGACACACGACCGCTATGCCTTCAACCATGGCTACTCCCCTCACCGCCGAGCTGATTCAAGACGTCATCGCGAGCCTGCCGATTCAAGGACGCATCATACTCCGGCTGTTGCTGCTCCAGCACCTGGACGTAACACACGAAGAAATTCTGTTCATGGTTTCAGACCGCCCGGATCCCCGTTGCGTCTCCGGTACGAAACCCATTACGACGATGACGGAAGAATCGATCACGGCCATGATCAGCCGGCGGGACGAATATCGCCGCCGCGCCCGCCTGCGACGGGAGCGGACGACCTTGCAGTGCACCGCGCTCTCAACCCTCGCCGCCACCGCCGAGAAATTGATCGATCGCACGTCGGCGCTCCTGGCTACCCGGGGCATATCCGCCGATGCCATCGCTAATCTGAAAGCACAAGCCCGCGTGGCCGTTCCAGGCCCTGCTCTGCGCGTACTGGAAGAACGCTGGGATAAGAACGACATCTCGGCGGAGGAATATCAGTCCTACCGGCTGGCCATCGAAATGCAAACACACATCCGTATGGCGGAACGCTTCAAGACCAGACTCGCCCTGGCGGAACGCGAGCGACAGACGTCCGATCAGACCACCTTGCTGGACCACGAGATCGGTCACATCTGGGGCATTCCCGCCGGCACGCTGGCCGCCCGCAAAGTAAAATTTCTTTCGCAATATCTGATGGCGCTCCAAACCGCCTTGTCCGGCACACCATCCGCCCCCAACAGCATTCCGCCGCTGGACCTGTGGAAGGAAACTCTGGCAACGCTGGCGCGAACGCCGATTCAACGCTCCATCGCCACCTACGATGGCCTGGAATACACCGAATCCGCGTTGATCGACAAGCTCTCGGCCTATGTCCTCGGTGCATTGCCGGAAAATATCGAGGTCAAGTTTTGGAACTCGCTGGTCTACGGAGCCAGCTCCCAGGCCATGCACAGCGAAAACACCCGGACTCTATTCGGACTCCAGCGGCTTATCTCCATTCAACAAGACACCGAGACCAGCCCTGAGGCGCTCGATGAAGAACTGCTCAAACGGACGGCTCCGCGGGCAAAGGCTGACGCCGGAGCCCTTGAGGGTCCGTCCGATCCGAAGCTGGTCATCACCGATCACCAGAAACAGATTCTGCACAACTTTATCGGAGAAGACGTCAGCGGCCGGGCATCGGATAAGTGGTAGGCCACGCGATCTTGCGAATTGCACTTGCTCAGGTATAATCAGACTCAACCATGCTGAAACAACCTGTCAGACGCCTCGGCCTCTTCACGTTGGGTACCATGCTGCTGACCGCAATCGTCGCCGTCGGCAACATCAGCGCGCCGCCGGTCACGTCGGCGGCGGGCATGCTTGAAATCGCCGAATTGCTGGCGCACCCGGAGCAATACGATCATCAGGACGTCGTGGTGAGCGGCGCTGTGACCAACGTTCAGCTGGCCACCAACCGCCAGGGACAGCCGGCCTACGGATTTCTCTTGAAAGATCAGGCCGGGACGCTGAAAGTCATCAGCCTCGGACAGGCGGACGTTCATGAAGGCGACCAGGTCATCGTCGAAGGCGTCTTCAACCGGCTGCGCCAGGTCGGCCGGTCGATCGTCTACAATGAAATTAAAGCGCTCTCGGTAAAGCCGCTCAACCGCTTGAATCCCGATCTCGTCGGATAACCGGTACAGACCCCGCAATCCCAACCGGCGCACCTGTGACCAATCGTGCAAAGATTACCTGACCAGATGTCATCCACCGGGCGGCCCTCACACACCGTCTCGCCCAACATGTTCCGGCTGCTGATCATGGCAGCGGGGCTGATCAGCCTGACCACCGTCACCGGCTGCGCCGCTCAGGCGACCGTCGGTGAATACCCCAATCAACACAAAGTCATCGGCAAGTCGAAAGCCGATGTCCTGGCCTGCGCCGGCAAACCGGTGAAGGAGCAGACCCGCAACGACGTCGTCCTCCTCCAATACTACAAGGAAGCGCCGGTGCTCGAAGAATCCCAGCCGGTCGGCAAAGGCAGTATGTCGACGATCCGACACGGCTGCTGGGCCACGGTCGTTCTGACGGACGATCGCGTCACCGATATGCGGTACCGGTTCGTGCCCCCGAGCATGGACGCCTCAAACGATTGCGAAGCCATCTTCGATCCCTGCGCCCAGTAGTTCCGCCACCCGCTTCCCGTCAGAACGTTTCCTGTTTCCGCCTAGCCGCACAGGGCAAATCATGGTACTTCTACCGGTCATGGCACTCCGGCGATACATCTCAAGCGTGCTCATAGGCTGGCTTCTCGCCTGGATCCTCCCCGTCAGCGCTCTGGCCCTGGAGAAGTACGGACGTCCATTGCCATCAATGGAAGATCCCAACGACCTGGACCGCGATTCCGAAGAAAGCCTCTTCGCGGGATATCTGCTGACCGGCGCGTTTGCGAAAAATCCTTCGTTTGCCGCCCGACCGGACAACAGCGGCCTCGTCGGCCTGCGGCACATGCTCCATCTCGAAACAGATCTGTATAAACAGTATCTGACCTTCTATACCGATCAGAACTTCTTTTCGGATCGCACGAACGGCTGGATCGAGCTCAGCGAGTGGGACAGCACCTACGCCTTCACCGGCGTCGTCGATCACTTCGGCTGGCGGCTCCAATATGAGCGGGATGCGCCGGTCGATCGCCGGGGCATCAAGCAGGCCTATGCCGACGGGCTGATCACCGCCAAGCTGCAATCGGCTCAGGACATGGCCTGGTGGCGGCGCCTCTTCCCCAATCAAAGCCTGACGATGTACGGCGGGGCCGGCTGGCTGTTTCACAACAGCAATTACTTCGCGCGGCCCGACAATACCGGGCGGGCGCTCTTCCGCTATGTCGCGCACGCCGATCTCGACCTCTACAAAAACAAAGTGGTGCTGTACGGCGACGTCAATTTCTTTACCGACCGGGACGGCGGCAACCAGGCCAAGCCGACGGAAATGGATTGGATCGTGGGACTCGCCCTGCGCTGGCACGATACGGAACTCGCGGTCTACCACGAACAGGACCAGCCGCTGGATAAACCCGGCCTCGTCCAGAAATATCTGGCCGTTCAGCTGCGCTTTTCGTTCGACGTGTCGAAGGGAGATTTAGGATTGGGCCGGACGAAATCCGCCGCCAGCCTTCAGTGAGGCAGTTTCAAGATCCATGTCATCAACCGGTCTGAGAGCCGGTCCGGCAGGAGCTTGATCATCAGCGCGCGAACCTTCGCATCGCGACCCACGAGATATCGCGTGCGCGGATTGGCAGCCGTGAGCGCATGCTCCACCGCCTGCGCGACCGCATCCGGCGGAATCGCCCGGGCAGCCGCTTCAGCCACCCGCGCCCTGACGCCCGCAATGACACCGGCATAGAGTGATTTCAATTCTTCCGACGTGACCGTTTCCAATTCTTCGGCCTTCGCGCTCGACTTCGTCCAAATCGGCGTGGCGATCGCGCCCGGCTCCACGATGGAGACCTGAATACCCCACTGCTGCACTTCGAGACGCAAGGCATCCGTCAACGCTTCCAACGCAAACTTCGATGCCGAATACGGTCCCATAACCGGCATCGCGGCACGGCCGGCAATCGATCCCATGTTGACGATGCGCCCGCGCCCTTGCCGGAGCAGCGGAAGAAACGCCTGAGTTACCGCGACCTGCCCGATGACGTTGACCTCAAACTGCCGGCGCAGATCAGCGATCGGCACGGTCTCCAGCGGACCGGCCACCGCGATTCCCGCATTGTTCACCAGACCGGCCAGGCCTCGAGGCCCGGCGAGGCCTGCGACCGTCTGCCGCGCCTGCTCGATCGACGCCGCATCGGTGACATCCAACAACACGGACTGAAGCCGGGCCGACGCCCGGGCTTTCAACGCGTCGCCGTCTGCTATCCGGCGGACTCCGGCCAGCACGGTAAAGCCGAGCCGGTCGAGATGCCACGCGCAGGCCGCCCCGATGCCGGTCGACGCGCCGGTGATCACGACTATCTGATGAGAACACTGCGACATCATCGACTCCCCCGCTTGATTCATCGCGATCATAACAGTCTCGACAAGCCGAATCATCACCGGACCAGAGACTTTCGGTCCCGAGACCATAGGACTTGCCGATGACGACACAAGACCAGGACCTCTACCTCCAAGCGCACTGGATCCTAATAGATTCAGCCTGAATGGTTTTGGGTTCTCTCATTCTCAATGTGACGATACGACGGCTGCTCCGCGTCTCTGGAATCTCTTCGATCTGATCCGCCAATCAAGCAATTTCGCCCTGCCCGATTTTATTTCTTCGCCCGGTCATGCGTGGTCTATGGCTTGCACCAGACCGCTATATACAAAAGACAACACACGATGCGGCATCGGATTGTGAGCCTCGCATGGCAAGAAAGGAGGCGATCGTGGACCTCATACTCCTTCTCTCCAATGTGTTCCTGGCCTGTTTTATCTACTACATCGTACTCAGGATTTGGCAGGAGTAGCCGGCGACTGGGCATACACATGTACATGAAACTGAATTCAACACAACGGACCGCTTGGAGACCGGAGTCCCAGTACGAGGCACTGCCACTCACTGCCCCCCGGGAATGCACCGTCTTCGATCGTCAACCGGCTGCACGACAACAGGCTCGAGACAAGAAACAGACTCAGGATTTTCCTGAGGCCGACAGAAGAAATGCTTCTGAAACGCCCATTTTTATCGCAATTGGAACTAGATTCTAACGGCCCCAATCGAAAGGGTTATTGCGCAAAGTGAGGGGGAAGCCTAGCTAAGAAGTACCGACAAGATACGCGTTCATTCGTCGATCACTCCACGAGGGAAGACGAAATGAAACCACTGTCTGTCACTCTGTGTCGCAGGATATGCGACCCCTTCCCTCCCCGATCAACTGCACTGCCTCCGTATACCGGATACGGATATCGATATAAGGACTCGCCGCTGAAGGTGCTTGAGCCACGCGGGTTCGCGAAGTAGCCCGCACATGGTCCGGAGGTCCCCGATGATCCCGCACCACATCATCTTCATTCACGGAATCGGCGACAAACGCAGCGGCTTCAGCCTCGGGCTTCAACAGAATATTCGCGCCGTAGTTCGCAATGCCGTGCGTGACCTGACATCCGGATACCCGCCTGACGACGCAATTCATTTCCATGAAGCGCTATGGTCCAGGATTACCCAGAATGACCAGGACCGTCTGTGGAACGACCTGTTTCACAAGCTGGGAGAGCGAAACCTTCCGATGATGCAGCTGCCGAGAAATCCCCGAAGCTGGCTGTTTCGCCTGAAATACTGGTCATGGCTGAGAAAACTGGTGGTGAATTATCAGGGGGATCTGATTGCCTACATCGAATCACCCGGCGCGAATAAGTACGGACAGATCCATGAAGTAATTTATGAGTCCATCAACGGCTGTACGACACGCACCCTCACGACGGAAGCGACCGCACAGAACCCGGCACTCCTCACGATTGTGGCCCACAGCCTGGGGGCCGTCATCGCCTCGGACATGCTGTACGACACGCTGGTCAGAAAAACGAGATGGTGGCCGTCACAGCTGCGTCTGGCCAATCTGATATCTCTGGGTTCTCCGCTCGCACTCTACAAGCTCCGGTACGGATACGGCACGGACACGTTTCAGGAGACCATCCGGATGCAGGACCCGCATGGTCTATGGATCAACATCTATGATCCGCAAGACGTGATCGGCTATCCGCTCAAATCTCTCAACCGGACATACGCGGAGGCCGTGGCATTCGACAAAGAAATCAATGCGGGCCAATGGTGGAACCCCCGGCACCTGCTGCTGCAGCACACGCCTTTCAGCCACGATTTGTACTTCGAGGACGACACCGTGGCCGCCATCATCGGCCGGAAAGCGGCGCTGGACTGGCTCCGGACAAACCGGACTGAGCTGCAACCGGGGCTGGTTCGTGAATACGACGCCTACAGGAGTTGGGTCAGCGATGTCTGACCCGAACCGGCGAGACTATCGATCCGGAACGACGACTCGACGCCGCAATCAGATTCATTCGACGGTTGTTACAGACGGAGGTGACCGATGCCTGGAACACCGAAGGGAATCCAACTCGCCAACAACGTCACGGAACTGACCGCCATCGCCCCGCTCAAGCCGGGCGGGGCCGACACGTTGCGGAAAATCTTTGCAGAAAGAAAACAGGTCGAAGCCATGGGAGGACGGAGCCCGATCGAGCTGATCGAGTCGATCCATTATGCCCGATGGGTCCTCCTGGACGGAGGAACCCGGCTGCTCTTTACCAGCAACTTCGACGGAAATCTGGAGGACTATCTGGCTGAATTTGCCGAGCGCGACGAGGGACCGATCAACGCGATTTTCGGCAACTGTGAAGGATGGCCCGGCGCCAGGCCGGTTGGTCCGTTCATCCAATATGTCCGGGACCATCTGGTGCCGGCCGAATACTACTATTCGGCCTATCCGAAACATACCGTCAAAGAAGTGAAACGGGCGCTCTACTGGAAACAGGAAACGGAAGAAGTAATCAGCAAACTGCTGCCGTCGCTGGCCGATCTGGTCTGCGCAATCAGAGCCTGTTGCGCCAACCACGCCGAGACGGGACAAGAGCTGGCGTCCCAACGGTTCGATCTGAAGGCGCTTGACGAGATGCGGGAGAAGATCAGGAACTTCTTCAAGAAACTGGCTACACCCACACCGTAGGAATCGAGCCGGGTGAATCCACAGGAGGAGCCGCCATGAACAACCAGCCGGTCCCGCTTAACTTCCAGGATATCCAGGGCAATATCCTCAACGGCTACGGCGTCGGGTCCGCCCGCTATCTCTTTTATCGCATAGACCTCCCCGATCCGGCCCGCATCGGGCTGGCCGCCCTCATCAGCAGAATCACAACGGAAAGCCGGAAAGAAACGGGCGCACTCCAGTCGATGTTGAACGTCGCCTTCACCTACCAGGGACTCAAAGCTCTGGGAATATCGCCGACATCGCTCACCAGTTTCCCTCCCGAGTTCCAGCAGGGCATGCGGCGGCGCGCCGTTGCCTTATGTGATTTCGGCGAAAGCGCGCCGGAGCACTGGACGAATGCTCTCGGTCTGCCGCAGCTCCATATGCTGGTCCTGGCGCATGGCACGACCGAGGACGATTGCACCGCCATGGCCGACTGGGCCAAGAATCAAATGCGGGGATCCGGCGGCCTGACCCTGATCTCGGAGCTGAAAGCCGACGGCCTGCAGGAGAATAAAGAACACTTCGGCTTTCGAGACGGGATCAGCCAGCCCTGGATCCGGGGGACGCATCCCGGCCCTCCCATCGAGCCGCATGGAGGGAAACGGACCCCGCAGGGTCCCCAGCCGCTCAACCCCGGTGAGTTCATCCTGGGGCATCTTGACGAGCTGAATCGCATTCCCCAGGGACCCACGCCTGACCTGCTGGGGCACAACGGCACCTACCTGGTATTCCGGAAGCTCTATCAGAACGTGGCCCAATTCAAAGCGGAGATGGAAAAACAGGCGGCCTATGTCTTCGGCGATCCGGCCGCTAAAGACCGTCTGGCAGCGCTCACCGTCGGGCGCTGGCCGAGCGGATGTCCGGTCGACCTGTCGCCGGAGAAGGACGACCTCGGCATCGCGGCGGATCCGGCGCGGATCAACGACTTTTCGTACAAGCAGGACGACCGCGGAGAGCGCTGCCCGGTGGGCGCCCACATCCGCAGAACGAATCCGCGCGATTTGGCGACGGACAAGAACGGCAATCTCGTCGTAGAGCCGATGGCGACTCGCCATCGGATGATCCGCCGCAGCCTTCCCTACGGACCGCCGCTGAACGGCAAAGAGGACGACCGGATCGACCGGGGGCTGATGTTCATCGCGCTGGTTGCCGACATTGCCAGACAGTTCGAGTTCGTCCAGCGCAACTGGGTCAACAACGGAGACCCCTTCCGGCTGGACCGGACCGATCGCGACCCGCTCATCGGCAACAACCATGACCCTCGCGACATCCCTCCGCCCGATCCCTCAGGCCAGCCGCATCAAGAGACTCCGCGCAAACTCACGGTTCCCGGCGCCACCAGGATTCCCTGGGCGCTGAATCTTCCCGAATTCGTGACAACCAAAGGCGGTGACTACTTCTTTCTCCCGAGTGTCACCGCATTGAAAGGTCTGGCGACGCTCGCGTTCTCGTCGTTCCTCAAAGAATATGCCTATCTGGAGTCACTGATTCAGGACCCGCGCCAACGGGCGATCGAACAGAACAAGCTGATTCAGGCCTGGTTGATCTATCGTCCGAAAGAAATCCTCGATGAGCTGCTCAAACAGGCACAGGGGGAGCCCGGACGGATTTTTCAGACGCCCGGCTATCTCGTCTTCGGCAATCTCCAATACAGCGTGCCTCCGATCGCCATCATCACGAAGTATGAGGATGTCCTCGAAGCGCTCGATACGAACAAGCATCCGGAATTATCCGTCGAGCTCTACCGCCAGAAAATGGAAATTCCACCTCCGGGAGCTCCGCGCGGCCCCTTCATCCTCGGCAAAAGCACGTCGGACCCTTTGTACAAGCAGGAAATGCCGCTTCTGGCCGACGCGGTCAGGAAGCACGCGCAGAAGCTGCCCGGGATCCTGCAACAGATCCTCGATCTCATTTTTGCCGACATCAAGCCGAAGGGCAGGCTTGATGTGATCCAGGATCTGGCCTGGCCGGTCCCCCTCGGACTCACCAGCCAATACTTCGGCGTTCCAGGGCCCGATCCGGCGACCGTCAAACGATGGATGCGGGACATCTATAAAGAGCTCTTTCTGAACCTGCGCAGAGATCAGGAATGGACCAGACTTGCGGACATCGCCGCAGCCGAAATGAATCACTACCTCGATGGATTGATTCAGCAATACGACAAGGCCTCGGACACGGTGCTCAAAGAGCTGATCGACGTCATGACCGCCCCTCCGGCCGGACTGGCGCCGAACTTTGTCCGGCGCAATATCATGGGACTCACGGTCGGCGTCGTAGAGACGAATCTGAAAGCCATCGCACGGACGATCGACCAGCTGATCCGGCGCCCCGACGCGCTCGCAGCGGCGCAGGCCGCGGCCAAACGCAATGACGCCGCCACCGTCCTTAACTATGCGCGCGAAGCGATGCGCTTCAACCCGCAAAACCATGTGCTGTTCCGGTGGTGCACAGCCGACAGGCCCATTGCCGCCGGAACCCCGCGGGAAACGATCATCAAGCAAGGCACCCTGGTCTTCGCCGCAACCCTCTCAGCCATGCACGATCCGGAGGGGCGATTCACACAGCCGGAAGCATTCGACCCGAAACGCGATCCCTCCCTGTACCTGTTCTTCGGCCACGACGGCCACGAGTGCCTGGGCCGCCATCTCGTGCCGATGATCATGCAGGAAGTGTTCATGCGCCTGCTCACCCTGAACAATCTTCGGCGGGCCCACGACGATCCCTTCGATCCAGTCGACCTGTTGCCGGAACACTTCTATCTGGAATTTGATCCGGGGAGGTGACGCGATGCGAATACCGATATCTCTGCCCGCAACCGCCCGCGCGCTCGGTCTCGCGGTTCTGCTGATCTGCGGAGCCCCCTCGCCCTCGTCCGGAGAGGCGTTCCGCATCCTCGATCAAGGCACCGCAGCATCCGGACAGGGAACGGCCTTTGCCGCGCAAGCCGATGACCCGTCGGCCCTTCACTACAATCCGGCCGGCATGACCCAGCTTGAGGGCATACAGTTCTACGGAGGCACCCTGCTGGTCGGAGGCCAGTACGATTACACCAGCCCAGGCGGAACGAAGTTCCGGGGCAATCTGGACGGCTCGGTCGCCTTTCCCCCGCCGATGAACGTGTACTTCACGGCCAATCTGAACCGGTTCGACGTTGGGATTTTGAAAAATCTCACCCTCGGAATCGGCGTGAATTCGCCCTACGGGCTCATTGTGAACTATCCCAAAGAAGTGCCGTTTTCGGCGCTCGACACGCGGGCGACCATGCCCCTGCTGGACATCAAACCGACCGCCGCATACCGGATCAACGACCAGCTGTCGATCGGAGCCGGACTGGATATCTATACCTTCGCCGGCTTTGCCGGAGAGGGCGCCGTTCAGGTCGACGCATTTATTCCACCCGGAACCAAACTTGAATTGCGGGCCAAAGATACCGCCGTCGGGTACAACGTCGGTCTGCTCGTCACGCCCTGGCGAACCGACGGCAATCCACGGCTGAACCTGGCGGTGGTCTACCGGAGCCAGGCGACGCTCCAGTTGCACGGAAACTTCCTCGTGAACGGCACCAATCTCGCGGACGCCCGGACAGATCTCACGCTCCCCCAGATTGTCACGGGAGCGATCGCGCTCTGGCCGGTCCGCGATGAGCATCGGGAATGGAAAGTGGAAGTCGATGTCGATTACGTGGACTGGCATAGCTTCAAACAGCTGGACATCAGACTCAACAACGGAACCACACTGCCGGAACCCCGGCAGTGGAAGAGCGTGGCGGTCGTGCATGCGGGCACGGAACATAAATGGCTGCGCCCGGACATACTCCCCGACTGGGACATCGCCGCCCGTTTCGGCTATATCCGCTCCCAGACACCGGTCCCGTCCGCCACGTTCGAGCCGGCGGTGCCCGACGCCAACTACAATTCCTTCTCCGTCGGGCTGGGATTGCTGTGCAAGGGCGACGGTCGTTTCCTGGGCCTGTTCAAATGCCAGGCGCCCCTGCTCGGGCCGATCAGCATCAAAGGCATCGGGCTCGATGTGGCCTACAAAAATCAAATTTATGAATCGCGTACCATCGCAAACAATCTACGTCCCGTGGTCAACGGAACCTGGGAGACGATCCTGCATGCTGGAGTCGTGAGTCTCCGCCTCAACTTTTAACCCCGGCTGTTCGCGAGAAACCGGATGCCGACCGACAACCGCCAGGACAGGCAAGCCTCTATGGAAACGCAGCGCAACAGCGCACCGTCACAGACGGCCCATCACCACGGAGACTCGTCCCCCTGTCGCGATACGGCCTGCTCCGGGTTGCTCCCCTATACCCGCCGCATACTGGAGCGGCCGTTCATGCAGTTCCGCCCGTTCGGGAAAGACCTCGACGGAACCGTCATCCGCGACATGACCGGCGTCTCCATCCGCTCCAATGTGGAATTTCTTGAGGAGTACCTGACCGAGACGCAGGGCCCAGCCGTCGGCGCCATTGCCGTCGAAGAGCTGGTCCGGCGTTTGAACGCCCGAATCCCCGACCAGGCCTATCACGTGACATCGAAGTTTCTCAGGAACCCCTGGACCAGCTATTCCAACGAATTCACCGCCTACCTTGTCGATTTCTGCATCGAGTTGTCCGCCGACCCCGACTTTCAGTTCAAGATGGGGCGCGCCAAATTGATTCCCCCGATCATGCAGACCCTGATGCGGCCCTTCTCAGTGAAGGCCATCTACAACGGAGCCACCCGCTGGATACAGCACTATGCAAAGAACTCCTACGACCTTCAAGGCATCGAGGTCACCGACGGCTACGCCTTGCTGCAGATGACACTCAAAGAGAGAGCGCTGGAGCAATTCGGCCCGTACCGCCGGGCCTGCGCCGAAATCTGGTGTCACGCCCTCAAGGCCGGCGTCTCCATCGTTCCGGAAAAGGTCCATCACCTGGGCCCGGCGAGCATGATCGACCGCAAATGCATGGTCGAAGGCGACGAATGCTGCGAATGGGAAGTGCGGTGGGATGAGCCGGCCCGCTGGTATCCGGGAAAACACGTCATCACGAATGCGGCCCGCCGGATTTTACGGGATGAAATCCGCGAACGGCAAACCGTGATCGAAGATCAGACCCGTTCCCTGACCGTACGCCACGAAGAACTCGAACAGGCCTATGTCGAGATGCAACAGACTGCGGTCGAGCTCAGGCGGCGCGTCGATCATTTGACCACCCTCCATCAGGCGAGCCTCACGTTCACGTCGACCAGAGACCAGGATCTGCTGACCCAGTATGCGATGGAGATCCTGAATCAAAAACTCTCGTACGACCGCGTGATGCTGTCCTTCCACGATCCCGTCCGCCGGCTCTCTCACGGCATTCGCCTGTCGGGAGTCTCGCCCGAGATTGCGGCATGGGCCGGGCAGATTGAAATACCGGTGACCGATCCGACCACGATTGAAGGGACGATCCTGCTTCAAGGGCATCCCCTTCTCGTCAGGAACGCCGGGGACATCATGGACCGGCTCCACCCGCTGCACCGTGAATTGATCGCGAAAACCGGCGCCCGGTCGTTCCTTTCCGTTCCGCTCATCGCGAAAGAGGGCGTGATCGGCTGCCTGACCGTCGAGCGCAACCAGATCAACAGTCTGTCTCAGGAAGACATGGACATCATGATCACCTTCGCCAGCCAGTTGAGCATCGCCCTGGACAACGTGGCCGCCTACCGCAAGATCGAAGAACTCAACGCAGGACTCGAGCAGAAAGTGCGCGAGCGCACCTCCCAGCTTGAGGAGGTCAACGACCGACTCGCGGAAATCAGCCGGCTCAAATCCACGTTCGTCTCCGTTGTCTCCCACGAATTGCGCACGCCGATGACGTCGATACGGGTCTACGTGGAAAACATGCTCGAAGGGCTCACCGGTCCCGTCACGGACAAACAGGCGCAGTACCTGAATCGCATCAAGTTCAACATCGACCGGCTGACGAGGATGATTCTCGATCTGCTCGACCTTTCGCGCATCGAATCGGGCCGGATTGAACTGCGGATCGAACCGACCCCCGTCACGGCCGTGGTCGGGGATGTCATCGAAAATCTTCGGTCGCTCGCAAGCGCCAAAGCGGTTATGCTCGAATCCATGCCCCCGCCGGCCGTAGAATACATTCATGCGGACCGCGACCATCTGACGCAAATCCTGACGAACTTAATCGGAAACGCCCTCAAATTCACCCCGTCCGACGGTTCCGTCCGGGTCGAAACCGCGCTCGACCGGGACATGGAATCCCTGCGGTTTTGCGTGACCGATACCGGCTGCGGCATCCCGGAAGCCGAACTCCCGCGGGTGTTCGACAAGTTTTTCCGTGGCGCGGAAACGACCCACGATACGCGTGGAGCGGGATTGGGACTGGCCATCGTGAAGAGTCTCGTAGAAGTTCACGGCGGCAGGATCTGGGTGGAGAGCGCCGTCGGCAAAGGCAGCGCTTTTTACTTTACCCTCCCGCTCGCCCCTTCCAAGGGAACCGACTCCTGATATCCCCCCGTGCCTCCCGTCCATCGAACACAGCCGCGCGCCGGCAGACTGCCGGGCAGCGCGAGGGCGCTTCCCGCTGAATCGGCGAACGAATACGGTGAAACAACTAGATACTCAGGCTAGATCCAATCTGATTCAGTCTGAATCTCTTTCGATGCAGCCTTTTCACCGGCAATCTTCTCCCCCTCGTCCCTCCCCTTCCGGCTCATATCGAAATCTAAAGAGTTTTTTCTCCGCCTCTCTCAGCCGGGCTGATCTGTTCTCTTGGGCACGGACATTGCTGTCTTGTATACAGCGCTTCCCGCGTCCTCTGAACCAGAGGCGATATGACACGACCTTCTCACACCACCTCTTCACATCATCCTGCAGAAGGCCGATCCGCCTCCGAACCGACTCATACCCGGGCCATAACATACGCCGCCGTCTCTCCCCGAGTGGTCGATCCGGCGACGATGGAGGTCTGAGCATGCCCCACTCCGTGTTGATCGTCGAGGACAATCCGGACATCGTGGTCGGCCTTCAAGACCTGTTGGCCCACGACGGCTATGAGGTCCGGGTCGTCGGCACCTGCGCGCACGCCATCGCACAGGCCCGTACGTCCCGCTTTAAAGCCATCCTGCTGGATCTGACGCTGCCGGACGGAGACGGCCTCAACGTACTGGGGATGGTTCGAGAACACGATCCCTCCCTGCCGGTCATCATTCTGACCGCCGACACCTCGACCGAAAAAACCATCGGGACGCTCACCTGCGGAGCCTTTGCTTATTTGACCAAGCCCTACAATCGCGAAGAGCTCAGACAGGTGCTCCGCCGGGCGATCGGCACCCATGAACTCGCCGCGAAGGTTACGGAGGTCGAATGCTTGCTCAGGGAAAGCGAAGAGCGGTTCCGCTCGATCGTGGAATCCGCCCAGGATGCGATCATCGTAGCCGACGATCGAGGCCTGATTCTCTCCTGGAACCGCTCCGCGGCGCGCCTGTTCGGCTACACCGATCAATCGACGATCGGACAGCCGTTGACCGCGCTCATGCCGGCACGTTACCGCGAAGCCCATACGAAAGGGCTCGCGCGCATGAAATCCCGCGGGACCGGGACGCTGCGGGGATCCGTGGTGGAACTGCACGGACTTAGAAAGGACGGCACCGAGTTTCCCATCGAACTTTCGCTGTCCTCGTGGCAATCCTCCGGCCGTACGTTCCACAGCGGGATCATCCGGGATATTTCAGAGCGGAAGCTGGCGGAAACCGCATTGCGCCGCAGCGAGGAACGATTGGAATGCGTCATCACGGGATCGAACGACGGCTATTGGGACGGCATTCCGCTGCCAGGATCGCATTGGAGCTCGCCAGACACGTCCGTCTGGTGGTCTCCCCGTGTCAGAGAGATGCTGGGATACAGCCAGGAGGAATTCCCCGATGTACTGGAAAGCTGGTCGTCCCGGCTGCATCCCGACGATGTGAACCGTGTGTATACCGCCTTGACCGCCCACATCGAACAACGGGAGCCCTACGACATCGAATACCGCCTGCGGACGAAACGGGAGGGATACCGTTGGTTCAGGGCACGGGGCCGGGCGAGCTGGGACATAGAAGGCCGCCTCACCCGCATGGCCGGCTCGCTGCAATCGATCATGGACCGCTCCTGGGAAGCAGAGGCGGACCGCACCGGCGGCCGGGCGCTGAAGCATGACAGCGCCTTGTGGGACTGGGATCTCACCACCGGGCAACTGGTATGGTCCCCGCGGTTGGGGCAGCTGTTCAGCGCCATCGATACATCGCACCCTCTTACCCTGAGCGATTGGCTGGCCTGCGTGCATCAGGACGATCGTGCACAGTTTGCTGCCTCCCTGCAGCGCATCGGAGACCAGGCCGGGGACGACATCGTCCTAAGCCATCGGCTTGTGCGGCAGTCCGCAGGATCCCGGCGCCTCGTGTGGTCAGGTCACATCATCCGGGATCACGCAGGACAGCCGGTTCACATACTCGGAACCGTCGAGATCCGAGATGAGGAAGGGGCACCCGACACATGAACCTCTCAGACCGGTAGAGCAGGTCCCCCGCGCTCGGCGCGGTCCGCACAAACCGTGCAGCAACCGTTCGGCCCGACCCGCTCATGCGTCGGGAGTATATTTCCCGGTACACATTCGCTACAATTTCAGCCACATACTCTGGACCGACCGGAATGCGTGCTAAAATCCTCATCGTCGATGATGATTTCGACATCCTCCAGGGGTTGGAGACCCGCATTACCTGGATGGGGCACGAGCCGCTAACCGCCAACGACGGCAAAGAAGCGCTGCGCCTGATTGAGCAGGAACTCCCCGACCTCGTGCTCCTGGATTTGGAACTTCCCTCGCTGTCCGGGCTTGAAATTCTTCAACGGGTGAAAGACATCTCGGCCAAAGACCCGCCGCCGAACGGCGCCCCGGGGGCCCCGTCCGGCCATGCCGCGCCTCCGATCATCGTGTTGACCGCCTTCGGCACGGTCGAACGCGCCGTGCAGGCCATGCAGCTCGGCGCCTTCGACTTTATCCCGAAACCGTTCTCGGGCGACCATCTGACCGTCGTGATCAATAAAGCGCTGGCAACGGTGGCGCTCCATCGTCAGGTCGACGTCCTGCGCAAGGAAGTCGACGCGCGCTACGATCCGGTCGTCGGCGTGAATTCACGGATGGAGACCCAACTCAAAATCGCCCAGCAGGCTGCCGCCTCGCCGGTGACCGTACTGTTGCTGGGAGAGACCGGAACCGGAAAAGAAGTCATGGCCCGGGCGATTCACCGGTGGAGTCCGCGTTGCGCGAAACCCTTCGTGGCCGTCAATTGCGCCGCCCTGCCCGAAACACTCCTGGAAAATGAGCTCTTCGGCCATGAACGGGGCGCCTTCACCGGCGCCCTCAAACGCGAACCGGGAAAAATTGAAATCGCCGAAGGCGGCACAGTCTTTCTCGATGAAATCGGCGACATGCCGCTGTCCATGCAAAGCCATCTGCTTCGGGTCCTCCAGGACCAGCAGTTCTACCGGGTCGGCGGCACCCAACCGGTACAGGCCAACGTCCGTTTTATCGCCGCCACCAATAAAAACCCGGCAGAGGCCATCCGCCAGGGCACGTTCCGCGAAGACCTTTACTACCGGCTGAATGTCATCACCATCACCCTCCCGGCGCTCCGCGAACGAAAGGACGACCTCCCGGCGCTGACCCGCTACTTTCTGAGCCGGTCGGTCAAGCTCGGGCACCAGGAGCGATGCGTGCTCAGCGACGCCGCGGCAACGATGCTCCAGAGCTACGACTGGCCGGGGAACATTCGCGAACTGGAGAACGTCCTGACCCGGGCCATGGTGTTATGCACCCAACAGACGATCGAGCCCGAACATTTGTGCCTGCCCTCCGGTGCGGCCGCCATGGGACGACACCAAGAGAACACCGCTCCGGTTCGTCCCTATCACGATGCGATGGAAGCCTATAGCCGTGCGGTACTTGAAGAGGCGTTGAGGCGAAACGGATGGAATCAAACTAGGGCCGCCGAAGAGCTGCAGCTGCAGCGCACCTATTTCACCAAACTGCTCAAACAAAAACACATCTCCGGCCGCCCGCACCAGGAATAGCGCTCTCGCCACTCCCGACAGCGCCGGCGGAAATCTTATGATCGTTTGAGTTTGGAGAGGAACAGATCGTCTGCCGCCTTCGCAAGCCACTTCAGCAGATCGTCGAATCCCTGATCGGTGAGGTGTTCGACCCGGTAACCGGTCGTCTTGCGGTGAGAATAGGTGTCCGCCGCCATCACGACCGTCTCGATGAAGCGCAAGTCATCCCACGAAACCGGCATCGTAAAGCCGTACCACTCTTTGTCCCCCTCCGACTCGAACTCGACCCCTTCGACACACCACTCCAACTCCTCCAGCTGCTTCAGCGGAATGTCGTACATATCCGGATCGATATAATGATGCAGCCCCTTCACATAGGAGACAATATCGTACAGCTGCTGATGGCGCTCGGCACTCACGACCAGTTCAGCCCTCTCGGGCGGATTCGACTTCTGTTCAGGTTCAGCCATACATCCCCGGGCACAGCTGTGCGGCCCCTGCCGCACAGATTCAGCGCGGGATTGTATCCGGCGCCCCCGGCGTGCTGCAATCGCTTCTCACATATAATCCGATTGCCGGTGATAAACTGAACCTATGACCGATCCTGACGCCCCCGGATACACCCCCTGCCCGATGGATGCCGGACCAATCCCGTTGATCGGCGAACATCGCACGAAGGCTCAACCTCTCATCCGGTTCTACTATTGCCGGTTCTGCGACCAGGTGTTTGCCTTCACCGTTCATCGCCGGACCGGAGAAGAGCTGGTGGCGTCGTTCAGAAGACAGACGCCAGGCGGGAAATGGGAACTGCTTGCACGCTCAGGAGCCGAATCACTGATTGAGATCGCACAGGCCGCCATCGTGACACTGAAACCAAACAGCGACGGCACCCTCTAACTCGCCCCCTGACAGGCGAATCCCCTCGGGAAAAAGGCACACCGCTCTCCCCATGCATTGAATCACACCGCCAAGGCGCCAATGAACCTGTCCGAAGACGGCTCAGGCCGCCCGCCTGAACGGCACCACTGCCTCGGGCGCGATGGACGGCCTGGACGAGCCTTTCAGCTCCTCCATATGCCGGTGCTCCGCATCGCTTTCTCCCGTCAACGACCAGGCGAGCAGCCAGACGAGCGCACTCATCGTCACCAGCCCAATCAAAATAACCATGATATCCCTCACAATCTGCCGGCACGCTCACGGCGTCTTCTTGAGCGAACCGGCGTCAACGGATGGCCGACGCCGGTACAAGCGTCAGCCATCCGGCCAGGCTAATCCGGTTATGCCGCCGGGCGATACACCCAGCGCTCACGATCGCGCCGCAGCTCGGCCTGAACTTTTGATTCCCGGCTCATGGCGGACAGCCTCAGCCCGCTGAAAAAGACCAAGGCCATCCCGATCATCGCGGCAAAGAGATATCCGACCGGGATCCCCGGCCAGGCTATCGCCGGCCCGGGCACCGCAGCTCCAACGGCAGGCGTCATCCGTGCGACCATGACCTGATCGGCCGGACCAGCCGATGTCGCCGTACGATCCACCGCCGCCAGCAACGTTCCCAGCTGATATTGATTCGCCGCCCAGGCGGCTTCCAGGCCGGTCCTGGCCTGGGCCACATGGATAATCGCCGCGCCCAGTTGTTCCTGAACTCCGGCCGAGCGGACGGCATAGTCCCGGCCGGCATCCACAATCCACCGGCCGAGCAGCGGCTGCCAGGTCGCCGCAAACGCATGCTCCATGCGTTCACCCAAGCGCTCGACGTTTCCGATCATGGTCCGATTGTAGCCGGCCAGAGAAAAGTCCGCCGCCAGCATGCCGCTCCGGATTCCGCGCCTGGTGCCGTTGACGATGGCCTGCCCCATGACGCCCTGCACCCGCGCCGCATGTTCATCCGGCATGACCGCCGCACGGTCCATGACGACTCCGAACGGGCCGCCGGGCATGGACTGCAAATTATAGTGCGCCAGAAGGGCCTGATCCCATTCCAACGACGCCTGGGCGGTGATGCGGTCGCTCTGCCGTTGCAAGAGCGTCCGTTCGACGATGGCCTGGCCCAAAGCCGGCTGCAGCCAGACCATCCCGCTGGCTGAACCGGGCAGCGGCTCGACCATCGCCGGCTGCGAAGCGACGAGGAACGTCCCGGTGGTCGCGACAAAAAAGAACAACGCCCCGAATACGATGGCACACATCCCGAACCCGACGATGATGTCGATACTGCTATAGCGATAGGACATGGCAGCCTCCTTTCCTCCTCTGGCAGCCGGGCCTGCGGCGAGCCGCCGAAGACCGTTGTGCCGGATTCGGATGGCGTGAGGTGAGGAAACAGAGCCCGTGACAGCGCTCGACGCGAAAATCGGGGAACGACCGGATCTTCGCCCCGTCGGGGTACAGTCAACCGCCCGTCTGGTGAAAGGAATACACCCGGCAGGTCCGGACCGATGGAATGACGTTCCACGGAGGACCATAGCACCACCTTCAGAATGAGGCGGCAGCGAACAGCTACTATCAGCCTACGCTCCGGAACAGGCCAACGCAAGGGCAGCGAGAGTCAGGCCAGTAGCCGATCAGCGCGAAGCCCCCAGCGCTCACGACACCGCACCGGTCTTGGATGCAGCCCCGTTCGTACGGATGATCTCTCAGCTACTCCCGAGTGACGGGCCGTAGCGATGATCGCACCGGGATGAAGTACCCAGCATCGTCCGTATGCGATCTCCTGCCCGGCAACGCGTCATGTCATCGAAGACGGATTTTCCCGGCGAAGAGAGCCCGTCCCGAAAAAAAATTTCAGGAGCCAGTCTCCTCCAATTCCTCGTCGAGGCCGGAACGACACGACGGCCGTCCCCTCGCCCGGACCATTTCAATGGAGCATCGGCCGGACCGCACGACCGCATCGATGACGGGCACCACGCGGCCACGCGGCGGAGACCGCCATATAGAAATTCTGTAAACCGGCTCAGGCAGCCGATCCGCGCGGATCGCATTTCGATTTGAATGCACGCGGCGAACACCGGACACCGCGCGCCGAACGATGCGAGTGCGACGTGCGTCGCCGTCCCGATCAACCGTTTCACCTCACCGGAAAGCCGACCACGGGGTACGGAAGCTCCGTCCATTTTCCGCCCGATCGAAAAAAATCCGCTGAGAAGTAATTTACTCGCCGCGCAATCTCTGCTATACCTGTCACATCAGTTCACACTTTTATTCTGAAGGGGGGTGAAGTACTCATGGCCACGAAGAAAGCAGCAGCGAAGAAGCCGGCAAAAAAGGCAGCCGCGAAGAAGAAGAAGTAGTTGCGCCTTGAGGAGGCGACGGTCACGTCGCCTCCTCGCCTCGGGGGGGGGGGGGGGGGGGGGGGGGGGGGGGGGGGGGGGGGGGGGGGGGGGGG